>NZ_JBHZOX010000020.1:0-30288 GCF_042787905.1 Priestia sp. YIM B13551
TGTAAAAAAAGAAAGCTACCCCATCGTTGCAGGACGGATAGCTTTTAGGGAATTTGTATGCTTCAATTCATAAAAAAAGTCTGAATAATTGTACAACATATTTATAAATAAGGCAATATAGGACAACCTTGAGCATATGTATAAAAAGCAGACTCTTTATGCATTCTCCTTCCACCTGGATCTTGGGACAAACCAGTAATATCAAGGATGTATAAAGAGCTGCATAAAGAAGAAAAGGACCCCTTTACCAATCCATTGTCTCCCAATGGATTGGTTTTTTGATGTGTACCGGAAAGAGACATTATGTTAACTAGTGATGTATAGCATATACAGCTTAAAAACAGAAAAAACACTGGGCCTAATCAGTGTTTTTTCTGTTTCATGAATGGTAATCAATGTTTAGCTGACGTTACAGAGCGTCTTGAGTAGTTTGCTCTGGTTATGATGTTTTAATTCATTGTTTTCGAGGAATGCGAAATGCATTCTCTGACTTTTCAAATCCAATATGAGGATAATAATCCATTGCTACTGAAGAAGCTAATAATATTAATGCAACTTCTTCTCCTAATATATCTTGTAAACGTTGAACGAGTTCTTTACCAATTCCTTTATTTTGATAGTCTTTATGAATAGCTAAATCGGATAAGTAGCAGCAATAACTATAATCAGTAATGGCCCTAGCAATTCCTACGAGCTGTTGGTTATCCCATGCTGTAAGATTGATATCTGAGTTTTTAATCATACGCTCAATTCGTCCTAATTCATTAACAGGTCTTTTAATACCAGATGATTTAAAAACATCTGCTACTTCTTTTGCATTTATTGAAGCATTAACTTTATATTCAATTACCATATGTATTCCTCCTTCAATTCTTTGTAGTTGGTATTTTTTTAATCTACTTTGAGTATAAAAAGAAACTGAAACTCTTAACAGTTCCAGTTTTTATATAATTTATAGTGTCAGTCTTCAAGGGATTGCTTCCGATATCTGTGATTATGTTAACTAATTTTGCATATGATATACATTTTTTACTGTGTAATAATTTCCTTAAGATATTAGCCTAGGACCCGTACCATTTCTGCTTGCATACCTCTTTGGCCATTCACTACTACAAAAGTAACCTTTTGCCCTTCTTTTAAGCTTTTAATAACAACCCCTTCAGTCCCTTTAGCCCGTTCAATAGCTGTAAAATGGACAAAAAGATCAGGTCCATTTTCTGGTGTAATAAAGCCAAATCCTTTCTCATGATTGAACCACTTAACTGTTCCAACTTGCCTTTCTGCCATATAAATCTTCCCCCTAAAGTATCAGTATTTTTTTGTTTCGATAATGGTGATTATGTTAACTGATCTGTATATTGTATTCATCTCAAGCTTCTTTTTTAATAATAAAATAGTAAAAAGCAGAAATCCCCAAACTGACAAACATAATAGGTAGTACAATCATTGTATGTTCACCTTCTTTTTTATAAGGTTTGTTGGGATAGACGTTTCAGCTGCTACTGGCGAGTCAAAAAACACTCTCTTTAATTTTTTATATTCAAAGAAAAGCAAGGCTATACTCATACAAGTTAATAGGGTAGTAACAGAACGAGCTGGTATCTCAAAACAAAAGTCAAGAATAGTAATATTTACTGTGATAGGTAAGTAAATAATGTTCCCCAAAGTTGCTGTCTTTGGAATTACTAATAGTAAGGCTGCTGTTATTTCTCCAAAAGCAATAAAAAGATTATATGTATCCGAATATCCAAAGAAATGCCATGCTAATTGCATTGCTGAGTCCTTTGTCGAGTCATATATAAAGTCGCCAGTAGAAAACTGACCTGGATAGATTTTGGCAATGCCGTAAATCAAGAAAGTTAATGCTAAAGACCATCTAAAAGTAGTAATAATCGTCATTCTAAGCTTTTTTAGAAATGTATTTCTATTCATCGGTTTTCCCACTTTCTGTTTCCGTTTTAATAAACCTATTTTGTATTTCTTTACTAGGAACGAGACAACTTTCTTTTTTCCCAAAGAATCGATATCGGTTCTTTGCAATAAAACGGTACACTTTATCTCTGATTTTTTTAGGTATTATCCAAAAGAGAACGAAGAACCTTATAGGTCCGGTAAGCTTATTTATGATATGTAAGATTGCTGTAGATTCAGTATATATTTGATCTTTATCAATTAAGATAATGGAATCCAATTGCTTATTATTCAGATTGTGATCTGTTATTAATGAGCATGCTAAATCTGATTGGAGAGACAAAAATTTAAATATGCCTTTGGGATCCCTTTTTATAACAAATTGAACCCAATGATTACATACGTTACATATCCCATCAAACATAATAATAGGTTGATTGTGTTTTTTAACCTTCAATATATTTCATTCCCTTAATTAATTGTAAATATTTTCTACAATTAATTATAATACGAAATTTAATAAAGCTCACCTAACAATAATGTAAGATGGACTTACAATTTTGTTAGGTGAGCTTTATTTTTTTGAGAAGAGTGCCTATAAAATCCATTATGGTAACTAACTTTTTATATGATATTCCTGCTGAAAAAGTCTATCTTATGGTAATATTTCCTATACGGGAGGTTGGATGAATTGAAAACAATAGGCTTATTAGGTGGAATGAGTTGGGAATCATCAAGTGAATACTACAGAATTATTAATCAAACAGTAAATAGAAAGTTAGGGGGCCATCACTCTGCTAAAAGTGTGATGTATTCTGTGGACTTCGAAGAAATAAAAAAATTACAACATAATGATAGATGGGAAGAAGCAACAGAATTAATGATTAAAGGAGCTCAATACATCGAAAAAGGTGGAGCCGACTTTTTAATTATCTGTACAAATACCATGCATAAAATGGCAACTGAGATTCAGCAACATATTAGCATTCCCATCTTACATATTGCAGATGCTACGGCTATGAAAATAAAAGATCAAGGGATTAGTAGAATAGGATTGCTTGGAACAAAGTTTACAATGGAAGAGGATTTTTATAAAGGTCGGCTTATCGCTAATTATAATCTTGAAGTTAATATTCCGAGTGAGGAAGAGCGTCAAGTTGTACATGATATCATTTACAGAGAATTATGTTTAGGGAAGATTGAAGCAGATTCCAAAAGTGCGTATCAAAAAATTATAAATGGTTTAATCAACGATGGAATAGAAGGAGTTATATTAGGGTGTACCGAAATTTCCTTACTGATTAATCAGAATGATATCTCAATACCTATATTTGATACAACAGAAATACATGCACAAGCAGCAGTTGATTATGCGTTAGGATTATTCTAGGAAAATGAACGATATCCTTATTTAGATAAATTATTAGAAACTTTAAATAACGAAAATACTGTAGTTAAAACATAGATACAACGTTTCGCTTTGTTCCTGCAGCTACTGAACTTTTAACTATAAATAAATTATAGCTATAAAAAACAAGTCTTTCTCCAATGGAGAGAGACTTGTTTTTTTGTGAATTTATAAATAATTTCCTATAATTGTGATTATATTAGCTTTGTATTCATCTTAAAAAGAGAAAAAACTACTGCGACTAGCCAGTAGTTGAAGAAAACATCTTATAAAATCTATCTAATACAAGGTAATAACGTGAACCCCACCCTCTCTTTTTAACCTAAAGAAAAGGAGAAAATGGCTATACTTGTCGATAACTTTATTATATCATCTTGTCAAATTCAATTTTTCACACCCACATGTTCAATTATTCGCTTCATTGCCTGAATCTGTCCCATATGAGTTGCTTCATGCATCAGTGTAACACCCGCCAGCTCTCCAAAGGTTTTACATCCTAGAAATGGCTTTTCCAAGGTATTGTTTAACTGTTCAGCAGGAATTTGCTGAATACGAGCCAATTGATCTTTTAACTGTATCATAAGCTCATCCATAGTAGGTACATCCCCCGTCCAATCGGCAGGTTTCGTACCATTTCCGAACAATTCCATATAGTTTGCTGGAAGATGGGTTGTTGCATGAGGAAAACCAAACATAGTTTGTTCTGTAACTGTCAAAACGTGACCTGTATGCCAATGAATTGTGTTGTTAAAACCATCTGGCTGCACATCAGTTTGATCCTCCGAAACAGCTCCTATGATTTTGAGGAAGTACTCTCTTCCGATTTCAAATTGCTTGAATACAAGTTTGTTCATCTCTTTTTCCCCTTTCACTGATACAATCATCCATATTATACCACCTTTAGAGGAGAGAGCAATATAATTAAGGTTTCTCTAGTGCTTCATAATATTTGTGACCAGTTAACATAACTTATCTATTCTTGTCGCTTATACTTTATTAATAGATTACCTTTTTCTACTTAAGTCGGGTAAGTTTGTATATTGTATTCTTTTTTTAAAAGAATACAATCGAAGAATAATAGTTGACTTAGGCAAGTGTTGAGGTTAGAATTGGTAAATAATTACGTTTATATTATTTAAAAGAGGTGTCAATATGATTGATGTACAGAGTAAGTGTGGTCTTGAATTTAGGAAATTTAACCGGTTTTACACAGATGTTTTGGGCTTTTTAAATGAACATATCTATGACAGTCCGTTTTCTTTAACAGAAACCCGTATTCTATTTGAAATTTATAACACCAATAATTGTACAGCTAAAAACATTCAAGAAAGATTAGACTTAGATGGCGGTTATGTAAGTAGAATTATCAAAAAATTCGAAAAAGAAAAGATGATTTATAAGCAAAAGTGTAAAGATGATGGACGTAATCATCTTTTATATGTAACCAGTCATGGGGAATTGATTTACAAAGAGTTGGAGAAAAAAGCTAATCAGCAAGTAGAATATATTCTCGGAAGCTTGGACCATGATCAACAACAAAAGCTTGTAGCCTCAATGAATACCATACAAGAAATTCTTTCTACGTCATTTAAAGAAAAAGACGAAGAAGCTGTTTCTGTTAGAAGCTATTATACCTCTGATGATATTAACAACATGATTGAACAACAATGGCTATTTTATAATCAAGTACATAAATGGGATGACAGCTTTTTAGCATATCTCCAGGATACTTTTAATGCTGATATAGAAAGAATCTGGATAGCAGAAATAAATCGCGAGTTTGCAGGCTGTATTGGCTTAGTGAATGATGGCAATAAGATAGGACAGTTAAGATGGTTCTTAGTAAATCCGTCATTTCACAAAAAAGGAATAGGGAGTCAACTTATTAGCTCTCTAGTTCAATACTGTAAAGAACGTGATTATGAACGCCTTTTTCTTTGGACCGTTAGTGATATGGTGACAGCTAGACCACTCTATAAAAAATTTGGGTTTGAAATAAAGGAAGTGCAAGAGAAAAAATCCTTGTGGGGAGCTACTTTGATAGAAGAACGCTGGGATTTAGAGCTAAGAAAAAAATAATTACTTTTAGTTGAGGGGAATATATGAAAAGAACATTTCATTACGCTTGGATTATTGTTTTTGTTACATTTTTGACCTTTTTAGCCGTTCAAGGTGTTCGGCTTTCATTTGGAGCTTTTGTTGAGCCTTGGGAAACAGATTTCTCAATGGATAGAGGAACGATTTCTCTTATTTCAACATTGAGTTTTATTATCTATGGGCTGTCTCAACCACTCATTGGAAGACTGGTAGATAAATTGGGTGCTCGTCTCATTTTATCCTTTAGCACTTTTCTAGTAGGTATAAGTATTTTTCTCACCTCTTTTGTAAATCATCCTTGGCAATTATTCTTTCTTTACGGAATTATGGTTTCTCTCGGCGTGGGAGGAGCCTCCAATGTAGCCGCAACAGTGGTTGTGACCAATTGGTTTAACGAAAAACGTGGACTTGCGTTTGGAATTATGGAAGCTGGTTTTGGTGCTGGACAAATGCTTCTTGTCCCAGGGTCTCTCATGTTAATTCATTGGCTTAACTGGAAAATGACAGTTGTTATATTAGGCGCCTTTTTAGTGCTTATTGTCTTTCCTATTGTCCTTTTATTTTTACGGAATCATCCTAAAGAGAAAGGTTTAGTTCCTATTGGCGGTGAAATCGTAGAAGAAGATACAGTCGAAAAAAAAGCTTTAAGCACAAACGCTTCAATATGGAATGTCTTTCTAAAAAGAGAGTTTTGGTTTTTAATCTTACCTTTTGCTATTTGTGGTTTCACTACTACAGGATTAATGGATACACACCTTATTCCTTTTTCCCATGATCATGGATTCTCAACAAGTGTTACTAGTGCTGCCGTAAGTATACTCGCTGGGTTTAATATTATAGGTATCTTACTATCTGGTGTTGTGGCTGATCGCTGGAGTAGTCGCAAAATGTTATTTCTTTTATATGGAATGAGGGCGATATCTATTTGTATTCTCTTGTACAGTCATAATTCTGCATTATTGCTTATTTTTGCAGTATTATTTGGATTGGTTGACTTTGCAACTGTAGCTCCAACTCAATTACTAGCTACTCAATATTTTAAAGAATACTCCATTGGTTTTATTTTAGGGTGGTTATTCCTTAGCCATCAAATAGGATCGGCATTGGGCGCTTATTTACCAGGTTTATTTTATAACGAAACAGGTAGTTACAATATTTCTTTTTATCTTTCAATTATGATCTTAGCAGGAGCAGCCATTTTAAACTTGTTACTGCCTGAACCTCATAAGGTTACACAAAAAGATAAAATGGACACTCACGAACAACTACAAAGTTAATAGAAAGGTAAGCCTTTATTAACGGCTTACCTCTTTTATTTATTATGACTACCTATAAGAGTGATTATGTAAACTATCTTTGTATATGATATTCATATCATTAGAGATATAATTTAAGTAACTATTTGTAAGGGAGTTAGTTCATTGAAAAAGTATGAAAAGATGTTAATAGCATTCAATGACAAAGAATTAAATTGTTATGCGAATCAAGGAGAATGGCTTTATATCGCAACTAAGAAGGATACAAAAAAGGGATTATTTCGTTTAGCCAACTACTTGCATTATTTTGTTTCTTTAAATTCAGAACGCATTCCTTCTGAATTTGGAGTTGTAAAGAAAATTGAAGGCTATGTTACAGCAGAAGATCTAGCTAAATTGGATTATGAAAGTAGAAAACAGAATGTGTCACTTATAACAGATCAAGTGTTAATAGATTATGAAAAATTTCTTCAAAAGATAAACGCTCAACCTGAACATACTCCTATGGCAGTTACATGGTTAGAAAAAAGGTTCCCCAGTAATACAAAAGAGTTAAGGGTACATAAAAAGTTCTTTTCTGGTATGTCTAAAGAAGAAAAGAAATCTATATTTGAATTTACAATTAGAGGTGACTCTCAATAACACAAGCGCTAACAATATAACGTTAGCGCTTGTGTTGTTCCTAGAATCTGGATTATGGTAACTAGTTTTGTATGTAATATAGAGTATGTTTGATATCTACATATTTGATAAAATGTAATAAAAAGGTTTTTTGTTTAAGGAGGAAACAAATGAAAAAGATTTATTTTATTGTTTTTATAATGTCTCTTATGTGTGGCTGCCAAGGTAAAGATCCAAAACCTTTAGATTTTTCCGGTGAAAATAAAAACTGGTCAGCCAATGTTAATATGAGTCCTGCTAAAAATGATAAAGAAATAGCTCTAATTAAATTAAATTATTTAGGTAAACAACCAGAATCTATTGACGATTTTGGGGTTAATCTTGAAAACTCAAATAATAAAAATGGAATTGGAATTCGGGATATACAGTTAGATAACGAGGGTAAATTCAATGGGGAAATAGAGGTTGATACTGATAAAAAAATGAATACATCAGATCCTTTGGTTTTAACAGTGAAATGGAATGATGAATCAGAAGATATTGTTTTAAAGGCTCAATAATATGAACATATCTTTACCTTTTTTAGTGCCTAGAACGTGTTTTATGTTAACTAGAAAGGGATAGCTAAACATATACTCTAACACTGGTGTATATAGGAGTGTTAAGTATAGGCGTATCTTCTTATAATGGCCAAATATGTGTTGAAGGTTATGAAAAGTGGCAGCTTAGTATGAGAAGTTACCACTTTTTACTTTATATGATCAGCAACCTTATTTTTGATACGAGAATCTAAAAAAGAATCCTTAATTTTCACTTTCATATTCTACTATTTTAATACTTCTGTTTCAAATCCTTGTATACCTTTAAAGCTTGTTCATATGTATCGTTGTTTAAAGAAATTTGATAATTTTTTTCACTATCATCTGTATGAAAAATTCCCTTATCATCTATCATTAAAGTTCCCGAAATTTTATCATGATAGACGAATATTATGGATATTGTCTTATCAAGATTCAGTTGTTGGCTAGTTTGTCCTATATATTCAATTTGATTATATGAATTAACAAGTGACTGAACGCTTTCTTGATCAACTTTATTATATCCCTCATATAAACTTTTCCCTAAACCAATATCAACGTAATCTGCTTTAATTCCCTTTACAGAGTTATTACTGCATCCATTTATAACAAAGCCTATTATTACAATGCTAAGAATAAATAATAATCTTTTCACAATTTTAACCCCTTCAAACTTTTAATGTTATTACTTTTTAAGTTTTTATAAACACATCACTATCTTTTTTACTTAAATTATATATTCAAAATACCTCCTAGATTTTTGTTGTATTATTAACTAATGGTAACATTTATCTTTTAATCTAAATTACTAAAGTGTAAAACTAATTCAAACTTCCTAGAGCGCACATTATGTTGACTAAAGATGTAAGGGGTATAGTGATTAAAATTTATATTATTGATAAAATGGTACAAAAAGGGAAATTCATCTAGGTGGTTAGTATCTTTAATATGTATCGAGTTATACATCTTTTAATAACAGGCATTATTATTATCCCAGTTGCTTGGTTCCTTGCTGAAGGAGGAATAGGCGAAAACTTTTCTGGAAACAGATTTACCGAGCCTCAAATGTTACTAGTAATTCCTGTATGGATTTTAGGATCAGTCCTGTTATTTATTAAAAAAACTGTAAAATGGGGTCTCCTTATTACTCTCTTACCCATAATTTCAGCTGTATTATGGGTTTCAATTTCTAAGGTCGTTTATTTTGGGAAGGTTTTTTATTTATGAACGATAATCTGTTTATATTAACTAGAAAAAAACAAAAGGAGCAAGCATGGCATGCTTGCTTCTCCTTATTAAAATTCAGCGCAAATAATAGCATACCTAGCATGAGAAGGACTAGAATTAGAACAAATGAGCTCATCATTAGTCCTTTCTCGTGTTTTTCAAAAGCTATTACTCTACATGAAAAGCAAACCGGGTAAAGTGTGCCTCCTAAATGTAATCCTCATAAATTTCATCAAGTTTGCTAGGGATAAGACCTTGTCTTCCTGTAAGATAATAAATTAAATAGCCTAGAATATTAAAGAATACAAATATAAAAACCCATCCAATTCGTAACCTTTTTTGATGATAAGCATTGATAATTGCCCAGATAGTAAACAGAGTCCAGTAAATAGTCATTCCCACAAATAAGACAACGGCTTCTAATCGACTAAAGCTTCTATTGTCTATTGAAATGAACCATTGGTCATCCCCATTTCCAAATGTGTCAAAGTCTGCTCCTAACCATTTTGGAGCCCAAAGGGTTCTTTGATATTGAAAATCTGGCTGCACTCCCTTCCAGTGATATTCAATATAATTTTCGCCAGAACGGCTGATTATTTTTTTTGATTTATAAATAGTAACCTCAGAAACATAGTTTGTATCTTCTACTAACGCTTCTATTTTTCTTTTTATGTCTCTGGTTATCACATCTTTATCTTTCAATTCATAGGATATTAATGAACCTGTGTCGGATATTCCTTGAGCCGTTGATTCTTCCACTTTCCACAGAAAATAAAAGCTGGACATTGTGACGATTAAGCATACTACTGCTACGTATAGGATGCGCTTTGCAAATATCTTCTGTATTTCAAACAATTGTCCAATCACATTTCGTATTTCTTTTTCTTCACCAAACCGTTTAATAGCTATTGCAATGGCCTGTTGTTCTGTTTTGCCTTCTGCTTTTAATTCATGGACTGCTTCCAACAGATGATTGGTCATTTCTGCTTTCAGCTCATTAATTTCTTGTTGATTTCCTTCTACATTCAGGTACATAGAATCCACAAATTTTTCTATTCTCTTCACTTAGTGCCTCCCCATAAAAAAGAATCCATCATTTTCTTTACAAATTGCCATTCTAAACGCTTGGCTTCAAAGTTTTGCGTACCTAATGATGTGACTTTATAATATTTTCTTCTTCCACCAGGGCCTTGTTCATCTCCCCAGTACGAAGAAATCCAATTGTTTTTTTCCAATCTCTTTAAAGACAAATAAAGAGTGCCTTCCTTTAGTTCAAATTGTTCTTCACTCTTCTCACGAACAATCTTAGCTAATTCATAGCCATACATATCCCGTTGATGCAGTAGCGATAAGATTAGCGTATCAATATGCCCTTTCAAAATTTCTCTACTAATTTCCAATTTATCCACCTCTTAAGAAATTATAAAAAAGAATACCTTTTATTACAAGGTATTATCAAAAATATGTCGCATGAAATATATAATTAAATCATTCTTTCTTTGAACATGTAATAAGAGATTAATTGTTTTCCTTTTTTATAGAAAAATGTGAAATGATTGTATACTTTTTCACTGCTCATACGTTATAAGACAAGAAGGAGGAAAAACACTTGAAAAATCGGTTATCAAACGATCAGCTAAAAATTGTCATGAATCAACTTTATTTGTACTTAATCAAACAAGGTGCAAACCAAGAAACTGCTAAAGATATTGTTCAAGAAGCAGTTTGTAAATTACTTATTCATCTTGATTCGATTGATACCGGTAAATATAAATCGTGGCTTTTTAAAGTAGCGATAAACTTATATTACGATTACTGTCGAAAAAACAAAAAATCTCATTACGTAATAGTAGAGGAGTACCTTATTACTAATGAGCAATTAATTGAGGACATAATGATTGCAAAAGAAAATCAGCTTCTAGTAAGAAGCATCCTTCAAAAGGTGTCTCCCACCTTTAAGCAGCTACTTCTTTTAAAGTACGAGTTGGGCTGGTCTTATAAACAAATTGCGGAATATGTGGATATCAAACCTGAAGCTGCCAAAACGTATTTAGCTCGTGCTAGGAAGACGTTTAAAGAAATGTATAGGAGAGAATGTCATGAAAAAAACGAATGATGAGTTAGATTCCATTTTTGATGAAAAGTCTTTGCATAGAACACTAAAAAAAGCAAAATACATAGCATTTTTACGAACAGTTTTTATCTCAGCACTCGTAGTCTGTTTTGTTATTACTGTATTAATAAAAGGAAACGATTATTTTATAAATACACAAGGAAATAAACTAACTGAACGGTTCATTAAGGAAAATCATGTAAGGATGTCTCCGAACACATTTACTAACACGGATACCATCTCAACAGGAATTTTAAAGGGAACGATTAAGAGTGAAGTATTTAAAGTGATTGAAGATAAAGTTATACCTTGGGGTACAGAAGAAATAACGTACGATTTAAATGGAAACTTTAATGCATCCTTCTCAACGCACAGTACGATTGTTAATGACACTACAATGTATCATATTCCTAATGGACAACGTGAGATGCTATTCTACGTACCTAAGTATAAGTATAAGGTGTATGCTAATGACTTTAAAATGATTAAAGATTATCCAAATGACAAATACATAGAGATGGCCATATCTTTCAATAAAAATTACACATTGAAAGAAGTACAAAGGATGCTGCCTACATCTGCTCACCAAACGTGGTATTGGGTAGATAACTATGCAAAGTCTACTGGTTACAGAGGTGAGCCAGAAAGTGGACGATGGTTATTAGGTATTTCTAAACCATCACCACAACTAGGAGTAAAACTAACGAGTAATAAAGTCAAAACAGAAGCAGACTTTTTAAATGAGCTCCAAAAAACAGATCCAGGAGAAGTCAAAAGTCTAAAAAACAGACAGAAAAATGGATTAATTATAGGCGTAGTAGTTACAGGAACAAAAGAAGAACTGCTTTCCTTGCGAAATAAGCCCTATGTTAAAGCAGCTAGTTTAGGAGCAGTGGTTGATAAGTACTGATGTTTAGGATGTTTTGGTATGGGAAGTAGGAATATAAACTTCGGTTTATTAAGCTTTCTTTTTGCTTCCTGCAGAATCAATCATATTAATTAAGATTCTATTTCTTCTACCTCAAAACCGGTATATACACATATAAACTGATATGGTAAAATTACTCATATTTCGTTGTTAAGGCTTAAATTTTGTTGGAGGTTACAAATGAGTTATGGAGTTTCAGTATTTTTTATATTAGTGCTTATGTGTATTATTGCAAGTCAGTCTTATTTACCAAAGTGGTTGAAGTGGTTGGTTGGTATCTATTATTCGTTAGGAATATTATTTTTTAGTTATCTTCAAACTCGTTTAGCCGATAAATGGTACGTACATACTCCCGTTCCAGAAGAGTATTGGGATGCAAATTCGAAGTTAACAGATATATTTGCAGCTGTGTTCTTTATACCTGCCTGTATACTATTCTTAATACTATATTATAACTGGTTCAAAAAACTAAAAAAGCCCCTACATCGTGTGTATTTAGGAATTAGTTTGATTCCTGTTTTACTTATAGGTTTTGTATGTTTCTTTATGTTTGAATTCTTGTATGGATATAGACCTTAAAAATTTCAAATTAAAAGATTCCTTCTAATAAAGTTTACTTATTTTTGTCTGTTATGATAACTAAGGTTACATAGTTCTATTTATAATAAAAGCTTACCTTAGTAAGGATTGACCTTGATGTTTCATTAGGCATAATTAATAAAATTTATAGCATATTGAATCAAAAACTCTCTTATTTGAGAGTTTTTTTATTTTTTGTATAAAAAACACAACTTTTTTTGAAAAACTCTCGTCTAAGTAAAGAATATTTGATAAAAGGATGGTCAGGATATTGGAAAAGACAAAAAAAGAAGGAATTGAGCGTTGGTATGATGACCATAGTGACGCCATATTAAAGTTTATTTTAATGCTGGTGAAAGATTATCAGCAAGCTGAAGATTTAACGCATGAAACATTCGTAAAAGCTTACCTTTCTTATGATTCCTTTCAGCAGAACTCTAGTGAAAAGACGTGGTTGTTCCGCATCGCGCATAATGTCACCATTGATTATTTTAGAAAACAGAAACCTTTAAGTCTTTTGAAAGATTTTATTCTGTCAAAAACAGACCTTAATCGTTTACCTCAAGAGATGATTGAGCTTAAAGAAACTTCTCTAGAGCTGTATCAAGCGTTAGAAAAACTGAAAGAAGGACACAGAAAGGTTATTTTACTGCGAAAAGTTCAAGGTTTTTCTGTTAAGGATACGGCTACCATTTTAGGGTGGTCTGAAAGCAAAGTAAAGTCTACACAGTTCAGGGCAATTCCTGCTTTGAGAAAGCAGTTAGTAAAGGACGGTTATATATATGAAGAAACGGTTTAATTCTTTTAAGGATGATAGTTTACTAGAAAAATTGAATGCGGAGTTGGCCTGGAAATCAAACCGAAAACAAAAACAGAAGCAGCGACTTTTAGAAGCCATCGACCAATTAGAACAATCAGAATCAGTAAAACCTGAAAAAGATATATTTTTCAAGAAACAAACTCGCCCTCTAAGAAATGTTGTGTACTGTAGTATTGCACTTGTCATTTTGAGTGGTGCATTCATTAGTTCAGCATTTGTTTCTCCAGCAATGGCTCAAGTGGCTGCTAAGATCCCTTACTTAGGACAGTTGTTTAAGCAAGAACCTGTGTCAGATGTATTGTATCAAGAGCTTGAGAAAAAAGGATATAAAATTGATTCTTTAGGTCAAACTTATTATGGCGGAAAAAAACAGATTGAGATATCTGTAACAGGTTCTGAAAAATACTTTAAGAGTGTAAAAGGTGATATCAATAAAATTGCAAAAGATATGTTAGAAGCACGTCATTATGATAGTTATAAAGTCAAAATTACACGATATGATCCTGCTCAATACCAGTATAACCCTGATCCTCGTCAAGAAAAATATGACAAGATTAACGAAGAAATAGATAATGAATTAAAAAAACACAATTACCATGTGTTATCTCTCAATATGGGAGGATTTGATCAAGATGTAAGAGTGGAGCTAGAAGTACCTGATACTGAAAAACATATTGAAGAGATGAAGCAAATAATTATCGATGTTCTTGCTAAAAACAAGGAAGAAAAAACGCCTATAAAAGTATATAAAATAAACCTTAAGAAACGTGAACAAGACGGACGATGGGCAAATATTATTAATGACGTCGGTGAAGATTTATTAGGAAAAGATAAATATCATGTGAAGATGGTCGGCTACTCTGTTCATCCTGAACCACAGGTGTTTATTTATACATCATTAAGTTATTCTGAAGAGAATAAAGAGTTTGCTAATGAACTCGAAGGAGTTATTGATGAATTCCTTCAAACAGGAGAGATGAAGAACAAAGTAAAAGATGATTCATATAAAATCATTATTTACGCTAAAGGAAAGAAAAAGCTAAATTAAATACGCATTTTGATAAGCTAAGAAATAAGACAGTTTTATTCCTTAGCTTATTTATTTTTCTACTGATAACATGTTTTATATTAACTGATAGACAGATAGATGGTATTATTAACCATATACTTAGTTCTTCGAGGACCAACTTGAAAAAACGTTTTAGTCAATACTCATTGTGGTTATCGTTGCTTGGAATTGTTATTGGGGTAGGACAATATTTTACACCAATATATAGCTCAAATATTCTTTATATAGGAATTGTCATTTACCTTATGGGCTTTTTATATGGAGTAATAGCTTTTGGAAAACATGAAAAAGGGCTAATGAAATATTTTAGTTTGACCTCTTTTGTTGTAATTCCACTACTTATTATGTTAAGAATGCTATTTTTTGCAATGAATTTTGGTGAAAGTTAAGAGAAGTGAGTACAACATGCTTGCTTCTTTTTGTTTTCTATAAAATCTATTAGGAGGAAATTAGATGAAGAAATTCTTTAAAAATGCTTTAAAAGTGTCAATAGCTTCTTTAGTTACTTCAATAATCTTGTATGTAGTTATAATTGGGTTCTTTCTTTTATCAGTTGTCACAGCAAGCGCCTTTGTTACTGTAATTAAGATTACTGTCCCTATCTTAACTCTGGTTACTATTTTAGGATTTATATATTCTTTCTTTATCAAAGGCAAACAGAAAATTCCTTTTTTAACATTGCATTTTGTTTCTTTATGCACTATATCATTTGGTATATATCTTGCTGTTAGTTTTCAAGGGTTTGCGCCTTGAGAAATATTTACATAAAAAAAGAAACCTTTGCCCATACAGGCTAAGGTTTTTTGAATTTATTGGAATAGGGGGGATACGTTATTAGTCTGGCCAGATTTGTAGATTCATATACCCATACCTTTAAAAATAAATCTCGTAATCGGTTATAATTTGACTAAGTAACATATTATAATTATTATAATCTGTTGTATAAATAATAAAGTATTTTATATGTTATTAATGTTTTATTATTTACTCTAATTGACGACAAATAAAGGGTTTTTCTACATTGTATGTAAATGATAAAAGTATTATAGCTAAAGTACTTTATTATTTACTTAACTTTATAGAGTATCTGCATATTTTCCTCTTTATAATTTATATACTTAATCCAACGTTTTCCTTAGTTAATATAATCATCAAACGTAGCGTTTCTAACTACAATATAACCACCACATTCATCTGTGATCTGTTTTGTAATGGACTTTGTGTCAAAGGGTAATGCAATCAATTCATTATTTGTGAATTCATAACTAGATATTTCTTTTCTTTTTACGTTTCTACATGATTCATTTACATAATATAACTTACCTAACTTTATAAAATAGTATGGATATTCTTTGATAGGCAATTTACTCCCCTACATTTCTATACCCTTCAATTACACAAATGTTAATGTGCTAGGCTACCGAAATAGATAGCAATTAGGTAACAGAGTAATAATTCTTTAGATACTTATGTAGCTACTTCACTAAGCTTGCCTGTCCACTCAAAAAATAAAAAAGAACCCTTACTGCAGTAGGTAAGGGGTAGGTAGTGATGCAAGTTATTTTTGTCTTTTATATACCGGGGGGTGGCCTAATCGCTCATATATTCTCTTCTTTCTATGTTTAATAAAGTAGATAAATGTCATTAAGGATGAAAGTAAACGTTGAATAGACATGAATGTATATATTACAAACACTTCACTAGAAGAAGTACTAACGAATTTCGTGTATGCATTGTATTCACTTCGTTGGCAGATTGAGATTTTGTTTAAAACGTGGAAGTCATTCTTTGAAATTGATGAATATAAAAATAGTAAAAGGGAACACCTAGAGTGCCATTTATATGGACAACTCGTTGGTATTCTCCTCTGTTCTTCTACGATGTTTCAAATGTGACAACTCAGAAAGTCTTTATGAAAATAAAAGACTGAAGAAATATCAATTTTCCCCAATAAAAGAAACGTTCCTGTAACTATGAAAGATGTCTTTTGATAACCTAATAATCGATACCAAACTGGACATAATAAAATGGATAAAAAATATCCATTGTTAGGGGAATTGAATCGTGAATCAATTGTTTAAATTAAGCTCCTCATGGTTTCCAATTTGGTTAATATCATTATTAATGTTAGTCATGGTATTTGTATATCTGCCTATATTTAAAGGTGCAAAACAAAACATGTCTGATGTTCCTCTAATTGTTGTAAATGAAGATAAGGGAGAAGTTGGCGATGCCATATTATTAAATCTTATCGAAAAGCAAAATGGAAACTCCTTTAAATGGGAAGTTGATAAAAGTAGGAAACAAGCATTCACAGATATAAGAAATAACAGGGCATATGGCGCATTAATTATCCCTTCAGACTATTCAAAAAGTCTTGGTCGAGTTCATGATACGCTGATTTCCGGTCTTACAAATGATAAACCTGCTGATTTAGAAATTTTATTGAATGAAGGAATTGGGCAAACTGCATCCATGATTGCGAGTAATACTCTTGAGACAGTCGCTTTAACTGCTTCTAAAGGAATTAGTAGTCAGCTAAAAAATGAATTACTGCAAAAAGGAATGAGAGTAGCACCAGAGAATGCTTCATTATTAGAAAATCCCGTACAGGTTGTTTCCAAAAATGTACTGAGGCTGCCGGTTAATCTTAATAAAGGAATGACACCGTTTGTCATGGCCCTTATATCATCTATTACTGGAATGTTGGGGGCAAATATGATACATGGATATCTTTTGCGAAGTAACGGTATTTTGAAGAAAAGGGGATCTGCATTAAGTGAATCTGAAGTCCTTACATCAGAAATAATTTTTGGTATCATTTTAACTTTCTGTGTTTCAATTTTTATTCAACTAGGGGTATTTGGAATTTTTGGGAGTGCACATGCTTCAAACATTTGGACGATATTCCTGTTTACTTTCTTTAGTTGTACGACCATGTTTTTGTTATTTAAAACGATAGCAGTATTTTTAGGTGGATGGGGAATGTTAGTAATGTTCCCGGTAAATTTTATGGGGATATTTTCTAGTGGCGGAGCATTTCCTCTATCAACATTACCGACCGTCCATCGACTGTTCAGTTATATTCTACCTACAAGATATATTGTGGACGGAATAAGGGCATTACTTTATTATGACGGAAGATTGGAGGCAGGACTTGGACCAGCCTTATTGGCACTCTCCATCTATTTTGTTTTGACATTAGCGATTCTTATTGTATTCATTAATCTTACTAAAAAATATAAAGAAGCAGTTGTTGATGAAAGCGGCAAGAAAATTGAAGTAGAAGTGGGAAATGAAATTCCTCATGAACCACCTACTCACGAGCAAAGGAAAAGTCACCATAGAGGAGAAAAAGATGGAATGTTTCGTCAAGCAGTGTCTAATTTAGCTAAAGGCAGTAATAAAGAGAAACAGGAAATGAATGATGATGAGTATCGAAACGCATTGAAGTCATTAGACAAAAATAAAAAATAATATTATTGCTTGAAGATGATAGTAAATATTCACTATGCAAGTTTTTATTCATTTTTGCTTATTTTCAGATTTTTAATTTTCTAAATACAGGTCAAAAAGTAAGAGAATAACAATAGCCGGTTCCTTAACACACAGGTAACCGGCTAAAATGTGTCTAAACGTACAATTATTCACTTTTGGTGACTCACTCTAGCTAATAGTAAGTAAAAAGAGAAAAGATCTGTAATACAATCTAAACTTACCGCAGTAGGGGATCAGTAGATGGTGATGTAAGAAGTGCGGAGTTTTTATATGCTATAGGTTGTCCTAGTTGCTTGCTCTTTCATGAAATAAATAAAAGGGATTCCAGAACGTCGGCATTTACCTAAAAACGAGGGTTATTAATGATAGTCTAGTAGTCACAGTGGGTATAGTATGGGTTGAAAAAATTATTGACAAATAAAAGTAGATTGAATATACTGAAAAATAAGATATCTGGCATGCCACATACCACAAAGAAGAAGGAGAATAAAGAATGAGTCTTTTTAAAGTACAACAGCCTCTTTCTCTGAAGCAGCAAGCTTATGAAGGAATCAAAAATGCCATCATTGTGCATAAGATTCCTCCTGGCAGTACTTTGTTTGAAAGGGATTTGAGCGAAAACTTAGGAATTAGCCGAACCCCCGTAAGAGAAGCGATTCCACTATTGGAAATGGAAGGATGGGTGAAATCCATACCAAGAAAAGGAACCTTTGTTAGTCAAATAACGGCTGTGGATGTTGAAGAAGTGATTCAAATTCGGAGAGGACTTGAGATTTTAGTTATTGAACTGCTTATTCCCAAAATTACAGAGCGAAACATTGAAGAACTCGATAAAATTTATGTAAAACAGCTTGAGCATATAGAAGACAGTGGACAATTTATCGCAGTAGATAAAGATTTCCATATTTACTTAGCCGAGTTGAGTGAAAATCGTCGTCTTGTAAATCTAATGAGCACTATAAGTGATCAAATTAGGTGGTTTGGTGTCAGTGCACTGAATTTACCGAATCGGACAGAACAAACATTGAAAGAGCATGCCTCGTTGATTAAGTGTTTAAAAAATAAAGATGCTGAAAAAGCGAAAGAGGCTGTGTTAGAGCATATCGAGCATACTCGAGTTGCTATTTTATCGAGCCTCAGTTTAGAAGATTAAATAATAACCTCTATTCTTATTATGTAATAAGGATATGAGTTGATTATATTGTAAGCCTTTACATTTGAAGGGGAGGAATGCATATGTCCGAAATGTTATCAAAGAATTTGAAAGTAGAAAGTGAAGAATTTGAAAAACCATCACGTGTTCGATGGTGGTTAGCTTTTCTCTTTTTCCTTATTGGATTGATCGCTTATATGGATCGATCAAACATTTCGATTATTGCGAAGCCAATGATGGAAGATTTGAATATGAATAAGGTTCAATTCGGTATGTTGGCCTCGTTATTCTCTTTAGGATATGCGCTCACTCAAATTCCTGCGGGAATTATTGCGGAGCGAATTGGTGCAAGGAAGATAGTGTTATTTGCATTAATTTGGTGGTCGATTTTCACAGGGTTAACAGCAATTGTAAAATCTCATGGGTTAATGGGGCTTGTACGTTTTTTATTTGGAGTAGGAGAAGGACCGATGTATCCAGGTAATGCGGTGTTTAATACGTATTGGTTTCCAAAACAAGAAAAAGGTCGTGCCGCCAGTGCGCTTTTGGCAGGATCTTATTTTGGACCAGTGATTGCGCCAGTATTAACCGTGGCTATTTTTCAAACTTGGGGGTGGGAAGCTGTTTTTTATATCTTTGCCGGACTGGGCTTAGTAGCTGCATTGATCTGGTATGTGATTGGCCGTGATAAACCGGAGGATCATCCTTTTGTAAACAGACAAGAATTAAAAATGATAATGCAAAATAGAACGGTTAAAGCAGAGAAAAAGTCAGTAGCTCCATGGAAGCAATTTTTAAAAAATGGCCGATTCTGGGCGCTGGGTCTTCAATATTTTGTTGTTTTATATATTATTACTTTTTTTCTTGTATGGCTGCCAACTTATTTGTTGGAAGCAAGAAGTTTTTCGTTAAGTAGCATGGGATTTGCAGCTAGTTTGCCGTGGTTAGGCATATTTATTACAGTTATGACGGGTGGAATGATTTCAGATTGGTTAGTTAAGAAAGGGAAATCAAAAATGATCGCTCGAGGTTCATTGGCAATATCAGGGTTAGTCATCTTTGCCGGAACTATTTATTTAGCCGCATATGCTTCGAGTCCATGGATGAATGTAGTATGGCTGACGATTTCTTTAGGTGCGTTAGGATTTCCGGTAGTGACTTCATGGGCAGCAGTTACAGATTTGGGGAATGAATATTCCGGTTCTGTGTCAGGTTGGATGAATCTGTGGGGAAACCTTGGTGCTTTTGTGTCGCCCTTATTGTGTGGCTGGTTAGCAGAAAATATTGGTTGGGAATCAACTTTGTTAGTAAGCATTGTTCCCATTCTATTTGCTAGTCTTCTTTGGTTTGGTATTCGTCCAGATCGATCGCTAACATAATGATTTATTTTTAATTCAACTGGCATGCCACATGCCACAATTCAACTGTCAATTTGATCTGTTCAAAGTGAGAAAGCTTTAGTAAATGCTATTTAGTTGGAATGAGCTGAAAAAATGAGTAAAGATGGTCCTGTTTTTCAAGTACAATACCAGAATTATATTAAATTGATAAAGGTGTGAAAAGAAATGGAGAATAAATTAATATTGAACATTCAAGGCATCAACCAAAAACTAGAGTTTCAGGTGAGAAATATATTTAATGCGGGTTATGCCGGGGTGAATCAGGAAAAAGTACAAGAGCATATCGACGAACTAGCTAAATTAGGCGTTGAAACACCTAATACGATTCCTACTTTATATCCTGTAGCTAATCAGCTGGCTACGTATTCTGGATCTTTTCAAGTACAACATAATGAAACAAGTGGCGAAATCGAATATGTATTATTGTGGGCTGATAACGAAATGTACGTCACAGTTGGCAGCGACCATACCGATCGTAAACTAGAAACCTTCAGTGTCCCCATGTCTAAGCAAGCTTGCCCAAATATTTTAGCCCGAGAAGTTTGGAAGTTTGAAGAAGTAAAGGATCATTGGAATCAAATAGAATTAACTTGTTGGATACGATCAAATGGTGAAGAACAACTTTATCAAAAGGGTACTTGCGGTGAGCTCATGTCCCCGGAAAAGTTAATTGAAAACTTTAAAGAAATGAAAATTGGTCAGGATGGACATGTTTTTTATTCAGGAACAATCGGAACAGTCGGAAATTCACTAGCGTATGGAGATGAATACGTAATCGAAATGAATGATCCGGTACTAAATCGAGTAATTACCCATCAATATAAATTGGAGTTTTTGCCAGAAGAGATTGGATGACGGGATGACTCCATGTCTTCTTTCAAGATAATGTTTTTAAGGTCCTTAGGAAGAAGAGAATCAAAGAATTTTGGATGGAATATTACATTAGGAGTAACTATAATCCCTGGATTTGTTGTAGCTATATTATGATTACTTGTGAAACCAGATAACTCATTAATAAGTACAATTAAGGAGTGACCAAAGTGAATTATTTAGTATTTCAAATGGATTTAGAAGTTGGGAACCCAGAAGAGAATAGAAAAATCATTGAGCGCTGGTTAGAAGCTAACTACAATGATAATTTGGATGTTGTAGTTCTTCCTGAAATGTGGTCTACGGGCTATGCATTGAAAGAATTAAAAGAAATCTGCAAAGTAGATGGTAATCAACCCATTGAATTTCTGCAATCATTGGCTAAGAAGTTTAACGTAAACTTAGTGGGTGGCTCGGTTGCCGTATTAGAAGGTCAAGATATCTTTAATCGGGCGGTTATCGTAAATCGAATGGGTGAAATTGTTCATACATATGACAAAATCCACCTTGTTCCAATGTTAGATGAGCAAAAGTTTTTAACGGGCGGTCTTAATCAAGTTGAAGTATTTGAACTTGAGGGTGTGAAGATGGGAGTTATTATTTGTTACGATTTACGTTTCCCAGAAATTATTCGTGACTTAGCATTAGAAGGTATTCAAGTACTACACATCGTAGCACAATGGCCACTGGCAAGAGAAACACATTGGAATACGTTGCTTCGTGCACGCGCAATTGAGAATCAAATGTATGTTGTTGCATCAAATGTGACGGGGGCAAAGTTAGGAGTGGAATTCGCTGGTTGCTCACAAATTGTAGATCCTTGGGGCGACGTTGTTCAGAAATTAGATCAAGAAGTCGGTGACTTAAAAGCAACTTTAGATTTAGAAGCAGTACCGCAAGTCAGAAAAGATGTGCCAATCTTTAGTAGTCGTGTGCCATTACTTTATAAATTCAACCGAAAATCTTTCTTAGATGAAGTGGAGAAAATGCCGAGACCTGAAATTGAATTTACAGACTATAGTAATTTTGAACTTGCACCAATTGATGGGAAGGTCGTAGGACTCTCTCAAAGGGTTATTTCAGAGGGTTCGTCAACACAAGAAATGGTTCGCATTTTGGAGTTCGCACCGGGTACAGACACGACGCCTAATGGGGTTCAAGTGCATAATTATTGGGAAGAGCTATATATCGTTAAAGGGTCTATCATTGATTTAACCTTAAATAAGATATTCACTGCGGGAATGGTGGCTTCACGCCCTCCTGGAATGCAACATGGTCCATGGAAGTCAACGGATGGTTGTATAATGTTTGAAGTACGATACAGCAAATAATAAAGTGCTGATATTTTGATAATGAGTGAAGCAAAACGTTTCACACCTTAATAGATAATCTGGTGGGTGTTCATATTTAAAACATAAAATAACAACTTAAAAAGCTGCATTTCTATAAATCAATATAGGAATGCGCTTTTTGTTTGTTGAAATAGTAACCATATACCTTCTTTGTTGAATAAATAAACATTGCCAGACAAGTAATGAGATACAGCTAACCCTCCTATTTTAAAATTATTGAAGAAGTAAATAAAATTCTTAATGAAGAGATGTCTGAAATACTGAAATAGCCATTAATAATTTACGTTTATTTACAGATTAAACATAGGAGAAATAGTAACAATTCTCAGTAGCAATCAGCTCTGTTGAATATAAAAGAGGTGTGGGAGGAATATAATGATAATTTTTTTAATTATATTTGCAATATTAGCTGGCATGGCTTTACCTACTCAATTTAGTGTCAATGCTCAATTGAGATCTGTCGTACATTCCCCTATCATTGCTTCGACTATTTCTTTTATAGTTGGTGCAATTGTTTTGCTTATTATATCTTTGTTTGGAAAAGGTATGAGTGTAAATAAAGAATGGTTCGCAGCACCGTGGTGGGTATGGACTGGAGGCCTGTTAGGAGCTTTTTATGTAGTTGCTTCTATTGTACTTATACCTCGTCTAGGAGCTACTGCTACAGTTGCTTATATTCTTGCAGGTCAAATGGTCGCTTCTACTTTAATTGACCATTTTGGGTTAATAGGAGTGCATGTGCACTCTTTAAGCATTCCTAGAGCAATAGGAATAGTTTTAATCATTGTTGGAGTTATTATCATTCAAAAATTCTAAAATGTAATAATGTGGAGGTTGGTAACTAATACTTTATCTAAATAAGCACTGACTATTTGCTATTTTAGTTAGTGCTTATTTTAAATACGTTTTTATTTTTTCCTTACATAAAACGAACATCAATTAGTTCACTTAACCTCATTTTGTTCTTTAATTCAAATACTTCATCGATAAAAATAAACAAATTCCCCAGGGAATCAACAAATTGTATGAATCCTGTTTCGGTTATACGTTGCCCGTTCTTATAATATGTAAGATATACTTGTTTATTTGTACGTAAGGCTTCAATCAATGTAAAATTGATTTGTTCCATTTGCTCTTCTGTTAAAACAGGTTGAGCTACTTCTGCTTGCTTGTTTATGACTTCCTGTAATTCTATGTATTACTCCGGCATGCAGTAGCATTATAGGTTGTATGTCTCCTGTTTTCAGTTGTAGTAAAACGAGATGTATTAGACAAATCGATAAGTTATGCTATAATAGCGATGGGAATGATACGTGAATAATCTAATGTATTCAACGTAGCAAAGAGCCACTTGTTTTATACAAGTGGCTTTTTCTATTGGGTAATTTGTCCTCATATGAATATTCATCTTTAGAAATGTCTACGCTTGTAGATGTAAAGCTTAACTCACTTTGCAGCTCTTTATGTACAACCCTGTTGTGATATCTGTTATTGAAAACCCCCTAGACTCCTGCGGAAACTGTCGAGGGGTTTTTGTCTTTTTATAAAGGAAAAACTCAAAAGAACGAAGAATACATTACGGAACGTAATGATAAAAAAATATTCCAAAGGAGTGTTTTTTATGAAGTTCTGGATGAAAGAAATTAGTTATTCTCAAGTTGAAAATAAGATACAGAGTGGCTATAAAGAGTTGTTTATGATCGGACAGTTTCGAATTGTAGATGCCTACAAAATAGTAGATAGTAATGACCATACAAAAGATATTCAATCTCATTTCATACTGGATACGAAGACTGGTAATAACTATGAAATAAGTGTAGAGCTTGCTTACGGTCTTGTATCTGCATTTTATTGTGATGGGGATCGAAGGTCTCTATTATCTAATATAATAGCATGGGTAAAGCATATGAATGGTAAAAATAGATTAGCAACTAAAAAAACCGATATTTCTAATGTATTATCTGATGTAGTATAAATAAGAAAAGAGAGCAAACCTCTGCTCTCTTTTTTTGCATTATATTTAGAACAGCTTTCTTTTTCCCATATCTACTGCTATGATAATCAAGGAATGTGAAGGATAAAAGATGGAGAAACAAGATAAGTACGCAAACATTGATCTAACAAAAATTTATGAATATAGTGAGCTACCTGACAAGAAGAGTGGACGCTGTGACAACTGCGATGGAGTTAATTTCAAAAATAGTGTAGGTAAAGGCAAGTTTCTACGTGAATGTTTGAATTGTGGAATGAAGAAGTATATATAAAGAATCAATCAAAGAGTCTATGAAATTTATAGGCTCTTTTTCTATGTTTATATGTGTTTCTTTCTTGAAAATAGGGAATATTGTATATATAACGTTTAAAATGGAGGGAGTATATTGGAGCAGAATCCAATTTTGGAGCAATTAGAGGAGTATAGTAACAACCTAGAAAAAGAGATTGCCGTTTTACAAGAAAAAAGATGTATATCATACAAACCACTTTTAGAGAGTTTGAAGAAACAATATGCATTTGCTCATTTTCTCATGTATAAAGAATGCGTCTTTGATACAATGCCCCAAGGATATAAAACCCTTTTGTCTAAAGCTTTATCCGATGTACTGGTAATACACAGCACAGTTACTATAGGTTGTGTAACTCAAAGCTATAATATAGTACGATCCTTATTTGAAACATATGCTAATTTAATGTATATCAATAAAAACTTTGAGGCCAATATGAAGTATTATGAAGACTATACGATTTTTGCTCAGTACCACAAACTAGAGGAACATAAGAACGATCCAGATTATAAATATGATCCTTATTTTATACAATTTAAGAATAGAATGGAAGGCCCTCTCCAAGAAAAATACAGCTTCATAGAAAATAATTATAAAGAAAGAAAAGATTGGTATTTCATTCCACTATCTGAAGACATCAAAAACCACCCTGATTTGACAGAGCAGGAGAAAAAGAAAAAGAATATAAACTTCAAGACTCTTTGTGAAATTACAGGTAATGAAAAAATGTACCAAAAGCTGTATCCCTCTACATCCAATGCTGCTCATAGTACTTCACTAGTACATAACCTTCAAAGTCAGAGCGTTGCTTCTCAAGCGGGTACAGTAATTAGCTTGGTTAATCTCTCTATACATTTATTAAGCCAAATGTTACTAGTTGGCCTTAATAGACAGATAGAAACAGGTCATGAAGAGTGTGAAAAATATCTTGAAATAAGATTTGCTTAATAAAAAAAGAGAGAGCAAACCTCTGAAGTTGCCCTCTCTTCATCACGATAAGGTAATTCGATTTCTCGTAAAATCGGCACCTGATCCCTGCTGTCTTCATGATGGTTTTAATATATACATTTTGAACCGTTTGGAAAATATCTGTTGAAAAATCAAACTGCTCCGTCACCCCCCGTCGAAATACAATTCATGCTTTACCGCGTAATCATTAAAAGGTGGACAACCTACAGGAATTGTTACTAAAGGATTATAAATTGAAATCAAGTTGGAGAAATGAATATGGTAACTATAAAGCCTAGATTGCGAGAGCTACTAAAAGAAGGAGGTCTTACACAAGGACAATTGTCAGAAATGACGGGCCTCCCACATTCAATCAAATTAGGAGGCCTTTTCTACATGAAAAAACCCTAGATTTTTGATGAATACTTTATGTATTCCTATAAATAATCACATAAATGCACATAAATTCCTAAATTAATTCAAGCTAATAAAGTATTCCCCAATACCTGAATTTTCAAAAAAACTTTGCTTCTGTAGAGCAAATGCTACTGTTTTGACGAGCTTTTTGTACATGGCAAAATTTTAGAGATTGTTTACAAGTCAATTGGGGCTTTTGCATCAAAACCAAAGTATTTACTCTAATAGGGTCGATTGGCGTATGGAGTAACATTTTTTGATGTGAGATAATTCCGAGTATACGGAAAGCAATAAGTGGGAGAGTGAGAATATGAGTGAAAAAAATAGAGAGATTGAATTTATAAAAATTATATGTGTCATAGATGGTTTGGCTGAAGGCTTAAACATTAGAAAAGAGCAAGAGTATTACGGATTTGAGACTGTCGATGAGCTTGGTTACAATGTTTATACGGAGAAAGAAAAAGGTAGATTGCCTATTTATATCGGGTCATATCCAAAGACGTATTTTCAGCTAATAGATAATGAAATATATGTTGTAACGTTCGAAAAAAATGCCTAACATTTTGGACGTATTTTCTTTTACAGACAAGTAGGGTCATTATCTACAATAGGTGAAGGGCCCAATAAAGAAAGCAACCCTAAAGGTTGCTCTTTCTATAAAACTATTGTCTTTACAATCAAGTATATTGCAACAATAGCTGCAAGTACTATTAGTACATTTAAAATACGATGTTGAGTAGCTAAGTGATTATGCTTCCTATCTGCACGAGTCAATGGTTGCTTTTCATTGTTATTTCCACTCACTATGTTACATCTCCCATCCTATTTGGTTATTTGTTTTCATAATTTAAGCCATAAGCTGATCTTCGTTAGTTGATTCTTCTTTTTTCATTTTCCTTATACATAAGATATAAAAACCACTAAATTTAATAATCGACCAAATAAGTGTAACCCCAGGTTCATAGTTAACTACCATAAACAAACTTGGTATAGATTCGGAAACAGAATCGTTACTTGTGAGAAATAGTGCTAAAAACATGTTATTTACTGCATGTGCTCCTTTTTTATATGCTTGCGTTTAGTTATTGGCTTATATTTTTTATGAAATGGACGAGAGATTCAAAGATGTCTCAAAGACTAAAGTAGAACGTAATGAGAAGCATGGTAGCGTGAATAATGATAAATAAAAAGAAGTCCTACTAAAATCATGAAACAAATAATAACAACTGCCATTCAAGTCCTGCTTTCTTTTATAGCCTAAATACCGCCTAAATGCTTTTCTTCATGCCACACTCTCGACATTCACGTAAGAAAACGCCACCTTTTACGGAACTTTTAAAGTAAGATGAATTGCAGTTATCGCATCGGCCACTAACCTTATCCGGGAATTCAGCATAGTCATACACTTTATCAAAATCGATTTCTTGCTCTTTTATTTCTTCCAGGTTGATCACTCTTTTCTGTTTGGCTTTTAATAGACTAACACAATTAGGTCTACATAAAAGGTGTATGTTAAAATTACTATGGTTTTTCCACTAGTTGCATCTGAAAAATTTGTGTTTCTTGAATACCTGCTCTTTGGAGTTCCTCTTTAAAGGATTCTCCTTCTTTTAGTTTAAGGATTCTCTTTGAACCGTCACGTAACGTGTATACTCTAAAATTGTACATGAATATGAATGTACCTCCACCCAAATAAATGATTCCTGCACACGATTTCTTCAGGAATTAAGCCAAGCGAACATCAATTAGCTCGCTTAATCTCATTTTATTCTTTAACTCAAATACGTCATCAATGAAAATAAATAAATTCCCAAGAGAATCAACAAACTGAATGAATCCTGTCTCTGTTATGCATTCGCCTTGCTTGTAATATGTAAGGTACACTTGTTTATTTGTATGTAAGGCTTCAATTAAGGTGAAATTAATTTGTTCCATTTGCTCTTCTGTTAAAACAGGTTGAGCTACTTCTGCTTGCTTATTTATCATTTCCTTTAACCCTATGTATTGCTCTGGCATTGTCGCAAAAGGGCGCCATTTTTTCATTCGTCTATGGTGATGTATGATATTTTTCCTTTTGAGAATATCAAAGAGACGACTTGGTGTTTTTCTCCCTTCCTTCTTTAATAAGAAGTGGAAGCTAATATTTAAATAACAGTGCGTCATTATTAAAGTATCACTCACTTCCATGAGACCTATCTAAACAACATGTACGCGTAATGAATAATAATTATCTTGATTTATCTATTGTATATAAATATAATGTAACTGGAGTACGCAAAAAGAGAACATTAGATTTAAAATATACTTTTCGTTATTATAGTTTTTTCGATTCCATTCATTACCTATATACAAAAAAAGGATGTTCATTATAATGAAATTACAGTATGAAGAGAGTAAAGAAGATACACCAACTTAATGCTGTAGTGCCGTTAATTAAGTTACAAATGGAATAAATCCTAAATTCCTTTAGCTTTTGAAGAAGATATATGCAGTTATTACGGTTAAGATTTTTGAAAGCGATATCATTCCGAGTAAAGAAAAACATTTTAACAAGCTATAGAGATATCTAGTGTTATTGCTACCTTATCTCTAGGGACTAGATAAAGGAGAAGATATTTCTTTATAGGAAATGAGGGAATAATAGATTAGGATACCATTGTCCAATTGTAGAGGCATAAATATAGAAGTGACTTTTACTATTTTTATATGAATGTTAGACAAAAGACAGAACTCCAAAAAGGTTAAAAGGATAATGGAAAAGCTCTTTATAAACAATCTTATATACTTAAGTATATAAGGTAAGCCGAAAAAGTGTATTTTTACAATGAAGATTATGAAAACGCTTTACTGGAAGGGGCGCTAATTTCAAATCATATGATTACCATTTATGTTTAAGATTATCCACCCATTAGATGTATTTTTAATTATTGTCTTTTTTATAAACGCTAGACTAAGCATAGGCTCTCTATAAGTGTTTTAATGAACCGAGAATTGAAAGGGGTTACAACTATGAAGAAGTTCGGATTGGCTACACAAATATTTATTGGACTTGCGTTCGGGATTGGTATAGGTGCTATTTTTTATGGAAATAGTACAGCGATGGCCATTCTTCAACCTTTAGGCGATGTTTTTCTTCACCTCATTAAAATGATTGTTATTCCTATCGTTGTATCCGCACTCATCGTATCTATAGCTGGTGTGGGTGATATTAAAAAGTTAGGAAAACTAGGTGGAAAAACCATTCTTTATTTTGAAATTGTTACTACAATTGCATTAGCAGTGGGCTTATTAGCCGCAAATTTATTCCATCCAGGTACTGGTATAGATATGGGGAACCTTGAGAAAGGTGACATATCCAAATATGAAGAAACATCTAAAACAACTGAGAGTGCAGGTGTAGCAGCTCAAATCGTTCATATTATCCCAACTAATATATTCCAATCGTTGGCTGAGGGAAATTTATTAGCGATTATCTTTTTCTCAGTATTATTTGGTCTAGGCGTTGCAGCGATTGGAGAAAAAGGCAAACCAGTCTTAAACTTTTTTGAAGGTGTACTAGAATCCATGTTTTGGATGACAAACTTAGTTATGAAATTTGCCCCATTTGGCGTATTTGCTTTAATTGGTTTGAATGTGGCGAAATTTGGAATTGGTTCATTAATTCCTTTAGGAAAGTTAGTACTGGTTATATATCTGACCATGATTTTCTTTGTTTTTGTAGTATTAGGTATTATTGCAAAAATGGCTGGAACTAATGTTTT
>NZ_JBHZOX010000021.1:0-27554 GCF_042787905.1 Priestia sp. YIM B13551
TAAAGATTCGTATAAGATCAGTAATTGCTTAAAATTTTCAGGGTGATCACTTATATAACGTATACTGTTTTCCATATCTCTTACTGGCGAAGGTGAGCTTAGATCATGAGGCAAAGAATAGCCCAACAGGGGTTGCATATTGGCGATATGAGGATATTCCCTTTAAGTTGTGGTCCATTCATCCGATGAAGGATTTCTGGGGGATCTCGTCTGCTACGGAAAGACGCTTACACCGGTTAGGCATTCACACCATCAAAGAACTCGCGCTTTCTTCAAAGGAGATGTTACAAAAAGAATTTGGCATCATGGGAGAGGAAATTCACCAACATGCGAATGGGATTGATTTTAGTCGCATTTCCGATGTGTACATTCCTAGTTCCCGTTCCTTCGGGAAAAGTCAGATTCTCTTTCGAGATTATACAAGCCGAAAAGAAGTGGAATTATTACTATTGGAGCTATTGGACGATGTTTGTTTTCGTTTACGCATGCATCAAGTGGTGGCTCAAACGATTCATTTATCCATTGGCTATAGCAAACAAACAGGTGGAGGATTCTCCCGACAAAAGAAAATGGGAAGAGCTTCGAATTTAAGCCAAGATATCTTTCCTTATTGTTTAACGATTTTACATACGTTTGATAGTGGCATGCCAATTCGTTCTATTGGGATTTCATTATCGAACACCAGTATTCAAGAAGAGGAGCAAATGAGCTTATTTGAGGATATCGATCAGCGTGAAAGAGCCTATGCTCTTGCCAAAACGATTGATGAAATTCGGCTGCGTTATGGCAAGAATAGTGTATTACGTGCATCTAGTCATCTTCCTTATTCAACAGCTCGTTATCGAAATGGTCTTATGGGTGGCCATAAAGCTTAAGGAGGAAAAAGATATGGAACATAGAGGAATGAAAAAATGGCGTCCATTCGCCACTATGCCAGAGCAATACATAGGGTTACAGGAAATGATAAATAAGCAAGTAGAAGTAGCTCAACCTGTTTTAACAGAAGAGCAAATGGAACAAATGAATTTCACATTGATTGAAGCCTTACATACAAATAAACAAGTATACCTTACATATTATAAGAACGGGCAACGTATAACCGAAACAGGATTTATACAATTTGTTGATTCCCTGGGGAATTTGTTTGTTTTTATCGATGAAGTATTCGAATTAAAAAATAAAATGAAGTTAAGTGAGCTAATTGATGTTTGTTTAAAAGATCCTAATCAAAGGACTAACTAAGAGGTTTAACTTATACCAAATACCTCCTCCTCAGCATGAGAAGAAGAGGTATTACTATGTGCATGATTGTTTTTAGTATAAGATTTAAGAGTTTATACTATCCAATTCAGATAATTTCTGAAATAATTCGTTTAATCTTGGCTCATTTCTTTCTAAATAGCATTCTAAAAACACATTAAATTGTAAGTTCAATTTAAGGGTCGAAAAATAATCATGTTCTTCTAATACGTCATAATTATTTTTCCATAAGGAAAGGAAAAATGGATTGTTTAAATGTATAGCAATGTGTTCTATCCAATTTCGAAAATCTGACCAGAAATCGTCTGTATGTTTAATCATTGAAGTACTTTCATTTAATTCCTTGTTTGATAAATCAAGAGAGAGGGATAGTGTCACAATCTGTTTGGAGCACATAATGAATACCTCATAGTAATTTTGAAGAGATACGCGGTCTAACCGTTGTTTTGATAATTCAGAAGGAATCAAAAATGGAGGTGGGTTAGACACAAAAGTCCCCTCTCCTTGTCTTGAATCAAGGTATCCTAAAAGCTTTAGACCTCGAATCCCTTCTCTAATGGAAGGTCGACTGACCCCTAATAACTCACTTAAATCTCTTTCAGTATGGATTTTTGAACCCTCGGGTAACTGCTCCGATTCAATATATTCGACAAGTTGAGTTATAACTTGTTGATACATCTTTGGCGGTGTTTGAACTTTATAATTTCTACTGCTTTTCACGTATTTAACCTCCTAAACAATTAATAACTAGCTATTGGAAGAAAATTAATTGTTAATTTCTGACTAGATTAATTACAATTCGTTTTTTATGTGTTTAATTAACCGGGTTAGTATACAACGGATGTTATGTAATGTATTTAAATAACGCTTTTATATGGATTCCAAAAACTTTACCTGGATACGAGTCTTTACATATAATAATTCCTTTGTGACTCTTACATAAACTATATATAATTATATAGTATAATAACTATTAGGTATAAATGATACTTTAAAGTGATGTAAAAAACATACTAACTTATAGATGTTAAAAAGAGGTGATAAGATTGGTACTTAGAAATATTAAGAAAAGAAACTTATATGAAGAAATTATCTCTGAGATTATTCAATATATCCAAGAAGAAAATATTAAGCCCGGTGATAAGCTTCCTACTGAAAATGAATTTGTAGAAATATTTCAGGTGAGCAAAACAGCTATTAGAGAGGCACTTAGTGTCCTAGTGGCGAAAGGAATTATTGAAAAGCGTTCAGGGGTTGGCAGTATATTGAAGGAGATAAATGGTAGTAAGGTTATTGAACCATTCACCCAGAAGCTTATGATGGAAGAACAAACTTTAAAAGAAATTTTAGAATTCCGCAGAGGGATAGAGATAGAGGCAACCGCGTTAGCAGCCCAAAGGGCTACTAGAGAGCAACTAGAAGCAATTGAAAATGCCCATTTAGAACTGATTGAAGTTAACCATAATGGAGGAATTGGAATAGAAGAAGATTATCGCTTTCATTCTTTAATTATTATTTCCTCTGGAAACTCTATCTATCAAACCATATTTGATATGATTTCTCCAAAATTTTTGGAAGCTTTAAGAGTAAGTAAGAATCAATCCAAGAGGCTATCGAAATCGTATTTAGAAGATACTCATCAAGAGCATGAGCGTATTCTTAATGCCTTAAAGAAAAGAGATGCAGTAGAAGCTCGATTAGCTATGCTAGATCATCTAGAAAAAAATGAAACAAAGATTTGGAACCATGACCTTTAATTTTTATCCTTTTAAAAGGTAAGACCATAATAACTTCTTCTTTTTGTGTAAAAAATTATTGGAATTTACAATTTTTTATTGTAATCTTTGCAAGATGAGGAAATAACCACTCAAAAGCAGCCAAGGATGAAGAGGTGTTGGCTGCTTCCTATTTAGAATTGCGATAAATATGTTGCGTAATTAGTATAAAGTATTTAAATTCCTCTTTAATCATTAACAATTTTAAAATAAATCCTTTACAAATTAAAATTGTCTTTATATTATGAAAATATATAAATTATATTGGTCAGACCATAATAATTTAATAATATTAAAGAAAATGGAGGAACTTATTATGAAATTAGCCACAATTACAAGAGACGGAATAGAAGAAGCAGGACTGGTCGCACATAATGGAATTTTGCCGATTAAAGATTTAAATACTAAATTTAATCAAGAATGGTCAACAGACCTATTTGAAATCATTAAAACTGGTCAATTAGATGAAATAAAACAATGGTATCAAACAGAAGGTAAAGAACAGGTGGCAGAATTAGAAGCTATTTTTATTCCCTTTCAACAAGTAGAGTATGCCCCTCTATACCGTCATCCAAGAAAAATATGGGGGATTGGTTTAAATTATGTAGAGCACGCAGCTGACCTAGACGAAAAAGCACCTAATACAGAACCTGCAAGCTTCTTAAAACCGGATACTACAATTATTGGTCCAAACGATACTATTAATATTCCTCTACAATCTGAGCGAACAACAGCAGAAGCAGAGCTTGGAATCATAATTGGAAAAGAATGCAAAGATGTATCAGAAGAAGATGCACCTAACGTAATTGCTGGTTTTACTACGATTATTGATATGACAGCCGAAGATATTTTACAGAAAAACCCTAGATATTTAACACGCTCAAAAAGTTTTGATACATTTTTTAGTTTTGGTCCTCACTTGGTTACACCTGAAGAAGTTGAGGAAGTAGTCAATTTAAATGTTGCTACCGTTATTAATGGAGATCTGCATCGGAAAAACATTGTTTCCAATATGTCGTTTCTTCCTTGGCATTTAGTATCCTTCCACTCTAAAGTTATGAAACTATTGCCGGGCGATATTATTTCTACTGGTACTCCAGGAGCTGTAGTAATACGTGATGGAGATATCGTAGAATGTCATATTGATGGATTTGAAAAGTTAGTTAATCACGTAAAAGATTTAAAGGTTAATGGAGGTAATTAAGTATGGAACTAAATCTGAAAAATAAAGTTGCCCTTGTTGTTGCATCCAGCCAGGGACTCGGAAAGGCCATCGCAACACAACTCGTCAAAGAAGGCGTAAATGTCATGTTAACAAGTCGAGACAGTGCAAAATTAAAGAAATTACAACAGGAGCTTCAAAGTTTAGGAAAAGGAAAAGTTGAATATTGTCCAGCTGATATTACTAATGCAGATGATATTCACACATTAATAAATAAAACAATTGAAGTATTTGATCAAATTGATATTTTAATTAATAATGCAGGAGGACCTCCTAGTGGTAAATTTGAACAATTTTCGGACGAGGACTGGGAAAAGGCATTTGAATTGAATTTATTAAGCTATATTCGTTTAATTCGAGGAGCTTTGCCTTATCTAAAAAAACAAGGAGGGCGAATTATTAACATAGCTTCTTCGTCTATTAAACAACCTATACCGGGGTTAATACTATCCAATACATTTCGTTTAGGAATTGTAGGACTGACTAAAACTCTAGCTGAGGAATTGGCTTCATTTAATATACTAATTAACACGGTGGCACCAGGTAGAATTGCAACAGACAGAGTGGCGTTTCTTGACCAAACCAAAGCAGATAAACTTGGAACTACACGTGAAGAGGTCGCAAAGGCATCTCGAGAAACGATATTACTGAAGCGATACGGAACTCCAGAGGAATTTGCTAATGTAGTAACGTTTTTGGTATCTGAAGCAAGCACGTATATGACTGGAAGCTCTTTCTTAGTTGATGGGGGTATGATAAAGGCTATTTAAAAAAGAATCTTCATTTATTTAATGCTAATCCATACCTTATTACTTTTGAAAGGGGATAGATAATGCAAGCTCTTAGAAGAATTCCTTTATGGCTCCAGATTGTCGTAGCTCTTATATTAGGTTTATGTTTAGGGTTTATGAGTAAAACCATAGGTGTAGAAGCAAAAATCTTAGGTGATGCTTTTATTCATATGATTAAGATGACGATTGTACCATTGATTTTCCCCCTAATTATATTAGGAATTGCTCAAATAAAATCAACCGGATCATTAGGAAGGCTTTCTCTTAAAGCTATACTTTATTTTGAGATTGTTACAACTTTAATCATCGTTATGTCTTTACTACTTGCTAATACTGTACACCTTGGAGTTGGCGCTGATTTATCCGGAGGAAATATAAAGGCTCTAGAGGGCATTGAAGCAAATAAGATTGACTTTAGAGAATTTATCCTTCATATAATACCTTCTAATATTTTTGTAGCTTTTTCAGAAGGAAATATCTTAGGTATTGTCTATTTTGGTATTTTCTTTGGCTTAGCATTACGTGCCTTAAAGGAAAAAGCAAAGCCAATTGAGGACGTTCTCGAGGCTCTTTCTAAAGTAATGTTTAAAGTTTTAAATTATGTAATTAAATTCTCTCCAATTGGTGTTTTTGGATCTATCGCTTATAGCATGGCTACTTATGGTTTTGGAAAGTTAAGCACACTAATTGACTTAATTTTAGTTACATATGCTGGATTAGGTATTGTTTTATTAATTATTTTCCCCATAATTGCCCGAATCTATCGGATTCAATATTGGGATTTACTTAATGAAATTAAAGATTTATTGTTAATCGCTTTTACAACTAGAAGCTCAGAGTCTGTATTTGCCCCTCTTATGACACGTTTAGAAGATTATGGTGCTAAAAATTCAATAGTTTCCTTTGTATTACCTCTTGGGTACTCATTTAATCTTGATGGTGGAATGGTCTATATGGCTCCTGCTATCTTATTTTTAGCGAATGCTTATGGAATTCACCTCTCAGTTTTAGATCAGATTCATATTGTCCTTTTGCTTATGCTACTCACAAAAGGAGTTGCTTCTGTTCCTTCAGGAGTAATCGTTGTGTTGACAAGTGTTTCTGTAGTTATAGGACTACCTATGGAAGGAATTGCATTACTCATGGCTGTTGACTTCATAATGGACATGGCGCGAACTGCAACTAATGTAGTAGGAAATGCATTAGCTACAGTCGTAATAGCCAAATCTGAGGGAATGTTTCATAAAAAAGAGGTTGTAATCGCTAACGAAGAGAAAGTATCAAGTTCTTAAGACCTCAAGAAGAATCACCATTGCTTGAAATAAAAAATAACTTGTCTGTAACTAGGGACTCTAGTAATGGTTTGTATACTATTTAAACAAGCTTTGCTATGAGAAAGATGTTGTCTTTATAAGGAGTAAGATGAGAGATATAAAAATAAATGTATAAGAAAAACTTGCAGCATATAAACAAATTATATGAACTAAAACAACAAATTGGTCAGACCATAATATTTTTATTGTTTTTGAATTTAGAGCTATAACTAAAAGGAGCTATCAAAATGAATCTTTCTATTTCAGATCGCTTATCTAAAATTCCTTTTTCAAGTATCCGTGAGATATTTGAAGAAGCAGCAAGAATGGAAAAGAGAGGGTTAAACATTACGCACATGGAAATTGGGCGTCCTGATTTTGACACTCCTCAACATATTAAAGATGCAGCAAAAGCTGCTTTACAGCAAGGAAATGTTCATTATACATCTAACAGTGGAACGCTTGAATTCCGGGAAGCAATTGCACAAAAATTGAAACTTGATAACGGAATTAATGTAGATCCTCAAAAAGAAGTTGTTGTTACAGTGGGTTGTAAAGAAGCCATTTTCAATTTTATCTTTGCATTCATCAACCCAGGAGATGAGGTACTCATTCCCGATCCAGCGTGGCTTGAGTATCAGTATATTGTTGAGCTTGCTGGTGGTGTTGCTGTTCCCATTCCACTATTAGAAGAAAATGAGTTTCTTTTAGATCCAAATGATGTTCGAGATCGAGTTACAAAAAAAACGAAAATGCTTTTAATTAACACTCCTCATAATCCCACAGGAGCTGTATTGCCAGAATCTTATCTGAAAGAATTAGCAGACATTGCAATTAGGCACGATTTGCTTGTGGTATCTGATGAAATTTATGAAAAACTTATTTATGACGAAGAAAAGCATATTAGTATGGCTACCTTACCTGGTATGTTCGAAAGAACTGTTACAATTAATGGTTTTGCTAAAGCATATGCAATGGATGGATGGAGACTTGGATATGCGGCCGGTCCTGTAGAACTTATCCAGCCAATACTAAAAATGCATCAGTATAATACTTCTTGTGCAACATCATTTGCACAATTTGGTGGAACAGCTGCTTACCTTGGAACACAGGAGCCTGTGGAAGAAATGGTAAAAGCTTTTGATAAAAGACGAAAGCTTCTTGTTAGCAGGCTTAATGAGATGCCCGGAGTACAATGTGTTGTACCAAAAGGGGCATTTTATGCTTTTCCTTCTTTTAAAGAATTAGGCATCCCTTCAAAGGATCTTGCAACTAAGTTATTGAGAGAAGCACAAATTGCTTGTGTACCAGGTTCCGCATTTGGAAGTCATGGTGAGGGCTTTATTCGTATGGCTTATTCAACAAGCTACGATGAAATTGAACAAGCAATGCATCGAATGGAAAAGGTGATAAAGGGACTGACGGTAAAGGGTTAATTGGTAAATAGGACTTCATAGATAAGGATGGTCCTGCAAAAATTTAAAATGAGAGTGGATACATTACCTCAAAAAAATTATAAACATTCACTTTTAAGAAGTGTAATCACCCCGTAAAATTATATTTTTACGGGGTGATTACGTGTTGAATGTAAATTTATGTTTTGATACCATGCTCTCTTTAAAAGAAAAAAACTGCTTGTTAAGGTTGCTCTTTTATATAACTTTTTAAAAATTCTTTTTATGTTTCTTAACAGAGTCTTGATTCCAAATATTTTAACTAATACCTATTATTAGCGAATTGACAAATTACAATTTTTAAATTTATAATACGTTCACTAGTATTTATAATCATTATTAAGCGAATTTTAGATTCAACAAAAGATCTTTACATTAATTGTTAAACAACAATGAGACAATTAGATTGCATAATAAGATTGAAGTATTCATACAAATATTCAATCTTTACTAAAAGAAAAGAACCTATGTTGTTACAAAAGTATAGGAAATAAGAAATATTAAGAAGGAGGGAACGTTCATGAAAGAAATATTTTATTGTCCATGGCTAAATCTCTGTCTTTTAACACAGGAACAGAGAGAAATTTTAACACTTAATTATTCCCCTTGGATAAATAAGGTGATTACAAGTACAGAGTTTGCCAAATTATTGAATTTGAATAAGCAATTATTTAGAGAAGTTATTCAAGAGTATGACGCAATGGTGTAATTCATGGAATTTATCTCTAAATTAAAAGAATCACGGTTTAATTTTATATGCTTGCGCATGCATATTTATTGTTTGCATTTCTTTTTTTCTATGTTAGATTATGTTAAGGAGAAGAGTGAGACAATAAGGGCAATTGTATAACTAAATTAAGGAGTCATACTTTTAGGATTTAGTTATCACTAACAAATGTTATAATAACTAGATGACAAAGTAAAAAGGTTATCAACCATAAAAATCGTATAAAATTCCCCCCTTAAATTTTTAATAAACTAAATTAGAATAGGGGAGATTAAGGCTTGAAGATATGCGAGAAAGGCTTCTGATTATTGACTTTAGTACTATGTCATTAAAATAGAAATGGGTGGAATGCGTATGAAAAATAATCAAGAAATTGAGCTTTTAAATACTTGGTTATCTATTACGAATATTCAAGCGAATATTAATCATGAGTTAGAAATGGTTTTGCAAGAAAACTATAAATTATCATTAAAAGAATTTTATGTTCTTTATTTTTTATCTCAAACAGATGATAAACAATTGAGGTTACAACAACTGCAAGAGATGATAGGCTTAAGTCAAAGTGCACTCTCAAGATTAGTAGGTAGACTTGAAGCAAAAAGTTGTGGAGCTTTACAACGGCATATATGTGAAGACGATCGTAGAGGAATTTATACACGTTTAACCCCATTAGGCGAAGAAAAGCTAGACAGGGCTTTACAGACTTTTCATCAAGTTCTTCAGTCCATTCTAGGGAAAGAACATCTCCAACGGGAGTTTCACTTTTTAATGGGAAAAATATAATGTGAAGCTGTTATAAGTTAAAATCATCATTATAAATTATGAATGTGCGCATGCATTTTGTTTTGTTATTCTTTAAATTTATATTGCTTATGAGTTTTTAAGTTGACAAAGGTAAATAACATATATAAATTATGTGTGCGCATGCATTTTACTTTGTTATTCTTTAAATTCATATTGCGTATGAAGTTTTTAAGTTGACAAAAATAAATAACATATGTAATTATATGTTTGTGCATACATTTATATTGTTGTTTTTGAATTTATATTATAGATTTAAAGGTTGACAATATGAAATATTCTATGTAAATTACATGCATGTGCATGCATTAATTAAATTTATGAATCATAATCACATAAATTGCTTTCGATGAGGCACTGTATAACTTGGCTAAAATCGAAAATTTAATCAAAAGGAGTTTTTAGAATGGATCAACATTTATTTAGTTCTTATAAGTTCAAAGGTTTAGAATTAAAAAACCGAGTTGTGATGTCTCCCATGTGTCAATATTCAGTTGAAAAGAAAGATGGTATTGCTACAGATTGGCATTACTTACACTATGTAAACCGAGCAATCGGAGGTGCTGGTTTTATTATGATCGAGATGACAGATGTAGAACCAGATGGACGTATTTCAGACTATGATTTAGGGTTATGGTCAGATGAACAGATTCCTGCTCTAGCACGCATTGTGGAAGCTTGTCACCGTTACGGAGCAAAAGTGGGTATCCAAATTGCTCACGCTGGTCGTAAAGCAGAAGACGCAGAAGTACCGGTTGCTCCTTCAGCCATTCCATTTGATGAGGAATCAAAAACACCAAGAGCTCTTTCAACAGATGAAGTCAAAGAAATGGTTGAAAAGTTTCGTAAAGCTGTACAACGTGCTGTAAAAGCAGGATTCGATGTCATTGAAATTCATGGAGCTCACGGTTATTTAATCCATCAATTCCATTCTCCTTTAACAAATAAACGCGAAGACGAGTATGGAAAAGACCTTACAAAGTTTGGTCGAGAAATTATTGAAGCAGCGAAAGCTGAGATCCCAGAAGATATGCCATTAATAATGCGTATTTCTGCTAAAGAATATGTTGAAGGTGGATATGACATCAACGGAAGTATTGAATTTGCGAAAGAATACCAAAAAGCAGGAGTAGATATCTTTGACATCTCTTCAGGTGGGGAAGGATCTATTGCGGCTTGGGGAAAACCTGGTACACATGCAGCTTACCAAGTACCATTAGCTAGAGAAATTAAGAAAGCTCTTGATATTCCGGTGATTGCAGTGGGCAGATTAGATGACCCAGCGTTGGCAAATGCTGTAATTGGAAATGAAGAGGCAGATTTAGTCGCTGTTGGTCGAGGTATGTTACGTAACCCTCACTGGGCATTAGAAGCTGCAGCTACATTGAAAAAAGAAACAGCTGTACCTACACAGTATGCAGATGGTTTTAGAAGATAAGTTGAAATAACCAAAGGGAGAAACCTAAAGGAGGAGTAGAAAAATGTCATACATTCAAGACAAAGTAGTCATCATTACAGGATCTTCAAGTGGAATTGGAGAAGCAACAGCAATTCACCTTGCAAAGAAGGGAGCTTCTGTCGTTCTAGCTGCCAGAAATGAAGAGAAACTAAAAAATCTAGCAGAGCGAATTAATAAAGATGGGGGTACAGCTTCTTATAAAGTGACAGATGTTACAGTAAAAGAAGACGTTCAATCTCTCGTAGACTTTACAGTAGATAAATTCGGAAGGGTTGATACGTTAATTAACAGTGCAGGGATGATGTTATTCTCCATGTGGGATAACGCTCACGTAGACGAATGGGAGACGATGATTGACCTTAACGTAAAAGGTGTGCTGTATGGAGTAGCTGCGGTCCTTCCTCATATGAAAAAACAAGGAAGTGGACAGATTATTAATGTAGGCTCTGTTGCTGGTCATGCGATTGGTGAAGGTCATGGGGTGTATAGTTCTACGAAATATGCAGTAAGAGCGATTACTGAAAGTTTACGTAAAGAAATGTCTGTTAAGCATAACATTCAAGCTGTTTTAGTTTCCCCAGGTGTTATTGCAACTAATTGGCAGGATACAGTGACAGACAAAGATGTAAAAGGTGTGCTAGAAGGATTGAATGAGGTAGCTATTGACGTAGAGTATGTAGCTGAAACCATTGGATTTGTGGTAAATAAGCCAGCGAACGTTATGATTAACGATGTAATTGTGACACCTACAGCTCAAGAGTGGTAATTAAGTAATCTGTAAGAAAGACTTCTGATGACAAAAGTAAAGAAGGTAAGTAGCCATACTTGATTTAGTCTATCAGAATGAGACAATGAGTTTTAAACTTATAGTTTTTACTAAATTGAAGAGGGTAAAATTATATTAATATGGTCAGACCATATTAATATAATATTTATTACGATGAAATAAACACTAATTCAAACTAATTTTCAGGGAGGTTTTTTTAAATGAAGGTATTAGTAGTAGGGGCTAATGGTCGAGTAGGTTCACATCTTGTTAACAAACTAGTTGAGAACGAACATTTTGTTTATGCAGGAACTAGAAAGGATAACCTCACAAGCACTTCGAACAATGCTCGTTATGTTCATATAGATTTATTAGCTAGTCCTGACGTAATAGCTGAGAATATGCATGATGCAGAAGCCATTTTCTTTGTGGCTGGTTCTAGAGGAAAAGATTTACTACAGGTTGATTTAAATGGTGCTGTCAATGTGATGCGTGCTGCTGAAAGCAAGAACATAAAAAGATTTATTATGCTTAGTTCCGTATTTTCTCTTGAACCAGACAAGTGGGATCAGGCTTTTCTAAAAGATTTAACAAACTATAATATTGCCAAACATTTTGCTGATCATTGGCTGATTCATAATACTAAGCTAGACTATACAATCGTACAGCCTGGTGTTTTAAAAGAACAACCTGGATCTGGAAAAATAAATGTTAATATTGATTACCCTGGTGAAAATGCGATAGAAAATGTCGTGGACACTTTAGTTCAAAGCTTGCGAGATCATAATACCATTGGAAAAGTTATTACAATGAGCGATGGTAAAACTCCTATAGCAGATGCTTTACGAAATTTATAAGTATAGCTTTTCTAGGTTCTAATCAAATAAAACGAGCCTGAGTTAGAAAACCTGATTACCGTTAAATAGACTATTTATAACTTAAAGGAGATTGAGGAGAAAATGAGCAAAACACCAATCAAAGATTACGATGAGATCATTACCGTAGTGAATAAGTATATTGATGGCCTTATTTCAGGTGACAAAGAAGTAGTAAAGCAAGCTTTTCATAAAGATGCTACTATGTATGGTTATAACACAACTGATGGTTTTCTAGGAGGATCTATTGATAACCTATGGGATTTTATGGATAAAGCTGGTCCTGCAAAGAATCTTAAATCGAGAGTTGATATTTTAGATGTTGAAGGAACGATTGCTTCCGTTCGTGTAAGTTTAGAAAATGATGCATATGGTGAATCATACACTGATTTTCATCAATTACTTAAACTAGACGGTGAATGGATCATTATTTCAAAATTATTCCATCTGCATTCGTAAAGGAGTAATTAATATGGCACATACTACCACTACAATTAAAATTTCTGCTTCACCTGATCAAGTATGGAAATTACTCGGAGGCTTTAACTCATTCCCTGACTGGTTACCTTCTATATCTAGTAGTGAGCTAAGCGAAGGTGGACGCGTGCGCCATCTAGCTGATCTTGATGGAGAGGTTATTGTAGAGCGTCTCGAAGTATTTAATGACAAGGAACGTTACTACACATACTCAATTATAAAAGCACCATTTCCGGTCACTGATTATCAAGCTACAATCCGTGTTCATGAGACTGCTGACAGCAAAACATCGTTGGTGGAGTGGTCTGGCACTTTCACACCGGTAGGCATTAGTGAGGAAGAGGCTATAAATCTATTCCATGGACTGTACGAGGATGGATTAAAAGCGTTGGGACAAGCATTTAAGAATTGAGCATTTAGAACCAATCTAGGTGAGTCTCTATAAAGAGACAACTATTTTAAGGTTATCTCTAGTTCTTCACTCAATCTATGTTTGTTTGAAGAAAAGATTAAGAGGTTTTTTAACCTAAATGAGGAAAGTAGGGAACTACGATTTATCGCAAATAGGTCTGACCATAATATCATCATTATTTAATGATTTAAAAAGAGGAGGGCTCCCCTTCTCTTTTTTATTCAATCATGTTTTCATCCTTTTTAAAGCTTAAAGCATGTAATTTAACAAGCATCTTCTAGTTCTCCTTAGGTTCTACTTTAGTCGTCGGAACCACTTTCAAGTACCTAAGCCTATTTTAACTGAAGATCAAATGGAACAGATCAACCTTACACTCATTGAAGCACTCCATACAAATCAAAAGGTGTATCTTACACATTACAAACGGGGGCAATGTATAACCGAAACAGGATTCATACAATTTGTTGATTCCCTGGGGAATTTGTTTGTTTTTATCGATGAAGTATTCGAATTAAAAAATAAAATGAGGTTAAGTGAGCTAATTGATGTTCCTTTTACATAAAATAATTTCACCTTCGCTTTTTGTGGTAATCTAATAAGAGTCAATTAGAAGAGAGTGATCAACTTGAAAGAAAAACAGCAGCAAGAAATCGATTTTGATAAAGTGTATGACTACGCTGAATATCCAGATAAGGTAAGTGGTCGGTGTGACAATTGTAATTCAGCTTACTTCAAAAGTTCCGTAAAAGGTGGCGTTTTCTTACGTGAATGCCGCGAATGTGGCATGAAGAAAAGCATTTAGTTGGTATTGATCGAAAGGGTTGGGGAAATGAGAGATATTTGGGATGATGGATACAGTCAATCAAAAAAATTAACAGAAGAAATGGTCAATGATGCAGAAAAGAAGTTGGGTGTGAAGTTACCAAAATCCTATATTGAGTTATGTAAAATGCAGAATGGCGGCTCTTTAAAATATTGTGACTACCCTACCTCCGTTCCAACAAATTGGGCAGACGATCATGTAAATGTCCCTGAGATTTATGGAATAGGGAAAGAAGGCATTTTATCCAGTGATTATTATATAGAAGAATGGGAGTTACCAAAAGATATTGTTCTACTATGTGGAGAGGGACATTGGTGGGTTGCATTCGACTATCGGAATACAAAAGATAACCCTCCTGTAATTTATATGGACTTAGAATGGGGAACGGACACACTTATTTTTGAATTAGCTCCTGATTTCGAGACCTTGGTAAATGGCTTATTTATTTATGAAGATGAAGAATGACTACATTTATACAATACGCAGGAACTGACATTTAACTGTCGGTTCTTTTTTATTAGTTTCATATAATTTGATCCACCAAGCTCCCACTGTTCCTCATTATGTTTTACTTCAGTCCTTGGGACATCTTTGGATCTCTCGTCCATTTCATGAAAAGACAGGCGACTAGACCCACTTTGAGTATATAAAAATTAAGAGATTGGTCTATTTCGATTGCACAGCAAATATATTGTTAATCGGGTTGTTATCCAGGCCTTTATACCCCTCGATTCTAAGGGATATTTTCCTAATTACCAAGGGCGGATAAAACCAAAATACCTAGAGTATTATGTTTTAGAATTATTTATTTCAGGAGGATCCATATGTCTAAAAATTTAACATCAGCTATTCCAGTTTCATTAAAATCTCTTTCGGTTAGTCATAACTCAATCATTTCAACCACTAGTTCAAGCCAAGAACGAATACAATACCATAAAGCAGTCCTAGAGTCCGTTGGTATTACCTCAATCTCATCCCTTGGGACACTGAATTTATCAGGGAATTTAATACCCCAAGCAGGTGTTACAAGACCTGACTCTAATTTAATTGCTAACCAGGCCTACTTTCAGTCAGCTTATAAAGTAACCAATACTGTAAGCGCACCTGTACTTCAACCTTTTGGTGGCCAGGGTTCTATTTTAAAATCAGTTCCATTTCCATCTAAAACAGTATCATCTTTTGCTTCTACACCTAGTATTGCTTCTCAAATTAATATTGATACAGCCTATTGGGTAGCTACGGAAATAAATCTACAGGATAATACCACTGTGGTTCTTAAGCAACCTCAACAATATCTTATTTTAATTGCGGAAAAAATTACAGTTGGAAAAAATGTTACGTTTACTTGGGAAAGGCCAAGCAAATCTATTCCATCTAAGCCTTGGAAACCTGGAACTCCTCCTCAAGCACCAACGTCTACAACGCTTGTAGGAATATCAGGAACAAATGGTACACATGGTATCAAAGGTAGTAAAGCCCCAGACGGGAATAATGCACCTGAGTTAGAAGTATGGGTGCTTGATATGATTGGACGTCCTGCTTTTGATTTAAGAGGTCAAGATGGGACTACTGGTGGCGCCGGACAAGATGGGGGAAACGGTGGCCAAGGAGGAAAAGGAAAACCTGCTCAATTAGACTGGTCAGGATTCTGTAAGGCAGGAGCAGGCGCTGGAGGTAACGGAGGGGTAGGTGGAAATGCAGGTCAGGGTGGAGACGGAGGACATGGAGGACATGGAGGGAAGCTTTCAATTTATGCTCCACAAGCAGTTATCAACGAGTACCTCAAGGGTTTTTATATTACAGTCGATGGAGGACGCGGAGGAAGTGGAGGTCAGCCTGGCTATCCAGGTATAGGAGGTGCTGGGGGTCCAGTTGGGGATTCCGTTAAAGCAAACTTTGGCGCAGTTTGTGGTCCTGGATCGAGAACTGCGGGATTAAAGGGACCTGATGGTTCTTATGCTGGTCAAGGTTCTAGTGGATACAGTGGCGGAAAATTTGCCGAACCAATCGGTATGTACGTCATCGACCCAGATGATATTGCTATTAAACTATTAGAGCCAGCTATTTTTGAAGTAGTGCCAGCTTATGCTTGTGCAGGTGATAGCATAACCTTAAAAGGTAAACGCTTTACAAAATCAGATACTGTGTTAATAGATGGTTCTCCTGTGCAAACAAACGCTTTTAGTGACACTGCTTTACAGTTTATAGTTCCTTCTTTAAAGGGTGGCCAGCATACAATTCAGGTAAAACAGCTGGATGAAACTCTATCTAACAAGGCTTCTCTATATATTAAACCTAAAATCGACTCTGCTCAGCAGGATAATCAAATCACTGCACGCGTGAGCCCAGGAAAGAAAGTAAACTTAATAGGTAGTGGATTTTCAGAAAGTACAATTGTCCGAATAAATGATCAAGATATGCCCAATGTTACCTTATTGAGTCCTACTCAGCTCGAGTTTACATTAGTTAGACCAACTTCAATAGAGGAAAACCCATCGGGGGAACCAGTAAAGGTGAGCGCTTTACTATCAGACGGAACGCCATCTAACACCATTAATTTAGTTTTAGATACATTTCATACGCTTGTAATAGGCGATTCTGTTTCTTGGGGTCAAGGGTTAGCTGAACATGAAAAGCATTATTCCCTTGTTGGAAATGCCATAAAAGCACGAAATGGGAATATCGGATATTATACTCAAGTACTTGCTCATTCAGGGGCTATTATTGGGGTCAACGACCATTCATCTCTTCCGACGACAGATGGAGAGGTGCCTAACTCGTACCCTACTATCATTAAGCAGTGTGATTTATTTGTCGGAGACCCTTCTAAGGTAGATCTTATCATTATGGATGGCGGAATAAACGATGTTAACCTTAGAACCGTCCTAAATCCTTTTACTGATATTGATTTAACTGAGCTACATCGTAAGCACTTTCTCGATGGTAGTAAAACCCTACTGGAGAAAGTAGCAACTACCTTCCCTAATGCTAAGGTAATTGTAACCGGATACTACCCACCTGTTTCTGAACATAGTGATTTAAGTGCTGTAGAAATTTTATTAGTTGCTTTGGGAATAGTAGTTCAAGGAATACCTGGTGGCATTGGTGCTGGCTTTTTGACCAATCATCACCTTCAAATCATACATGCAAGAAGTATGCAGCTGGCCAATGAGTCAAAAGTGTTTCTCCAACAGGCTGTAGATGAAACAAATGCTAACTTAACTGGAGAAAAACGCTTTTTCTTTGCTGATCCAAATATTGATGGGGAGCACTCTGCACTTACTGATGATCCATACGTATTTGGCATTAATTTAGATATGTCACCACAAGATTTTATTGCAACAGAAAGGCTGGTCTCCTGCACAAAAGCCGGATGTACAGGAGTTGATTTTGAAATTTGCAAACGAGCTTCAATTGGCCATCCCAATCAAAAGGGGGCCATTGCTTATGCAGAAGCAATCTATCCATTTTTATAATAAGTTATTTTCATAAGGGTTCGATTTTTTTATGAATGGTAAGAAATGAAAAGGTATACCTAAGTATAGATGTGGCAGCAGAAAGAGAAGGTTCAACCCTTCTCTTTTTTTATGTTTATTTTATTGGTGTAAATCAGTACGATTCACTAGACTCCCACTGATCCTCATTACATTCTACTTTATATGTTGGGGCACTTTTAGATTTCTCGTCCACTTAACGAAAAAGGTTCTATTTGTCGTCAATAAGTGTAAAGTTTAAAACCATAAATATATCGTAAATAATTTATTATTTACATATCTAATATTGTACTACTGGACAAATATAATATAATTCATAGTAAGAAGGAGAACCCTTTTCAGGTTCCCTTTTTCTGAACCTTAATTATGACAAATTTAATCTTTTACCCTTTTAATCTCTCCGTGTGTTGGCGCAACTAAAAAAGGATCTCCATGACTTCTAAATCGTTTATAATGCTTCGAACAATAACCTAAACTCTTGTGTTTACCATTGCACCCTTCAACCTGACAAACGCTTTTTGTTTGGCTTTTCGGAAAATAAAGTGGATCCCAGTATTCGGTAGTACTTAGAATTTCGCGTGCTTTTGTAAAATATGCATACTTCATATCACTATAAATATTAATTTTACTTACGCCTAGTTGAATCGATTCACCAGTTGAATTCCTTCCGTTACGTAAACTTCCACAATTGGTATAAAAAACCACATTAAATCTGTTCGTTTAAAGCTCCAGGCTGCTTTTCATATTCTAGCCCGCTTGTGAACTGGGTCACTACATGTGTAAGTTCGTGCCCAATCACATCTAGTGAGTTTGTAAAACCTAACAAAAATAGTTCGCTGATTAATATATGATATTAATGATCACTGGTCATGACTCATGCCTCATAAATTGGATCTCCGTGAACTGATATTCTGCCTTTTGCTCATAATATTCCTTTAAAGGGACACTCTATAATCAAAATAAACTTCTATAGGTTGGAGGCTGTCAGAATGAAGGTTTTATCAATGATCCAGCCGTGGGCAAGCCTTTTTGTCCTTAGAGAGGCAACATATGAAACAAGGTCATGGAGAACGAATTATCGGGGGCCACTTGCCATTCACACAAGTAAAAAAATAGATAAAGACGCCTCTAACCATATAGCCATAAAGTCGTTGCTTGGTAAGCACGGATACACACCAGAGAATCTTCCAACTGGCCAGATCATTGCTGTATGCAAACTTGTAGATTGTTTGAAGGTAACTGAAAACAATGAGACATGGGCCATTCTGGAGGATGGTCGAATCGTATCAGGGAATGACTATTTTATGGGTAACTTTATAGTGGGAGGTTATGCTTGGGTAGTTGAGGATATGCAGATGCTGGATGAATTTATTCCAGCAAAGGGAAAGCTAGGATTATGGGAGCATGTTTTAATTTTATAGGAGCTGATACATTGCACACGATGCGCTGAATCAGCTCCTTCAGGAACCCACTTTTCACGCACAAAATCTTCTAGCTTCTTTATTTTTTCAGACATCTATATATTTTGATTCGTGAATTAATAGAAAATAATAAAGTTCGAAAAAGTATACCTTTTTAGAAAAATGAACATCGAAATAAAGGAAATAGCTGTTAAATAATCATTCGTATTCTGTGATCTAGAAACGTAATACTTTGTAGAAAAGACCCTATTTTGTCGTCATGTAGAGTAAATGGTTAAACTAATTATTTTTAATAAATACTTTACTATTTACTCAATATAAAACCAATTCTAGGTACAAAAAGAGAAGGCCCTATTAAAGACCTTCTCTTTTTGTATTACTTTGAAACTTACCCGCCCATTTATTACAAAAGTGCTGATTTCTTTAGGTAATAACTAATGAATCCTAACAAAAAAGATGAGTTACTATTTAGATACTTATAATAAAACATTGGCAGCTTTCTTGGACAGATGATCGATTCTAGACATTATAGAGGAGTCATCGATCGTAGAAATGCTCTCAGGTTTAAACAACTGCAATTTTCTTAACTGATAAAAATCAAAAAGCATTTGTTCAATAGTCAGTTGGTTTTTCATTAAATATATTGGGTCTAACATAGTAAATAACATCTTATCCTGTAGGATTAACAGTCTTCCATTGATTTTATTAAAGATACCACTCTCCATACCTTCATTATAAAAAATCAACAACTGCTTTTCGCGAAACTGAATTGTTTCCCATAATTTATCATACATTGACGGATACGCATGTTGAAGTTCATCAAGAAAATCATCCGTAATAAAAAGAGCAAGTGAAACGGATTGTTCAAACAATTGTTGGAACTTTGTTATATACAAAGTTTCTTCTTTAGGTAAATCTTTGATCATATCATTAAGATATTGAACAAAACCATCTGTCACTTTATGAAATAGATCTTCCTTGTTGGGAAAATACTTATATAAAGTTGCTCTGCTTATGTCCATGATTTTTGCAATATCATCCATCCGTAATGTCTGAAATCCATTTTTTCTGATGCTTGGCATCAACTTTAGAATAAGTTTATCTTGTGTTTGTCTAAATTTTTGAGTCGTTGTATTTTCATGAGTCACCTTATTTCCTCCTCATTGCTTACTATTATACCAAAAAACACTATTCACTAATACAAAGTAAACAAGATATACAAAAAACATCTTTTTTGTTTACTTTGTATTATTTTAAGTGTTAAACTAGCTATGCAGTTAAATTACTACCTTAAAAGAGAGGTTATAATATGAAAACAAGAAAATTAGGTCATAGTGATTTAGAGGTTTCATCTATCGGATTAGGTCTTATGGGGATGTCTCCAGGAATCTACGGTACTATAAATGACGAAGAATCTATAAAAACCATCCACCGTGCCATGGAACTTGGAGTGACTTTACTCGATACGGCTGACACTTATGGTAACGGACATAATGAAGAACTCCTTGGTAAAGCATTAGCTGGACATAGAGAAAAGGCTATTGTCGCTACTAAATTTGGATTTGGAGCTAATTGGGAGTTTGTTGGAGGACATCCGGATTATGTAAAGAAGGCCGTTGACGAGAGTTTAAGACGTTTGGGGCTTGATTATATTGATTTATATTATCAACATCGAGTAGACCCTAACGTTCCTATTGAAGAAACAGTTGGAGCTATGGCTGATTTAGTTAAGGAAGGAAAAGTTCGTTATCTTGGACTTTCTGAAGCAGAGGCAGATATTATTCGACGTGCACATGCCGTTCATCCAATATCTGCATTACAAACAGAATACTCCCTTTGGAGTCGAGATATTGAAGAAGAAATACTTCCGACCGTTAAAGAATTAGGTATTACTCATGTAGCATACAGCCCCCTAAGTAGAGGATTTATATCAGGAGAATTACGTAGATTTGAGGATCTTGCATCTGATGATATTCGCAGACATTTACCACGTTTCCAAGGCGATAACTTCCAAAAAAATGTTGATATTGTGGAGAAACTGAAGGAAGTTGCAAAGGAAAAGAATGTTACCATTTCCCAACTTGCAATAGCTTGGACAATAGCCAAAGGTGCATTACCAATTCCAGGAACAAAACGAGTAAATTATGTAGAGGAAAATGTTAAAGCAATAAACATTAAACTTACAGAAGAAGAATTGGCACAGCTTGAAGCAGTCAGCCCAGAGAGTGCCGTACATGGTCGACGTTATTGAAAAAATATGGTATATAATGCTTAACCCTTTACCTTGGTACTTAGAGAAACACCTTGTCTTAATATAAAGAGACAAGGTGTTTTAGGTATTTAAAAATTAAATAAAGACATTATCAAGAGAGGGAAAAGGTAAGATCTATATGTGTAAATTAATTCTATGAGTGAAGAGTGTTCAATAAAGTATACGTTTATAGTTAACATAAAACCTGTTATCGGCACTAAAAAAGGATCTTTCGTTAGAAGATCCTTATAGCTGCTTATTTACTTTAAGTATTTTTTAGAAATTAAGTATAAAGGCTAATACAACTAAATAAGTTAATGACAATAAACTTAATAGAAAAACAAAAGATGCAAAAAGTAAAACCTTTGACTTTTTATTTACCAATATTAAACCAACCTGGCATTGCTTGAATAACATTCCATAGTTTTTCTGGAATATTAAGCTGGTCTAGTTTCGAAACATTCAACTCAGAAGCTATCTCAGCTTCACGTCCATTTGCGACCTTTTCTACCCAATCAGGGTTCATAATTAACGTATGCCCAATGGCAACTAACGGCAATCCTAATTCCATAGTTTTAAGAGCATCATCTGGAGTTACCATGGAACCAGCAGCCAATACTGGTACCTTACCGTTTGCTTTTTCAAGAATCAATTCAATCCGTGTTTTTTCATCTTGACTATCTACTGGCTTTGAAGACACATTATCTAATGAAGCATGTATATAATCTAAATCCTGTTCAACAAGGAAATTAATTAATTCATACGTGTCTTTCATACGTAATCCGTCCTCTTTGGAGGATTCTTCAGGTGAAAATCGGTATCCTAAAATGAATGGTTTTGTAGCATGTTTTTCAATGACATTTTTGATTTCTTCAATAATCGCCAACGGAAAACGCAAGCGATTTTCAAGTGATCCTCCCCATTGGTCCGTCCGTTGATTCGTTGCTGGCGACCAAAAATTCTGTATCAAAAATCCATGAGCCCCATGAATTTCGACGCCATCAAATCCGGCTTCAATCGCTCGTCTTGTTGTGTCTCCAAAAGCACGTACAATCGACAAGATCTCCTCATGTGATAGTTCTCTTGTTTCTGAAGTTGAACCTAAATTAGTAACTTCGGGTTGCAATGTACTTGCACTAACTGCATCCAATCCAGGCAGGGCTTTATTACCTGCATGAAAAATCTGAAGTACCGCAGGTGAGCCTCCACTTTTCGCTGCATCAGCTAATTTTCGTAAACTTGGAGTAAATTCATCATTGTATCCAGCAAATTCATTCGTAAAACCTTGCCCATTAGGTGTAACATGAGTACACCCTGTAATGACGAGTCCTACTCCATTCACTCTTTGTTTGTAATACTTTACTTCGTCATCCGAAATGGTAAGATCGTCATTACTTGACCAGGTTGTCATAGGTGCCATAACGATTCTATTCTTAATTGTTATTCCACTTCTGAATGTGAAGGATTCAAATAACCTACTGTATTTTTGATTCATTTCTTTAACCTCTCTATCGAATATTCTTCTAATGTAGAGTTAATCTGGACTACTATTATTACTATTCTGAGCCGTTACAACTATCCCTATTAGAAGTTCTACTTTAGTGTAAGTGGTTAACGTTAGGGTAAGTCAAGCGTTAATTTTTATATGATTATATAAAGGATTTTTGTTTTTATTTCGCCTTTATGATATATTTTCAGTTACAGTAACTGTAACTGAAAGTGGGGTGAGTAATGTTGTATTCAATGAAATATGTAGTGGAGAACTTAAATATATCTGCAAAGACACTTAGATTTTATGAAGAGCAAGGGATACTGCCAAATGTATCTCGTGATGAAAGAGGTCGTAGAGTTTATAACGAACAACATATCGATTGGATTTCTTTTATTCTTTGTCTCAGAGAGACAGGAATGCCTATTTCTAAGATAAAAGAATATAAGGACCTTTATGTAGCAGGAAATACTACTTTCTTGCAAAGAGAAGAAATGTTGATACAGCATAAATTGGAAGTGCAGAAGAAAATTGAAGAAAGCGTAAAACACTTGGAAGAAATAAACTATAAAATAGCCATGTATGAACTTCAGAAAGAAGAAGTTAGAAAAAATCCTAATTATAATTTTAAATGTCACGGTCTGGAGGTTAAGATTGAGAATTAATGTACGCTAACGGGTGCTGGTTTAATTTCAAAAAAGACTGTCAATAGACAGTCTTTTTTATTTCATTCGGTGTCATAACTTAATATATTAGGCATTTAAAGTAGAAAAATAGCCCCGTTTCCATCAGTCGTTTTTTCTATTTTTAGTTCGTATATGATACACATCTTGAGTTAACATAATCACTCTTTCCGGAACTAAGAAGGCAAAAAAACCCTTGGTGCAGTAAGCTTCCACCAAGGATTCTTTTGCCGTATTATGTAACTTTTTATGACTACGTTCTTTGGATAGTTGGAAGAAACAAGAACATATAAAAAGCGCACCTTTTATAAATATGTTGTAACTTCTCTGAAATAGTCCTGTTATAAAGAGAAGTTAGAATGGATTTGCAGTTATTTTTTGTAATAGAGTTTATTTATTTATTGCTTAATATAAAAGAGATTAACCATACACTTCAGATAATATTCTTCTTATTAAAAGTACATTAAACTTAAGTGATTATAAAATTTATAAGGCTTCTTTTAATACCTCAAAAAGGATATTTATAATTTGGACTATACCAAAAAAATATATAGAGAGCATTTTACTTAATTTGATAAAATCTTATTTTTTAATCAGTACAGACAAGTCACCTTCAAATACTTTTTGTTCTTTATTATTGTAAGTAGACAATAGGACAGTAAGGATTCCAGTTTCGTTATTTTTCGTTTTTTTGTCAATAACTTCTACAATAGTATGTAATTCATCTTCCGGATAAACAGGTTTTATAAATTTAATATTGTTCATCTCAGTTCCAGCAATAACATCATTCCCATACATACCTTCTTCAATCCAAAGTTTAAATGAAAGGGCAATGGTATGGATTCCAGAAGCAATTATTCCGTTAAATCTCCCTTGTTGCGCTTTTTCCTCATCTAAATGCATATATTGAGGATCAAACTCTTCTGCAAATCCCATAATCTCTTCTTTTGTTAATTTAAAGGATTTGGTTTTAAATACTTGCCCAATTGTAAAATCCTCTAGCTTCATAGATACACCTCTTATTTAAAAATCAATGTTGTACTTGTTTATATTAGTTTAGTATTGCATCCTCATCAAGTTAAGTAAGTACACAATATGAAAAGAATGATAATGTTTTTACGTAACCACATTACATCCATTAGCCCAACCTTTTGTTAACTTACAATTAGCTTAAAAAGATTAAAGAGAAAGAGGATATGTTTGATTTGAAAAAGTTCATAAAAGTATACTTTTATGGACTTTTATCTCGCGAACTATCTGTTTGGGTTTATTTTTTATGGAGTGTAAATGCATAATTTTATCTAATTTATTACTACTTAAAGAATACATCTCATATTTAAAACCCTACTTCATTGCTAAATTGTTTGTTCTTTTTAGTCAAAGAAAAACCCTTCAAATATAATATATCATCAACTTCAGTAAAATAGAGATTACACTATATTTGAAGGGGATAAAATCAGTTTTTATGCAGTGCTTTACATCCGTATTTTATTACCATTTCTATAAATATATAACATTGATAGCTAGTCCTCTAAGTATATAATCTGTTGAGATATGTCATATTAAATCCTTTTACATAAACTAGCCTTCCTTTTAAGTTGTTACATGTAGAGGTAACATTCATCTCTAAATATATTGTTCTCTACCCAATAAAACAAGGAAATAAAGCGTTTTCATATTATTTTAAATGTGTCTTATAAAGGATTAATTTAAATGAATTAACTTGTTTTGCTCATTTCGTTCTTGCTCTTACTGTTCGTATTGATTTTTCTTTTAACTTTTACATAATAAAAAACATAACAAGCAAGAATTAATGGTACACCACAGTAGATTCCTAGTCTCTGTGCTGGAATAAAGAAAAGACTTATGAGAATGATGCCATATATAACAAATCCGGCAATTGGAACAAACGGATAGAGGGGAGTTCTAAACTTTAAATCCTCTAGCTTCCCGCCTTTATTAAGATAATGTTTACGGAAAAAATACTGAGAAGCACAAATTGACATCCACACAGTAATTGTAATAAATCCAGAGATTGAAATTAACCAAAGGTAAACAGTTTCAGCTGCAAAAACACTTGTTAAAAGCGAAAGAGCAGAAACAGATATTGTCATAATTAACGCGTATAGAGGTATTCCACGTGATGATAATTTTTTTAGAAAAGCTGGAGCCATGTCATTTTTAGACAAAGACCAAAGCATTCTAGTTCCAGCGTATAAGCCTGAGTTAGCTACGGAAAGAAGAGCTGTAAGGATAACGAAATTCATAATATCAGCTGCATAAGGAATTCCTATGTTATCTAGCACTACAACGAATGGACTCTTTCCTAATCCTGCCTGTTCCCAAGGGATTAAGGCTGAAAGAACAAATATGGCTAAAACAAAGAACACCATCGTTCTCCAAATAATATTTCTAATTGAACCTGGTAAAGTTTTTGCTGGATCTTCACTTTCTCCAGAAGCAATTCCAACCAGCTCTGTGCCTTGAAATGAATAATTAACTGTGACTAGAGTTAACAGTACTGCACCAACACCGTTGGGAAATAGTCCCCCGTTATTTGTAAAATTAGATAAAAGTGGAGCAGATTCTTCTCCTTTTAAGTCAATTAATCCAAACATGGCTGCGCCTCCAAGAATGATAAAAGCAACAATAGCTGATACCTTTATACTTGAAAACCAAAATTCTGTTTCCGCATAACTTCTTGCGGATAGTGCATTAATGACAAAGATGGTAACTCCAAAAGTTAAACACCAAACCCAGACAGGAACTCCAGGAAGCCAACGTTGCATGGTCATACCTGCAGTTGTAAATTCGAGCCCTACACTGTTGGCCCAACTAAACCAATACAACCATCCAATCGTAAATCCGGTAGCAGGATTAATAAACTTCGTAGCATATTCCTGAAATGAGCCTGAACTAGGCATAGCTACAGCAAGCTCACCAAGACATAACATAACAAAGTACATTAATAATCCGCCTATCATAAAAGCAAGTACAGATCCACCTGGTCCGGCTTGGCCAATAATGAATCCAGAGCCATTAAATAGTCCTGTTCCTATTACACCGCCAAGTGCAATCATAAACAAATGTCTACTCTTCATCGTCCGCCTTAACTCAGTATTTTTATCATCAAAATTTGTCATCGTGCTCCTCACTTTCATACATTATGTTTTCCGAATAGTGGAATTAGTTCCACAATACGGAATTATATTTAATTTTCAGATAACTAAACGAAAAAGTCAATATCTTGTTTTATTTATTTTTTTATTCGGAAAATTTAGTTGATTTGATTGAAAAACTTTGTTAAATTCATATTTAATCAAGTACTAAAAACTAAAATTAAAGTTGAGGTAAGTTATGGTACAATCCATTGATCGAGCTGTAGATATCATTCAAATACTAGACTCTTGTGATAAAAAAGATTATTGGTCCATCTCCGAGATAACGGAACGAACTTCTCTCCCTATTAGTACAGTTCATCGGCTACTTAATTCTTTAATGAAGAATGGGCTTGTCTCGCAAATCCCAGAAACAAAACACTATACATTAGGTCCAATCTGGATGGAAATAGGATTGAGACAATTAGAAAGAGTAGACTTTAGAATCGTTGCAAAAGAAAGCATGGAACGATTAGCTTATGAAGTTGAAGAGAGTGTTTACTTAAGTGTGTTAAATGGTACGTATTCTACTATTATCGAAAGAATTGATAGTCCATTAAAAGTCCGGGTTATTGATAATCTAGGCGAACAAATTCCTCTTCATATAGGAGCTCCTAATAAAATTATGTTAGCTCAGATGAAATCAGATGAAAGCCATCAACTTATTAACGGATATCCTTTTTTAACGCCAGAGCAAAAGCAAACTTTTTTAGAACAACTAGTAAACATTAGAAATCAAGGGTATGCGGTGAGTTATGGAGAGAAAACAGAGGGAACTGCATCCATTGCCGCCCCTATTATAGGATTTAACAATAAAGTAGTAGGAGCATTAAGTGTAGGTGTAACTAGCAATAGTATTAATCAAGACAGATTAGATACTCTTATTGATAGTGTGAAAGATGC
>NZ_JBHZOX010000022.1:0-19882 GCF_042787905.1 Priestia sp. YIM B13551
GAAGTCTGGGTAGTTTTTTTATAAAAATCGATCGCTTCTTTCATCGAAGAAACGTTTAATTTTTGTAGAATGCTGCGCCTCTAATTCTTAATTGTGCTCTCTTCTCTGAACAAAATATTTTGCATCTCTGTAATAGAATGGCCATCAAGTGTGAGAGCAAAAACGTCTTGTTCAGATGTCGTAAGTTGTTTCAAAAAAAGTTTTTCTTTAAGCATCTGACATTCTTCTTCCACACGTTTAAGACGATCTACTTCTTGTACTAAATCAGAAGCCACACTCAAAATATTTTCGATACCCATTAACAATTTTTCGGTTTGATTCATCTTAAGACCCTCCTGTTTTTTGAGGGCAACCCATGTTATAATAAAAGTCCTTACGAGTTCTACATGGGGTGCTTTCCTTGCCGGGAAAGTGTCCTTTTATTTTGTTTTTTTCTTCTACCTTTTTGAATCTTTAAAGAGTTCTTTTTCTAAAAGTTGAACAAGAAAATCTTTTTTGCTTAAACCTTCTTCAATGCATCTCTTGGCAAATTCCTTAAACAGTTCTTCTGGGATATCAGCATTTAAACGCTTAAATCCAGGTTGCGTTTTAGGCATAAATTTCATCGCCCCTTTTCAAGTGCGCACTCAAATGAGTGCTAATTAAAATTTTAAAGGATATAATTACCATAGTAAACAATGTTTTTTTAAATTGACTAGGGTTATGTAAATAAATTACCTCCAAATCTTTTGATATGAACGGCAAAAAACTCCTGATTTCAACCACAATCAGGAGTTTTTCTAATTAGTCGAGAATACATCAAAAAAACCAAGGTTGCTCTTAGAATAAAACGACGGGGTACGCTCACCTCATCATATGCATTCATATTATTTTAAGAAACTTGCCTAACCTAAGAGAATTTTAAATAACTTGATATATGTAAAAAGCCCTTCAATTAAAAGGCTTTTTATTGAATTAGCAGTAACCTCCATAGCCACCACTAAAACAACTACATCCAATAATGACAAGAAGAATAAATAAGACAATTAGAAGGGCAAAACCTCCACCAAGTCCACATCCACCATAACTAGACATACTATCGCTCCTTTTTAAAAAATTTGAGTAAAGGAGTAGGGATATAATTTACATGGGCTAACGTATTATATGTATCCGTAAGCATTTATGAGCATGTTTAATTCTCAAATAAAAATCACTAGTATTAAACCCGACCGTAATAGTTTTTAAAATTGTAGTTTTTATTTTAAAAAACTATTACTTTTTACTTATTTTTCACAAAACAGGGACACTAACCTAAGAAGTAAACTAGGTAAATGTATATTCTTAATTTGATAAGAAAAAATGGAGGTTTCGCTCATGAATTCAGAAATACACTTTTTACCCAGTTTATATTCTCAAGAAAATCAGTTAAACCATGCAGATGAACGGTTTATTGGAAGACCTGGTTTTGGCTTTGGAAGACCCGGTTTCGGTTTCGGCCATCCAGGGTTCGGCTTTGGAAGACCTGGTTTTGGTGGTCCCTTTGTAGGAGGGTTAGCTGGTGGCTTATTAGCCGGTTCTTTACTTTCTCCATATGGCTATGGTGGTTATGGCTATGGAGCTCCATATGGATACGGTGGTTATGGTGGTTACGGCTATGGATCCCCATATGGATACGGTAGTTATGGCTATGGAGGTTGCTGTTAATCGCCTTTGAAATGAAAGTAGAATGTTTAAAATTGAGATTTGTCCTGTGTTATGTAAAATAAGAATTTAATGTTTAAATATCTATCAAACTAACATACAAAAATTCTATTAGAAATAAAATCCGATGGAATTCATTATTTCATCGGATTAATGGTAAAAAGATCCTTATAAACTTCATCTACTTATTAATAACTACTTTTAAAGCAAGTACAACCAACAATAACTAATAATATAAACAGAACAACAATAATAGCAAAACTACCACCTGAGTTACCACCGTAACCACCATAGCCATAGCCGCCTCCAAAACCGCAGCCACCTCCGTAACCACCGAAAAAGCCCATATCTTCACCACCCTGCACGTTATATTTTTATAATATGTACAAGTAATAAAAATGTTCGCCTAAAATATACAAGCTCCAATTAATCATTAATGTACGGACAATCGTACAAGCCTTTTAAGAAGTTTTACATAGAATGAAGTATCCTTGTACAAGGAAAAGGTGCCTAACCCCCTGAACCTGTTATTACCACCACCAAAATAACAGGTTTAGTACATAATAAAAAAAGCTATGTATAGAACAGCCCCCACTCCCGGCTTTTTAAAATATATTATATACACCTTTATTTTGTATAAAAGAATTCACACTCTTTCAGAACTCCTGTTTTTTTGCAAATCATATAATAAGAAAACCACTCTTAAACCTAAAAGTATGCGTCAATTTAGATTTAGGTAACTTGCCTATTATGAATATTCTTTTATCAGTTGAGCAAACTATTCAAGACGCCGTGAAAGGGTCATTTACGATTTTGACTCAACGAATAGAAGACCATCTCTTTAAACTGGGAAGAGATGGTCTTTTTCTGTTTTTTAGATATATATCATATATATGTTTAGTTACCATAATGGATTTTAATTATCTTTTGTTTTGTAATAACTTTAACAACAGGCTAAAAAATATAATGAATTTTATTTAAGATATAGAGAATGGAGTGTTAAATTTAGTACAGGCCTGAATTTTTCTTTTACAAATATTAGACCCTCTTGTCCATCGTCAGTACCGTCATTTAATAATTCGATGTTAGGATTTAGATTATGAATTTCTTCTGCAAGTTTTACTACTAATGCTTGTGTTATCCCTCTTCCATTATTTGTTGTTTTTCTAAGACTTGCCCATGACTGCCCGTTTGGAAGTTCTCCTCCAGCAATCATTCCTATGATCTGTCCGTCAATTTCAGCAACAAGAATAATCTGGTTAAGTTGAGTGTAATACTTCAAGATTTGACGATACTCTATTTTATCGCTAATATAAAAATATTTTTCATCTGTAGTTTTGAACCAATGATTATATAGATTGATTAAATTATCATAATCGCTGGGTGTATAATACCTTATAATCAAACCAGGATTTTTCCTATAGAAATTATTAATTGATTCTCTCACATAGGCAAAATCTTTCCCAGACAAAGAAATAAGCTTCTTAATGCTATAATGCCGTTCCATTACGTTACGTCCTCTGGTTTTATGGTATGAAAACTTAAAGTATTTATCAAATAAATTCGATTCTTGTAAAAATTCCAATTGTGCCTCGTTAAGAATAGAGACCTTTGTATGTGAATTAGATTTATCATTCCATGTATAACAGAACATTAGACATTTGTATAATACGTTTACAACGTGATCGGGGCTTCCTTCACCAAAAGGAACACATTGTAAGTGGATTTGATTTTTACTTTTTGAAAACCGAAATGTTACAAGCATGTTGTCTATGATAGTCCATAATATTGTTAGATAAGAAGAAGAAGCGTATAAATATGGGAACGATGTGGACCATTCATTAACAGGTATATTTGATTTCTTTATATAATTAGAGTAAATATGAATATCATCTATACATAACTCTTTAAACTTCCACCCAGTAGCTGCTTCTAATTGTTGGGTTATATTCACTTTCTTCCTCATCCTTTTTATCATTTATTTAATATATTATGTAGTATCAAACATCGGATAATTTTTTAAAAATATAATCTATTATATTTAAATGGACTCATTTTGCTGGTATGCTTGTCTATTCCTGTTTAATAAAAGTTTGGGATGCATAAGGAATCAACCATAAAAAAGACATTGGGTAAGCTTCAACCAACGTCTTTTTATATCTGGTTAGTTACTGTTATTAAATAATAGAGAAAATTATCTAGGTTAGGTTAACTCTTGAAGAATCTAGAATTAAGAACAACAACAGCAACAACAACATCCTCTGTCATGATCTTTTTTATCATCTTTTTTATTATCTTTTTTAATAATTACTTTGTCTGTCTTAATAATCACTTTATCAACATGAATAACTTTTTTTCTTTTACCATAGGACATTTAAATCACCTCCTACATAAAAGAGATACTACATAATATGAAAAAAAATAAAATTGGTACAAGCTAAACGCCTACTTATAGAGCATTTCTATAAAAATGATCAAATAATCTAGTTTTAGTCTTTTAATCAATAGCCTCTTACCTCTATTAACTAAAAATTTTCTTTGCAATCTCCAAGCTTGTCCAAACCCTTTTTATTATCTTGCATACTATAGAAGTGAGCATACCCCTGCTCTTTCAATAGATCCTGAGTTCCTATATTGCTATTATCTTAAAGGAAAAACTGCTGCCTGGTGATAAACAGTGGTTTTTTCTTTTTGAATCATTTCTAATTTTCATAGAAGGAGCAAAAATCGTCCAAGCTTTTTCTATAAGATTACATATCATAATTATATATCTTGTCTTACGAAGGGAAGTGATGATATGTCTTCGGAACATCATTTTCGTGGAAATTGCTATCGCCATTGCAATGTAATATTTGTGACATTCAATCAAACAACTGGCAGAGTGGTACTTATTAGTCCTTCTATAGGCACAATTCCTCCAGCTTGTGCAAATGACACATCTATTCAAGACCTTACCGTGTGCTTATTGAAAGACGGCTATACAATCCAAGCATTCTATCAGGAAACCTTTATCTTCTCAAAATGTAAAAGCTATGATACAAAATAGAAAATAAAATAAGAAATGAATAAAACTCTATAACCTGAGCAAACTATCCAAGATGGATGAATCATCGCTCTGTATAAAATCACTTGTAAACAAAAAAACCTACTGAACAGGAGCAGTAGGTTTTTTCTGTTTTTTAAGCTGTATAAGATATGCATCTTTAGTTACCATAATCACAATTATAAGAAGCAAAAAGAGCCTGAATCATTTAGAAATAGGCTCTTTTTGCTTTGAATATATAAATTCTTTTTGAAAGAATTAAATAAAATTTCTCAGCTCTTAATAAATGGTTTCCAAAGCAAAAAAGGACATTTCTTTTATGCCCTGTTCCCTTGTATCAGTCCCACCTACGCTAAATACTATGACAGCCACTCATGCTATCCAACCTATTTTCATTATACATGAAAGTGTTTACAATGTAAAGTTATTATTGAAATATTCTGTTTATTTAATCGTTATATATTTAGTTAATCTCTATAACTTCTAAACATATAATCTAACAATGGAATCTTTAAAGATTCCTAAACTTAGAGGAGGTGTAATTATGAAATTAAGGGGTAATTTAAATGCATTAATTGGTGTCTGGTTTATTATCGCACCTTGGGCTATCGGTTATTCAGATCAATCAGGAGCTTTATGGTCAAGTATAATTTTTGGAATCATTCAAGTTATTGTATCTTTATGGGGCTATGACAAACCCGGCTGGAATTCATGGCAAAACTGGATCTCCGCGATTACTGGTGTCTGGTTTATAATTTTCCCATTTATCTACTCATTAACAAATGGAGAGCTTTGGTCAAGCGTAGTTCTTGGTTTAATCACGATTATATTTAGTTTATGGAACTTAGGATCTAATTCGGGTTCAAAGGCTGCTGGTTAAAAATAAAACGGATAGGAATTGACTATTTGAGCAAACTACTCAAGATGCCCTCCGACTTGGCATCTACAACTAATTTTCTTCCTTAGCAGAAAAAACTACTGAACATAGCCAGTAGTTTTTTCTCTTTTTAGCCTGTATATCGTATACAGCTGTAGTTACCATAATGGATGTTATCGGCAATTGCTATGTATATGCAGTAAAGATAAATAAAAAAGGTTGCTAATAATTAAAATAAAACTGATTTTTAATTATTAGCAACCTCTGGCAACTTTCATAAATAATTTTTTTCATATTGTACAAGAACTTTGTTACTAATTGAATATTATATGGGGGGGAAAACAAGGAAAGGATGATTAAAATAGATATTTATGACTCTTATTACAACCCTCGCGATGGAAAATATTATATTAGAAAGAATATCAAAAGAAATAATCTAAATAACTTACAAAAAAACAAAAATAAAATTGATCATGTCCATAAGTCGGACGATAAATTATATGAAATAATTATAAATAATAATCATAACCACCCAATTAAAGTTAGTATAATTATGCCCACTTATAATAAATATGATCAAACCTCCCTCTCTCTTTACGGCTTATCAAAACAAACGTTTCCCTACTCTGATTATGAAGTTATCTTAGTGGATGATGCCTCTTCTGATAAAACTCCTAATATTTTAAGAGAAATTGATGTCCCATTCAAATTTAAATATATTCAAATGAAACAAAATAAAGGACGTTCATCTGTACGCAATATAGGAATTAACCATGCTGAGGGAGATGTTTTAATCTTTTTGGATGGAGAAATGTTAGCCCCTCCTCATTTTATTGAAAATCATTATAAACATCATATCCAGGAATCAAATCTTGTGGTTACAGGAGCTATGCATTATGAGGGAGTCTACACTTTCATTATGCCAGACTACAATGAAGATCAATTAGCACATTTAAAAGATCTAGTAAAAAAAGATCCCGAGTATATGAAATCTTATGAGAACTATGAACATACTAAACATAACTCAAATACCTCTTATCCTCTTATAAAAAAAGAAGATGTTGATACAGAGCGTTTCCGAAGTTTATCATTTCCTAATCGTTATTTTCTTAATAGTGGATTAAAACATTTCGGAAATAGACTGAATGGATTTACCCTACCTTATATTGCGTTTTTAAGTGGAAATGTATCAGTAAAGAAGGAACAATTAAATAAATCTGGCTATTTTGATGAAACCTTTGTTGGCTATGGAGCAGAAGATTGGGAACTTGGGTATCGTCTATATAAAAACGCAGCACAATTTGTTTTAGATCCATCTACAGTTGCTTATCATCAAGAGCATCCAATATCTAAGCGAAAACTAAAAGAACAATGGGGTAATCATTATCGTTTCATTAAAAAGCATCCAAATATAGACGTTCTTATCTTATCTCTTGAATGGAAGGAGTTTTCGTTTATGCATATGCATCAGACATTAGTTGAATATAATGCACTGAATGAACGCTTTCCAAATGACTATAATGAACTAAAAAATGCTTTTCGAGTAATGCTTTTTAGAATTATTGAATATTTGAATAATGAACAGCCCGTTACTAAACTTTACAATCTTCCTGAAGGTTCAGAAGAAAGACTGAAAATTCATCAACAATTTGAAACATTACGACCTCTTGGGTTTGATTATCTGGCAAGTTCTTTTGAACAATTATATCAATTATAAATTTCATAAAATCAAATAATGAAAATTGTCTTACAATAAAAGTTCCCTCAAATTATACAAGCAAATTGTGGGATTGTTATATATAATTATTTTATTTAAGGAGCAAAAATATGGATCGAGCCCTACCTAAGTATGTTGCCCTAACTTTTGATGATGGACCGTCAGCTTATACAGCCTACATTTTAGATATTCTAAAAAGATATAATATACCTGCGACATTCTTTGTTGTTGGTTCAGAAGTAAAGAAATTCCTAAATTTAATACGACGCATTGATACAGAAAAACATGTTATTGGAAATCATACATGGAACCATCCTGATATAACAACTCTTTCTCAGAATGAATTGTGGGAAGAAATTAATTCTACAAATATTCAAATAAGGAAAATAATAGTCCATTCTCCAAATCTATTTCGTCCCCCTTATAGTTCAATAAATGATAAGACTGCTGCCGATATCGGAAAATTTGGAATGACTTCTGTTTTATGGAATATAGATAGTCAAGATTGGCATGAAAAATCTCCCTTTGCTATACATCAACATATTATTAAAAATCTAAAGAACAATAATCTTATTATAATGCATGATGGGGATCAATACGGTAGTGGGCCTCGAGATCAAACTGTTACTTCATTAATTAAAATTATTAAATATTTAATAAAAAATAATTATTGCTTTATAACGGTTCCAGAGTTTCATCAACTTGCATATAAGATTGAAAAATGTTCTTAACGTAAAAAGTTATCAGTCGAAAATAGGAGTTCAGTTCACACTACCCGATGGTAGTTTTTTCGCTATTTTTAAGTGTATATCCTATACAATCTTAGTTCATATAATGTAGTTTATCAGAACAAAAAGGCATCAGATACTAAAGTATCTGATGCCTTTTCTATTTTAGAACATGTCCAAACTTTATCATTACAAAGCTTCACTTTATAAAAAAACACTAAGTTTTATCACCCTGTAAACAAATGGACCTAATAAGCTTGATATTAATTAGATTCTGGACCAAAAGCATAGCCAACTCCAGTATCTATATTCACTTCAATACATAATAAAATGCCCATAATCAATGACAGTAATTTCACCTTTCTTAGATAACCTTACATTACGATTACCCATATCCCTAGGTTTGATTCCGGCAGCTAGAAATTTGTTTTTTAATTGAGGTGATTTTTCTTGATATATTCTATTAGGAACTTTAATGTTCATTTTTTTCATTATGATCCAACCATGTCCAACCTCTTTGACTGGGCAGAGGTGTTTTCGTAAATCAGCCCGACAATGGTTATATATTTTAAATTCCCTTTCATTACATTGAATCCCCTTCTTAGTAAGGGCTACTTTTAATACATATCCATTATTAAGATCAAAGACAATACGTTGCCAACCATTACCAATCTTTTTGTATTTCAACTGTAAGATTTCTTTAGCTGCGTTAGCCCTTTGACTTTTACTGCCATTCTTATAATGATGAATTTCTGATAGCCATAAATTAATAGATTGTATCTCCCAATTAGACAAAAAAAGACTCAACCTTAATTCTCCCCCCTCTCTTTTTTGTTTCTAAACTCATAGTTTATGCAATAGAAGAATGCCTTGACAGGATGTTTGTATAAAAAAACAAGAACTATAAGCCTAATTTTTTCTAAAGAAAAAACATTCCAACATATAATTTGATAATAGAATCTTTAAAATTTAGTTACCATAAAACATATTTTTGGAAGTGAAAAAAGGCCATGTTCTCACTTAAAGAACATGACTAGGAAAGAGAGTAACCTGCAGGTATACCATATATAATATGTAGTTTAAGAATGGCTTGTACTAAATAAATACCCTATTTTTTATATTAACGAATAAAATTATGCATCTCGAGCAAACTACTCAAGACGCTCTGCAACGTCAGCTAACTATTGATTACCATTCAGCAAAAAGAAAAAACTACTGATCCCTGTTTAGTAGTTTTTTCTTTTTAAGCTGTATATCGTATTCAATCTTAGTTAACATAATGGATTTTATCGGCAATTTCTATGTATAAACAGTAAAGATAAATAAAAAAGCTAGCATAAAGCTAACTTTTTAAAATAGGAAATAAAGGTAAATAATAATTAAAGTAAAGGTGATCTTTAATTATTAGCAACCACCAAAGCCTCCGCCAAAACAAGAAGCGCCAATAATAATTAATAAAATGAATAGTACAATGATTAAGGCAAAGCCGCCACCACAGCCGCCTCCGCCATAACCACAGCCACCGTAACCTCCAAAGCCCATATTTCCACCCCCTATATGCTTAATACTTTTAAGGTATGTATAAAAAATGAAAATGCTCGCCCATAACTGCACTGAAAGAAATAACAAGATTTTTGTAGATATATATAAACCCTTTAGATTACTTTACATAGAATGAATGAACCATTCCATTGAATCCCAGTAAATCAGTTACCCTCCCTAACGGATTTGCAGTTGTTAAAAACCAGAAAAACTCCCTGCCGCCTGGGAGTTTTTCTGGTTTTAAGCTGTATACGATATACAAATTTAGTTAACATAATCACCATTATCAGAACCAAGAACCCTGGGGATCAATGATTCCCAGGGTTCTTGGTATTTATTTATTTAAAATAGAAGGATGTAAAAATAAAAAGTTATATTTTTATTTTTTATACAGATTAATACTATGTATTTTTCATTTATAAGATCACCTATATCCCACTTGAAGCATAAACACGAAAAACATTCACTGTATTTTTACTGATTTTAGGAGTCGCATATGCGACTCCTTTTAATTACTATGAATGAGATTCTTTTCAATAACCTCCGCCATATCCGTACCAAGGGTAATATGGATATGGATAATAATATGGTGGATAATACGGATAATATGGCCGTGGACGTGGATAGTAATATGGTGGGTAATGGTATGGATAATATGGTCTTGGTCTCGGCCTTGGATATGGGTAATGGCTATATGGTTGTCTTTCATCCCCAAGGTTTACAAACTCAAGTTGTTCTTCAGAATTAAAGTCTTGATATTCCAAAACATAACCTCCTAGACATATTTTCTACCTTCTACTTTATTCAACTGTTTAAGTTTTGGAGTAAGTACAAGAAAGGTGATTAAAAATATAAACAGAAATACCAATTACTGGATTTATTGTCCATTCAAAAAAAACAGAAAAAACAACCTACCACAACAAGGAGTTTTTTCTGTTTTTATACTGTATATCATATACAAGCTTAGTTAACATAATGGGTTTTTATAGGTAGTCATAACACAAAGTGAGAAACATAAAATACAATAAGGAACTATCAGCCTGATCTTTCCATAAGAAAAAACAATCCAACTCCCACGGATTGTTTTTTCTCTTTTTATATAAATGATTAATTTTTTACATATTGAGCAAACTACTCAAGACGCCGCCAGGCATCAACCAACAACTACAGCTTAAAAACAGAAAAAACTCCCCAGATGGCAGGGAGTTTTTTCTGTTTTTTAATCTGTATATGATATACAGATTTAGTTAACATAATGGATTTTCTCGGCATTCATAAAAGATAAACATTAAGCATAATAAATAAAACAAAGGACCCAACAAATACAAAAAACATTGGCCAAGAATTAGCCAATGTTTTTTGTATTTAGATAAATACTGTTAAGAAGGTGTTTTCTTAGAAAGACGGATGATTCTAAGAATACAAATTCATTCTATTCATTGACCTGTTTTTAAGTGAATTGTCTATCTGAATAACATTTAGCAATGTGAGCAAACTACCCAAGATGTTTTAAAGTATCAAATAAAACGGAATAATGTACACACTAAAAAACTTCCTACGGAAATAGGGAGTTTTTCTATTTTTAACCTGTATATCGTATACATCTGTAGTTAACATAATGCCTCTTAACGGAACACATCACAAAACAACCCTTTGGCGAACAAGGAGTTGTTTACTTTAACATTTTCTGGTTTATGTAGGATTTTATACATTATTGATTTAACAACATTCCTCTGACGGCCAAACTAAAATTTAATGCATAAAATATCTATTTTTTATACATTAAATTTCTACTAAATAAAAGGAGATAACCAAGTCCTCTCGAATTTGTTTAGATAAAATTGTATCACATAGAAAGCATAAAGATAACATATTAGGAACGGAGGCCAATTATGGATATAAAGCAAGATACAATAAATGCTGAAGAAATGGCCAAGCGATTAAATACAACTTCCAGTAATATTAGAAAATGGTGTATTGAATTAGAAAAGCATGGTTATGAGTTTGTAAAAGATAACAGAAAGAAGCGTTACTATTCTGTTACTGATCAAACTTTATTGTCAAACTTAAAATACGCTATTCAAGAGAAAAAACTTCCATTAGAAATAGCTGCAATGACTGTTGTAAAAGGGTTTGATAGAAACCGTTCCTTATCAATCACACAAGAAGAACACTTAAAAAATGAAGAAAATAACCGTAAGCTAACTGTTCACCAAGAACATAATAATCACACAACAGAAATTGTATTAAATACAATGAAAGAACAGTTTGAACAGCAACAGTCCATTAATAATAAATTATTAGAAATGCTAGATCATTATAAAGAAGCTTTGAAAACATCTGAAGAGAAAAGACAAACAGAACAAGAACAGATGAACAAACAATTAAAAGAATTAGAAGAACGTTTGGCCGAAAGAATAGGTAAACAAATTAATAATAGGGATAAAGAAATGATGGACTACATACGTAAATCACAAAAGCACAACCAGCAACAGCTATTAGAAATTGCAGCTACAAAAGAAGAAGAGCAACACAGAAGTTTTTTTGCTCGTTTATTTGGTAAATAATAATATCATTATAAAAATTAAGTGTTCCTCAATAAGCACATAAAAGGAACAGTAGTTTTAACAGCAATCTTTTGGCCGCCTTAAGGCGGCCCTTTAGCCTTTATGGCTATTTTTTAAATATGAAAAAGATATAAAAAGAGTCTTGCAATCCTAATAGCAAATTGCTATTTAATATAAGAGTGAGAGAGACAAGACTTTTAAGATATAAGAAAGCTTTATATATCAAGGGATACAGCGTTTTTCATAGTTACCATTTTCGGGAACTACGAAAATAAATAAAAAAGCCTTATAAAGGCTTTTTTAAAACAAACGTATAGGCAAATTTTTTATTACTGGTTTTCTCATTGCTTTTTTAAACATTGTTTTCAAAGTTTCATTAACATGATCTTTTGATCCAGAAATCATAATATTTGTTAATATAAAAAATGGGGTATTTATTTAGTACAAGCCATTCTTAAACTACATATTATATATGGTATACCTGCAGGTTACTCTCTTTCCTAGTCATGTTCTTTAAGTGAGAACATGACTTTTTTTACTTGTGAGAATATGTTTTATGTAAAAGAGCTCTGTATACGATATATAACTTAAAAACAGAAAAGCCACTGGCGTATATCATTGACTTTTCTGCAATGAAGGTTGTCAACTTGAAAACAAACACAGTGAGGATTCCCAAACGGATACTTCACAGCGTCTTGAGTAGTTTGCCTGATATTATAGTTTTTAACTCTTTTTTATGAACTAAATAGCCTATTTTAGATCTAAATCCAATCTATACCAGTTGTTTGTACATATAATGCCATAACTTATGTATATATTGAAGCTTTTTCTGTTAGTTAATTATCCAGAAAAGGAGTATCTATATGTCTAGTTGTGGTGGATTTGGTTCTGGCTTTGCTTTATTAATTGTACTATTTATTCTTCTTGTCATTATCGGATGTAGTTGTTACGGCCGTGGATTTGGTGGTTACTAACGATAAAAAAGTCTTTCTTTAACATAAGAAAGACTTTTTTATTCTAGGTTGTGCAAGGCGTGCGTTTAATCCGTAATAGAACTGATTGGGCGGATTCAATCAATCTATTATAAAGGGAGTCAAACTCATGGATGGGATCTGAGGATGCTTCATTGTATGTGAAAGAAGCTAAAAGGTTATTATTTTTTATTTATAGTGTGATAAAAATTAGTCTATTTACTCCATGGAGCAAATTCATTTTTTAATCATATTCTAAATGTATGAAAAATAAGGAGGTGAAGTTTATGTTCTTTGGCGGTTATGGCGGAGGATATGGCTATGGTTATGGTGGCGGCTGCGGTTACGGCGGAGGCAGTGGCTTTGCTCTAATCATTGTGCTATTTATCTTATTAATTATTATCGGTTGTTCTTGTTGGGGAGGATTTGGTGGTTGCTAATAATTAGACGGTATTTTTGTTTTAATTATTAGTCTTACTTTATCCCTAACTCTAAAAAAGTTAGCTTCATGCTAGCTTTTTTTTATTAGCTAATCATGAACTCACAGTATTTTAGAAATAAACATGCTCATAAATATTTACTGTTACATATAATGCATAGCCCATGTAAAATCTGTTCCTGCTCCTTTAGTCAAATTTTATGAAAGGAGTGATAGTATGTCTAATTGTGGTGGATTTGGATTCGGTGGAGGTTTTGCTCTTCTAATTGTCTTATTTATTCTTCTTATCATTATTGGATGTAGTTGTTTTGGTGGAGGCTACGGAGGTTTCTGCTAATTCAATAAAAAAGCCTTTCAATTGGAAGGCTTTTTACATAGACCAAATGATTTTAACTTGTTTTATGATAAGTAAGTTTCTAAAACATTATAAATACATAAGATATGGCCAGTTTACTCCATTACTTTATTATATGAATCTATCCCTTACTAATTTAAAAGACTCCTGATTGTGGTCAAGATCAGGAGTCTTTTACTGCTCGTATCTTAAAAGTTGGAGGATATTGATATGCATATTTTATAATGTGTTAAATGGTGGAAATAATATGGACAAGTATAACCAATTTTGTATTATATAAAAAAATTATACTTTTAAACGTTTAACTTATACCAAATTTCATTTTCTTCATAACATGTATTAAACGTGTTTGGAGGTGATTTTATGCCAAGAGGTCGTACAGGTAACCGTCGTACAGGTAACCGTCGTACAGATAACCGTCGTACAGATAACCGTCGTACAGATAACCGTCGTACAGATAACCGTCGTACCAATAACCGCCGTACTTCTCGTAACCGTCTAGATAATTTTCGAAGAGGAGATCGAATTCAGGTATTTTCTGCGGGAAGACAACTTGATGGAAACGGCATTTTTATTCGTGTAGAAAATGGTTTTTTAGTTTGGGAAGATAACTCAGGTAATAGAAATACTACTAGTTTAGAAGTTATTAGCATTCGTAGATTGCGTAGGGGAAACTGTCACTAATTTTTGGGACGGGCTTTAACCTAATATCAAGAGAAAAGCTCTCTTAGTTAGTGGAGGGCTTTTTGAATTAGTAAGATTTAAAAAAGATAGTATAAATAAAATAAGTAGAGTTAATTTATTTACATACTCATAGTCAACTTGAGTTGACTGAAAGTACCTTAAGTCACAGATGTTTTAGGTTGATATTTATTTTATTTGTGTTAGGCAAGTTACCTAATAAAGAATAACAGCATAAGTTACAATAAGTGTTCAAAAGAGAAAGGAGTAGGTTTATGCCTTATTCTATTATTGTTGGTAATGTATTGACTAATGGGATTACCCAAAACGGAAATCTAGATTTTGGTCATACAGTGCACAATAGTCATACAGCTAATTCAAAATGGGTAGGAGCTTGTATTTCTATGGGTAATTTCTCTCCTTCTACGTCTTGGATGGCTAATGGGAATTTTGATCCCGATTTTAGTGACCAAGATCAAATTGCAAACCCTTCTATGCCAATATCAGGGCAAGTTTAACAATAAAGGAGTATACTCTTTATGCCATGTAATATTAATGTTCAGAATCTCCATACTAACGGAGTTACAGAAAATGCAAATCTAGATATAGGTAACAACGTTCAAAACAGTCATACAGCTAATTCAAAATCAGTAGGAGCCTGTTTTTCTTTTGGTAATACATCTCCTTCAGTGGCTCACATGTTAAATAATAATTGTGATCCAGATATTAGCGATCAAGGCCAAGTTGATAACACTTCAAACACTTAAATTTTAATAAATAATAATTTATAAAAATATCCTTTTTGTTCACTTTCTTATTTGATGATTAATAGTAAAAAGCTTCCGGATGTTTCATTCAGAAGCTTTTTTTATATAGGTGACAATAGTACAAGCTAAAAAAAACTAAAGGAATAAAATATTTTATCTAGATTAAAAGGAGGGATATATATGTGTTGTTGGAACAATATCTTCTTCTGTAGTTTCTGTGGTTGTAGACGTCGTTGCTGTAACCACAACAATAATTTTGGCGGTTGCTCTTGTGGTAGACATAATCCTCATAACCACAATGACCGTTGTAGTTGTAAGGATAATAAAAATAATCATCACAAAAATCATAATTGTAACTGTAGAAATAATGTTCATTCACATTATTAGTTTTATTAATGATCAATTTCTAGCCCATGATTTTCGAGTTTAGTAACTTAATCCTTGATCTTACCCAGATGATCTTTTTTTGTTTGAAAGATCTAGTATATATAGATCATCTTATTGATTTTTAATGGATTTTTCAATCGTAGATGACGTTACTAGGGTCTTCTTTGCAACGTCTAAAAGAACCTTATCTGGGTCCTGCCACAAGGATTCTATTTTATGATGTGTTCAGGAGAGAGACATTGTGTTAACTAAAAATATATAGCATATGCAGCGTAAAAACAGAAAATTATTATTCTATTTAAAATGTGCTATTATCTATTATCATTAACCCTCACATCCTTTCATTATCTGCATATCCTATTAGTAGGTAATCCCTACTTTAAAATAGAACATTTTTATTTGGTATTTTTAGTACAAGCTCTTTGTAATTTTTTATTTGTATAAAAAATTTGAAGGAATGGTGAGTAAATGAGTAAACATAAGGGCAAACACAAGCATCATCATAAACATGGTAAGTGGTGTGCGTTAGAATCTTCTTCTCATCCAATTTTTGGTGATGTCAATCAATTAGCAGCTCAAAAAGCTGAAACTCTTCAGTTTTCTAAAGAAGATATCCTGATTTATGATTCAGAAAATGTAGAAATTAATACGACAGATACAAAAGTAGGGTTGTCAATTCAAGCAGCTTTACAGGCAGCTATTGTGGTTATTTTAACTATTTCTTTAGGAAGTAGTACAGAAGCTGATAAGGTAGCGCAAGAACTTTTCCAAAAATCCTCTATTAAACAAATTAATAAGCAACGTACAATTGTTAAAAACTCAAGAAATGTTAAAGTGACAACTACAGACACTGATATTGCAGCTAATATTCAAATTCTTATTCAGCTTTTAGTTGCTCTATTAATCAAATTAGATATCTTTTAAGCTTAAAAGTACAAGCCTTTGGAATAAGCCAAAGGCTTGTGCTACTTCTTATAATGTGTTTCATGTCAACCAAAACCCATATATAATATATAGTATAGAATTAGAAAAACTCCCAATGTAAATAGGGAGTTTTTCTATAAATTAATGAGATTCCAGATTGAAAATGCTTCTCAGCAGTTTAAATAGTTTGCTCAAACTATGGGATGCTATTCATTTTATTTTTAACCTACAGCTTTTGAGTCCGAATTAGTTCCTAAGCTCCATAGGCTAAATATAATCGTAATTAAACCAAGAATTACGCTTGACCAAACCTCTCCATTTGTTAATGAATAAATAAATGGGAAAATTACAAACCAGACGCCAGTAATCACTGAAATCCAATTTTGCCACGCACTCAAACCAGATTTGTCAAATCCCCACAATGACACGATAATCTGAATAATCCCAAAAAATGTACTTAATGACAAAGCTCCTGATTGATCTGCAAAACCAATAACCCAAGGTGCACTAGTAAACCAGGCACCAATTAATGCATTTAAAATACCTCTTGTTTTCATAATCACATCTCCTCAAAGTTTATGAAACCTTTAAAGATACCATTATTGAATTATATGCTTAGAAATTATTGAAATGAGATTATATGGTGGCTGATAAAAAAAGAGAAAAACCAATCCGTCACAGATGAATTGATTTTTCTCAAAGAAAGAACAGGCTTATAGTTCCTGATTATATTTCATGTTTCTTATTTTGCGTTATTACTACCTATAAAATTCATCATGGTAATTTAACATGTATATCATATACATGTTAAAATGAAAAATAGATACCCTTAATTAAATATGTTCTCGTAGAATATTAAAAACGCTTTATTTCAACTTCTTATTATGGTCCAACAGTTTCGTCACAGTCTCCAATAAATGTTTGGGGGGAAATAGGAGCAGTAAAAGTTGTGTGGAATACAGTACCGTCCTCACCTGTTGCCGTAATAACGATGGTAGCTATATCTGTTATTGGGTTAATTGTATACGAGAAATCAACAGTAAAATCGCCATCCAGTACATTTCCGGCTGCCTGTGCTGTTCCATCCATTAATGTAGCTATCGTGTTATCAACACAAGTTATTGTTCCACGTCTTCCCTGTGTGAAATTAATGGTATTCATTCCACTATCATCTCCAAACTCGACGTTGAAGTTATTAACAGCCGGATTACAATTTGGTCCGCCGGTAAAACATTGAACTGCTGAAAAGTTTATCGTCCCTGTAAAAGTAGTTTCGCCTCCATTAGGATCTGTGACTGTAACTGTTGCTGTAGCATCCTGACCTGAAATACCTAAACGAAATTTACAAGGACATGGTCCAATACCCATACTATCTCTCCTTTTTCTAATTTATATAATTATATGATCCAAACAAATTTATGTAAGGGCGAATGAATTAATATTTTCATATTATTTGGCCAAGTATGAAAATATTTCTAATAAGATAAAAATAAAAGAGCGACTTTCCTCTAAAGTGAGTTTGACGCTCTTGATACTAATTGCATTGCTATTCCAAAGCAAGGTAAGCAGAGTATTCAATGGGTCGAGTCAGTGAGTGATCGAGCACACCTTTTAATGGATGAGGAAGGGAGTTCACCTCAAAAATCCATACATATCCGTCTTCATCTATTCCTAAATCAATTCCTAAATCTGCTATATGATGTCCAGATTTTTCTAAGGTATGACAAATCTTAAATCCAATATTAACAAGAGTTTCTTCAATTTTAACGTTATCTATATTTTTATTGCCAGGGAACATTTTAGTTAAGTTTTTTATAGGTTGAGCTGTTAAAACTTTTTGAGTTATATGGCTGTCATTTGAAGCGACACGGAGTAACAAAAGAGAGACATCCCATTGACCTTGACTATTTTTATTCATATTTAGGCGAATGTCAGTGGCTTTTTGATACCAAGTAATGGTTTGAATGCTTTGTTGTATGATATAGGTTTTAGAAAGTTTCGGTGAAATCCAATCCTGAAAATTTTCGTAGGATTCGAATGATTTTCTTTTCAAGCTTTCTTTTTCTCGATAGGTCAATTCGACAATCGCCTCTCCTTTCCATCTAACTCTAAAAATACCTCTGCTTCCGTGGCCGTGCCTAAGGTCAACAGGTTTTAAAAAAATATCTTTATAGACAGATAAAAGGTGTTGGAGATTTGTTTTATGTTCAAGCTTTTGTGTGTATGGAAGGTAAGGGCACAGTGCAACATCTCTTCTTAATATTTCCCAGCATTCCCATTTATCAAATATGAAATTATTAAAAACTTTACAGCCAATAAGTCCCTCGATTTTTCTTACTATCTTAGGTTCGACATGACATTGCAAATAAATAACACTAGGGAGGGGGAAAACCCCTTGTTTTTCATAAATTTTCTCCTCATTTTTCTTTAAAGCAATTCCTTTTATCTTACGACTCGTGAAATCTAAGTCGTCTATATAAAACTTTATGATGGTGATATCATTGACATATCGTTCAAGTCTTTTCTCTACTAGTCTTTGAAATACTGGTTTTAGTTTAGATACACAAATCCCTATAACGGGATTCGCACCTTTATTCTGATTTATGATCATCACTCCCAAAAGTATATGAATTTGTAAAATATTATAACTTTAAATTTAATGCGATTATGTAATATATATGATTAATTGCTTTTATATACTGAGTTAAATAATAAAATTTCCTCTGTTTACTATGGTAATTTTATCTCTTGAACTAAAGTATAAGCAACGTTGCAAAATAAATGCATTGTACGGAAGGAAGAGCATATGAGTAGGGTGAAAGAAGGAAATCGACGTCTTACTTGTGATATTCCAGGAGGGTTACATAAGGAACTACGTTTTTTAGCTGTAGAGCATGATACAGCTGTTATGAAAGATGTAAATTTGAGTTTAGCTTTTGATTTAATATAAGAAATAAATCGTCTTAAACGTGTGGAAGAAGAATGTCAGATACTTTTAAAAAACCTTTTTTAAAAACAACTTACACCATGTAAACAAGACGTTTTTGCTCTTGCTCTTGATGGCCATTCTGTTAAGGAAATGCAAGATATTTTGTTCAAAGAAGAGAACACAATTAAGACTCAGAGACGCAGCATTCTACAAAAATTAAACGTTTCTTCGATGAAAGAAGCGATCGATTTTTATAAAAAAACTACCCAGACTTC
>NZ_JBHZOX010000023.1:0-18818 GCF_042787905.1 Priestia sp. YIM B13551
ATGTTTGACTTGCTCATTTAAAAAATAAAAATTAACGTTGACGTTTGTCGCTTTGTTCAGTTTTCAAAGTTCAACCGTTGCTCTGAAGCAACTTTATTAGTATAACATTCTATCATTTTGATGTCAACATCTTTTTTAAGATGTTTCTCTCAACTGCGCTGTTCATCAGCGACATTTAATAATTTACCATATATAACATATAGAGTCAATCGTTTTTCTAAAAAACTTTATAAATAAAAAAGTTAATGAAGTAAACCTTCAGTAAAACGATTGAATACTCTCTATTACAATAGCAATCTAGCCGCTATGCAGTTTTCTTATCTTACCATAAAAAAAAAGCCCAGTCATTAAACTGAGCTTTTTTATTTAAACTATTCTGCTAAGAATGCAAAATAGAGTATGAAGATGATACAGAGAGCATACATAATTGGATGAACTTCTTTTCCACGCTTGCTACATAACATTGTAATAGGATAAAAGATAAAACCAACCGCAATACCTGTTGCAATACTGTATGTTAATGGCATCATAATTACCGTGAAAAATGCGGGAACTGCTACTTCGAACTCTTTCCAATTAATTTCTCCTAAATTTGACACCATCAGAGCTCCTACCGTAATTAAAGCTGGCGCAGTAACAGCTGGTGTTACGACCGCTAACAATGGAGAAAAGAACAGTGCAACTAAGAAAAACGCCGCCGTTACGATTGCAGTAAATCCTGAACGTCCGCCCGCTGCTACTCCAGCCGTAGACTCTACATAAGCTGTTGTTGACGAGGTACCAAGAACAGCACCAACTACAATCGCACTAGAATCTGCCAATAACGCTCTGCCCGCTCGCGGAAGTTTATTATCTTTCATAAGCCCAGCTTGACTCGCTACAGCAACCATCGTACCTGCTGTATCGAAGAAATCAACAAATAAGAAAGTTAAAATGACGACTAGCATCTTTACAGTAAAGATATCACCGATATTTTGAAAAGCTGCCCCAAACGTCGGATCAAGACTAGGAACTGATGAAACAACTGCTTTAGGTGTATCAATTAAACCAAAAGCCATACCTGCTACAGCCGTTACAATCATACCGATAAATACAGCTGCATTTACTCGAAGCACCATTAATACAATAGTAATTACAATCCCAAAAACCGCAAGTAACGTTGTTGGGTTAGTTAAATCACCCAGTCCAACAAATGTGGCATCATCTTTGACGATGATTCCGGCACCTTTCATACCAATAAAACTAATAAATAAACCAATACCTGCTCCAACAGCCATTTTTAATTCAATAGGAATAGAATTAATAATTTTTTCTCGCAGGCTTGTTAATGTTAAAAGAATAAAAATAACACCTGATATCATAACACCTGTTAAAGCCGTCTGCCATGGAATTCCCATTGTCAGAACAACTGTATAAGCAAAAAATGCGTTTAATCCCATACCTGGAGCTAATGAAATTGGATATCTACCAAGCACTCCCATAACAATTGATCCCAAAGCTGCAGCTAAAGCAGTAGCTGTAAATACAGCCCCTTGGTCCATTCTCATACTGTCAGGTAGATCCTTTACATCACTTAGTGATAGCACAGATGGATTAACAAATAAAATGTAAGCCATAGATAGAAAAGTTGTAAGGCCAGCTATAAACTCTTTTCGATAGCTAGTACCCAGCTCTTCAAAACGAAAATACTTCTTCACGTTTTTTCCTCCCTTTATAGAAGCCGCATGCACTTAGGCAAGCCATAAAAAATGCCTCTACACTATGGCGCGTAAAGGCATAAAATCGACTAAAAGAGAAATGTATGAGCCAAAAAAACAAAAGATTTTTATACATACATGTATTACTTTCTCGTAGTCAAGCCATTTACGGTAGCTCGGTAGAAACTTTTGGGCCTTATCCCCAAGATTATACGACATTAAAGCTATATCTCGCTATTTTATGTTACTATCCTACCATTAACTTTTTAAAAAAGTCAACAAAAAACGAACATTCTTATAAAAGAATGTTCGTTTGTTCGGTTTTCTTACATATTATTCCCATTCAATTGTTGCAGGTGGCTTACTTGTAATATCGTACACTACGCGGTTAATATGCTTAACTTCGTTTACAATACGCGTTGAGATAACTTCAAGCACATCCCAAGGAATACGCGCCCAGTCAGAAGTCATACCATCAATCGATGTAACAGCACGAATACCGATTGTGTAATCATACGTACGAGCATCTCCCATTACACCTACACTGCGGATGTCAGGAAGAACCGTAAAGTATTGCCAGATATCGCGCTCTAAGTCAGCTTTTGCAATTTCTTCACGTAAAATAGCATCCGACTCACGTACAATTTCTAACTTCTCTTCTGTAATTGCACCAAGTACACGAATACCTAGACCTGGTCCTGGGAAAGGTTGACGCCAAACGATGTTATCAGGGATACCTAATTCAGAACCTAATGCACGTACTTCATCTTTGAATAGCGTGTTTAACGGTTCGATTAGTTTGAACTGCATATCTTCCGGTAATCCACCTACGTTGTGGTGAGATTTGATCGTTTGAGCTGTAGCTGTCCCACTCTCGATAATATCTGTGTATAGCGTACCTTGAGCTAGGAAATCAAACCCTTTTAATTTAGCAGCTTCGTCATCGAATACATAGATAAATTCATTACCGATGATTTTACGCTTTTGTTCAGGATCTGATACGCCGTTTAATTTTTCTAAGAAGCGATCTTTTGCATCGATTTTAATTACGTTCATATTAAAGCCTTCGCTGAATGTTTCCATTACGCTTTCCGCTTCACCTTTACGTAATAAACCGTGATCTACGAACATACATGTTAACTGATCACCAATTGCTTTGTGAATTAATACAGCTACTACTGAAGAGTCTACTCCACCGCTAAGTGCGCAAAGTACTTTTCTATCTCCAACTGTTTCACGGATTTTATCCATTTCAACTTCAATGAAGTTCTCGATTGACCAGTTTGCTTCAGCATGACATACTTCAAACACGAAGTTCTTTAAGATATGGTTACCGTGCACTGAATGGCGAACTTCTGGATGGAACTGCACTCCGTACATATTCTTTTCTTTGTTACTCATTGCGGCAATTGGACAAGATGGGCTAGTTGCGTCCACTTCAAAACCAGCTGGTGTTTCTACAACTAAATCACCGTGACTCATCCAAACAACTTGTTCTTTTGGCAACTCATGGTACATTAATGAATCGTTTTGTACGTTAATCGCTGCTTTACCATATTCACGATGGCTAGCACCTTCTACCTTCCCGCCAAAATGATGAGTCATTAATTGCATTCCATAACAAATACCTAAAACAGGAATACCTAATTCAAAAATGTTTTCATCGCAGTGAAATGCGTTTTCACCGTACACACTGTTTGGGCCTCCAGAGAAAATAATTCCCTTTGGATTTAATGCTTTAATCTCTTCTGCTGTAATTGTGTGCGGATGCAATTCACTATATACTCCGAACTCGCGAATGCGACGCGTAATCAGTTGGTTATATTGACTACCAAAATCTAATACAACAATCATGCCTTCCATCTTGTTCACCTCTCCGAATGTGTAAATAATCACTTGTTATTATGCCCTAAAATATAAAAAAAACTAGACTTCTCCCTCAAAAAACAAAGGCAGAAGTCTAGTTGAGCACGACGTTTATCGTCAAATAGACTGTTCTGCCTTCATAGTCAGATCGTTTAAGGTGACCCGGTAGAGACTCTCGAACCATATTATCGAGGATATATGAAGGTATACGAAACATTTATAGTAAGTTCGAGAATATTCTATCAATCCGCGAAACAATGGTCAAGAACTCGTTTTTTTGATTAAATTTTCCCACAATTCAATCGACTCTTTCCATTCTTTTATGGAATCTGCATTTCGATACAAAACCCGCTCATATTTTTCCGTTAATTTTAGCATATTTACCGTATTTAATTTTTCGTCTACTTCTCCTGCAAAGTCGCGCAGCGTTTGACTTTCTTGCCGCTTTAGTCCATTTGCAGCGAGTCTTTTAAGTAAAAAAGCATACGCTGATTCAAAGGTTTCCACTCTCTCTTTCTTTTTATAAAAAGAGATATAAAAAGGTAAAAACCATTTAAATCGATTGAGATATATTACTATTAACATAACTACAATCAGTCCGTAAAAAAGCACTTTCCACTTCATAGACAACTTAGCATTTTGAAGAGAAGCTGTTTTTTCTTTCGCTTTTTCTTCTTGTGCCGGAAGCTCTTTTTCCTTAGGCTGCTCCTTCACTTGCGTTTCTTGTTTCTCTTCTTCCCTCTGACTATTTTCACTAGAGTTGTTAGATTGGCTATCTACAAAATCATAAGGATTAGAAAAACTTTTTGTTGGTTCAAAAGGTACCCAACCCGCTCCTGGAAAATAGACTTCGACCCAAGAATGAGCATTATTTTGTGTAATTTCATAGGTTGTCCACTTACTACTTCCTGAAATGACGGTGGCATCACCTTCTGTATAGCCCTTTACCCACCGAGCAGGAATATCTAATGAACGAAGCAGCACGACCATAGAAGTAGAGAAGTTATCACAGTACCCTCTTTTTGTATCAAATAAAAATTGATCCACATAATCTTTATTTTTCGTAGGAATTGGAACATTTTCAGTATCATATACATATGGATTTGATCGGAAGTATTCTTCAAAGGCTTTCGCTTTTTCATAACGATTGTTCTTATTTTTTGTTACCTCACGAGCTAAATCCTTTACTCGTTTCGGCAAGTTAGCAGGAAGTTGTGTATACCTTGCTATAAATTCGTTATTATTCTCTAGACTCTCTGCTTTTTTTTCCTCTGCTTGCTGAAGAAGTCCAATATCAAATACAGGATATTTATACGTCAGCTCAGACGACTGAACAGTAACAAGCTTGTCATTTTGATAAGGATATAATTTTTCATTTGTCGGTGTAACATCGGTTTGAATGCCATTTTTTAAGGTTAGCGACAGCAGTTGAGGAACATGCATAAGATGAACAGAAGGCTGCGAATAGGTAACTTCTGCTTTTCTTACTTGTCCTGCTACACTTGAGTCATATTGAGGGAGTAAGTTTTCATTTCCTTTAAAGGGCACTTTTTCTTCCTCTTTAGACAGCTCCCACCCCTTACCTGTATAAACATCCTTCGTTTCAATACGCCAATAGTGCTCATCCTCTACTTTGGCTGTAAACACAACCGTATCATCATTGACAAACGATCCCCCCAATTTAGAATCGTCCATATCATAGCCAATTCGTTGGCCGCTTGGAGATTCTCCCTGTCCTTGATTTGTTGTATGCGCTGTGATAAAAGGTACGGGATCTGGCCACTGCGGCCCTGGTTTAGGGGCGAGATAAGCCAGCACAATGACGATAGCTAAAAAGCTGCCCAGAAAAAGAAACGATCGTCTTCTATTTTCTAAACGCTCAGTGCTCGCAGCTTTTATACGTTCAGGATTTATGCGAAGCATGGCTATTAATAAAAATCCGATAATCGTCACACGAATAATAGCAGCTCCCGCATCGTAAGTAGAAAAGGTATCCAACACGGTAATATACAAAATGGTTAAGAAGAAAAAGAAGAAAATTCTTTTTTGATAAAAGATCCAATATCGAATTAAATAAGCCATAATCCAAAGCAGCACAAAAAATAAAGTGCTCCTCATTTCAAATGATAAATTCGCTATATTCCACTCCATGATACTTTGTGCATCTGACTGAAGAATTCCCAACAGTCTCGGAAGCCAGTCTGAAGAAAAGAAGGCTCCTTGAAAATAAAGATTGTGAAGCGAAAACAAAATAAACAATATACTCCCTAACGTCATCACGATAAACGGCAAGCGAAACGTTAAACACAAAAAACAGTAAGCAACAAACAAGATAAAGTACTGAATTTGATTGGTATCCGTCACTTCATTTAAAGGAAGAAGCCATTCCACTAATAAAAAGAATGCTCCCGCGTACAATAAGATGTTTTTTACATACAAAGCTGATTTATTCACTTATTTCCGCCCTCACTTCCTTTAGATGATAGAGGAAGAGGAATATTAACGACTTCAATCGTTAAAGCAGAAGATTGTATTCCATTTACAATAACCGTCTCTTCGTCACTAAGCCCTGCTCCTTCATCTTTAACGACAATTATTGATGCCTTAGCATGGAGACTCAGCTTAGATTGAACCTGCCCAATAAGAGTCCCTGTAACTTGACTGACAATGACCATAAAAGAATGCTGTTTTTGAATGGCAATACTCTTAAATTCTGTTTCGAATGCTCGATTGTTAACAGGCTGGGCACGTGCTAAGTGATACAACAGGTTATCAGACTCACTTTGTTCAGAGGTTTTTGGTGAAAAAATTGCATCTCCAGCTAAAAGAAAATCGACTTTTTTACGCTTGGTTTCTTCGTGAATGAGCATGGATGCCAGAAAGCTCATTCGTTCTTCAAAGTATAGAGAGCTTATAACATCTGCAATGATAATCATACTCCGTTCATGATAATGACCGAACTCTTTAGAAATCAGCGTAGCTTTACGAGCCGTCGCCTTCCAATCAATAGACCCTAATCGGTCACCCGGCTGATATTCTCTAATGCCTGTCACTAACGTAGTAGATTGATTCCCCGTCGAAACTTCATTTTTCCCTTCTTCTATTCCTGCTAAAAGAAACGGAATATCTATCTCATGAATCTGAGGATAAACGATAAATCGCTGCTGCAGCGGATAATATGCCTTCTTTTTTACAATTCCTAATAAATCACTCAGTTCAATCGAAATCGTAAAAAATTCATATTCTCCTCTTTCTACAAACGATCTTTTATACGGAATAACGGCGTTTCGTTGAAAAAGCGGATAAATTGTTCTTTCTTCTTGATCTAAAAAGTTACTCTCCTCTTTCACTGCTGCCATATAAACAGGAAAAGCCGAGGAGCGTGTAATGTGAATGTCATACGAAAGATGATCTCCAGCGAATCGAGGCTGTAGCTTCACATCACGAGTAACATTCCATTTCTTTAACGGATAAAGCAAAACGGCTACCGCATATAACCCAAAAGGTAAGAAGCTATAAAATAAAAACCAGCTGACAAATCCCCCTTGAAACATGGCGTAAGAAAACGTAGCAGCAAAGATGCAAAATAAAACGAACCAGTCTCTACATTTATTCCATATCACTTTTATATACTGTTTCATAAAGTACCCTCTTACCTTTTAACAGGTACTTTCGTATCAGCCATAATTTGCTTCATCACATCACTCGCTGTTAAGCCGCTGTACTGGGTATCAGGTCTTAGCGTTAATCGATGTGCACACACATACGAAGCAAGCTCTTGAACATCATCAGGAAGACAGTAATCTCTTCCCTTCACTAAAGCATATGCTTGAACGGCCTTCATAAATGAAACCGTTCCACGAGGACTAATACCTAACGAAACATGTGGATGAGAGCGCGTTTTACGAATGATTTCAATGATATAGTGCTTGATCGCATCGTCTACATAAATACTGCTTACAGCTTTTTGAGCCTGTACTAATTCTGGAATGCTCATGACGGGTTTGACATCTTCAAGATTGATCTGGGTGGATACGCCATTTAAAATTTGAAGCTCCTCTTCTTGCGTAGGATACCCCATGCTTAATTTGAATAAAAAACGATCCAGCTGCGCTTCCGGCAAATGATAGGTCCCATCAAAATCAACAGGATTTTGAGTAGCCATCACAAAAAAAGGTGCTGGAATTTCCCGGGTGATACCATCGGTTGTTACATGATGCTCAGCCATTGCTTCTAAAAGCGCCGATTGGGTTTTAGGAGAAGTCCTGTTAATCTCATCAGCTAGTACAATGTGGCTCATGATAGGACCTGGACGAAAATGAAATTCCATGTCTTTCGGACTGTAGATAGAAACACCTGTTACATCGGACGGCAGCAAATCAGGCGTGAATTGAATTCGTTTAAACTCGGCATCAATCGATTTGGCCAGTGCCTTCACGAGCATCGTTTTCCCCACACCCGGCACATCTTCAAGCAAAATATGCCCCTTTGCAAGCAAAGCAACTAAACTCAACGTAGATACATGACGCTTTCCAATTACAATTTGATCGATGTTTTCTAATACTTGATTTAATTTACTATTAATATGATCGAGCTGAATCAACGAAGCTCCCCCTTAAAACTCAGTTAAGCCTTGAGTTTAGTATGTTTTTCACTAAACATAGTACTATCTTAACAAATTTTAAAAAAATCTGAAAATATTAATGCACGCAAAAAAGCGACCAAGTGAGTACTTGATCGCTTTTTCAGAGAGGGCAGTGATTACATCATGCCGCCCATTCCACCCATGCCGCCCATGTCAGGCATTGCAGGAGCTGCGTTTTCTTCTGGCTTGTCAGCAACAACTGCTTCAGTTGTTAAGAACATAGCTGCTACAGAAGAAGCATTTTGAAGAGCTGAACGCGTTACTTTTGTTGGGTCAACGATACCAGTGTCTAGCATATTTACCCACTCGCCAGTTGCAGCGTTAAATCCAGTTCCAACTGCTTCGCCTTTTAGACGCTCAACGATTACGGATCCTTCTAAACCAGCGTTGTGAGCGATTTGACGTACAGGCTCTTCAATCGCACGTAATACGATGTTGATACCTGTAGCAGTGTCACCGTCAGCTTCGATGCTTGCTACTTTATTATAGATATTTACTAATGCAGTACCACCACCAGCTACGATACCTTCTTCAACCGCAGCGCGCGTAGAGTTTAATGCATCTTCAATACGTAATTTACGTTCTTTTAACTCAGTTTCAGTTGCCGCACCAACTTTAATTACAGCTACGCCACCAGCAAGTTTTGCTAAGCGCTCTTGTAATTTTTCGCGGTCAAACTCTGAAGTTGTTTCTTCAAGCTGAGCTTTGATTTGGTTTACGCGTGCTAGGATATCTTCTGCGTTTCCTGCACCGTTTACAACTGTTGTATTTTCTTTTGTTACAACAATTTTAGAAGCGCGACCTAATTGGTCGATGCTTGCTGTTTTCAGGTCAAGACCAAGCTCTTCAGTGATTACTTCTCCGCCTGTTAAGATCGCAACGTCTTGTAGCATTGCTTTACGACGATCACCGAAACCAGGAGCTTTAACAGCTACAGCTGTAAATGTACCGCGAAGTTTGTTCACAACTAATGTTGCTAAAGCTTCGCCTTCTACGTCTTCAGCGATGATTAATAGAGGCTTGCCTTGTTGAACAACTTGCTCTAATACCGGTAAGATTTCTTGAATGTTACCAATTTTTTTGTCTGTAATTAAGATGTACGGGTCATTTAATACAGCTTCCATTTTATCTGAATCAGTTACCATGTAAGGAGATGCATATCCACGGTCAAACTGCATACCTTCTACCACTTCTAATTCAGTTGTGAAACCTTTTGACTCTTCAAGTGTGATAACGCCGTCGTTACCAACGCGCTCCATTGCTTCAGCGATTAGTTGACCTACTTCTTCGTCAGCCGCTGAGATAGCCGCTACTTGAGCAATTGAATCTTTACCTTGAATTGGTTTAGAGATTGCTTTTAGTTCTTCAACCGCTACAGCTACTGCTTTTTCCATACCTTTACGGATACCCATTGGGTTAGCACCAGCCGTTACGTTTTTAAGGCCTTCTCTGATCATTGCTTGCGCTAAAACTGTTGCAGTAGTTGTACCGTCACCAGCAACGTCGTTTGTTTTGCTAGCAACTTCAGCTACTAATTTAGCACCCATATTTTCAAATGCGTCTTCTAATTCGATTTCTTTTGCAATTGTTACACCGTCATTTGTAATAAGCGGTGAACCGAATTTCTTTTCTAATACAACGTTACGACCTTTTGGTCCAAGCGTTACTTTTACCGCATTTGCTAATGTATCTACACCACGTAGCATTGCGCGACGTGCTTCTTCGCTAAATTTAATGTCTTTTGCCATGTTCTTTGACCTCCTCAAGATGTTCTTAATAATCTATTTTTTACGTATGATAAGTTTGTGGTTAAAATTAGCCGATTACAGCTAAAATATCGCTTTCGCGTAAAATTAAGTATTCAGTACCTTCATATTTCACTTCAGTACCTGCATATTTTGAGAAGATGATACGATCGCCTGCAGCTACTTCTAAAGCTACACGCTCACCGCTTTCTAATACTCGGCCTGTACCAACAGCCACAATTTTACCCTCTTGTGGTTTTTCTTTTGCACTGTCCGGTAACACGATACCGCTTGCTGTTTTTTCCTCAGATTTTACAAGTTCAATCACTACGCGATCACCTAATGGCTTTAACAAGTGAAACAACCTCCTCAAATAATATGTTTGCATTTTTATTAGCACTCAACCTCAACGAGTGCTAACACAATTATTATATTAAAACAAAGTGGGTTTTTTTTGCAAGTATTAAACAAAAAAAATTTAAAATTTACGACAACTACATATAATAGTCTTAGATTTCGACGATTTTGAGAAATAAAGCATTCTTTTCTCTGTTCAATAATATGTATGTTACAATACGAGCAAGAAGAAATTACTAACTTCACAGTACTTCTTCGACATATATACATAAAAACCTTTTAAAGGAGTATAGAAGATTGGAAAAACGTTATTGGTATGTTATCCTCACCTACATCCTTATGCAGTTTTCAGGAGTTGTTGGTATACCGCTGTTAAAATTAACAGGAATGTTTGATCAATATCCAGTTCGAACAGCGAATGTCATGCTTTTGACTTATTGGACCATCATTAGCTTTATCCTTGGTTTACTTATTGTCTTACTGCTGCTGCGCCGTGACATGTCCATGCGTATAGAACATGCGGGAACAACGGTAACTGTTGTCTGGTCAGTCCTTGGGGTGTTCTTGGCTATGGCTGGTCAAGCTGTAGCAGGTATGATTGAGCACGCTCTTGGCATTACCCAAGTATCTGAAAACACACAAAATATTGTTAATCTTGTTAAAGCAACGCCGTTCCTCATTGTCGTTACGTCTGTTATTGGACCAATTCTAGAAGAGATTATTTTTCGAAAGATTATTTTCGGCTCTCTTCACAAACGATATAATTTTTTTATCTCTGCATTTATTAGTTCCCTTATTTTCGCTGCCGTACACTGGGATTTTAAACATTTGCTCGTGTATACAGCCATGGGATTTGTATTTGCATTCCTTTATGCAAGAACAAAACTAATTATTGTACCCATTATTGCTCACGTGTTGATGAATACAATCGTTATTTTATCTCAAACTATTTTTGCAGATAAAATTATAGAAATGCAAAAGCAAGCAGAACAAATGCAGTTTATTTTTGGAGGCATGTTTTTATGAAGAATATCCCTTTAACACGAGGGTTTATTTATATTATTATGGGGATTTTATTCACCTACCTGGCCATTCAAAATGCTCAGGAAACCGTGTGGAACTTCCCTACGATCTTATTTGCACTCGTAGCCGCATTCGATTTCAGATTTGCGGTTCGCATTTTTATCTTGCACTATAAAATTAAAAAGTTGCAGCAGCAATATAAAAATCAAGATGATTCATCTAAATAAAAAAAACCACTGTTTCAGTGGTTTTTTTACATACTAACATCTTCTCTTTCTTGCTCTGCCCTTGCCTTTAACACTTTGCGATACGAAATGCGGGAAATAATGATGCTGATTTCATACAAAATTAAGAGCGGCACTGTCACCATCATGTGCGAGAGCAATTCCGGCGGTGTAATAAGTGCGGCAATAACTAGCAGTACGAAATAGGCATACTTTCGAATTTGAGATAAAAACATAGGCGTTATAATTCCTAATCGCGTCAAAAACATGACGACGACAGGAAGCTGAAACAACAGGCCAAAAGGCAGTGTGAGCTGCATTAAAAAAGAAAAGTATTCATTAATGCCAATCACTTGGTTTACATTCAGCTCATCAGAAACGCGCGTCATAAAATCGACGACAAATGGAAACAACACAAAATAAGAAAAAGAGACACCGCCGATAAAGAGAAAAATGGAAACAGGAATATATCCAAGCGTTACCTTACGCTCTTTTTCATATAAACCAGGACTAATAAATGCCCAAAGTTGATACAGTGCAACAGGAGCTGCAAGTACACAGCCGATAATAACAGCAAACTGCATATAAATCTTAACTGGATCTGTTAGCCTAAATGCATTCATCGTTAAATTTTTTGCCTCATCAGCATGCTGTAAATAGACAATAACCTTATCCGCTATAAAAAAGCCGCCAATTGTGGCAATGACAAAGAAAAATAAAACAATTAAAATGCGTTTTCGCAGCTCTCCTATATGATCATATATTGACATTTCTTGTTCAGTCATACTATGATCACCCTTTTACTCTTTGTCATCTACTTGACGCTGTTTATCTTTTTCACGATCTTCTGATGCACCGCTAGCGGCATGCTTAAACTCTCTAAGCGTTTGCCCGACTGACCTTCCTAGCTCCGGTAACCGTTTCGGTCCAAAAATAAGCAGTGCTACAATCGCAATAATAATCCAACTGCCTGCTCCAATCCCCATATTCCCACTCTCCTTATTAATTTAGACTTAAGGAAATCGTAACACAGTCCACCTTATTCAACAGGATAATTTTTCAAAAAATAGACAAGCGACTGTAATTCTACAGCAAGATCAATATGATGTAGTCGAATCTCATCCGGTACGTTTAAGCGTGCAGGAGTGAAGTTTAGAATCCCTTTAATTCCGCAGTTCACTAAACGATCGGTAATTTGCTGAGCAACAGTGGCAGGAACGGTTAAAATCGCCACTGAGATATCATCACTCATATAATCTTCCAATTGGTCAAGGTGATAAACCGGCACGTCACCTACTTTTGTACCGACTTTATCTTCTATCACATCAAAAGCGCACTCAATTTTGGTGTTATTATTTTTAATAAAATTATAATTTAAAAAGGCCGTTCCCAGATTCCCCACGCCAATCAGTGCTACTTTCGTTACTTCATCTTGGTCTAACGTTTTACGGAAAAATGTAAGTAAATAATTCACATTGTAGCCGTATCCCTTTTTCCCTAATGCTCCAAAGTAAGAAAAGTCCCGACGAATAGTAGCAGAATCAACTTTCACTGCCTCACTTAACTCTGCTGACGAAACACGCTGTTTACCAGAAGCATGCAAGTTTTTTAAAAAACGATAATAAAGCGGCAATCGTTTAGCCGTTGCTTGTGGTATTTTTAATTGTTCAGTGTTCACGTTGTACCCCCTCAGTTCATGTATGTCATTACTAACATTTTCAAGTCATATTGCATTACCTTTCACAAAGCATCAACCGCTTTGAGGTAGCGCTTCCAATTCTCTCTCTTTTCTCTTGTTTTATATATACTCCGCTTCACACCCCGACGGCTTTTGTCTATCCAGCACTACTTAAAGTCGTTAGCTAGAACGAAGCAATTAGCCCTTCAAAGGATTCGTTTGTTAGTCATGATGGATTTTCTACATCCATCATATATAAGTTCAGAGATGCACTTATCTCTTATTTTAACATAGTATCCTGTATAAAATGTGCACGTAAAATCATTTTATTTCATGAATCAAAACATTCGCTTCATCATTTGTCCTTGTCCCTGTACAAATTACAAACGCTTGTAGGAAGAACTTGTAGTTGAAAATATGTTAAAATACACTATGGATATACTACTAGAGGTGAAAAAATGATTATTCTACAATTGAACGGTATTACAAAATACTATGGGGCAGAACCCATTTTATCGAATATAAAGTTAGAAGTACAATCAAAAGACCGCATTGCCCTAGTGGGACGAAACGGTGCTGGTAAATCAACTTTATTAAAAATTATTGCTGAGCAGCTTTCTTATGACAACGGAGAAATTATTAAACCTAAAGGTGTTTCCATTGATTATATGGGACAAGATACAGTTCTTGAGTCAACACTCTCCATATGGGAAGAAATGATGACTGTCTTTGCTCCGTTAAAGAAGATGGAAAAAGAATTACGTACGCTTGAAACGAAGATGGGCGATCCAGACATTTTTAATGATTCAGTTCAATACGAAAAACTAACCAAAGAGTACGATCAACTTCAAGTAACGTTCAAAGATTTAGGCGGCTATCAATATGAAGCGGATACACGATCTATTCTTCACGGTTTCCGTTTTTCAAACTTTGACTATAGCACCCCTATTTCCTCCTTGAGCGGTGGACAAAAAACACGCTTGGCTCTTGCAAAACTGCTTTTAACAAAGCCGGACTTGCTTATTCTCGATGAGCCTACCAACCACTTAGATATTGAAACTTTAGCATGGCTGGAACAGTTTCTGCAAGGGTATGAAGGAGCTATTTTAATTGTTTCACACGATCGTTACTTCCTTGATAAAGTCGTAAATCAAGTGTATGAAGTCACACAAAAAACAACGGTGAAGTACACGGGCAACTACTCTAAATACCTTGTACAAAAAGCAGAGCGATATGAAAAAGAGTTGCGTCAGTACGAAAAGCAGCAAGATGAAGTCGCAAAACTGAATGATTTTATTCAGCGAAACATCGCCCGCGCATCGACTACAAAACGTGCGCAAAGCAGACGTAAACAGCTCGATCGAATGGAGTTAATAAATCGACCTAACGAAGGCGAAAAATCAGCTAGTTTTTCGTTTGAAATTGAGCGTCAAAGCGGAAATGAAGTCTTAAATCTCGAAAACGTGTCTATTGGATATGATGAACACAAATATATTGTTCAGCAGGCAAACCTTCGGATTAAAAAAGGTGAAAGCCTTGCGTTGGTTGGCCCTAATGGAGTTGGGAAATCTACGTTATTAAAAGGTATTGTGGATAAACTAAGCTTCAAGACTGGAACCATTTCTTTTGGCTCAAACGTAATGGTTGGTTATTACGACCAAGAGCAAGCTAATTTAACGTCTAATAAGACCGTTTTAAATGAGCTTTGGGATGACTACCCATCCAAACCTGAAAAAGAAATTCGTACAGCGCTTGGAAATTTTCTGTTTTCAGGTGATGATGTACTGAAAATCGTTTCCACGCTTAGCGGTGGTGAAAAAGCACGTTTGGCTCTTGCGAAGCTTATGCTTCAAAAAGCTAATTTCTTAATTTTAGATGAACCTACTAACCATCTTGATTTAGATAGCAAACAAGTACTCGAGAATGCGTTAATCGATTACCCAGGAACTCTGTTATTTGTTTCACATGACCGTTATTTTATTAACCGTATTGCAAACAAAATAGCAGAGCTATCTCCTGAAGGGGTAGAAGAATTTCTTGGAGATTATGACTATTATGTAGAAAAGAAAGCAGAAATAGAGGAAATCAAAGAATTAGAAAATATAAAAACAAACGAAGAACGTACTGTAAAAGTAGATAAACAGTCCTATAAACAAGATAAAGAACAAAAGAAATTGATGAGGCAGCGAACGCGCCGCATTGAAGAAATTGAAACTGAAGTAAACAAATTAGAAGCCGCACAAGCGGAGAATGAAGAACTTCTTTGTGATCCTGAAATTTATCAAAACCACGAAGAAGTATCAAGATTAAACGGTGAAAATGAAAAAATTTCTTCACAGTTATCCACATTAATGGAAGAGTGGGAAGAATTACAGCTTCTTCTAGAAGAATAGCCTGTATTTTTTCGTATTTATTCATCCTATTTACTTGTTCATGCGCTTTAGAACAAGCTTTATCCACTCTGTGAATAAATAGTGGATATCTGTCTGATTTTCATAATTAAAACTTGTTGATAACAGGTCCGTGTACTGAGTGCACGGACTTTTCCACATAATTATCCACAGTTAATTCTAAATTTATTGAATATTGTTGATAAATCATTTTTATCCACAAAAAAGACGAATGAGAAATGAATCTCATTCGTCTCTTACTCTTCCAAGTCCAAACCGGGGTTTGCGTTTAATGACATATCTGAACGTTTTCCTTGAGCAAATCGTACACTTGCTGCTGCTCCAATCATTGCGGCATTATCCGTGCATAGAGACAGCGGCGGGATAATAAGCTCAATGTTTGATAAAGGTGCAAATGCCTCTTCTAGCGCTGCTCTAAGTCCTTTATTAGCAGCAACCCCTCCTGCTACTAACACTTGCTTAACGTTATATTCCTTTGCAGCTTTAACGGTTTTAGTTACTAACACATCAATAACACTCGCTTGAAAGCTAGCAGCAAGCGTTTGGGGAAGAATTTCTTCACCTTTTTGCTTCGCGTTGTGGACAGTGTTAATAACTGCTGATTTTAACCCACTGAAACTAAAATCATAGGATCCTTCTTCTAGCCAAGCACGCGGCAAATCAATTAATGGCTCTCCTTCATGTGCAAGGCGGTCAATATGCGGTCCGCCTGGATATGGAAGGTTTAACGTGCGGGCTACTTTATCGTAGGCTTCTCCTGCTGCATCATCTCTCGTTTCACCAATCACTTTAAACTGACCGTGACTTTCCATGTATACAAGCTCCGTATGCCCTCCAGATACAACTAGTGATAAAAGCGGGAATTCTAATTTTTTGATTAACTGATTTGCATAAATATGTCCTGCAATATGATGAACACCAATTAATGGCTTCTGATGTGCAAATGCTAGCGCTTTGGCTGCATTTACGCCAATAAGAAGTGCTCCCACAAGCCCAGGTCCTTCCGTTACAGCTATTGCATCAATATCTGCAAACGTCAAGTTCGCTTGATTTAAAGTTTCTTCAACTACTACCGTAATTTGTTCCACATGATGACGAGATGCAATCTCCGGTACGACACCGCCAAATCGTTTATGGCTTTCTATTTGTGATGCCACCACATTGGCTACAATTTCATGACCGTTTCGAATCACGGCTGCTGCTGTCTCATCACAGCTTGTTTCTAATGCTAAAATTAATTGATTTTTACTCATAAATTCACCCACATAACTAATGCATCCTCATTGTTATCAGAATAATAATTCTTACGAATACCTCCAGGTTTAAAACCTAGCTTTTGATACAATGATTGTGCAATATGATTAGATACCCTAACTTCTAATGTCATTGACGTAGCACCTAGTTTTCGAAGAACGTCCATCACGTTGCGCAGCAGCAATTCACCGAGTCCCTTACCTCGGTAGTCTGGCAATAGCGCAATGTTGGTTACATGTGCTTCGTCAATAACAATCCACGTTCCGCAATACCCAATAATATTTTCTCCTTCTTCCATCACAATGTAAGTTGAAAATTGATTATTGGTTAACTCATTTTGAAACGCTTCTGAACTCCAAGGTGTCGTAAAAGACTTCTCTTCGATTTTCACTACTTGATCAATATCTTTAACTTCCATTAAACGAAACTTAATTGTTAGTTTCATGTTTATACCTTCTTTTATCCTTTTTGCTGTGAAGCAAGCCAGTTGGCTTCGGCTTCAGCTAAACGAATGTAGTTCGGAACAAAAGTATGCACAGACTGCGGCTCTTTCTTCATTCCTAAGAAAGCCAATTCACTTGGTCTTGGATTAAACTGCTGAACATGGGCAAATACAGCTTGTTCACCCAACACTTCTTTTAACGCCTCTTCATGCATGGGAAGATCATTGCCTATGAATAAAATAGGTTTGTTGTATGACTTTAAATGTTCCGCCCAGTCCTTATTAATAACAAGTCGATCACTTTCAACTTCTAGAAGACCTCGTTCGTTATTCCATTCATATAGCCCTGTATAAAGCTGTTGACGGCGCGCATCAAATAACGGAGCAATATATCCATCAAAATAGCGACCGTTTGCTGCTAGTGCCTCAAGGCTAGATACGCCTATTAAAGGAATATTTAAAGTCCAAGCAAGTGTCTTGGCAATGGTAACGCCAATGCGTACACCTGTATAAGACCCAGGACCGTGCGCCACTACAATGCGGTCTAGCTCGCTTGGCGCAATATCACAATCTTTTAACAGAGATTCCACAGCGTTCATCACACGAACGGAGTGATTCTTTTTTAGATTCGTAATAATTTCTCCAATTACTTTGTTTTCTTCAACGACAGCAACACCCATGACAAAATTGGATGTATCAATGGCTAACATTTTCATCTTTTAAAAAGCTCCTTACATATTTCAACGTACCGACTCCCTATCGCTTTTACAAGGATTTTACGAGTCGTTTCGTTTTCATGGTAAATATTGATTTGAATATATTCATTAGGAAGCTGCTCTTCAATCAGATGAGCCCACTCCACGACCGTCACGCCATCTCCTTCAAAATACTCATCGAACCCTAGGTCTTCAAATTCATCCCCTAGACGGTACACATCCATATGATAAAGAGGAAGGCGACCGCTTTTGTATTCTTTAATGATAGTAAATGTCGGGCTATTCACATTGCGTTCAATTCCTAATCCTTTAGCTAAACTTTTTGTGAATGTTGTCTTTCCAGCCCCCAAATCGCCTTCGAGCAGCAGCACGTCACCAGCTTCTAATAAAGTTGCTAGACGAGCAGCCAGCTGATTAGTTTCATCAGGAGACGTAGACATAAACGTAAATTCGTTAATCTCTGTCATTCATTCAGAACCTCATTTCAATCTGTATATATATATTGTAAACGTTGTGGACTATACATATCCAGTAAGAAATCCAACAATCTTTAACATCGCAATTCTATAAAGAAATTTCTTTGTATATAAAAAATTCCTTAGGATTGCTCCTAAGGACGGTAAAGTTTTATATAAAAATGGTTCAAACAATAAAAAAGACGAAACACATTGTTTCGTTTCTAAAAAATGGCGGTCCCGACGGGAATCGAACCCGCGATCTCCTGCGTGACAGGCAGGCATGTTAACCGCTACACCACGGG
>NZ_JBHZOX010000024.1:0-15725 GCF_042787905.1 Priestia sp. YIM B13551
GAACACGGAAGTTAAGCTCTTTAGCGCCAATGGTAGTTGGGACTTTGTCCCTGTGAGAGTAGGACGTTGCCAGGCACTTGAAAAAAGACTAGCTATTTTAGCTAGTCTTTTTTTGTATGTTCATTTAAGTAACAAGAAATTAAGTAAGGAATCTTTTGAGCCGTAACTTCAAGGAACCTCAAGATAAATGGGTAATCTTTCGAAGAGTATGTATGCAATAATTCATACCACCACTCTGTTTCATAACGTGAAATCATACTTAAATTATAAAGTAATAAGTAATGTGCCAACATCTCAGGGAAATATAAGCAGCTATCTTTTTCCAAAGGTGCATGCAGCGTGTTATTTTGGAAATTGTACATAAAAGGTGAACAATTATATAAACAGCTTGAAGGATCAAGAATACATACCTGATCTTCTGACAGAGACAATGATAGGCGGGAACGCTCTTTTAAAAAAGAGTAGAGCCTTTCGTGATTCATATGATAACACCGTGTAACTTGTTCAGGAATAGACAAAGAGGTAGCTGGAAGCGATCCAATAGTTGTTAAATGGGAAAATGACCTAGTACCCAAATTTAAAAATAATGTATCTAATTCCGGTACACACGACAACAGATAATTCATTGTATATTTACTACCTTCCATTTGTTTCACATGAAACAATTCTTCTCCTACTTGTGAAAACAAACCGTTTTTTTGGATCTTAACTTCATCATCTAAAAAATCATAACTTTGTTTTTTTCTTTTTCGTGTTGATACTCCATGTGCTAACACCGCCGTATTTTCTGGATATACTGGGTTTTGCGTTAACAAACAGGCTTTTAACAGCTGTGACATTCCATAAAATAATAAAACTGGTTGAACTGATACAGGAGATTGTGCCGCAACTTGATAATAATTTTTACTGTGTTCCAAATAATAAATAAATGGGTAACTGTTTTTAAAGCTATGTTGCTCTGCATCGCTATAATTCAATTTTTGATAGCGCTTTTTTAAAAAGTCTTGTACAAAAGGAACGGAGAAAAATAAATTGTAGGACGTCCAAACATCATTAAATTTATGCAACTAAATCACCTTTTCTTTTTATTAGAATTATCTGATATCTAGTGAAGTTATTGACAGGTACATATCTGCTTGTTAATCTACTAATAATATTCTGTCGTTTAAAGGAGGATTCTATAATGTGGGAAAGCAAATTTTCTAAAGAAGGCTTAACATTTGATGACGTTTTACTGGTGCCAGCAAAATCTGAGGTACTACCTAAAGACGTTGATATGAGTGTTGAACTAACAAAAACATTAAAATTAAAGGTGCCGTTCATCAGTGCAGGAATGGATACAGTTACAGAAGCTGAAATGGCTATTGCGATGGCTAGACAAGGTGGTTTAGGTATCATTCACAAAAACATGTCGATTGAACAGCAAGCAGAACAAGTTGATAAAGTAAAACGTTCTGAAAGTGGTGTTATCACGGATCCTTTCTTTTTAACTCCTGAAAACCAAGTATTTGCTGCTGAACATTTAATGGGCAAATATCGTATCTCAGGTGTGCCGATTGTCAACAACGAAGAAGAACAAAAACTAGTTGGAATCCTTACAAACCGCGACTTGCGTTTCATCCAAGATTATTCAATGCAAATTGCTGATGTAATGACAAAAGAAGAATTAGTTACTGCTCCAGTAGGAACGACTTTAGAAGAAGCAGAGAAAATTCTACAGCAATACAAAATTGAAAAGTTACCTCTTGTAGATGACAATGGCGTATTAAAAGGTCTTATCACAATTAAAGACATTGAAAAAGTAATTGAGTTTCCAAATGCAGCTAAAGATCAACAAGGTCGATTATTAGTTGGAGCAGCTGTTGGCGTAACAGCTGATTCAAATGTTCGTATCGAAAAATTAGTACAAGCTGGCGTTGATGTTATCGTTATTGATACAGCGCATGGACATTCACAAGGCGTTTTAGATACGGTACGCAGCATTCGCGAGGCATATCCAGAGTTAAATATTATTGCTGGTAACGTAGCAACTGCTGAAGGTACAAAAGCATTAATTGAAGCGGGAGCAAACGTAGTAAAAGTAGGAATTGGACCTGGTTCAATTTGTACAACTCGTGTTGTAGCCGGTGTAGGCGTTCCACAAATTACAGCAGTATATGACTGTGCAACTGAAGCTCGTAAGCACGGTGTAGCTATCATTGCAGATGGCGGTATTAAATACTCTGGAGATATCGTAAAAGCACTTGCAGCTGGTGGACATACAGTAATGCTAGGAAGCCTTCTAGCAGGAACGACCGAAAGCCCTGGAGAAACAGAAATCTACCAAGGTAGACGCTTTAAAGTGTACCGTGGAATGGGCTCTGTAGGAGCCATGGAAAAAGGAAGTAAAGATCGATACTTCCAAGAAGATAATAAAAAATTAGTTCCAGAAGGTATCGAAGGCCGTTTGCCTTACAAAGGACCTGTAGCAGATACTTTATATCAAATGATTGGCGGTTTACGCGCAGGAATGGGTTACTGTGGTTCAGCTAACTTAGAAGCGTTACGTGAACAGGCACAATTCATTCGTATGACTGGAGCAGGTTTAAGAGAAAGCCACCCACATGATGTACAAATCACAAAAGAATCTCCTAACTATTCTATGAGATAATCATGAATGTTTAAAAAACACGTTTCCCTATTAGGGAAACGTGTTTTTTATGTCATTGATCACGAATGTAACAGTACTTCTTTATCTATTTTTTTAAATTTTAGTATGATAAAATTACATTTATGTGAGTTTACGTTTGGAGGGTATAGAGTGAGAAACGCAGTACAGAAACAATTAATTTGTGTCATTGCTGTTATGTTAATGGCCAGCGTATTTTTTGTCTCTACACAAGCATCAGCTGCTCCTAAAACAGATGATATTGGCGTTGAAGCAGATGCAGCGATCTTAGTAGAGGCAAGTACGGGGAAAGTATTATACGGGAAAAATACGGATGCTTTATTAGGTATTGCAAGCATGACAAAAATGATGACGGAATACCTAGTATTAGAATCCATAAAAGATAAGAAATTATCTTGGGATCAACGTGTGCCAGTTAGTAAATATGCAGCTGAAATTTCTCAGGATTATGGATTATCGAATGTACCGTTAATTGAAAACCAAAAATACACGGTGAAAGAATTATATGATGCCATGGCTATTTACTCAGCTAATGGAGCTGCGATTGCTTTAGCTGAAGCTGTCAGCGGTTCCGAAGAAAACTTTATTAAGTTAATGAACGAAACGGCAAAAAGATTAAATATGGGTGAATCAAAATTTGTCAATTCCACAGGTCTTTCTAATTCTTTGCTAAAAGGAATGTATCCAAAAGGAACGAAGGAAGAAGATGAGAACCTTCTATCGGCTCGGGCAGTTGCTACCCTTGCTTATCACTTAATTCATGATTATCCAGAATCTTTGGAAGTAGCTAAAACTCCTTCTAAGATGTTTAGACAAGGGCAACAAGGCGAAACAAAAATGAACAATTGGAATAAGATGCTCCCAGGTTTTTCAGCTGCCTACAGCGGCGTAGACGGTTTAAAAACTGGCCATACAGATTTTGCAGGTCAATGTTTCACTGGGACTGCAGAGCGTAATGGGGTAAGATACATAACAGTTGTAATGAATGCTAAGGAAAACGGCAAGTCTACGGAAGCTGCTCGTTTTTCCCAAACGAAAAAGATATTGGATTATGCTTTTAGTCATTTTCAGTTAAAAGAAGTAGTGCCTGCTAACGGCGAGATTAAAGGGCATGAAACAATTGATGTTGCTAAAGGAAAATCAAAAGAAGCTTCCGTTTCTCCAAAGAATTCGGTAAAGATTATTACCGAAAAAGGTCAAAAAGATCATACTAAAATCAACTTTAAGTTAAACGATAAAGTTATGAACGATCAAAAAGTTGTTGCTCCTATTAAAAAAGGAGAAACAGTTGCTTATGTGAGTGCAACAAACAGCAATCTTAAAGATTTAGGCTATGTAGGAGGTCAAACTACAGATAGCATGACGCCGGTTGTGACAAACGAATCTGTTGAAAAAGCTGGATGGTTCTCTCTCGCTATCCGCAGTATTGGCAACTTCTTCAGCGATATTTGGATGAATGCTGCAAATACAGTGAATAACTGGTTTTAATGATAACTCAAGAGAAAGAAGAGATACTACAAGAGAGTATCTCTTCTTTTTATTTTTAGATTTGTTTGTATATAATCTATAAATTAGATAGGAATTTTCCGAAAAATGCGGTAAAATAGACACTAAGTTTTGAATTTTGTATATACACTAAAAATTATTGTGAAACACTTGATACAGGAGGAAGACAAACATGAATAACATTACAGGTACTGATCGTGTAAAACGAGGAATGGCGGAAATGCAAAAAGGTGGCGTTATCATGGACGTTATCAATGCAGAGCAAGCAAAAATTGCAGAAGCAGCAGGCGCTGTTGCCGTTATGGCATTAGAGCGTGTTCCAGCTGATATCCGTGCAGCAGGCGGCGTGTCTCGTATGGCAGACCCAACAATTGTTGAAGAAGTGATGAATGCTGTGTCCATTCCAGTTATGGCAAAAGCTCGTATTGGCCATATTGTTGAAGCACGCGTGCTAGAAGCGATGGGTGTAGACTACATCGATGAAAGTGAAGTGTTGACTCCAGCTGATGAGGAGTTTCATTTGAATAAAAATACATTTACGGTTCCATTTGTGTGCGGTTGCCGTGATCTTGGCGAAGCATCTCGTCGTATTGCTGAAGGAGCTGCAATGCTTCGTACAAAGGGCGAACCAGGGACAGGAAACATCGTGGAAGCAGTACGTCATATGCGTCAAGTAAACGCTCAAGTACGTAAAGTTGTGGGCATGGACGAAGATGAGTTAATGACAGAAGCTAAACTATTAGGCGCACCTTATGAGTTATTACTGCAAATTAAACGTGAAGGTCGTTTACCAGTTGTAAACTTTGCAGCAGGCGGTGTAGCAACACCAGCAGATGCAGCGTTAATGATGCAGCTTGGAGCAGACGGCGTGTTCGTTGGATCAGGAATCTTCAAATCAGACAACCCTGAAAAGTTTGCACGTGCAATCGTGGAAGCAACAACACATTATCAAGACTATGAACTTATTGCAAACTTGTCAAAAGGGTTAGGAAGTGCAATGAAAGGGATTGAAATTTCATCATTATTACCAGAAAACCGCATGCAAGAGCGTGGATGGTAATTTAAAGGGAGTTTTGACAAAATGGTAAAAGTAGGCGTGTTAGGATTACAAGGTGCCTTTCGCGAGCATGCACAAGCATTAGAAGCAGCAGGCGCTGAAGCCATTATCATAAAAAAAGTTGAACAGCTAAACGAAATAGATGGTTTAATCCTACCGGGCGGCGAAAGCACAGCAATGCGTCGTCTGATCGACAAATATGACTTTATGGAACCTCTTCGCCAGTTTGCACAAGCAGGTAAACCGGTATTTGGTACGTGTGCGGGTTTAATTTTACTCGCAGGACAAGTCGTTGACCGTGAAGAGCCCCATTTAGGTGTTATGGATATTACGGTAGCTCGCAACTCGTTTGGGCGTCAACGGGATAGCTTTGAAGCTGCCCTAAATATTAAAGATATCGGTGAAGATTTTATAGGCGTATTTATCCGTGCTCCGCATATTGTAGAAGTAGGAGAAAACGTTGAAGTTTTAGCAATGCATAACGACCGAATTGTTGCGGCAAGACAAGGTCAATTCTTGGGATGTTCGTTTCATCCAGAATTGACAGATGATGCTCGCATGGCACAGTATTTTGTAGCAATGGTTGAAGAAGCTTCAAAAAAACCTGTATAAATGAATTGCATCTTGTAAAGACTTGTAGTACATTATGATTAATAAAAATGATATTGGTATAAAGCGTTGATAGGAAATAGTAATAAGATTTTTGATTTCAAGAGAGTCGATGGCTGGTGTGAATCGATAATCAATTCTTATGAATCCGTCCTGGAGCAAGCTGTCGAAAAAGTAGTAGGCAGTTTCGGTTCATCCGTTATCTGGTTTAAGAGGAAGGCTTATTTTAGCTTTCAATTAGGGTGGCAACGCGGGTAAACTCTCGTCCCTTTCATGGGGATGAGAGTTTTTATTTTGCCCTTTTATACTAAAGGAGGTACTAAGTATGTTAGATTTAAAATTTTTACGTGCTAATTTTAATGAAGTAAAAGAAAAGCTCAAGTTTCGTGGTGAGGACTTAACGGACTTAGGTCGCTTTGAAGAGTTAGATGCAAAACGCCGTGAGCTAATTGCTCAAACAGAAGAGTTAAAAAGCAAGCGAAATGAAGTATCACAGCAAATTGCACAATTGAAGCGTGAAAAACAAGATGCTGATCATTTAATCGTTGAAATGCGTGAAGTAGGAGATCGCGTAAAGCAATTGGATGAAGAGCTTCGCAGCGTTGAAGAAGAATTAGAACTATTGCTGCTTTCAATTCCTAACGTTCCACATGAAAGTACGCCTGTAGGTGAAACTGAAGATGATAACGTAGAAGTTCGCAAATGGGGAGAAATTAAACAATTTGATTTTGAACCAAAACCGCATTGGGATTTAGGAACAGATTTAAATATTTTAGATTTTGAAAGAGCTTCGAAAGTAACGGGAAGCCGCTTTGTATTTTATAAAGGGTTAGGTGCAAGATTAGAACGTGCTCTTATTAACTTTATGATGGATTTACATATGGATGAGCATGGTTATGAAGAAATCCTTCCTCCATATATGGTGAATCGCACAAGCATGACAGGAACAGGGCAGCTTCCTAAATTTGAAGAAGATGCATTCAAGATTAAAGAAGAAGATTATTTCTTAATTCCTACAGCTGAAGTACCAGTTACAAATTTACATCGTGATGAAATTTTAAGCGGAGATCAGCTTCCAATTGCTTATACAGCGTATAGTGCTTGCTTCCGCTCAGAAGCAGGCTCTGCAGGAAGAGATACACGTGGTCTTATTCGTCAGCATCAGTTTAATAAAGTAGAACTTGTTCGCTTTGTTAAGCCAGAAGATTCTTATGATGAATTAGAAAAATTAACGGGCCATGCTGAAAAGGTTCTTCAACTATTAGGTTTACCTTACCGAGTTCTAAGCATGTGTACAGCTGACTTAGGTTTCACAGCAGCCAAAAAGTATGATATTGAAGTTTGGATTCCAAGTTATGAAACGTATCGTGAAATTTCTTCTTGTTCAAACTTTGAGAGCTTCCAAGCTCGCCGTGCTAATATTCGCTTCCGCCGTGATACAAAAGCAAAACCAGAGCATGTTCATACACTAAACGGTTCTGGCTTAGCAATTGGCCGTACGGTAGCTGCAATTTTAGAAAACTACCAGCAGGAAGATGGATCAATTCAAATTCCAGAAGTGCTGCGTCCATATATGGGAAATAAAGAATTTATTTCTAAATAAAAGTAGAAGATGTTCATTAAGAATTAATTCTTAATGAACATCTTTTTTTAAAAAATCAATAAAAGAGTTGACTTCATTATTTGTATATGATAAATTAATACTTGTCGATACGGAGGAATACCCAAGTCCGGCTGAAGGGATCGGTCTTGAAAACCGACAGGGGTGTTAAAGCCCGCGGGGGTTCGAATCCCTCTTCCTCCGCCATATTTGACTTATAATGCAATTAACATAGCGCGATAAATTGGAGATTGGAAAACCGTTACTTATAAGTAACGGTTTTTTATTTGTTAAAAATGCCGCTTTATCTATTAAAGCGGCATTTTTTTATAGATGACGACGTTTTAGCTTTTCATTATGTTGTAAAAAGCGAGCCACTTTTTCAACAATTGATTCAATTGAATCAGGATCCTTGATAAGGTCGTATTCTCTAATATCTAAACGAAGAATAGGACAAGCCGTAAAGTTATTAATCCAGTCTTCGTATCGGGCGTGCATCTCTTTCCAATAATCAAGAGGCGTTTGTTGTTCCATTGGTCGCCCTCTTTCTTGAATGCGATCTACAATATCTTCGAAGCTGCCTTCCAAATAAATGAGCAGATCCGGATGAGGGAAATATGGAGTCATAACCATTGCATCGAACAAGCTTGTATATGTTTCATAGTCTACTTTAGACATCGTTCCTTTTTCAAAATGCATCTTAGCAAAAATACCGGTATCTTCGTAAATGGATCTGTCTTGGATGAAGCCGCCGCCATACTCGAAAATTTTCTTTTGTTCTTTAAAGCGTTCCGCTAGAAAATATACTTGTAGGTGGAAGCTCCAACGTTCAAAATCCCCATAAAATTTGTCCAGGTAAGGGTTGGAATCTACTTTTTCAAACGATGTGCGAAATTGGAGAGCATCAGCCAATGATTGAGTCATTGTAGATTTCCCAACTCCAACTGTACCCGCTATCGTCAACACAGCATCATTAGGAATGTTGTATTTCGATCGTAAGTTTACCATTACATACTCCTTTTTAACATACTCTCTTGAACCTCTGATAAGATTCTATTTAAGTGTTGTTTATTTTGTACAAAATCTATTTCATCACCGTCATAACGTAAAATGGTTACATCAGGGTTATTTTGTTCAAACGCCGTCATAGCTTTTTCATAATCATCACTTAGCCTCGCAAGGTAGTGAGGATCGATGTTTCGTTCAATTTCTCTTCCGCGCATTTTAATACGCTTTAACAAGGTATCTAAACTGGCATTTAAATAAATAATAATGTTCGGAGCTGGCATATCAGCCGTTAAGATGTGGAAGATTTGTACATATTTTTTATACTGTTCATCTTTTAACGTTTGCTCAGCAAAAATCATGTTTTTCATAATATGATAATCTGCTACAACAGGTTTTTTATAAGATAAGAACCCTTTTTGAATATCCTCCAACTGCTTATATCGATTACATAGAAAAAACATTTCGGTTTGAAAACTCCACTCGTTGATATTTTCATAAAATTTCCCGAGAAATGGATTTTCATCTACGATTTCTTTTAAAATTTCGAATTGAAATGCTTGTGCAATCTCTTTAGCTAGAGAGGTTTTTCCGACACCGATGGGTCCTTCTACTGAAATAAAAGGTGTGCCTTGCATTCATTTGCCTCCTTCATGACCACTCGTTCAAAAAAAACAGACAAAAAATATTTTAACATAGAGAAGGAGAATAAGGGGAAAAGAAATTTCTTTCAGTAAGAAGAATAACAAAAAGCCTACTGTTAACAGTAAGCTTTCCCTATTTATGGCTGGGTCACTCTTTTTGTAATTTTGAAGTTGTCTTCAATCAAGAGCCAGTTTTGCGGGAAATCTAAGCCTAGTTTCCAGTAAGCCATTCCTCTAAGTTTTAATTCTTTGATTAAATCAAACTTGGCCTGAATAGACCTAGCGTCTTCAAACCATACTTCGTGGGTGCGCTGCTGTTCATCTTTATACCGGAAGAAAGGAGCTTGTGCTTTATTGTCGTATTGAATAGCTACTTTATAGCGAGCTGCCAACTCAATAGCTCGTTGAGGACTAATGGCTTTGGCATATTCTCCTCCTGGTTTGTAAGGAAGTGTCCAATCGTAACCGTATAGGTTTTGGCCCATGATAATTTTTGAACTAGGTATTTCAGATACTGCATATTCTAAAACATCACGTACGGGACCAATAGGAGAGACGGCCATAGGAGGCCCACCGCTATATCCCCATTCGTATGTCATCGGAACAACGAAGTTAGCAATCTCTCCAATGGCTTTATAATCATGTGCTTCATACCATTTGCCTTTTTGATCTCGACTTGTCTTCGGAGCTAAAGCGACAGACATAAGAAGTTGCTCATCTTGAAGACGCTTTTTTGCTTTCTGTAAAAATGCAATATAGGCTTCTTTATCTGCCGGACGCAAAAATTCGAAGTCAAAGTGAATGTCTCTGAAATTTTGTTCTTTCGCTGTCTTTACAATATTATTTAAGAGCGTATCTTGAACGTCTTTATTATTTAAAATTGCTCGGCCGACTTCGTCACTGAATGCGCCGTTTTCAATATTAGCCAATACCATTAAGAAAATGACGTCATTTTCTTTAGCAATAGAACCTAAATTGTTAAGTGGAGGTGCCTTTAGAGAACCGTCTTTTTGCACTTCGAAGTTCGCTGGCCCGAGATAAGTAAGGTATTTTGCATTTTGATTAATCATTTTCTCTGTTTGAGGAGTGATTTTTCGATTGCTTGTTTCAACATACCCTAAAAACTCACCGTTTCTTTTGTTGGGGGAAGGGGGAATTAAGATGCGGCGGCCAGGTGTTAAGGGTGCTGTAACTGAAACATTGTTCGCATTGGCAATAGCCTGATAGCTAACGCCTAATTTTCTTCCTACCTTCCATATAGTGTCCCCAGCTTTTACTGTGTAGTAAGTACCGTTGATTGGAATAACCATAGATTGCCCGATGACGAGTTGATTTGGATTAGGTAATTCATTTGCTCTTATAATTTTCCCTGCGTCAATGCGGAACTGTTTTGCAATACTATATATACTGTCACCTGCTTTAACAGTGTAAATTTGCATAATAAAAAGCCTCCATTTCATATGACTTACTTCCATCATATGAGAAGGCTTTTTACTTAATTCATCAACTCGGTATGTTTGCAAATACGAGCATTTAATACGTTATGCATCATTCTCAAAGCAAAGGTATTGTCTTCATCTGCGTTTGAAGCAATACAATCTTCAGGCACAATTAAGTTATACTCACGCATATAAGCATCGTTGGCTGAAAAAAGCACGCATATATTTCCCGCAATTCCTGTTAAAATAAGTGTATGCACATCGAGCTGTGATAGCAAAATATTTAAAGCTGTCCCATAGAAGATAGAATGCTTTGGTTTAATTAAAAAGTAATCAGCGTTTTGTGGTGAAATGTGATGTAGAATGGGTGAGCTTATCTCATTTGTGCAGTGTGTTAAAATGGTTTCTAAGTTTGCTTGCCATAGCTTATAGTGGTCATTGACATAAATGATAGGGATATGTTGAGACGAGGCATATTGTTTTAATTTGGAAATGTTTTGAGCAATTGTTAAAGATTTTTCAGCAAGTATTTTGCCGTTTTTAAATTGAAAATCGTTTAGCATATCAATAATAATTAAAGCAGTTTTAGCGTTCTTCACATAAGGTCTCTCCTTTTCCTGATGTACATAGTAAATAGTTTGACTCAGAAAAAATATAATATGTAAGGTTGGATAAAAAGTGTTAAATGATGAAAAGTATATGAGGTTGGCAATTGATGAAGCATTAAAAGCCAAAGATAAATTAGAGGTTCCCATTGGAGCAGTTATTGTTCAAAATGACGAGGTAGTTGCTTCAGCTTATAACTTACGAGAAACAGAACAGCGATCAGTTGCTCATGCGGAACTTTTAGCAATTGATGAAGCATGTAAGAAACTAGGAACATGGAGATTAGAAGACGCTACGTTATATGTCACCTTAGAACCATGTCCGATGTGTGCAGGTGCTATTGTATTATCAAGAGTGAAAAGAGTTGTGTTTGGCGCTTATGATCCTAAAGGTGGCTGCGCGGGAACATTGTTAAACTTATTAGAGTTTGAAAAGTTTAATCATCAAGCACAAGTAGTAGGAGGTATGCTAGAAGAAGAATGCGGGAGCCTCTTAACGACCTTTTTTCGTGAGTTGCGTCAACGAAAAAAGGCTGGAAAATAGCGCTAAAAAAGTAAGTTTTCTATAGCGGTTGCATTTTTGAATGAAAAGACGTATACTTGTAAATGCATCAACTTGATGCCCAAACTATTGGTTTCAACTTTGCCGTGCTAAGCGGGGAGGTAGCGGTGCCCTGTACTCGCAATCCGCTCTAGCGAGGCCGAATTCCTTCTTGAGGTTAGCTCATCTTAGGGCCTGCCTTAAGTAAGTGGTGTTGACGTTTGGGTCCTATGCAATGGGAATCTGTGAACCCTGTCAGGTCCGGAAGGAAGCAGCAGTAAGCAGAACCTCTCATGTGCCATGGGGTCGCCTGAACCGAGCTAACTGCTTAAGTAACGCCTGGGGTGGCTAATCGACGGAAGGTGCACGGCAGTTATATACATAAGTTTAGTCTACTCTGTTGGAGTAGGCTTTTTATTTTATCTCTCACTATTTTGAAAAAAAACCTCATAATACGCTATAATGATAACTAATGAATTATATTAAAAGGAGAGGATGTAGTGGCATATCAGGCTCTGTACCGTGTATACCGTCCTCAAAGCTTTAACGACGTAGTCGGTCAACAACATATTATCAAAACACTTCAAAATGCCCTTGTCCAAGAGAAATTTTCGCATGCGTATTTATTTTCTGGACCTCGAGGGACAGGAAAGACAACAGCTGCTAAAATTTTAGCGAAAGCCGTTAACTGTGAAAAAGCACCCATTGCTGAACCCTGTAATGAATGTGCAACTTGTCGGGGAATTACTGATGGTTCCATTTCGGATGTAATTGAAATTGATGCAGCCTCTAATAATGGAGTCGATGAAATTCGAGATATCCGTGATAAAGTAAAATATGCACCTAGTGCTGTTCGATACAAAGTGTACATTATTGATGAAGTTCATATGCTTTCAATTGGAGCTTTTAACGCTTTATTAAAAACGTTAGAAGAACCTCCTGCACATGTTATCTTTATTTTAGCTACAACAGAGCCGCATAAAATTCCATTAACGATTATCTCTAGATGTCAGCGCTTTGATTTCAAACGCATTTCGCCAGAAGATATCGTATATCGAATGAAGGAAGTATTGGGTTCTGAAGAGCTAGAAGTAAGCGAGGATGCTCTTTACGAAATTGCGAAAGCTTCAGAAGGCGGCATGCGTGATGCACTTAGTCTTTTAGACCAAGCCATCTCGTATAGTACGGAGAAGGTGAGCTTAGAGGATGTTCTATCCATAACAGGAGCAGTATCACAGGCTTTTATTGTGAAGATCGTCCAAGCTATCTTTAATGAAAACATCGTAGAAGCGCTAGACTCTGTTGAAAGTTTGATCAAAAACGGAAAAGATCCAGCGAGGTTTGTAGAGGACCTCATCTTCTATTATCGTGATGTTCTGCTTTATCAAGCTTCTGAAGAAAATGCATATTTACTTGAAAAAGCAGCGGTTAACGAAGAGTTTAAAGAACTCAGTTCAAAAATGGATAGTGCCTTTATTTATAAAGTCATTGCTGAATTGAACCAAACTCAGCAAGAGATGAAATGGAGCAATCATCCTCGAGTGCTACTTGAAGTAGCTTTAGTAAAATTAGCTCAAAGTTCTACAAATCAAGAGGATACTCTTCCATATCAAGACATTTTGCAAAAAATGAATCAAATGGAAGCAGAACTGCAGCAGTTAAAAGAAAAAGGTATTCAAGTTGATCATACAGCTCAGGCAGCGCAAACAGAGAAAAAACAGACAAGACAGTCCAGAAGTCAGTACAAAACGCCTGTTGGGAAGGTAAATGAAGTTCTAAAAAATGCCACTCGGCAGAATTTAGAAACGATTAAGCGATCTTGGGCGCAGGTGTTGGACACATTGAAACAACAAAATAAAGCTTCACATGCAGCGTTGTTATCTAACAGTGAACCAGTTGCGTCTTCAGATCAATCATTTATACTTAAATTTAAATATGAAATTCATTGCAAAATGGCTTCTGAAAATAACAACAATGTACGTGATAATTTAGAGAATATCTTATATACTTTAATTGGCAGCAAGCGTGAAATGGTTGCAATTCCAGAAAGCGAATGGGATAAAGTAAGAGAAGAGTTTCTTCAAGGACAGCAAAGTGATGGGTCATCAGGTCAACCACAGGAGGAAGACCCTGTGGTTGCAGAAGCGAAAAAGCTATTTGGAGAAGACTTAATCGAAATTCAAGAGTAAATTTAGGAGGAATGTTCATATGATGAAAGGCATGGGCAATATGCAAAAAATGATGAAACAAATGCAAAAAATGCAAAAAGATATGCAAAAAGCGCAGGAAGAGTTAGCTGAAAAAACTGTTGAAGGTACAGCTGGCGGTGGAATGGTAACAGTTGTGGTTAACGGTCAGAAACAAGTAATTGATGTAAATATTAAAGAGGATGTAGTAGATCCTGAAGATATTGAAATGCTACAAGATTTAGTACTAGCAGCAACAAATGACGCATTAAAACAAATGGACGATTTAACAAATAACACAATGGGTCAATTTACAAAAGGTTTAAATATTCCAGGACTTTAATAAGGTGGTTGCCACGTGCATTATCCAGAACCAATATCAAAGCTTATAGATAGTTTTATGAAGTTACCCGGCATTGGTCCAAAAACAGCTGTTCGCTTAGCGTTCTTTGTTTTATCTATGAAAGAAGATACAGTATTAGATTTTGCAAAAGCATTAGTCAATGCGAAGCGAAATTTAACCTATTGTTCAGTTTGCGGGCATATCACAGATCAAGATCCTTGCTACATTTGTCAAGATCAGCGCAGAGAGCGAAATGTGGTATGTGTCGTGCAAGACCCTAAGGATGTCATTGCAATGGAGAAAATGAAAGAATATAACGGCTTGTATCATGTCCTGCATGGCGCAATTTCACCTATGGAAGGAATAGGGCCTGAAGATATCAAAGTACCAGAGTTATTAAAAAGACTTCAAGATCACGAGATTCAAGAAGTGATTTTAGCTACTAACCCGAATATAGAGGGCGAAGCTACGGCTATGTATATCTCTAGGCTCTTAAAGCCGACAGGAATTAAAATTACTAGAATTGCTCATGGGTTACCCGTTGGAGGAGATCTTGAGTACGCAGATGAAGTAACATTATCTAAAGCCCTAGAAGGTAGAAGAGAAGTATAACGAGGTACTTGCATATGTTTTTTAAAAGAAAAGGTTGGTTACGCAAAGAGTACGATGATGAATTTGTGAAGACTTTTATGCAAGTAAAGCAGGAATGGAGTCACAAAACTTCAATGGTAGAAAGAAGTGTAGATCCTTCAGAAGAGGTAATGGTAGATATTCGATTAGCCAAAATGAAGTATCTTTTTCTATTAAAAGAAGCCAAGCATCGAAATATTTCAATTAACAGGATGTCATAGAGGCATCCTGTTTTGTTGTCTTTATAAAATAAGGATTTCCCTCCGTGAAATAGTGCTTTTTTTGAATGCTTGGACATACATATAAGATAACTTATCTGCTTTAAGAAGGAGGCAACATGCTAAATCATCCCATTGTAGTTGTGTCTTTTTTAATAGGACTAATCATTCTACTCTTAGTAACAGGTGGTGTTGAAAAAATGCTTCGAGTCATTGGAAATTTATCGATTAAGCTTATTATTGGCGTTCTGCTGCTTTTCTTTATTAACATTTTTGGCGTACAGTTTGGTATTCATATCCCTATTAATTTCCCCACAGCCATTGTTTCAGCTATTTTAGGTATTCCAGGAATAGCTGCCTTACTTGTTATTAATAATTTCATATTATAATTTGGAGGAATATCCAAAATAAAAGTTTTCTGGAATCTTTTCGAGAAAACTTTTATTTTTTTTGAAAAAGTTGTTGACCAACAAGTTAACAGATGTTATATTTATATACGTCGCTAAGACAACAACAAAAAAATAACTCGAAAATAACTTAATGAAAAAAGTTGTTGACAAGTTATTCTTGAGGTGGTAAGATAAGAAAGTCGCCTTGAGACAAGAGTTCTTTGAAAACTGAACGAAATAGTAAACGTCAACGTTAATTTTTATTTTTTAAATTGAGCAAGTCAA
>NZ_JBHZOX010000025.1:0-9940 GCF_042787905.1 Priestia sp. YIM B13551
GAAACAGACTTGTTAGGAAGTCTGCAACTGCAACAAGAAATAAAGCTATTTACATACAACAGGTATTGTATATGATCTAACGAACTTTAGCAGTCTGCCCCATTGAGGAGATTCTATACTTTATTGATCTTACTTATGTAGACTAGATTTGTATACCGTATATATCTTTAAAAAAGAAAAGGCTACCTCTTCCCAGTCAAAAGAGGCAGCCTTTTCTATACAGTAATTGCAATGTTGTGTCGACGCTTTGTCGCATCTTGAGTAGTTTGCTCTAATTATTTTTGTGTTATACATCTGGACAATTTGCTTAGTAATGGGCAGCAACATATATTATGTACGACAAATACCACAACTCTTACTCTATTTTCATCCTTTCTAAGGATGGCAAAAAGCCCATGAACTAATTCATGGGCTTCTTTCTAGTAGCGATATATGAACTAGAGATCTATTTGAAGAGCAAGGAGGTTGCTCAATTTTATAGTATGCAAAGTAATGAAAAAGGTTTGGACAGGGGTTCACTTCTTCTAAGAGTTCTACTATTTTTTATTTATTTCTTATAAAATCCATTATGTTAACTAACCTTGTATATTCTATACAACATAAAAACGGAAAAAACTACTGCTCCTGTACAGTAGTTTTCCTAGTCGTTGAAATATAGATGTTACGCTGATGCTCTATTGCATCTTGAGTAGTTTGCTCAAAAATAAAATTTTATTCTAATAGGCAAGTTACCTAAAGGGAAATAAAAGCATACGATATAATTCAAGTAACCTTAGTCCTGTACTGAGGATACTTTTAGACTGACTTTTTCAATCTCCTGAGTTTGCAAAGTCAAATACAGAAAAAACCTACTGCAGCTCAAACAGTAGGTTTTTCTTGAGTCCGATAGAAATTTAAAGACCTTATTTATCCATATAAGATATAAAACAACTTTAAGTTGTTTCTAATTGCCTTAAGGCAATTTTTTATATTTAACGGTTAAGATCTGGTCCTTGATTCTTTGCTCTATTTATATTTGTAGATCTCATTCGCCTTAATTGATGTTTTTGTTCCATGAATTTTTCACTATGAACAGCTTGCTGGATAGCATTAAAAACGTTATTTAGAGCATTTATGTTACTCTCATGTGTTTTAATTTCTTTTTCAAGCCATGGGACGACTGTTTTCTCCATTGTGTTCATACGGCTTTGTTGTTGTTGTAAATCTTGTTGTCCTTTGTAGCCGAGTTCTTTTAGATTTTCACGTCCATATTTAGCTTCACTTTGCAATTCTTCATAATCTTGACGAGCTTTTTTTGAGACAAGTCGTTTGGCTTTTTCTCCTGGGCTTCTGTCTAATTCATCAAGCTTTTTCTCCACGCTGCTGAGCTTCTCTACCTCTTTACTCATAGTTGAGATATGTTCTTTCTCTACACGAACCATTTTCTGATGTTTTTTGAACTCGTCTAGCTTCTTTTGGTTAGCATCTAGACTTTGTTTGATGTTGGATAGTCTAAATTGATTTTGTTGAGCAGTATCGTGATACTGCTCTAGTCTTAATGCATTGCTGTACATGAGATACTTACCAGCTGTTTTGAGATCCGGATAATAAGAGCTTATCTCACGGATTTTGGCTTGTTTAATGGCTTCTTCAGCTTGTAATAGTACCCTAGTTTCGACTTGAATTTGTTTTTTCTCATACGTAATCTGATTGAGTCGATTCTCTTTCTTTTGAAAGAACTCTTGGTAACGCTGATAGAACTCTTCTTCACTTGAAAAACGAAGAGGCTCCTTATGTTTTTGAATGCTGCTTTCATAGCTTTCTTTGTTACTTTCTAAGTCAGATATCTTATCAAGATGACGTCGTTTCATCATGTTATTCTCTTTAAGTTTAAATGGATTAAGGGACTTCTTAAGTTCCTCTACTTTTTCTTCATTCTGCCCGATTTCACGCTCTAAATCGCTCACACGATCATAATAATTGCTTACGTTTAGGAATTGTTGTTGTTGTACATGAAAGTGTCGTTCAATAGGATCATGACGATCACTCATTTTACGTAGTTCTTCGTGGCGTGCTGTAATATCTTCTAAGGTAATAACCTTTTGATCTACAAGAGACGCAGCTTTCTGAATATAGGTTTTCTCGATATCCGTAGAAAAGCTGAATTGTTTTTCTTTTTCCTTCATTTTCTGTAGATGATCTTCCTTTTGGCGACGATAAGCTTGTAAATCAACTACGGCCTTATTGTAGTCTTGGCGGTCTCTATTGATCTGGCCACGATCTGTCTTCTTCCCTTTCTTCTCCATGTCATGTGCGACATGGCCTAAGTGAACCATTGGTAAGGTTTCGAGTCCACGCTTTTCATGAGAAAGATGGGTAATACGTTTATTGATTTGAGCTTGTTCTAGCGCTTGATTCGCATAGTTCGCCCACTGTTCACGGATGGATAGGCAGCCTTTGCTATTTTTTACGTACCCACGGTTGTTTTCTTTCGAATTCGCAAAATCAGCATTCCAGTCACGATTCTTTTTGCCAAATCCATCTTCACTTAGATTTCTCATGGTTAACATGATGTGAGCATGAGGATTATTTGTATCATCGCGATGGATAGCGATATCAGCAACCATTCCTTTTTGAACAAACTCATTTTGAGCAAAGGATTGAATGAGTTCTTTTTGTTGGTCATGATTCAGTTCAATTGGCAAAGCAATATTTAATTCGCGTGCTAGTTGTGAGTCTTTGCGCTTCTCTACTTTTTCAACTTCATTCCATAAACGGTTTCGGTCTTTCATCCATTCTGGCGCATTGGTAGGAGTCAGAATCATGGTTTCTGGTTGGACATTACGAGCATAAAATTTTTGCTCGTCTGTACGTTCATCATGTAGTTTTTCGCCACTGCGATAAGCAGCTGCAGCGACAGCTGATTGTCCTTTTGAACGACTGATGATTTGCATCGATAGATGGTAGATAGCCATAATTCTTTCCTCCTTTCTTGAGAATGGGTTAGTGAGTTAAGAATAAGTTGATGAGAGCACAAGGTGCACTAATCAACGTTTTAGATGAAACCAGCATCATGAACACCAAAGGTGTCAGATGGTGGTTTCATCTTTGCCGATAGGCAAACAGGTTTTATAAAATTCGCCATCTAGGCGAATGGGTCTTTGGTTTTGTCTTTTCGTTCCGAAGGAACCGCGCACATCGGTACGATGTATAAGTGCGCCCTTATCTCTACGATCTAAGGGAATTATACCATATACTGGTGAGAGAATCTATGCCAAGTATACCAATTTATCTCAATTTTTGTTATAATCAATATAAACATTAAAGAACAAAATAAGGAGATGGGGATGGGTGCCGAAGAAGCGAACAGATGAGGAGATTCTTCAGGAGTTAGAAGAGAAAATTGAAAAGATGAAAGCGAAGAAACAGCAAGTTGAAGCGCGTAAAAAAGAAAAAGAAAGAAAAGAGAGAACACGACGACTCATTCAAGTCGGCGCAATTTTTGAGAAATACTTTGAGATTCAAAGTGAAGAAGAAGCTGAAAAGATTGCGAAGGCGTTGCAAGCGTATGTAGGAAAAAATAAAGAGAAGATTTTACATCATGATGTTGTGGTAACTCAGAAGAAGAAAACAATGCAAGAAGCAGCATCTACAAAAGAATAATGTCTTTTATTATTCATAATTCAGAGGCTGTATTGTCAAATTAAGCTAAAAAACCTTAAGGTAGTTGAAGAAAGTGCCGGATAAATTATGATATAGAAATCTCCTCCATCAACTATAGATTTCAGTGAATCAGCCAAAGTCTACAAAAAACATTATAAAAGCCAAGTAAGTTTAGACTTATTAGAATCTTAACTGAAAACTCCATGTATATGTATGCATAACTCTTCTCCTTAGCTTAAAGTGTTATATATAGCGAAATTGATTTTTACAGCCATATAACAATATTCATAGCTAAATATACTTGATTTGATATATTTTGCTAATTTTTATTGAATTATGAGACTACTTAACGCTATAATAAAACTAACAAAAACGTGCGGATAGAAAAAAGACTTCAACTGTTTAAGTAGTGCAGGAACACTCTTAAACCGTTCACCCTATACACAGTAGGGAAAACACTTGTCGAAGTCTCTTATTAATAGTTTCATTATCGATAAGATAAAACTTATGTTTTTATTTTATATGAAATTGACATCTATTTCAAGAGCTTCGTTCATCTAAATCAAGACATTGTTTTCCTTTCATCAGGGAGACAGTGTCTTTTTTTGTAATCCTTAAAGGAGAAGATGAACAGATGAACAAGATATTGACTTGCTATTTAAAAGATGTAGATACCTTCAATGGAAGATTAAAATGGTTATGGCAACAAAAACCGACCCTTCGTACAAAAAAAGAAGAATTTCTGGAAACACTCCGTACTTATTTTAAACAACAACAACTAGCCTTACATAAAGAATTTCCTAAAAAAAGAATGGAAATGCTCGATCACGTCATCTATAACCTAGTGGCCACGGGTATTCAAGCGATCCGTTCAGAAACACTGATGAAAAAATTTAACGCATCTAAAAGTACGGTTTCTCGTTTGGTGAAATCATTAAAAGATACACCCTTTATACTTGTGGCACGTTACATTAAAGAAGATACAACAGGCGCTCATCCTGACAGCTATGTATTCGTCCTTAAAAGCCATAAGAATTTTAATCGAATTTGCGATGAGATCTTTTTTGCACATGATACAACAGGTGTCCAAACGCTTCAACAAGAAGAAATGACAACTCCTGTGACAACTCCTGTGACAACTCCTGAACGTGCTGGAAACGTTGATACAGCAAGCCTAGAGAGCGAAAAAACGTCCAATGCCTTTATTAACCTTGATTTACCTGTAAATCATATTAATAATCATTTAATATCTGCTTCACAGTCATTTGCTTATATCAAAGGTGTGCCTAAAAAAGTGAATCAAGTGTACGCAAGTAAATATGGACATCAGTTAAAAGATTTCTATAGTCGCGTTCAGAATGCTGCAAAAGCCGTAAAACGAGATACAGAGATTGAGATTGTGAAAGAACAAGTACATGAAGTCGCTTATACAGCCATTGTAGGCTTAGATAAATATATCCATGAGGCTAATCATAAGGGTACTACTCTACCACTGGATGAAATGTGCCGTCTTGTTTATCAAATTTCCTACAATCAATTTACAAATCTACTAAAAGGGAATAAAGAAAAACAACCATCTGAGTCAGACATACATACAAAAGCTGAGAAAGCAGCTTTACCTAGACCTAAACATATCATCCGTAAGGAAATGGTTCCTGCTTGGTTAAAAGCTGAACAGGAGCAAAACGAGTGCACACAAGAAGAAGCTATTTCTCTGGATCAACAGCTTGAAATGATTCAATTAAAGCAAGATTTAGGGCAAGAGTTAACGCCAGAAGAAGAAAGCTTGTTACAAGAGCACAGTTCTACGTACAGTTCGTTAGAAATGGCACAGTTGAAACAGGATATAGGAAAAGCACTAAACCCAGAGGAGCAAGTTTTACTACGTCAACATGAACAGTTAAAAGGAACTGTTTCCTAATCAAAACATGCAGAAATCCCTTAGAGCTGAAGTATTAATAGAGTCTGTTTATTTAAAACATATTTAAAACATATTTCTAAATAATGAATACTTAAATAACAAGGGAAGGTAAAACAATCACCCATAGTGGGAAAGACTACCAAAGTAAACTCCGGGGGGGGCACAATGTGACAAAACTATTCGCTATCAATGCAGGGGAGTCCCTTTTTGCCGTTGCGAAAGCAGAGAATGAAGAAGAGGTCGTTACTATTCTTGTTAACCGCGAACTAGAAGAACAAGAGGATTTTGGTATTAGAGCGCATATTGATGATTTTTCGATTGAAGGGCTGTATGGTGATTTCTTTCACGATGAAAAGGGGTCATTTATCGAGAGTCATATTTTAGACTATCCTCGCCATATAAGAAAAATGAGCACTAAAGAGCGTCATACCTATATCCGATCACATGTTGAAAAGAACGCTAGAGCCTTTTGGAAAGACCACCCGTTCTATGCAGATCTGTATTTGCGAGAAGTCAAAAAGTATGAGGCCGTAGAGAAAGAGGGAGGAAATACGTTTTTTCCTCATTTTTCGCAGGAATTTTATTTCAATACGGCCAAATTAATTATTACTGAAACGGATTGGTATGGAGAAGATTTTCAAATCATTGAAATCGACTTAACCGACCGTAATTACCAGCTTATTTTTGAACTTACTTTAGAGTAATAAGCGCTGAGAGGGTTTTATACCTCTCTTTAAATAAATAAATCTTAGAAACAAAACAGGAGGTCTACCATGGTTGAAAAACTATTAAATTTATTAGACAGCTTAGAGGAAAAAGACCACAAAGTCCTTGATGCTATTCAAGCATTAAATGTAGAGTCAGACGGCTTTCTAACAGAGGAAAGTGAACAAGTGAAAAGACTGATTGTTTACGCATTAGGCGGAAACGATCAACATTTTGAGTATATTCAAGATTCAGGTGTTTTCATGGACTACGCGAATAAAGAGACAAGCCGAAGCGAATTAATTTCGACAATTAGACAAGCTATTGAGAATGACTGGAAAGGCCCGATTCAAACTAGCGTGACATTTAGCTAAAGGAGTTGTCACAAATGGACATTATTCTTCAAGCAAAAACGTTGGAAAAGAAACATCCTTCTTATCCCTCGGTGTGGGATTGTCCCTCATGTGGCAAAAAAGTCTCCCCTCAGGGGGAAGGCGTATACTATCAAGTAATTGGGAAAGGTTTTATTGATCAGAGGATTGTCTATACAGCTTGTTCTGTCGCTTGTGTGGAAGAGAAAATCGGAAGTATCGTTGAAATCTTGTATATCCAAACCAAACAGGGAGGGCGCGGGGTGTATCATAACAAGCTACACCCTATATCTTCAAGGGTATTTTACGAGTTTTGCAAACGTATCAACATCATCAAAGATTACTAGAGGAGGGTATTGAAGAGGGTGTTGTCAGTGAAAATTTGAGCTGTTTAGACGAGTATTGTATTCTCTTACTAGGAAGTATGAACGGATTCTTATAAAGGAGGCTTTCTGCAGATATTGAGGGAGAATCCTAAGGATTATAACCGTTATATAACGGTTTGGGTAGTAGTAAAGAGAGATCTACAAAGGCTTAATAAAAGAGCTTGAGGATGGCAAATTCATTGAATCACAGATACAAATTTATAACTGCCTAGTAACGTATTTGTAACGTTGATTAAACTTAAGTTTAACTAGTCTTAACTTAAGTTAAGTGTATGCTTCTGAAAATAGTGTTCAGAATAGTCAGTAAGTTGATCTTTAGTTTAACTTATACTGAAAAATAACAAAGCCTAGATAATCATTAGGCTTTGTTTATTGCAGGGTTTTTAGGGTGAAATATTGAATAACCTATTTAGTAATAACCTTTTAATTCTTTTTGTTTGGTAGATAAAAAGAACGCGGCTTTTCTGTTTGTCCTATTTTCCAAATAGACGAGCGAAGAAGCCCTTTTTTTGTTCCTCTTGTTTAGCAGCTGCTACTTCATTTTGAGCAATGAGCAGCATTTCCTCCTTTCTCTCTTTCTGGTGTTCTCTGATATGTTCTAATAGTTTAATGTCTCTATCTTTCACATCAAGCCTATGCTCATTTAATTGTTCCTGGAGGGAATCAATCTTTTTGTTTTGCTCCAGTATTAATTTTTGCTGTTCGGCAAGAGCTTGCATAAGCATGTCTAATTTTTCATTTGTAACGTCATTATAATACTCATTTTCAGTAGCTATTTCTGTAACGTCTGGAGTTATAGAATCTTTCTTATACATTGGTATTACGCCTTTTATCGCCGTTTCAAGCGTTATACCAGGTCTATTTTTAATATCTGTAACTCTTCTGAACATTGAAATATTTGTATCGGTGTAAGCCCTGTTTCCTTTTTCGTCTTTATGGAATACAAAACCCTCCGATTCGAAAATCCTAGCGTACTTAGTTACTGTCTGTCTTTGAATATTTAATTGTGACGCTACCTCACCAGGAGAATAAAGAGCTTCAAGGTTTCCTTGTAACCCTTCCATAACTTCACCTTCCTTTATAACGGAATTACAACATGAGTTATATAACGGATTATAAATAGCGTTACAAAAACGCATTATAACCATTTCGCTATATTAACCCTATAATCCTATCATAAAAAATAAATAACTATTAGAAAAAGAATACGTTAAGTAAAAGTTCCTTTTTAGGAGCTTTTTTATTTTCTGTAGTTCCCAAAAGGGTGGAATCTAATGGGAACTTAGAATAAGAAGAGGAAGAAAAAGAAACAATGTAACGCAATATATAACGGTTATAAAGACGTTATCCCTAGTTAAATGAAAAAATGTTAAAAAAAGACCTATGGAACGGATTCTGATCTTTTTTGATGTTACTATAAGTGTCTACAAGCGAATTAGCTTTATTTTTAAGTATAACTGCTCGCTAATTACAAATTCAGAGCCCCTTTATGATAAAAGTGAGGGTCTAGATTTTCATATTGCTCTCCCGACTCTATTTAAATATTTAATGTTTATTACTCATCAAGAGATGTATCTTTTTAGAGGATTTTTATCAATTTGAAGGTGTTTAGTTTCGTTAACAAAATAAAAAGCCACCTCGGCATTGGCAAGCGAGGTGGCTTTTTTGTAAGGGTTCGTTCATACGTATCCGAAGTATGAAACATACATAGATTATCACGTTCTGTAATTAAAGGCTATTTTTAATGTGTTGTTGCATATGTATAAAAGGTGCGCTTTTTATGCATCATCTCTTCAACTACCTGTAAGGAGAACTCCGTCATATCAACGATGTATAAAAAGCTGCATAAAGAAGAAAAAAGCCTTTTCGAGAACTCCTTGTCCTGCAAGGGTTCTTTTTTGTGGTGTGTTCCGGAAAGAGACATTATGTTAACTAAACATGTATATCTTATACAGCGTAAAAACAGAAAAAAACTACTGAACAAGGATCAGTAGTTTTTTCTATTCTCGTAAGGAAATTGGAGAATTAGCATTATGATGCCTCACGGCGTCTTGGGTAGTCTGCTCAGAAAATAAAATTTTATTCCAAATAGGCAAGTTACCTAATGGGGAACGAAAATATATAGTGTGGTAAGAATAATTTAGGTGATGGAATCAGTAAGCCTTAACCTCCGTTTTTTTTTGAGAAGATGCTCTCCTCAGGGTGCCTATCTAAATATAAAAAACATTGGCTAAGCCTTAGTCAATGTTTTTTATATTTGTTGCATCATTTGTTTTATTCATTATAGGCAAGTTACTTAAAGTAAAGAAACTGAATATGCTGGAATTGATGAATTTATAAAGCTTTGATTTATAAAATCTAGTAAGTAATTCCAAAAATCCTTAAGATCATTGATTTTAAGGATTTTTGGATATAGTTAATTATTATATAAGGGTGGTAGAAACTTAATAGTTATTTATGGACCTACAACAAAGAATATTCCTACTCAAACAACACCGTATAAAATAATTGTTGTTTGTTAGTAACACCAGTATGACTTGTACTAATTTAAATTACATTCACTAAACTGATGGTTTTATTTCATCAGTCTAGTGAATGCAATTTGATAATTTAAAAACATGTAAATAAAACGACTCTTTTCGTATCTATACGAAATCACACGGAGAAAATAAAGAGCCAACTAATAAACCATCAATTAATATAAAAATGGACTACCAAGACCAGGGCCCTCCCCAACCGAATCCGGGACCAAACCAAGGTCCCCAACCAAATCCGGGGCGTCCGAAACCAAACCAAGGTCCTCCAAAGCCAAATCCGGGACCACCGAAACCTGGTCTTCCAAAGCCAAATCCGGGACCACCGAAACCTGGTCTTCCAAAGCCAAATCCGGGACCACCAAAACCTGGTCTTCCAAA
>NZ_JBHZOX010000025.1:9962-14190 GCF_042787905.1 Priestia sp. YIM B13551
TCCAAAGCCAAATCCGGGACCACCGAAACCTGGTCTTCCAAAGCCAAATCCGGGACCACCGAAACCTGGTCTTCCAAAGCCAAATCCGGGACCACCAAAACCTGGTCTTCCCATTCCCATTCCCATAAACCTCATATCTTCATGGGATAACTGATTTTCTTGAAAATATAAATTAGGTAACAAGTGCATTTCTGAATTCATGATCAAAACCTCCGTTTTTTTCTTATCAGAGCAAGGATATGCATTTACCTAGTTTCCGTCTTGGGTGAATGTCCATGTTTTTTTAAAAATAAGTAATAAGTAATAGGAGAGAAAAGCCTATTTTTAAAATAAAAAAATAGAAGTGATTAAATTATGTAATAAATAGAATAAGACAACTCATTCAATAGGGGCTAATCCTTATACAAACTAGTTTGTATTTATTATTTTTTCCGATAAGGTACATTATGTTAACTAGTGATGTATAGCATATACAGCTTAAAAACAGAAAAAACTCCTGTCATTGGCCAGGAGTTTTTTCTGTTACTTGGATGTTATGCAATTGGGTTCTATGAGAGGATGCTTCGCAGCATCTTGGGTAGTTTGCTCAAATTGTTAAATGTTATTCGTATAGATAATTCACCTGAAAACAGGTCGATGAATAGAATGTAATCTGAATTCTGAAGAATCATCCGTTTTTTTGGAAAAAGCCCTCCTCAGGGTATCTATCTAAACATAAAAAACATTGGCTAAGTCTTAGCCAATGTTTTTTATGTTTGTTGCATCATTTGTTTTATTCATTATAGACAAGTCACTTAAGTAAAGAAACTGAATATACTGAAATTTACAAAGCTTTGATTTTCTAAATTTAGTAAGTTACTTCAAAAAAAGCCTTAAGATCATTGATTTTAAGGCTTTTTGGATATAGTTCATTTAATATAAAAAGGGACTACCAAAACCTGGTCTTCCAAACCTCATATCTCCATAGGGTAACTGATTTTCTTGAAAATATAAATTAGGTAACAAATGCATTTCTGAATTCATGACAAAAACCTCCATTTTTTCTTATCAAAGCAAGAATATGCATTTACCTAGTTTCCGTCTTAGGTGAATGTCCATGTTTCGGAAAAAACAGGTAGTAAGTAATGGTAGAGAAAAGCCTATTTTTTTAAAAATAACGAAAAGACATTATACGAGCTATAGAGAAATATCTTATTTCTGGAGGTGAAATTATGGCGGTTGTTAAAGCTACAACTTCAGACATAGCTCTTTTAGCGAGACTCCTCAGAGCAGAGGGTGAAGGGTGAGGGTGAAAAGGGAATGCTTCTTATAGGAAATGTAGGGGTTAATCGAATCAGGGCGAATTGCTCCGATTTTAAAGGACTGAGAACTATTCCACAAATGATTTATCAACCCCATGCATTTGAAGCTACTCAAAAAGGCTATTTCTATCAAAGAGCAAGAGAAAGTGAAAAACGTTTGGCACGTCGATCTGTCAGAGGAGAACGTAGTTGGCCTGCAAAATTTAGCTTATGGTATTTCAGACCTCCTCAACGGTGCCCTCCAACGTGGTACAATCAACCCCTTGTTGCCCGATATAAACTTCACTGCTTTTATCAACCAAAAGCTGAAACATGCGAAAATATTTATAATACTTATTAGGAATTTCCTATAATTTTATAAGAGGATGTATTAATCTATCTCATAAAAAGCAAAAAAAAAACTAACTTCTATCTGACTCAAAGTTAGTTTTTTTGCTTTTTAAATTGTATACTTTCAAAGGATTTTCTCAACGTCTAAGTCCACTATGAAGTATATTTGATGTTAAAAAGGCACCAACAGGAGGTAAATCACTATTGCTAACGGCAGGTCCTGTGAGACTTGTATCTGTGGTAGCCACCCAAGTTCCATTCCTACCTGCTAGCAAAGAGGGTGGCTTCATAATAACCTGCCCACTTAAAACAAGATGTCGAATTCTAGTAGTAGAATCGTCAAATATAGTTAAGTTACCAGAATATGTGGCATAAGGTGAATCAAAGGTAATTTGTTTGCCTCCCTCATTCCAATACCCATTAATGGGAATGAGAGTGCCTCGAAAATTAACTGTACCCCTTATTCTATTGCCTGTAATAGAGTTAATGATAAGCACACCCCAAACCATAGGTCTACCTGCAATCTCAGCATGAATACCCCATCGTGATGGGAATGGCATACTAACCCTGACCTTCTCTGTAGGCTGCAAAGCTAATCCCTCCCTTTTTCTAGGGTAATAAATTATGAAAGCTTAGAAACATGTAAATGAAACAATTTGTCTTGTATCTATACCAAAAATAGTCCAGAATCGCCCGTTCCATCTGAAACCAGCAACTGATCTGGGTCCCACAAAAATAGGGAAATACCAAAAACTTGACCCATTTCTAAGCCATATATATGTGTTACGGAATAAACACAACGAAATGGCTCCTGGATCGACTGCAAATGGTGTTGCTGTTTGCTGTTGTGGGATAAATGCTGGTGGTGGGGAAGTTGGAGCTTGCTGTCCACCAGGTGATCCGGGGAAACCGCCAGGCGATCCAGGGAACTGTGGGCCTAAAAGTCTTGGATAAGAATAAGAATCTATATAATTTACGTCCATATTTTTTCACCTCAATATATTATTAATACCTAATACAATATGAGAAATGGGCCCAAAATGTTCGGACCCTTATGAATATAGCAAAAACACTTAAGCAAAATATGTTAAAGAGTCTTTAAGTTCAGTCGTAATGGGATCTTATCTAATAAGATCTCATTATTTATTTCCGATAATTTACATTATGTAAACTGAAAATGAATGGAATATACATAAAGAAATTTGATGAATTATGTCTACGAAAACAATATAAATAATCATTATTCCCTGTTGATTTGTGTTATACTTTTAATTGGGGTTTTTTGGAAAAACATTAGTTTTAAAACCCTACAAAAACATTTCAGGGGGGCATTTATGAAAGGGTTCAAAAAAGTTATAGCAGCTATTTTAGTTTTTGCTGTTTTATTTTCGCCACTCGTTCCACATACAGATGCAGAAGCCAAAGTAATGTGGGGAAATCAAGAACTCGTCAAAGGACAAATAGGCCGCGTTACAATTTTAAAGAATACTAGTCTTTATAACATTAAAAATAATAAATTAGTAGCAGCAAAGAAAGTATCAAAAGGGCAAATATATCGCGCTTATTCTTATTCTGGAAAATACGGTGGAATTTACGGTGTATCAAAAGATTTATATGCTCAAAAATCGTCTAGCATTAAGTATGAGAGAGCACCTAGTGACAAAATCCAGGCGTTGGGAATAACCGTTACAAAAAAATCATTAGCAAATAATATTAGCTATCCAGAAGCATCTGGTCTTTTTAATAAACCATTTGAGGCTAGTTTCAATAGAAAATTCTTAAACATTGCTAAAGAAACTCAGCAAGCAAATAAAGAATTAAAAGAACAGGAAAAGAAGGACCGCGAAAACGGTTGGTCACCAGGTCCTTATTATCAAAATATGAAATACTCTGTACCTTACAACCAAGATAATATTTTAAGTATTTCTGTTACGAATGATCAGTACTCTGGTGGTGCACATGGTATGACTTGGATTGATACTTACAATTATAATTTATTAACGGCTAAACAACTTAGTTTGAAAGATATCATTACAAACCAAAAGCAATTAGGTAAAGTAAATAAATATATCCGTGAACAAATGATTGCTCGTAATAAAAAAGGCGCTCAATTCTGGGTTGAAGATTTCAAATCTGTGAACTTAACTCAAGACCAGTTTTATTACACGAACGGTGGCATTGTAATTATATTTGGTGAATATGAATACGCACCTTATGCTAACGGTATTAGTTTCTTCAAAGTTCCATATTCTATTTTTAAGTAATACAGAATTACCATCTGTTTTAATCATTCTAGAACATTAGAGAAGGTTAAGAGCTAGGTTGATAGTTCTTAACCTTCTCTTTCATTCCTAGAAAATCCATTATAGTAACTAAGTTTGTATATGATATACAGCTTAAAAAACCGAAAAACCAACCTCTGAGTCCTAAAGGTTGGTTTTTCTGCTCTTGGAGAAGAGATTCGTGTTGGATATTGGATGCCTCACGGCGTCATGAGTAGTTTGCTTAAGATGTTATTTGTTATTCATTTTTATAATTATTAAATAAAAAGAAACAGACTTGTTAGGAAGTCTGCAACTGCAACAAGAAATAAAGCT
>NZ_JBHZOX010000026.1:0-11235 GCF_042787905.1 Priestia sp. YIM B13551
AGACATTATGTTAACTAAACATGTATACGATATACAGCTTAAAAAGAGAAAAAACTACCTGTGCGGAAGGTAGTTTTGTCTCAATTAGTAGTCGTAACCATCAGTATAGAATCCATCTCGTGGGTAGCAACGACGAACCCATCTGCATTCTTGAACCCAACGACAACGAGGAGGACGAGGATGGTGATAAGGCTGTTGATGGTATTGCTGTTGATGGTATTGAGGCTGTTGTTGTCTGTAAAAAGAATCATATAGGTAAAAATGTTGTAAATCGTTAGGATTTACTTCAGGTTGATAATAGTTATACAAAGTAATCTCTCCTTTGATTTGCTCCAACACACTATATGTTCATTTAAGGATTTGATATGGACTTATAACTAGGAAATCGAGCCTGTTTTTAGGTATTTAAACTAAATTTAGCTTTAGCTCTGTATTTTTTATTAGGTTAATGCCGGTAACACTGATTATGTTAACTAAGATTGAATACGATATACAGCCTAAAAACAGAAAAAACTACCCTGGTGTGTGATAGGGTAGTTTTTTCTGTTTCATGAATGGTAATCAATAGTTAGCTGACGTTGCAGAGCGTCTTGGGTAGTTTGCTCAAGGTATAAAATTTTATTCGTAATAGGCAAGTTACCTAATCGAGAACGAAAACATATAGTGTAGTTAAACCGACTTCAGCCCTGAATCCGTATCTTTTTAGCCTTCCTTATCTATAAAGTCAAAAGGCCCTTGGAATAAATTATTTCAGGGGTCTTTTCCGATAAAATCCATTATCATAATTAAATATATAAAGAATGTGTCTTTTTAACGCTTAAAAGTATTGAAAATAGGATAAGCCTTATTTCAAACAAACATATGTAAGTACAATCCATTTAACACCTTTAAACATAAAATAATATAATCCGTGCAAAAACTATTTCATTCCTTATTTGTTCAAAACTTAACTATAACAAAAGGGGGGATTTATATGTCTAATAGTGCTGGATTTGGATCTGGTTTTGCTTTACTAGTGGTATTGTTTATTCTTTTAATTATCGTTGGATGTAGTTGGTATGGCGGCTATGGTGGCTGGTAATAAAAGATAATAAAAACTACCTCTTTCTAGTCGGACTAGTCATAAGAGGTAGTTTTTCATGCTTTGAATACATAAAATCCATTATGTTAACTAACTTTGTATATTCTATACAACATAAAAACAGAAAAAACTCCTTGTTGTGGTAGGTTGTTTTTCTTTAGGAAAGATCAAGCTTATAGTTTCTGTTTCTTTATACAAACGCCCTGTCAAGGCATTCTTCTATTGCATAAACTATAATTTTAGGAAAAAAAAGGGAGGGAGGAAGAGTTAAGGTTGAGTGTTTTTTTGTCTAATTGGGATATACAATCTATTAATTTATGGCTATCAAAAATGCATCATTATAAGGATACAAGTAAAAGTCAAAGGGCTAACGAAGCTGATATAATCTTACAGTTGACATACCCAAAGATTGGTAATGGTCGCCACCGTATTGTCTTTGATTTTAATAATGGATATGTATTAAAAGTAGCCCTTACAAAGAAGGGGATTCAATGTAATGAAACGGAATTTAAAATATATAACCATTGTCGAGCTGATTTACGAAAACACCTCTGCCAAGTGAAAGAAGTTGGACATGGTTGGATCGTAATGAAAAAAATGGACATTGAAGTTCCCGTTGAAATAAGTAATAAAGAATTAATCCCATTAAAAAACAAATTTAGCGATGCCGGAATCAAGCCTAAGGATATGGGTAATAGTAATATAAGGTTATCCAAGAAAGGTAAAATTACTGTCGTTGATTATGGAAATTTTATTATGTATTGAAGTGAATATAGATACTGGAGTTGGCTATGCTTTTGGTCTAGAATCTAATCAATACCGAGCTTATTGGGTTCAGTTTTGTTCTGATAATGGTGATTATATTAACTGACCTTATATATAATATATAGTTTAAAAAACAGAAAAAAACTACCTGTCGCAACAAAGGTAGCTTTTTTCTGTTTTTTAGCTGTAGTTGTTGGCTGATGCCTCACGGCATCTTGAGTAGTTTGCTTAAAATATGAAATTTTACTCATTACTGTACTCTTGTAGCATGAAATTTTTAGATACAGTCTATAAGCTTTATGTCACTAAAGAATAGGATTTCGTGATAGGGGAACTTTATTTAATAAAGAAAGGAGGGAATATGATGAAAAAGAAATGTTCTGTTTTATTATGTACGTTAGCTTTAGCTATGATGACTTTCACCATACCTGTTAATGCTGAAAATAATAACGTAGATAGAGCAAATTATAATGATGACTTAAATTATAATAATGACGTAAACACTCGAAATGTCACTACAGCAACTGGTACGGATGATAACAATGATTCACCTTGGGAATTGCTTGGATTATTAGGACTAGTTGGTCTTTTTGGTCTTAAAAGAAGAGATGATCGTGAAGAAAAAGTTCGTTAATATCTATTTTGTATGAGTAGAGATAAATAGCTGTGATGAGAGCCACAATTTATAATCTCTCCAACAATTCTAAAAAAACTACCTATAGGGTAGTTTTTTTGGGTTTAATAACAAGGGTATAGTGGACGATGCACTTCTAAACATCTTAGTTAGTTTGCTTGAAATATGAAATTATATTCTTTGATGAATTAATTTTTTGATAGCAGTAGAAGAATAATAAAACAAGATTTGGAGACGTTAAACATGTGCATAGCAAGAAAGGTGGCACACTATCATGAATTTTGTAAGGAGGATAACAATGGGTATTTTAAGTGGAAATCCTACAGATGAACCGATGCATTATGGTGAGGTATTTGGAACATGGTCGTATGTTTCTACCTCAAAAGGGTTAGTATCTGGCTATCAAACATTTCTAAATCATGTAGGTGACAAGGATCTACATAAATTGGTACAAGAGACAATCGAACAGTGCCAGCAAGAAATGAAAAGCATCGAAACATTGTTAAAAGAAAATGGAGTAGGCTTACCGCCAACCCCACCTGAACGACCTGAAGCTTGTTTAGATGATATCCCAGTGGGTGCACGTGTTCAAGATCCAGAAGTAGCTGCAGCAATTTCAATGAATATAGCTGCTGGTCTAGTTGCGTGTAGTCAATTGATCGGACAATCTATTCGTGAAGATATTGCAGCCATGTTTGCACAAATTCATATGCAAAAAGTAGCTCTTGGTGGAAAGTTCTTAAGACTTAATAAAGAAAAAGGTTGGTTAATTCCACCTCCTTTTCATAAGTCTAAAAAAACTGATTGTTAATGATTAGCTTTCTATAGAATAGAACAAGGTGTCTCTTAGCAAATAGAGACATCTTTTTTATTTCCGATAATGTATTTTATGTTAACAAGTAAGAGAAGTTATAGCAGGAAATATCATGTTGTATTTGAATACTAGTTATATACTTTTAAAACGAAAGTGGAGGCTAGTATGATGCTTGTAAAAGAGATGCTAAATAAAATTAGTGTAAAAGAAATCACGATTAAAGAATTAGCTGATAGATATGATGTAAGTACTCGTACAATTCAATTAAAGATTAAGAAATTAGGATATGAATGGGATAGTAAGCAAAGTATTTATCGTTATGTGGGGGAAGATCCAGAACCTTTAGACCTTGATTTTAGGACACTTATTTCTAAAACTAACAAAATGCCAGCAGAACAAAAGCAAACTAAAAGTGAAGTAGCAGCTAGCATTAGTACTGTTGATGAAAGTGAAAGTACTAGTACTAGCTTTTCAAAAGCTAGTATGACTGCTAGCAAAGTAGATGCAATTGATATCTTATTGCAGAAACCAAAAGACCGTTCTAAAAGAGTATATAGAGGTTTTTATTTTGATGACGACGTTTTAAGTATTATTGATCGAGTTCCTAAGAGTTATAAATCTGAATTGGTGAATGAAGCTTTGAGAAAAGTATTTAAAGAAAAAGGGTTATTAGACTAAAAAACTCACCTACATTTTAGATGAGTTTTCTTGCTTATTCTACAAATAGGGTTTGCAAAAATGTAAGATTTGGTAGAAAATTAGACATAAGAAAAAGCCCTCAAGTTTTCGAGGACTCAGAGGACTCTTTCTTACAAAATATTAAGGAAGGAATTAACCTTCTGTTTTTGAATTCATTATAAAAACATTCTATCACAAAGGGTTATATTCTTTCCAGTAAAAATTGGAGGAATACTAAGTGAAGAAAGCCTTAGAAGAAGCAGAAAAAAAAGCTAGGCTACGAGATTCAAACATCGAAGAGATAATTGGACAGGTAGAGGTTGGTTTGTCAGCTGAACAGCAGAAACTATTACTTGAAGTTTTACATAATACCACAGGAGATAATTATTTCATCGGTAAACGTAAGAAAAAAACTGATGGGGTGAGATTTGTGCAAATAATTATGGATAACTACAATTACTTATGTAAAATCAATTATTTATCGAGTGCTGAAAAGGCATTTTTAATGGATTTAACACCTTATCTAGAGTTTAAAACTAATATTATTGTAGAGCATTCTGATGATGATGATGAAATTGACGCTGATTCAGCTTCTCCTAGTTACCTTGCAAAGGTGTTTAATAAAAATAGAGGTAACATCTCTTCTTTAATGAATGGACTCCTAGCAAAAGGAATTTTAGCTGTGGCTGAATCTGGTATGACTACCGATGATGGAAGAGTCTGTACTAGTAGAACTTGGTTTGTAAATCCAAACATTATGTGTTGTTCTCCAAAAGATGGTGTAGATAAAGCAACACAAAAAATATTTAAACGTTCTTTGAAAAATTTTAAAATTGAAGGAAGTTCTAAGAAACATCAACTACCTATCTATTTATTTTAAGTAAGGGGAAATTCCTCTTGCTTTTTTTTTTTTTTGCTGAAATTACATTTTTTAGGTGTCGGTTTTTTCGTACACCGGTGTACGAATTTTCGTACACCCTACCCTCTATAAACCTTGATATAAAGGCATTCTTGTACTTGTCCTTTCTCACTCTATTTAAATAGCAATTCGCTGAGAGAATTGCAAGAGTCTTTTTATACTTTTTTCGTTAAAACTATAAAATTAAAATAGCTATTTAAAATACAAGGTTCGAGTAGTATTTTTTAAGAAAATCACTTAAAAAATCTCCACTCTTTTCTCCTTGTATTTTAAATTTCGGCAGGAGTGGTTATATCGCCAAGCCGAAACATACCCAAAACGAAGTCAAAGATGCTCGGCTTACGACGGCCATTATACCTGCCGAACCGCCAGAGCAACTGTCCAAAATTCTACTCTTTTTCATAATGTATCTACACTATTTTAAAAGCCAGCCTCACACCCCAAAACGAAGGCGGCCACGTGATTCTAAAATATAAGTCTAAATCATCTTTTAAAAGGAACTTTTCTTTTATATATCGAATGACATATCATAGGACATAGCAGGAGGTTGTGCGATATGTCAGGTGACACAAAGAAGCAGCAAAAGGTTTATACAGCAAGGGAAGTCGCTACCCTTTTAGCGATACAGAACACTACTGTTCGTAAGTATTCTCAGCTGCTTGAAAAAGCAGGGTACCATATCCATAAAAATGAGTTGGGCCACAGAGGTTTTTTTGATAAGGATGTAATAATTTTACGTAAGATTAGAGAGTTGATAAAGCACCCTGATATGTCACTGGATCAGGCTATAAATGCAGTAATATCAACGGTTGGCGAAGACGATGTGTCAGACCGTGACACAGAGGAATTAGTGACATATCAGGGGACACAACAGTATGAGCAATTACTAAAACAATTTGAAGATTTTAAAGAAGAACAAATGAAATTCAATCAAGAATTGTTGAAACAAATTCAACAAAGGGATGAATACATTTCAAAGAAATTAGAGAACAGAGATCGCGATCTCTTAGATACTGTTAGAGGAATTCAAGAAACTCAAAAACTTATTGCTGCCAGTGAAGAAAAGAAAAAGAAGTGGTGGGAATTTTGGAAATAAAAAAAGACTGCTGGCTATTTAGCAGTCTTTTTTTATTTAAATGATTTGTTTCCGATAACATCTTAATCTCTACTTATATTATAACCCTATTTGAAAATTATTTATAGACTGTTTTTTCACTCATGTCCGGCCTTATACTGTTATACGCAAGTCAAAAAGTATAAGGGATGTGGCTATATGAATGACAAGAAAAATGTCTTAGATCATGGTCCGTTTTTTCATGGTACTAAAGCAGAACTGAAAATTGGAGACCTGCTTGAACCGTTGTACTTATCCAATTATCAGGATAAAAAATCTAACCATATCTATTTCACTGGAACATTAAACGCTGCTAAATGGGGCGCCGAATTAGCAAGATCTAATTCAAAAGAGAGAATTTATATTGTAGAACCATTAGGCGATTTTGAAAATGATCCGAATTTAACTGACAAAAAATTTCCGGGAAACCCAACACGTTCTTATAGATCTAAATCTCCTTTGAAAATAGTAGCTGAATTAGGTTCATGGGAAAGGCATTCCGATGAAGAAATAAATCATATGCTTACATCTTTAAAAAAGTTAACTGAAGAAGGAAAAAATGTAATATACGATTGATTCTCACATTATTAAAACTCTAGTTGAATGCCAAATTAAAGACTTAACTAATTTATCATTATAAGCAGAATTTAAAAAAGTGCCTGGGTAAACCGAGATGATTTCAGATCATTCCGATTTGCCCAGGCACTGAATTTTTATATGGCCGCCCTTTTGTGGGACTAGTTTCCACTGTAACAGAGATAACTGTGGTGAAAAATAAAGGATTATGAGAGATAATGTCCTGATTCTTAGAGTAAACATATAGCATACATACAACAAAGGCCACCTTATAGGATGATACATAATGGGCGGCCTTTGTTGTGACTATGACTTAAAGGAGGAAACCTTTATTAGTAAAAATAGAAGTTTTCTACTGATGGCCGTCGTGATCAACCTTGCTATATGGATATTTGTTCAGGAACAAATGACAAATGCCAAAGTTGAACAGCCTATTCTATTGATTGACCAACCTACGATGTGTAAATGAATAATGTGTATTTAAAAAGCAAAAGGGTATCCTCTTGCTTTTTATTTTTTAAAGCGGCCAAGCTACTATGGGGTATCTTCAAATGAGCGTATTGGGTGCGAAGCGGCAGCCGATACGCTCATTTTCATAAATAAATACTTCCAGGGCAAACTAAACGATATAGTTTATATGCTATGGAGGTAAGTAATTTGAATAAGAAAAATGATACTAGATTAACCTCTTCAGAAATTACAAGTCTGTGGGTTCAATATATGAGGGAAACGATGGCAATTTGCATCAGTAAATATGTATTAGCAACTGTTAAAGATCCTGAAGTTCATTCTCTTTTTGGATTTTGTTTAGAACTATCTCAAAAACATCTCAAAGTGTTAAAAAAAATCTTAAATGCAGAAAATTTCCCTCTACCAAATGGTTTTACAGATAAAGATGTAAATTTGGAAGCTCCACCTTTATTCACGGATTCACTTTGGTTACATTACATACATGTTATGACGATTCATGGATTATCAGGACATAGCATGTCATTTAGTAGTTCTATTCGGAAAGATATTAGGGATCTTTATTATCAATGTAATATGGACGCGATGGATGTTTATAACAGATCAATTGATATTCTCTTATCTAAGGGCCTTTATGAAAGAGATCCTTATTTTTCAATGCCCCGAGGTGTCGAGTACATAACAGAATTAGGATATGCAATGGATATATTGGGAAAGAAAAGACCTTTAAATTCGATGGAGGCAGGAAATATATATACTGATTTAAAGAAAAGTATTTCAGCAAAAGCTATTCTTCTCGGATTTCAGCAGGTAAGCCAAGATAAAAAAATACGTAAGTTTATGGAGGATGGTTTAAATTTAGTTAATAAGCATATAGGTCTTTTTTCTTCACTGTTACATGAAGGAGGTCTCCATACCCCACCGTTATTAGACAGAGAAGTTACAAATTCTAAGATCGCACCTTTTTCAGATAAATTAATGCTATTTCATGCCGGGTTTATGTTTAATTTAGCTATGATATATTATTCGGTTACTATGTCTGTCAGTATGAGAATTGATGTAGTAGGACACTGTGAAGCATCGATTCTAAGAGATTTAAAACTTACTACTAGTTGGGGAAATATTATGATTGAAAGAGGATGGATAGAAAGGCCACCAGAAGCAAGTGATCGAACTGAATTATGATTTAACTGTAAAAGAGAGTGGTATTCTAAATTTGGCCATTGTCAATGGTAAGCGGACCGTAGGGAGCATTAAGGAATTGACAATGTCACTACACCAAGACCCTCTTGGCACTCAAACAACCCCGTTTGTTTGACGCCAACCGGCGAGGGAGCCCCCTCAAAAAGTGAGGGGGTTGGGGGAGTTTTTTAGATGGGGTTAAGGGGAAGAGTTCCCCTTACAGGTGGTGGACGGCGTCCACGGTCTTATAAAAAAAGGGCATCCGTGAAGGATGTCTTTTTTCTATTTGGCGGAGCCAAACACAGGGAGGAATTCCGACCGCCCACCTCGTAGAGTGCGCTCCCAATTTGATCGAAGATGAAAAATTGGTGTAGTGCGTTACACCAAATCTCAAGTTGTGGTATGCTGGACCTAAGAACAGTGGTCGAAATGGGGGATTGAGGGATGGCCAAATATGGGATTATCCGCATGCAAAAGTTCCACAAAGACGCAATATTGGGTATCCAGAAACACAACCAACGAGAAGGCGAGAACAGTAAAAATAAAGATATCGATTCAAACAAAACGATGCTTAACTATGACTTTGTGAATGAGGACAAAATTAAGTACCATGAAGAAATTAAGAAGATGACGGCCACCCGTGTGAAACGAAAAATTCGGAATGATGCGGTCCTGGTCGCAGAGTTCTTTGTGTCGGCCAGTCCGGAATACATGCATGCGATGTCGCGAGACGAGCAGCGTAAATATTTTGAAGCATCACTGGACCATATAGCTGGCAAGTATGGTCAGCAGAACATTTTATATGCTACGGTACATAACGATGAATCAACGCCACATATGCACGTGGGCTTTGTACCAATTACGGAAGATCGACGCTTGGCCGCGAAAGACTATTTTCATGGCAAAACGAAGATTCGTCGAATTCAGGATGACTTTCATAACTACATGAACAAACGTGGTTATGACATTGAGCGTGGCGAGCCGAGCGAGCTGCAGCATAAAAGTGTTCATGAATTTAAGAAAGAAGAACGACAAAAAGAGCTAAACAACTTAGACCAACAACTAATCTTCAAGGAAAAAGAGATTCAAAGAATGGATAACTTACGGAACCTAAAGGAAGAGGGATTAGTTGATATACGTAGTGATCAGAGTATTGAAGAGCTTTGTCGTAAATCTGTTGAAATTGAAGTAAGTAAAGGTATGCTTGGTTCAAAAGTGAAAGTCGAAGAAGTTGATTTTCATTGTGTCGTTGATCTCGCAAAAGAATTGCAGGAGAAGCTGGCGGCCGAGCATAAGCGTACAAATGCATTAAGCCAAGAAGTTGGGAAAATGATGAAAGAGAATAAGGTGTTAACACAGCAATTAGAGAGTGTAAGAGAAGATTTAAGTATGCACCTTGTTCATCAGGATAGAGAAATTGAAAAGGCTAAGCATTTGATGAGGCAGAAGTTGATACGAGATTTCTCTGCGAATGAGAAAGAGAAGTTGAAAGAAGAGGTTAAAAGAGAACTGGATAGCGAATATAAGGCTCATATAAGCTCTCTAAGCGACGATTTAACGATTGAGAATCAGAAACATGAGAAAACGAAAAGAGAGCTTGTACAGGCAAATAAAGCGAATGATACCCTGACGAAGATGAATGTTGACTATATAGAAAATTATGTGCCAAAAGAGGATCTTGATAAAGCCAATCAGCAAGTTAATGAATTAAAGAAAGAGAATAAGACATTGAAAGCTTGGAAGGAAAAAGCATTGAATTGGATAGATAAGAATGTCGAGAAGATGAAGCAGATCTCGTTTTTTCAACATGTAGGTGGAGTCCAAAAAAGAAATAAAAGGCGAGATCAAGAAATTGAAAGATGATAATATCAATAAAAGCTTTAAAACGTTTGATTAAGAACACTAAGCATAAGGGCAATTTGAGTTAATAAGGTCTCCTTCAAACTAGAATCAGTACAGGTAGAGTGTTGTTGTATTAAGTATAAGAGTTCTCTGTTGAATAATAGGAGTTCGTATCTAGTTAGCATGAAATTTCTCCTTCTTTTATAAAAACTATTTTTTAAAAGCTTCGAGTAAAAATGAATAGTTTTATATACACAAAAAAAGCCATCTCATTCTATGGGCATTGGCTTTGCATAGAAATGAAATAGCTTTTTTACAGGGTTCACACGTATAACAAGTAACGAAAAAATAGCTCCAAATCAATATTATCATCTTTTTTCCATAAAGACTATATTTTTCCTACAGGAGGTTAAATGAGAAGGAAAGAGCAAGAAATAGAAAGATAAAGTTCCGTTGTACAAGGACATTTGTATATTGTAAGATATTCATATAAAAGTAAAAAATCAAAACTAAAACAAGGTTAATCTAATCGTTCTAAGAGTGATTAACCTTGTTTTAGTTTTGCCATTAAAAGTAAATGGGTGTGGGGGTATTGGAGTCTCATAAAGTGATCTTAAAAGAAGCTTTAACAGTCGAGATTGAAAAAGAGAGAAAATCTTTAATTGAAACGGCATTTGAAGAGGGGTTTACAAGTAAGAATACAGTGGAAATTAGCCAATTCATTGATGATATGTTAAATGAATTAGAAAAGATTAGGTAGCCTCAAATTAATACTAAAAATTTTTTATATGAAAAGAAAGCACCATTGTTATTGTAACAATGGTGCTTTCTTTTCTACATGTACGGTTTTAGATAAAAGGTTAATTGGAAAATAGCCGGATTGTCACTATAACATATCTAGATAAAAAATCAATTATTTGAAGTGTTTAGCATATGAATAAAAGGTGCACTTTTTATACATTCTTTCACTAATCGCTTACTGAAAAAACGTTGGTCTATCAAGGATGTATAAAAAGCTGCATACTCCGGAAAAAGAACCCTCGGCGGAACCGTTCTGCGACAAGGGTTCTTTTTTGTGATGTGTACCGGAAAGAGACATTATGTTAACTAAACATGTATACGATATACAGCTTAAAAAGAGAAAAAACTACCTGTGCGGAAG
>NZ_JBHZOX010000027.1:0-9511 GCF_042787905.1 Priestia sp. YIM B13551
GCTAATAAGCCCACTGCTAATGCAATTGTAGTAACAATTTCAAAATAAAGAATGGTTTTTCCACCTAGTTTTCCTAATTTTTTTATATCACCTACACCTGCTATTGAGACCACAAGAGCTGCTACCACAATTGGAATAACAATCATTTTAATTAAATGAAGAAAGATATCACCAATTGGTTGAAGAATAGCCATTGCTGTTTCATTACCATAGAAAACTGCACCTACGATAATACCTAAAGCAAGTCCAATAAATATCTGTGTAGCTAATCCAAACTTTTTCATAAATGAAACCCCTTTCATTTTTCCTTTTCTTGATGAAGCAAGGACTTTCATCATAAAACTTATCACTTAGTTTATTGTTTAACTACCAACAATAATTTCCAGTATAGATATAACTATTGGTCAACCCCTTCTTTTAGTGATGATAATGATTATGATGAATATTGGATAATTTCCGAATTAATAATCATAATTTTCTTTAAATTTAATTATCCAATGTAATCATTATAAATTTCTTTTAGTAAGTTAAGTTATAGAAGAAAGCTATAAGGTTATAGAAGATATTAATTGTATTTAGATAAAGTAATCATTTTCCACATAAAAAAACACTAAACCAATTGAGTGTTAATGGGTTTAGTGCTGTTCAAACATTTTATCTTTTAAAAAATCCATGAAAACAGATTTAGGTTTGCCTTTTAAATAAATAAAATCAATGCTAATGTTTGTTTTCACAGGAGGAGTCATTTCTACTCGGAATAACTCTTCATTTTCTAATTCCTTTTTTACACAATGCTCAGGTAAAAAGCATATGCCTACGCCTTGAAGTACAAGATTTTTTGCTGTTTCCATATTATCAACTTCTAGGTATATATTCGGATTTAACCCCTTACTTAAGAATAAGCGATGAATAGCAAGCCAATCTATCGATCCATAATCAAAAAAGATAAGTGGTTGCTTACTTACAGCTTCAACTGTTACATTCTCTTCTTTTAAAAAAATATGATTTTTAGGAACAAAAAGACTGATTGGGTCATTATAAAGACGAATTGATTCTACTTGAGGATGGGTTTCTGTTCGTACAATACCGAAGTCCACCTCTTTATTAATCACCTTGTGTAAAATGTCTTTAGAATGGCCCGTTAAAATCTTTATTCGAACGTCCTTAAATTCTGAAATAAACGCTGGCAAAATATCTGGAAGAATATTATTAGAGATTGACAAAGCACTTCCAATCACCAACTCATAAGGGATATTTACTTGTTGTAAACCGTACTTTGCTTCCTGGTAAGACTGAAGAATTTTTTGTGCGTGTGGAAAAAAATATTCCCCTTTTTCAGTCAAAGAAATTTTATTTCCATTTCGATGAAAAAGCTTTATGTTAATTTCACGTTCCAGGGACTGAATCCGTGCTGTTACAGAAGGTTGAGTTAAATAAAGAGCCTCTGCTGCTTTATTGAAACTACCTAGTTGACACACATAGATGAAAGCCTCAATATTTTCAATATTCATCTTTAAATGCTCCTTATTTTAGTTCATCTTTATTTTTATCTACTATAACACTTCCCTATACAGTATTTAAAAGTAAGAAAGGAAGTAATTCTAAATATTATACTAATTGAGCACTCTTACCTGTCTCATTAGCTATTTTAATGATTGTTTTAGCTAAAATTTCTGTTGGATCAATAATAATCATTTCATCAGATGACCTAAGTACAAGAGGAATTTCCGTACAACCTGCTATAATAGCTTCCGCACCTGCTTCTATTAAGTTATTAGCTACTGTGAAAAGGCTCATAAACCCTTTTGTTGATTTTCCACCTTTAATAGCATATATTCCATCCATTACTTCTTTTTGCATGACCATATCTGGCTCTATAACCTCTATATCATAGTTCTGGCAACTATGTTGATACAATTTTGTATTGATGGTTCCATCCGTAGCTAACAAGCCTACTTTTTTAAAATGATTTTCTTGTAAAAATTTAGACGTTTCTACAGGCATATGCAAGATCGGAATATGAACAGATTTTTTTACTGATTCAAAGAAGAAATGAGCTGTATTACATGCTATTACTAGAAAATCTGCGCCAGCTTTCTCTAAACGTTGCGCTGACTGTATCATATATGGGCAAGGATCTACACCTTTCCCTAAAATTGCTGTTGTTCGATCAGGTATTTGAGAAAAGTTGTCAGCAATGATATGGATATGATCTTGATCCCTTGTTGCTGGTGTATAAGAAATCACTTTTTTCATTAAGTCTACGGTTGCTAACGGACCCATCCCACCTATAATTCCTACTACTTTTTGCATCTTCTTCACCACTTTTAAAGTTATTTGAAAATGAAACGTTTAATTCAATTGTGCTCTTTGGGATTAATTTGTTTGATCTATTGTTCTTTATTATAGGTTTTGTTTTGCGAAATAGATTATAGAAATACTCTATACAGTAATAGAAACTTTATATTAACTAACAAGATTAGAGCGATATTCCTTAATAAATTAAAAAACTGCACTTTAATTGTTAGATTATTTCTAACAATTAGAGTACAGTTCAATTTAAATATATCAGTGTTTTATACCCGATAATCTTCCTGTTCTTTCATTGACCAATATTTTTACGGATAAGATATTCAAATCTATTACAAGGTGTTAAAGTAATTATTATCTTTAACAAAATAAAAAACCACCCAGTATTTGCAGGACAGGTGGCTTTTTACTATGAAATGCATGTGCAGACATATAATAACACATTTTTACCTTATGGACTATATTTTTCCATAAGAGCATATGAATAAAAAGGTGCGCTTTTTATTCATTTATTTGTCACTCAGCCCGAGGCCAAACGTTGATAAATCAAGGGTCTATAAAAAGCTGCATAAGTTATAATAGGAACCTTTTTTAAACCTCTTGCGCCGCAAGGGGTTCTTTTTGTCGTGTGTTCCGGAAAGAGTGTTTATGTAAACTAGAAATGTATATAATATACAGCATAAAATTTGTAGATATAGTAAAATAATAGGTATTTACTAATAAAGGGAAGTGAGGGGATGACATGAAGGATAAAATAATATTTAATCAAATGTTATTTACTCGAAAACAAACACTTAAGCTAATTGAAGAGATACCAGATGATTTTATGGATATTATTCCAGAAAGCCATAATAACTCAATTCGTTGGAATGTTGGACATATATTTACAGACCAAGAAATATGGCTGTATGAACGAATAAAGAATTCTTTAAGGCTTCCTCCATTTTATAAGGAGTACTTTGCGTATGGTTCTAATCCATCTACCTGGAACGATTCTGTTCCTTCAAAAGGTGAGTTAATTGCTCATTTAGAGAAGCAGCCCTACCGTATCATGAAAGACTTTAGAAGAGAATTAGATCAAAATCTTGTTGATCCAGTATTATTAGGATTTGATAATACAGGACAGATATTATTACATACTTTGTATCATGAAGGTTTACATGTGGGAGTAATTCAATCTATAAAGAAGATATTAACTAAAAAGGTTTGAAGTCTACAATTTTTGTATTTACAGATAATATTTTTTTAGTTAATGGGATATGTAGTGGAATAAAAGATGAAAATTAATTAATAAGGACCAAAGGGGAATTGTAATGGTAGAGAAATTAGAGTTAGAAAAGATTAATCTTCAGGAAATTACAAAAGATATTAAAGATCAACATGTAAATTTTGCTGTATCAAATATTAATAACCATTGCCTTCGTATCGCTGTATTTTCAGGTGAATACAAATGGCACTACCATTCTAATTCAGATGAGCTATTTATGGTTTTAGAAGGGGAATTATTAATTGACTTTAAAGACAAAGATACAGTTGTTTTAAAATCGAATGATACATTACTTATTCCAGCTGGAACTATACATAGAACCAGAGCTAAGCAAAGAACTGTAAACCTTTGTTTCGAGGATCAAAACGCTGATACTATTGTCATTGATGAGTAAAAAGAACATAGATACTGTAAAAGCCCTTTAAGATAAGTCTTAAAGGGCTTTTAATATATACAAATAAATTCCGATAACGCGCATTATGTTAACCAATGGTTTACACCATGTTACAGAGCGTTTGTGGATACTTTTACATATTTGTTATAAAGTGGTACATAGAGGTGAGTTAATTGGAATTGGGAGAGCAGTTAAAAAGTTTAAGGGAAGAAAAGAACATGTCTAGAGAAGAGTTAGCTCAAAGAATGAACGTATCTAGGCAGGCTATTTATAAATGAGAAACGAATAAAGGGTATCCGGATATTGAAAACCTTATAAAATTAAGTGACCTATATGAAATTACACTGGATGAGCTTATTAAAAATGATCGTACCTTTCAAGATAAAATAAGCATTAATAGAGGGAAACGAATTTTTGAAGATAGAAAAGCATTTATTATAGGGTTCACTCTTTTCCTTTTAGGGATTTCTCTTTCAAATATATTTACTTATGCAATATTGTTAGGGATTGGTGGAGGAATATTAATGGGAATTAGTCCTCTAGTAAAAGTATTTAAATAGACATTTTCAATTTAGACAGCCCTTCTATAAGGGCTGTTTATATTTTGTTCTGGTAACATGAATTACGTTAAGTAAATTGTAAAGTATTTAATAAAAATAATTAGTTTCATCATTTACTCTACATGACGACAAATATCGTCTTCATGTATTGCAATATATGAATCAAAATAAACATTCCAACAAACAAGTTGTAACGGCTAACGCTAAATCTAAAACGGAAGATATAATAAAGTAAAGAGTCTATGTATGTAGGAGGAATATTGATGATACAACAAAACAAAAGACCGAACTTTAAGGTTTCACACGTTCTCCGGCTTATCTTAAATACAGCATTGATTTTACTAGCTGTTACTTTATCCGTTTTGCTTGGTAAGGAAATTTTCCATTTCATTCATTTTTCTATTTTTAATCGAGGAATTGAGACTCATTACAAAATTCTTGAAAGTATCTTAGTTTTCTTTTTGTACTTTGAATTTATTGCAATGATCGTAAAATATTTTCAAGAGAATTATCACTTTCCTCTACGCTACTTTCTCTATATTGGCATTACTGCATTGATACGTCTGGTTATTGTGGAGCATGATAACCCAGTTAATACACTTTTGCACACTTGCGCTATTCTTGTGTTAACTATCAGTTACGCTATTATAAAGTTTTCGTCGAAACAAAAGGAGAAACTATAATTATGCCTTGTTAAAAATAGGATATCTTTTCATTGTGCATTTTTGTGCAGAATAACAGCACGAAGGCTTCCAAGGAGGACTATACGCTATACATTCATATACATAAATTACTTCCGAAAAATCACATTATGGTAACTAGTTTTGTATAGAGTGTTCATCTGATTATTGGAAACCTTATTCAGCAATCTGTCCAGATTGTTTAGAAAAATTTTTTAATTTGAAGGTGTCACGAAAAGGTGACACCTTCATTATTTATACAGTTTTTATCATATTACTTAAAATATCATAAGCCAATGGGAAAGTAATGAAACCATCATCTTCTAGAAAATGTCCCCCCTTTTCAACAGGATAAAAGGACGTATCCAATTGTTTTGATAAGTTTTCACTTAATTGAAAAGGAACAATATAGTCATCCTTTGCAGCAATAACAGCACGTGAATTAGTTGTAGAAATTATTTTTTGGTAATCCACTTTTTCAACTGTAAAAGGATCTAGTGAAGGTAAAGATGATAATCGCTCAGCAAAGCCAGAAACAAGAATAAACCCTCCAAATCCTGGTAATGGATCTAACTGTTCTAGATAGTTCAATAGTGTAATAGATCCCAAGCTATGTGCTACAAAATAAGCGTTGTTATCTAAATTCTTTATTTTATTAGCCAATGTTTTCAACCATTCTTCCTTCTTGGGGTCAGACGAATTTGGCATGTGAAGAACCGAAACTTGATGATTATCTGCTATTAATTTTTCTTTTAACCACGGGAACCAATGATTAGATGGTGAAGCTCCGTATCCATGGATAATATATACTTGTTTTCCCATTGCTACTCTCCCTTTCTTTTTATAGATGTAAAAACAGTATATTACTAATCGAAACCTATATGGTAGGAGAAACACTTGAATGAGCAGTTAAAAAAATCTTTTAAACGAAGATCTTTTTCAGTGCCTATAATTCACATTATGTAAAGTTGATATGTATATTGTACGATTTCGGAAGTTATTTCTATAATTTATTCTCTGTTAACCAATGGTTTACACAGTGTCACCAAGCGTTTGTGGTAGTTCTATCGTAAATGTTATAAAGTGGGACACAAGGAGTGAGCGTATATGGAATTGGGAGAACAGTTACAAAAGTTAAGAGAACAAAAAAATATGTCTAGAGAAGAATTAGCTCAAGAGATGAACGTATCTAGGCAGGCTGTATATAAGTGGGAGAATAATAAGGGATATCCTGATATTGAAAACCTTATTAAGTTGAGTGATTTATACAATATAACGTTAGATGAATTAATTAAAGGTGACCGTTCTTTTCAAAAAAAAATAGTAATAGATAAAAAAAAGAATAACATCGATGATTTATCTGATCCTGGTTTTTTAGTTGGTATCATTCTTGTATTTGTAGGATTATTTTTAGATTTAGGTACCTTTTCAGCAGGTATTACAATATTAGGTTTTTTAACGATGTTTCTTTATGAGGATTTTAAAAAAATGTTGTGGACTATAAAAAAGGATTTTAAACAAGAAAAGTAAGAAAAAGCCTTTAGCCTCAGTGTAAAGGCTTTTTTTTCTACCGATAATAGGTTTTATGTTAACTTTAAAAGTAGATTATTAATCAGTGACTTCTTCTTCCACAATACTTATTATTCTATACAAAGCTAAAGATGTAGTTTCCATATCCGGAAAATGTTCAATGTGGCCCGTTTCAACATTCTTCAATTGAAAAGTCTGTAGTTCTTTAGAATAATTGAGAGAAAAGGTATTATTTCCACTACAAAAGGCATGAGTGATTTCACTATCTTCATACCGTAATAAAGTTTCTAACATTTCTTTGATTTTAATTATTGTCATCTATCACCAAAACCCTTTCTCACTATTTTAAAAAATTTTACTAATTAAAGTTTAATCCATTTTAACATAGGGTATATTTATAAGTTATTACCTCCAATAATTGAAATAAAGATTTCAAAAATGAAATAAATTTGTAAAAAAACAAAAAAATGTAATGTTATATTGAGGATAGGTGCTATATGACGGATGCAACATAGTTAGCAATTTTCAATATATATGGTAAAAAAGATGGATGTAAAATACATGTTTTGAGGGTAAAAATAAAAAGAGTCTCATTTAAAAATGATATTTTTAAGGAGGTAGGAGGTATCTGAAATTGAGTAGTGCATCTAGATTCAAAATGCGAATTTACAGCCCTCGGTGGGGACTTAAGGACCTTTATCATTTTAAAAAAACAGAAGGGGGGTGGACGTTTGAAAACTATAGATGTAAGGGTGAAGTAGATAAAGGCGGTAATCCTTTATTTTATAAATCCCTTATTACTGAATCCATTTCCTATCCTGATCATCTAGAGGTTTATATTTCTAATGCATGGGAGAATGTTAACACGTTAAATAAAGAACAAGTGCAGAACATTTTTGATGAACTATCTGAATGGATATCAGCCAGTGAAAATAACCTCCATTGACCCTTTATCATGGTGAAAGAAGTGTCACTACCATGGGCATGTTCAAGATTTACCAATTGGTTATAAAAGTATTAGCATTTCTTATCTAAAGCCATATCTATTGGGGATAGTACAAGGAAGACTTTTCTTTATAGACAATGAAAAAATGACATTTCACTTTGGGATATTGATTATTTAAAGCTAACTATAATCAAAAAAATAAGGGGGATTTAAAATGGATATTATTTATAATCAGAGAGAGAAAATGACTGATTTTATTAGAGACAACAAACAGAATTTTCAGGATAAACTTTTATCAGAGGCGGTTAACGTTGCCTCTAAGATTAATGACATTTTAGAAACTGGAAATATTGATCTTTTAAAAAATGCTCAAAAGTTATCTCTATATGTCGTGGAGCAAAAAGAGGAACAACTCATTACTTTCGCTCAGCAAGAAGGCGTAGCCTGGGCGAAGCACGCCTTAACTCTTGCCTTCAAACTAGAATGGGTACAGGCCATTAGGCGAACATTGTGGCATTTTATCTATCAATATGATCGAATAAATAACCATTTTAATAGCCGTGAAGAATTTTATGCCTTAGAGAAGCGTATTAATGATAAGATTGATCAATTTCTTAACACTTTTCTAATTAGTTATTCCAAATATAAAGATGAATTAATTGCCTCCCAGAGGGACTTAGTGGAACATCTATCGGTGCCTATTATACCTCTTAGCCAATCTGTAGCTGTATTACCGTTGACAGGAATGGTGGATACATATCGTATCCAAACGATTGAGGAGAAAGTACTAACAGGCATATCAGATTTAAAGATTCAAACATTAATTATAGATCTTTCTGGAATTGCTAACATGGAGATGCATGTCATTGATCATTTTCAAAAGATATTAACTGGAATTTCAATGATGGGATGTAAGGCTATTCTTACAGGTTTACGTGCGGACCTGGTGCGGACAATGATTCACTCAGGAATCTCCTTTGAAGAAAGGGCAGAAACAAAAGGGACGTTACAGCAAACATTAAAAGAATATCTAGAACTCCACCAGATGTAGGAGGAATAGGGAAGTTTACTCTACACACAGAAATGAAAATGAATTTATGAAATTAGAATTGTTTTTGAAAAAATAAATCAGTATTCAGAAAAGCCTTATAGTAAGATATAAGGCTTTTTGTGCCTAGAAATAGTCTTATGTTAAGTAGTTTTTTGAAGATAAATAGAATTCAATTCATACACTATTAGGTGAGAATATTTATTCTAAAGTATCTATGGTTAAATTTAAACTAAGAAGTGCTTGTTCGAGGTTTGATTTTACAGTTATTTTACTAAAATCAATTCCAAGTTGTATCATGGTCTGAGCAACTTCAGGGCGGATACCAATTAACATTGTTTTTACCCCAAGTAAATCTAATGCCTCAATGATTTTAAAAATTTGATGGGCAACCATAGTGTCCACAATCATAACACCAGAGAGATCAAATAGAAGATGAGATAATTTCAATTCATTTGCTTTCTTCAACGTTTCGTCTAGTAAGAGAGTAGCTCTTTCCGTATCTACCTCTCCAATTAGAGGGAGTATGGCAATTCCTTTTGTGATAGGGACCATAGGTACGGATAATTCAAGGAAGGCACTCTTTGCTTTTTTTAATGTTTCATGATGGAATTTAACATAAGTCAAACTAAAAGCATAAACAGCTTTATCTAATAAAGGGTCAATAATTGAGCTTAATTCAAATACCATGTCTATTGACATGTTGTATTTTTTTATTTCTTCTTTAAGTACTTCCCATATAAATTTCCGGTAATAACTTGTGGTCTCTAAAGCCT
>NZ_JBHZOX010000028.1:0-8436 GCF_042787905.1 Priestia sp. YIM B13551
TAAAGATTCGTATAAGATCAGTAATTGCTTAAAATTTTCAGGGTGATCACTTATATAACGTATACTGTTTTCCATATATAGCACTTCCTGTTTTTTTTGAATTTACCCATACGTGATAATCATATAGTGATAATGTTCGATGTTTCATTTCGGACTCCTCCTGTTTCACTATTCATTATTGACATAACATAAGGTATCGGTAGTCAATCTATCTATTTAGAATTCTATAGAAATCCTCCCAGACCTTGTTCTGAAGAGATTTCGTGTTAACATAAAACTCGTTTGCGGAAGTGAAAAAAGCGCAAACCCGTTCAGTAACAACTCGTTTGCGCTTTTTTTCTATTATGAACGAGCATAATTTCCATATCTATTAATTACCTTTAAACTTCATAAAAAAAGTACACAAACAGATAGTTCGCAAAAAAACGTTCGTATTTGTATACTTTTACGAATAAGGAAAAGTATACCTAATTTTGAACGACACATTTCTAATCTATAACTAATTACATTTAAGTTCAAAAGCATTTCGAATAAAAAAAGGAAAAACATTTAATAAGTTTTTTATTAAATATAGACTGAAGGAGCGTAACAACCCTTGGTATTCGCAATTATTTATAAATTTTTATCCTCGCTACTAATAAAGCCTGAACCAAAAATTAAAAAACGCGTTAGTTAGTTTAACTATTCATATAGGAAAGATAAAGCCCATCCACTTAGGGGACTGACCCCTAGGTCGATGGGCTTTTTTATCTATTTTATACTATGTTATCCCAACCATCCTCTTCTTTTCTTTCTTCTAGTATGGCGTAGAAACACTTTTGTTCACTTTTACATAAAAATTAGATATATGGTTAAAATATCCAAAAATAAGAAAGTGCTGAAACTATGTCTTTATCCTTTGAAAACCAAAACATAATAAAGAATTGTCACCATGATAATACAAATTAATGTACGGATTATACAGTAGAAAGTATACAGGATTCATCATGAACGAATCTTAATATCATTAAACAGTTCAGACTTCGCCGTTCGTCAAGTGAAAGTGCGGAAAAGTTCCGGTGTTAAAGGATTCATTTTTTATGCGTTCAAACAAAGACTGCGAAGAAGGTGACAATAATGAAACGTAAAGGGGCTTTTCTTTTACTGCTGATGACGATGGTGGTCTTGCTCTCCAGTTGTTGGAGTAAAAAAGAGTTAACTGACCTGGCCATTGTATCAGCAGTAGGTATTGATAAAACGAAAGATGGATATCACTTAACGTTCCAGATTATTAATCCAGGAAACGTGGCTGGAGGCATACAAGGTGGAGGAGGTGGTTCTCTAAGTCCACCTATTACCATCTATTCAGCTTCTGGCGACAATTTAGTCGAAGCAAGTAGACGGGCTTCAGGCACAATTTCTCGAAGATTGTATTATGCCCATGCAAACTTGGTGGTGATTGGTGAAAAGTTAGCAAGAGAAGATGGAATCATCCCGTTAATAGATGCTTTTGACCGTGACCCTGAGTTTCGGAATACTTCAACCATAGTGATTGCCAATCATTCTACTGCCGCAGATCTCGTTAAAACATTAACGCCCGTTGACAAGATTCCAGCAAATAAAGTGCTGAAAACCCTAGAATTCACTCAAAGAAAATGGGGAGAGACCGTAAAGTTAACACTTCAAGAAGTGATGAAAGGATTACAATCGCCTGGAGAGGAAACCATAGTAGCAGGATTTCGTCTTGTAGGCAATCATCAGAAAGCACAAAAGCTAGAGAACCTTCAAGAAAGTGCGCCCGAATCAACAATTGGTGCTTCCGGACTTGCCGTTTTAAGAAAAGGAAAATTAATAGATTGGCTTTACGGAGGCACAGCAAGAGGAACGGTTTGGATTCTGGATGAAATACAAGGGACAGATATTAATATTGACTGGGCTGGTAAAAAAGAAGCCATTGCTTACCAAACTGTGCGTCAAAAAACAAGTATGTCTGCTCAAGTGAAGAATGGTCAACCTCGGATTTCAATTCATACTCGCGTCGAAGGAGACATTGGTGAAATGGAGGTACCTGTAGATATTACCAATCCAAAGGTCATCAGAAAGATCGAACTATCCTTGAGGAAAGAAATAAAAAAAGAGCTAGAGAAAGCTATTAAACATGCGCAGAAAGAGAAAGCAGATATTTTTGGATTCGGCGAAGTCATCCACCGTTCTAGACCAAACGAATGGAAAAAAATAAAACCTAGATGGAGTGATGTGTATTTTCCAAAATTGAATGTAGATGTTACAGTGGAAGCCTATGTCCGTCGTTCTGGCTTACGAAACAAGTCGTACCTTTCAGGAGTGAAAGAGAACCAATAATGATAAAAGGGACGTTCCTGTATGCTGAGCGTTCTTTTTTACCTATTTATTCACTCATCTCAAGGAAGATTTCTATATAGAAAAAATAGATGATAAATTATTGAAATAAGAGATGGAAGTATAACTTCAGCAACTAGGTTATCTAGTTTGCTTTCTATAAAATGGGAGATAATAATGATAAGAATTTCTAATTAGTGTACTGTAGAGTGGGTTCTTTCTGCAGTATTAAGGGAGTATAACTAATTGTTTGTTAAACTAAGTTCTATAGGTGGTTTTTTTACTTTACCTGCCTTATGGTTTTAAAGGAGCATATGTTTATGTATATAGGGAATAACCATTTTGTGATTATTGGTTGGAATGAACGAGTCAAGAATCTTCTTTTTTGTTTTGGCGAATCTTTATCTCTAACTAAGGTTGTTTTGATTGATAGCACACTGGAAGAAAATCACTTGTTGCCTGACCATATTTATTTTATTAAGGGAGATCCCCAAGATCCCGAAACATTAGTAAAAGCGAATATTCAATATGCCGAAAAAGTACTTATAACAGCCGATCCAGACAAGACAGAGGAACATGCTGATATAAATTCAATTTTATCTCTTATTGCTTGTAAGGGAATAAAGCCTTCTATTTACAGTATTGTTGAAATTCTAACATCTAAACACAGGGTCAATGCAAAGCATGCTGGTGCTGATCAAATTATTTACAGAAGCTTGCCAATCAGTAATCTTATGCACGATAAATTATTCAGTAAAGAAATGCTTAATTAAGCTGATGTAATGTCGGTTATTTTAAATGTCAAATGTCATCTGTTTTTCTTAACACAAAGTGAATGATCGAATTAAACCCCCTTTTCATACATACGAAAAGGGGGTTACTTTTTTATTTCTTAAATTTATAAGGCAATGTTGTCACAATGACATTTTTTCGATAAAGAAGGTGTGCCCTTAGTAATAAACTTGACTGGTTATGCAATGCATTATGCCAGCTTTTTCTTGTGATAAATTGCGGAATTAACACTGTGACAGCCATATGGCTATCGCCAGCTCGTTCTTCTACACGATCAATAAAGCGTAAAAGAGGTCCAACTAAGCTTCGATATTGTGAGTAGAAGGTAACTAAGCGTATATCAGGATATCGTTCGTTCCATATCTCTTCCATTCTCTTTTCACTTTCACGGTCAAATGCCACATGGACCGCAATAACTGTGTCTCCAATAATTTTTGCATAGTTAATTGAATTCTCGACAGCCCTTGTTAAGCCCGCAACTGGTATAATGACTACATTTCCTTCTAGTGCTAATGCTTCTTTATCTCCTGGCTTGATGCGAAGTTGCTTTCCTACCTCTACATAATGGTTCTTAATACGGTGGAACAGATAGACAATGAGAGGCAAGAAGATTAAAACAGCCCATACTTGCGAGAATTTTGTTGTAAAGAAAATAATCAGTACTGTAAAGCTAATAAAAGCTCCTATAAAATTGGTCACTAATTTCCCCTGCCAGCCAGCTGGCTTTTCCCTAAACCATTTAACAATCATACCCGTTTGAGATAGCGTAAATGGAATAAATACTCCAACTGCGTAAAGAGGAATTAACCGTTCTGTATCGCCTTGAAACGCTATGATAAGCAAGATAGAGGCAATTCCAAGTGTCACAATCCCATTTGAATAGCCCAAACGATCACCACGTATCGTAAACATACGAGGAATATACTTATCGACAGCTAAATTAACAGCCAGTAAAGGAAAGGCGGAAAAGCCTGTATTGGCAGCCAATACTAAAATTAAAGCCGTCGTACCCTGAACAAAATAATAGAAACTATTTCGTCCAAACACTTGGGAAGCAAGCTGCGACACAACCGTCTCCTCTGCTTTAGGTACAATTCCAAACCAATAAGCCAAGAACATGACACCTGAAAATAAAATAGCTAAAATAACGCCCATTGCAACAAGCGTACGAACTGCATTTCTTGCAGCTGGCTGTCTAAAGTTTGTTACAGCATTTGAAATAGCTTCTACGCCTGTAAGGGCTGAACATCCTGATGAAAAAGCACGTAGTAGTAAAAATAAGCTAATTCCAGGAACTGCCGTTCCAATAGCTGGATGAACGTCAGGAGAGATCTGACCAGTCGCTACTTTCCACATTCCTATCCCTATTAATAGAACTAATGCAAGAACAAATAAATAAACAGGATACGCTAATGCTGAAGCAGATTCTGTTACCCCTCTTAGATTCAAAACCATAATAAAAATAACCAATAAGCAAGCGATGATGACCCTATAGTCATGAAGAACAGGAAAAGCAGACGTTAACGCATCAGTTCCAGATGAAATACTTACAGATACCGTTAAAATATAGTCTACTAATAAAGATCCTCCAGCAATAAGCCCTGCATTCTCGCCAAGGTTATGTTTAGATACAACATAAGCGCCACCACCTTCTGGATAGGCATAAATAATTTGTCGGTAAGAAAGAATAAGTGCCGTTAAAAGAATAAGTACACCAATACCGATAGGTATCGAATACCAAAACGCAATCATTCCAATAGTAGCAAGTACGATTAAGACCTGCTCTGGGCCATATGCCACGGATGAAAGTGCATCGGATGAAAGAATAGCTAAGGCCTTGATCTTATTTAACTTTTGTTCACCTAGCTCCTTTGATTTAAGTGGCCTCCCAATTAATAAACGTTTTAGGGATGAATAACTCATCTAAACTCCTCCTGGAACCTTTGCCATTTACCTATATTAGTTTACTTTCATCATTCCCTATCTCAGAAAAAAAACACAAAAAAGAACACTAAGGTTCTGCTTAGTGTTCTTTCCAGGACAAATAAAAGCAAACCTTCTCTCCAAACGCTGATGAGGTTAGCTGTCGGGTTCGGGCCTTTAGAGTAGCCCTACCTTCTTTTAGAAGGATTCACCCCAAGTGCAAGTGCACACAAAAATGGGTCCCCCACTCCTTAGTGGATTAAGCGATAAAAGGTATGAAAATAGTAAGATCATATATGTATGTTAGGTACTATACGCCTGAATTTTACGTTTGTAAAGAGAGATTTTAATTAAAATTAATATTTCATATAATTCTTTTTTATACTGTTTTTCTGTTGGATGCTCTGTGATTTTTTGCTTATAGTTTTGGGACATTATTTGTTGCAACTTTATATAAGAAAAATTATAGAATCCAAACAGAAAAAGGCATCCAAGGAGGATGAAGCCTTTATATTTGTATAAAGAAGGGCTTAATTCTTTAAAATTCGATGCTTTACTAAACTTCGATAATAACCATAAATAATAAGATACGCTATTAAATAACTGATAAAGGTTCCAATAATATTCCATCCATTAAAATACTCTACTCTTCCTACGACTAAGCCCACCCCTTCAAAACCTGTAGTAAACAGAGTAAAACAAAGTAAAAGCATGATGGTATTAACCTTCTTTTTTATTTTAAAATAAATTAAAAAAGAAGATAGGACGGGATAGAAACCAATATTTAAAGGAAATGCCGATAAACTTCGATTTCTAAAAGTTGGTTCGAACTGCCAAAAGTAATTAATTCCCCACTCATTTAACATAAAGGCTACTGTCATTCCTATTGGTGCAAGTAGAAGAACGATTATAGGTTCTTTTTTGTATAATATGAAACCAAAAATCCAAGGTGTAATAAATCCCATAATAATATTTACTAGTATTTTCTCTCTTCTCCTCTCACTAAGATAACTTTTTAATAGGATTGTCAAAACTCAAAAAGATAGTAATGAATGTTTTTTTAAAAAATGAATATTCTACTTAAGAAACTCTAAAATATTCACTCTAATAAATATATAAAGGTGGATTCAATATAAATGAATCATAAGTCTTATAAATTCTTTGTTACATACTTAGTTGTTTCTATTGTTCCCTTTGCTATTATCTTTCTTACCGACTGCTTAGTTCAAATGACTCGTAGAAAGTAATTTATATACTAGTTGGTACTAAACGATTAATTTCTTTGAACGGGGTTTCCTCTTCCTATCAGACATAAGTACAACTACGCTTCTGTTTTTCTCCCTAATAGGCTCGCCACTCGGCCCGATTTCAAATAAATGCTGTACTAAAAAGTCTTCTATGCATTAGAAATACCCTTTAGGGGAAAGTAAAAAAAGAAAGGAAGGTGAAATATGTGCCTGATATTTTGCAAGCCTTGAAAAGTGTAATTCAGTCTTTTGTTAAAGATGAGAACAAAACGCCTCTTCACATTGGCGAGGCGATGGGATGCTGGATGTTTTTAGCGTTAGTGGGTGAGACACAAGTACAGACTGAAGCAGGAATTAACAGTACAACGGACCCTGAATTGAGAAAAGCCCTTCAAGAAGCAGTCAACCTCTTCAAATCGGAGAAAGAGCGAATTTCAGCATTTATGCGATCAGAAGGAATTCCGTTACCACCTCTTAGTGAATCGAAACCAATCTCTGACCCGAATAGTGTTCCATTGGGGGTTAAGCTGACGGATAACGAGCTTGCAAACAGCCTTAAGAAAAAAATATCGATGGCGATTACAAACTGTTCGGAAACGGCGTCGCGATCCCTTCGCAGCGATGTTAGTCTGATGTGGGCCGAATTTTTGCAAGAGCAAATAACCTTTTTAATAATATTTAAATCATTGATGCGAAAACGGGGATGGCTCAAAGTTCCACCACCGTATTATCCTGCAGGTTTGCCACAAACAGAAAAGTGAGGTGAGGGATATGTCAGATATTATAAAAGCTGTTAAAAATATTATTCAATCATATGTTGATGATGAACCCAAATCACCCTTACATGTGGGGGAAGTCATGTCCTGCTGGTCCTATCTTTCCGAATTAGCTGACGAACAAGTTCATTCCGAAGCAGGGATTAACAGTACAACAGACCCTGAATTAAGAAAAGCTTTCCATGAAGCAGTTGAGATGTTCAAATCACAGAAAGAGCGAATTATTGCATTTATGTTATCAGAAGGAGTTCCCATTCCACCCTTAAGTGAGTCCAAGCCGAAGTCTAACCCAAGCGATGTTCCATTGGGTGTCAAGTTAACGGATGATGAACTTGCAAACAGCCTTAATATTAAAATGGTTATTTTAATTACCTATTGTGCAAATGCAATCATTCAATCCGCACGCAATGATGTTACTTTGATATGGATGGAATATTTGCAGGAATATATGACGTTTGGAGCAACCCTAAAAGAACTTGTGAAAAGACGAGGATGGCTTAAAGTCCCTCCATACTATTATGCTCCGGGAGCACCGATAAAATGATACGGTAAAAGAAATTCTTAAGAAAAGGACCTTGATATTCCCGTAGGTCTAGGAGGTCTTTCTCTGTTATGAATAGGCAATTGGTAACTTGAACAAACTACTCAAGAAGAAACGGGGCATCGTCTTATACAACCTAATTACGTAACGAAAAAAAACTGCTGATTGCACACCAGTAGTTTTTTCTTTTTTATGGATTTTATCGGCAATCATATATTCCTTAAAAGATTTTTAGAATAGTTACGATCTCCTTGGGAACATTAATTTTTGTGGAGGTGATTGTAATGAATAACAACCAACAGCCAAACAAAACTTCTGCAGGAACAAACGCTGCAAAAGTAAAACAACAAAATGCTGCATCTGCATCTAACAAATTTGGAACAGAATTTGCTAGTGAAACAGATGTACAAGCAGTAAAACAACAAAACTCTCAAGCAGAAGCTAAAAAAAATCAACAATCTAGCCAACAATAAAGTTAACAAACAAAGGGTGTTTCCATAATCGTCGGAAACACCCTTTGTTACTTATTCAATTAAAGCGCCAGATTGCGGAATCTCGATACCAGTTAATGATTATTAAAATTAAAGCCTATGATAGTTTGAAAATGTTAAATTGAGTTTTAGAGAAACAACTTTTTATATATTAACTAAGTGAAGTTCAAGATTGGCATAAGCATTTATCGTTTTATATTTCTTGTCATTCCAATTGAGTATTTCTTAAATCCTAAAGATTCATAATAGGATTCCAAATTTTCTACACACATAAGTTGAGGAATAACTCGATTTTGCTCACAATGTTGAATGATTCGGTTCAACATTTC
>NZ_JBHZOX010000029.1:0-7150 GCF_042787905.1 Priestia sp. YIM B13551
AAGCCTTTTCGAGAACCCTTGTCCTGCAAGGGTTCTTTTTTTGTTTGTGTTCCGGAAAGAGACATTATGTTAACTAAACATGTATACGATATACAGCTTAAAAAGAGAAAAAACTACCTGTGCGGAAGGTAGTTTTTCCCTTAATAAAATCTAATAAAGAGAGATAGGATAATTTATATTTTAAATCCTATAATTCATGATATGTTAATTGGTTAGAAATGTTTGGACAAGTGTTGGTATTGGAAAAAATTTAAAATGAATCGGGCTGTGTAGTTTGCTTAAAATGTATAATTTTATTCTTTAATAAAAAAATAGGTATTGTTCAGTGCAATTCTCCTTAATTTACATATAATGTATATACGACGTGTACCTAATGCATTAAAACATTATTTTTTCGTTCTGGTCATGTTCTTTAAGTGAGAACATGCTTTTTTTTACTTCCGATAAATCAGATTATGTTAACTAACTATTTGGTCTCTCTGGGCATATGAATATGACAGGAGGAGATTATATGAACAATAATGAAATTCGTGATGCTCAGAATATCTTGACCGGTAGATTGTTTCAATTAGGCGGTTCTGTACTTTTTCTTGTTGGTTCATTCATTGCAGCTATGGTGGCTTATGAGGAATTACAAAAAAATATTAATAAAACAGAAAAAACTCCTAGGACCTAATGAGGAGTTTTTTCTGTCATTGGATATAGATGCAATGTTAAACAAAGAAGATGATCGTGTAAGTCATCTTGAGTAGTTTGCTCAAAGTTCAAATGAAAAATCCTTAATTTAAGTCCTTATTATTAAAAACTATGCATAAAATGTAGGGATGGAAAAGTTATTCTGTCTTTGGGCCTCAACTTTCAAAATAACTTAGAAAGTGAGAGGGGATGATAAGGTTGAAGAAAACTTGGATCATTACACAAGATGAGAAAGATCAATACTTTGTGGATACTATAAATAGAATTCAAAAACATGTTGAAGCCTTAAGGGAAATGGCAATAGAGACCAAGGAACAGAGTGTTGAAGTATCCTGTATGAGAATTTTGAAGGATTTGAAGGCTCTCAAAATTTATAGATAAATAAGCATTTTTCAGGGGCTAAGGGATGGTTATTTTGTTTTTCGACCACCTATAATTTTCATTATGTTAACTTGAGATGAATAGAATCGTTCGTAAAACAAACGATTCTATTAGCTTTTTAAAAAGGTTGCCCTCGAAATTTTCCCCATTTAAGAAACATAGTTAAAGTACAACATTCTGAGCCTTGAGTCTGAGCAGGCATAGTCAATAAAATTCCATCTGGGTTGTACTTAACTGTTACAGGTGTACTTATTCCTATCGATTTAATTAAACTGTCAACCTTCATTTGGTTTCCAGCCTGAGCTGCTGTCATTAAACTATGAGAAAAACTTGGATCAGCAAACATTTTAAGTAAAGTACTGGATTCAAGAGCAAGTTTTTGAAGGGAACTTACTGAATGACCGAAAATAGCAGTATCAACTGGAGGATATTGTGGCAGTGGTGATTGACGATTCATTTGGGGTTGAAGATATGGATAGTAATATTGGTAATAATACATAAAACACCTCCCTATTTTACATAGTTAGTTATTTTTATGTATTCTTCTCATTGTCGGTGATTCAGCACTTATATGAGAATATGTGGACATCCTGTTTTGAGTACCGATAACACGTATTATGTTAACTAAGATTGAATACGGCATACAGCCTAAAAACAGAAAAAACTACCCTGGTGTGTGATAGGGTAGTTTTTTCTGTTTGATGAATGGTAATCAATCGTTAGCTGACGTTGCAGAGCGTCTTGGGTAGTTTGCTCAATACATGTAAATCTATTCGTTTATATAAAAGAGAAAAAACATCTTCATAGGACTTTTACGTTTTTGCATAGAATATTTTTATAACTTCAAAAGAAAAGGGAGATGATTTTGTGCATCAGCAAATAGAAACCAGAAAAGAATTAAAACTCTTGAATTCTGAAATTGATTTATGTAATCAGATAAGAAAATTGTTGGTCGAAAGAGGTCAAATGTACTTAGAATCTAAGCAAGAGTATACGGAATATGAAGTTTTACAAATTGCTTTAAATAGACTAATGAATGAACTAACTTTTAGGTATTAAAAGACTAAAAAAACTACCTAAAAATATATAGAAGATAAATATTGTGTCGAATGTTACATAATAAATTTATCTAAGATAGAAAAAGGAGAAAGCCATAAATGCAATCTTCTCTTTTAGTTTGTCGCTTCCGGTAAACTCCATTATGCTTAACTACGTTTGTATAGCTTATACAGCCAAAAAACAGAAAAAACTACTGTTCATCGCCAAGCAGCAGTTTTTTCTTTAAGATAATAGCAATATAGGAACTCAGGATCTATTGGAAGAGCAGGAGGATGCTCACTTCTATAGTATGCAAAGTAATAAAAAGGGTTTGGACAAGTGTTCATTCTATCTAAAATTTCTACTATTTTTTATTTCTTTTTTATAAAATTCATTTTTAGTTAATAGGGGCTAGTCCTTATACAAGGTACGAGTCGTATTTTTTAAGAAACTCACTTAAAAAATCTCCACTCTTTTCTCCTTGTATAAAGACTTTCGGCAGGTTTGGATCTCTCGCCAAGCCGACATACCCAAAACGAAGGATATAGGAATCGGCTTGTTTAAGCGAGTATACCTGCCGAACCGCCTGTACAGCTGTCTAAGGGTAATGCATCTTACTCTAAGATAGAGACACTCTAAAAACATAAGAAGCCAGCCTCTCACCCCAAAACAAAGGGGGAGATAAGCTGCATTGTCAATGGTAAGCGGACCGTAGGGAGCATTAAGGAATTGACAATGTCTCTACACCAAAACCCTCTTGGCACTCAAACAACCACGTTTGTTTGACGCCAACCGGCGAGGGAGCCCCCTCAAAGTTTGAGGGGGTTGGGGGTGTTTGTAGAAGCCATTCCAAAGGAGCTTTCCTTTGGCAGGTGTGGACAGCGTCCGCGGTTTTGCTCCCCCTTGAAAAGGGGGCTGGGGGGATTGTTATGCCTGGCATAACCAAGCTCAATTGGGTACCAATTGTAGAGCTTGCCTTATTCCGTATTTTTGGTGTATTATGGAAGCATACAGCTGGAATTTTATACCAAGTTCACCGCGTCCAGTAGGTGAACATAAGGAGGAATAAAGGAATGAGCGAGACGAAAGGCGAGCGTAGGAACGAGCCTAAACAGGTGAAGTTCCGTGTCACTGAAGAGGAATTCGAACGGCTATCGCTGATGGCGGATAACGTAGGAATGACGGTGCCTGCCTTTGTGAAAGCAAAGGCACAGGGTACCCGAGTACGACAGCCGAAGATCAATCGTGGGGGTGCTCTAGCAATTGCGAAGGAATTGCGTGCTGTGGGTACCAATGTGAACCAAATTGCGAGATGGTGCAATGCAAGAGATATCGAACAATTAAGTGAACAGGAGCTTGAGAGATTGGTATACAATCTTGACGAAATTAAAAAGGGATTGGCTGCAGCATGGCAACAATTAAGCTAAGTACGACAAAAAATGCCAATGCGTTACTGAAGTACGCTGAGAAGCGTGCTGGTGTGTCAAATTCGCTTGATTGCGATGTGGACTATGTCAGGAACCAATTTAAGGCTACAAGGGAAATATGGGGCAAGAACGGCGGCATACAAGCCCATCATGTCATTCAGTCGTTTAAGCCAGATGAAGTGACTCCCCACCAAGCCAATGAAATTGGGTTACAACTGGCTGAGAAGTTGGCGAAAGGCCATGAGGTGGCCGTCTATACGCACACGGATAAAAATCACATTCATAACCATATTGTGATCAATGCTGTGAACTATGAGGATGGCAAAAAGTTTCATGCCCATGGCCAAGATGCCATTGATCGTTTTCGTGAAGCGAGTGATGAGCTATGTAAGGAACACGGGTTGTCCATTGTAGAAGAGCAATCGGCCGAGGTTCGCTACACATTAGCTGAACAGTCATTGCTTCAAAAAGGTGAGTCGAGCTGGAAGGATGAAATTCGAACGGCCATTGATTCTTCAAAAGAACAGGCAACGAGTTTTGAAGATTTCCAGGAACATTTAAAAAACCAAGGCGTCCAAGCTACCTTAAGAGGTAAAAACATCACGTATGAGCACTTAGAATCGAATAAAAAGGTACGTGGCAGCAAGTTAGGGCTGGCGTATGAAAAGGAGACGATTTTACATGGCTTTGAAAGACAAGTTACAAGAGAAAGAGAAGCAGCAAGTTCAGCAGAAAGAGGAGTTATATCAGTTATACCAAGAGATGATTTTGCGTCTCAGAGCGACAGAGGGCTATCTCTCGACGTTCCTGAAAGAAAACATGAACAAAGAGATGATGATCGAACAAGAGCTAAATCAGATCAAACAGACGAGCCAAGACGTGCAGAAGGAAATGGAATTGACTTCGATGTCATTGCTCAGCAAATTAGAGAACGACATCGAAACACACAAGCAGTATACAAACGAAACTTTGGCCGAGATGAAGACGGCCATCAGAGTGCTGCACAGCGACATGAAACAGAATCAGGAGTTTCTGAACAAGGAGTTCCAAGCAAACAATCAAGTAATCAAGGACGAGCTAGAGAAAATCAACAACAACCTGGGGAGCAAGTTCGACATGTTGAGCGAGAGAGCGAAGTCAGACCTCAGCGAGATCGAAAAAAACAGCAAGACTATGATATCGAACGCTAAGTTAGGGGTAGCATTTAATGGCTGGTTGGATTGGGTGAAATATGGGGCCGGTGCGGCTGTCTTTATGGTCCCTATGTTCTTCTTATTTAAATGGGTCTTTGGGTTATTTGGTATTAATCTAGGTTAAGTTATGGGGAAAATATTAGTTTAAGAGTAGAAAATCAAAAGAAATGGTAGAAATTTTGGTAATTCTACCTGTACAATAAAAATAAGAAAAGCCCTCAAGTTTTGGCCGACTCAGAGGACTTTTCAAAGACAATAAAGAAGGAATTAACCTTCAAAAACACATTATTATAGTTTTATTCTAACACAGTAGGGTTAATTCCTTCCACACTAAATGGAGGAATTACGGTGAAAAAAGTATTAGAAGAAGCAGAAAAGAAAGCAAGAATTAGAGATTTGAAAGTAGAAGAGTTAATTAATCAAGCACAGGTTGGTTTGTCTACAGAACAACAAAGAATGTTGATGGAAGTCTTGCATAATGCTACTGGAGAAAACTATTTCATCGGTAAACGAAAGAAAAAAACTGATGGGGTGAAGTTTGTGCAACTAATTATGGATAATGTAAGTTACTTGAACGATATAGGATATTTAAAATCTGCTCAAGAGGCTTTTCTTTTTAAATTAAGTCCTTATGTTGAATTTAAATCAAATGTTCTTATAGAAAAAGTGAAGCAAGTAGATCTAGATAGTGATGATTTAGAGATAGCAACTAATGCTTTGACACCTACATATCTAGCAAAGGAATTTGGTGTAACCAGAAAACACATATCGACTATAATGAACAGTCTTTTAGAAAAAGGAATATTAGGAGTAGCTGAAGCAGGAATGACTACAGAAGATGGACGAATTTGTACAAGTCGTACTTGGTTTGTAAATCCTAATATTATGTGTTGTTCTCCTAAAGACGGTATAGATAGAGCAACTCAACATGTTTTTAAAAAGTCTTTAAAGAACTTCGTTGTAGAGGGTTCTTCCAAAAAACATAACTTGCCCGTTTATTTATTTTAAACCTCAATTTTTTGAGGTTTTTTTATTTGGATTCCATTTATTAGGTGTAACCATATGGTTACACAGGTGTAACCATATGGTTACACTATACGTGCTTCAAACCCTTGGTAATACTCACTTTTGGTATATGCCCCTTCTCACTCTATTTAAATAGCAATTCGCTGATAGAATTGCAAGGGTCTTTTTATAATTTTTTCGTTAGAAAAATAATAGCCTAAAGGCTAAAAAAACCGTCTCAAAACGGTCATCTTTTAATTAAAAAAACTACCCAATCAATTTGAGTAGTTTAACGTAACCATAATTGCCACCATTTCTTTTTAGCTTGTTCTTTTGACAAGCTAGTAGCTATTTCTTTTTGTGATTCTTGCATTTCCCTTAATGTTGTAATTAATGTCTTATCTCGTTGTTCTAAACTATCTTTTATGTATGCCTCTTGTTTTAAAAATTGCTTCTTAAAGTCCTCTTGCTGTTTTTCTATAATTTCATTTTGGTCTTTTACTAATTGTTTTAACTCATCTAGTTCGGTCATAACGGTTGTGACTTGTTTGGTTATAACCGTTATATCTTCTGTTGTAACAGTTATGTCGGTTATATCAGTTGTGTCAGTTATAACTTTATCTTTTACAATTTCCTTTACAGCCTTCGGAACAGTCATGCCCTTTTCATTTTTTAAAAGCATTAATTCTTTAAATAAATTTATATCATCTTGTGAAAACAAGAGTTGTCCTTGTTGATTACGTTTAAAGTTATAACCATGTTCTTCAAAAAGTAAATAATATTTTTTGGCAGTTGAAGTAGTAACTCCAATAGCTCTTGCTAATCCATCTACTTTTTCATAGAATTCCATGTACATATTAGTTATAACCTCCGATTTATTTAGGGTTATAACTAGTATAACACCATCTTAATTTAAAAATCTTTAGAATTCATTACCGATAAATGATAAGAACAATTTTAATACTTGTTTCATACTTATCAAATTTAATAAGTACGAAACAAGTATCAAAGACTTTTTTTAAAGTTGAAGGGATGCTGTACTAGATCTCTATAAATAATTAAAACTGAAATATCAAGACCAACATTACAAATTTTAATATCTATAATCTCAAAATTATTATTTTGAAGAAAGTCACGCAATCGTTCTTCATATTTATCCAATGTGGTCGTTAAAACATGAATCTTTAATGTCCTAGAATTACCTAACATAAGATCATACACTTCTTTCTATATTTGTCGTATATTACAGTGTATGAAGCTTGTACAGAATGGAAACTGCAGTTTATATCTTTTTCTTTTATAAAAAGGATATATCTAAAGATGATTAATGTTTTTAACAAAATAAAAAGCCACCTCGGCATTGGCAAGCGAGGTGGCTTTTTTGTAAGGGTTCGTTCATACGTATCCGAA
>NZ_JBHZOX010000003.1:0-543978 GCF_042787905.1 Priestia sp. YIM B13551
CCCGTGGTGTAGCGGTTAACATGCCTGCCTGTCACGCAGGAGATCGCGGGTTCGATTCCCGTCGGGACCGCCATTTTAAGAAAACGTGCGGGTGTAGTTTAATGGTAAAACCTCAGCCTTCCAAGCTGATGTCGTGAGTTCGATTCTCATCACCCGCTCCAAATGAAGGGCCTATAGCTCAGCTGGTTAGAGCGCACGCCTGATAAGCGTGAGGTCGGTGGTTCGAGTCCACTTAGGCCCACCATATTCCACAGTAGCTCAGTGGTAGAGCTATCGGCTGTTAACCGATCGGTCGTAGGTTCGAGTCCTACCTGTGGAGCCATACTGGCCCGTTGGTCAAGCGGTTAAGACACCGCCCTTTCACGGCGGTAACACGGGTTCGAATCCCGTACGGGTCATCTTAAAAGCAGTTTGCATATGCAAACTGCTTTTTTTGTTTGGAAACAGAGTTTATTCTTTTGTCTAAACTCTATTTTTCGTTTTTCTATGATTTCCTCGCCCTAAATTGCATTTCTTATAGCACATCTATAAACGCTTGTTCTAAATTTCGAAAAAAAACCTACAATAGTAATAACGGCATACTGTTTGTACAAAAGGAGGGGAATGCGTGAAAAAAATTGTTTGGTGGTCCATCGGAGTTTTTCTTGTGTATGGAGCGTGTATTTGGGTGTATTTATTCTATATAAGCGATACCTCTATTCCACAATCATTAAAAGGCACCAGCGTAGACCCGGCTACGTTTATGAATGCACGAGAACTTATGTTAACCGAAAAATATTCAAAAATTAGAGATGCGCTCTTTTTTATCCGAATTCCATATGAGTGGCTAGGGTTTATTTTAATTTTAGTGTTAGGTGTGTCTAAGAAAGTTAATAAGTGGTCTAAAGACGTCAGCCGTTTCAGTCTTCTCCAAACTGCTATTTATGTATTTTGGTTATCCGTTCTGCTGCTGATCTATTCTTTTCCTATGGACTGGATTAGCTATAAGCTTTCAAAGGCTTACCATATTACGACGCAACCTTTCCAAGGATGGATGAAAGATCTTTTTACAGATTTTTGGGTGAACTATGCCACCATGTTTTTAGTGATTGCTGTGTTATATGCATTCATTCGTAAGTTTTCAAAAAGATGGTGGCTGTATGCGTGGCTAGTATCTATTCCATTTACGCTATTTTTGACGTTTATTCAACCAGTGGTTATCGATCCGTTATATAACGATTTTTATCCATTAAAGAATAAAGAGCTGGAGACGAAAATTTTACATTTAGCAGACGAAGCTCACATACCTGCTAAGCATGTATATGAAGTAAACATGTCTGAAAAAACGAACTCCCTTAATGCATATGTGACGGGAATAGGTTCTAATTCAAGAATTGTGTTATGGGATACTACTCTTAATAAATTAACGGAACGTGAAATTTTGTTTATCATGGCGCATGAAATGGGTCATTATGTAAAGAAACATATTTATGTGGGGATTGCTTCAGCATTAGTTTTATCGATCGTAGGCTTATGGCTAACGAAACATTTAGCTCGCTTTGTGATTAAGAGATGGGGGAAAGCATTAAAAATTACTTCTCTTAGTGATTTAAATTCTTTACCGCTTATTCTACTTATTTTTTCTATTCTTACATTTGCTGTGAGTCCGTTAACAAATATGCAGTCGCGTCATCATGAACTTCAATCTGACACGTACGCCATGGACCTAACAGGAGATAAGCAAGCTGCTATTAAAACGTTTCAGGACTTAACGAAATCAGGACTGTCTCAGGTAAATCCGCCGTATTTAGTGAAGATTTTTCGATATGGTCACCCAACAATACTGGAAAGAATTTCATTTGTTGAGAAGTATGAAAGAAATGAATAAGTGATATAAGAAAAAGTAAAGGATATATGAAGCCTTTTATACGTAGGTATTAATAGAAAAGCCTCCTTGCGAGTAGGAAAAAAATTCTAAAAGGAGGTTTCATTTTCGAAAGTACTGTTATATAATAACGTATGTAAAATAAAAACTGTTTTATAACAATAGGGAGGAATAGTTATTTGTGATTGAAAAGATAGCAGCCTAAATTCTCAGCGTATATTCACCTCAGCTAAGTCTTACTACATGTCCTTCAACTACTTACTTATTTCATCTACGTTCTTGCTAATATTATGGCAAGCTGCTAATTTACTTCATCATGAAACAGACATATTCTAACTGCTGCGTTTTATATTTTTATGAATATAGAATTTTAAATTCATTAGGGGGTATAAAGAATGAAAGACATTCGTGTAAAAAACCTTGAAGAGAACTGGAAAAGCGATGAGCGTTGGAAAGGAATTGAACGTCCATATTCTGCAGAAAAAGTCATTGGGCTAAGAGGGTCCATTGATATTGAACATACGCTTGCTAGAAGAGGAGCCGAAAAGTTCTGGAACTTATTAAAAACAGAGCCATACGTTCATGCCTTAGGAGCTTTAACAGGAAATCAAGCAGTACAACAGGTAAAAGCAGGGTTAAAAGCAATTTACTTAAGCGGGTGGCAAGTAGCTGCAGATGCAAATCTTTCAGGAAACATGTATCCTGATCAAAGTTTATACCCGGCAAACAGCGTGCCGCATGTTGTGAAACGAATCAATCAAGCGCTGCAGCGTGCCGATCAAATTCAGCATTTAGAAGGAGAAGGGAATATCGATTACTTTGCTCCAATTGTAGCAGATGCAGAAGCAGGGTTTGGAGGACAGTTAAACGTATTTGAACTCATGAAAGGAATGATTGAGTCGGGAGCATCTGCCGTACACTTTGAAGATCAATTATCCTCTGAGAAAAAGTGTGGTCATCTCGGCGGCAAGGTATTGCTTCCAACTCAAACCGCTGTGAAAAACTTGATTGCTGCTCGTTTAGCTGCTGATGTAATGGGTGTTCCAACACTTCTGATTGCTCGTACCGATGCTGATGCTGCTGATTTAATTACAAGTGATGTTGATCCTGTAGATCGCCAGTTTATTACAGGTGAACGCACTGCTGAAGGTTTTTATCGCACGAGAGCCGGAATCGATCAAGCTATTGCTCGCGGCTTAGCATATGCGCCATATGCGGATCTAGTATGGTGTGAGACGTCTGAACCAAACTTGGAACAAGCACAAAAATTTGCAGATGCTATTCATGAAAAATTCCCAGGTAAAATGCTTGCTTATAACTGTTCACCATCTTTCAACTGGAAGAAAAAATTAGATAAGAAAACGATTGAAAAATTCCAAAGAGAAATCGCAAAAATGGGCTACAAATTCCAATTCGTTACGCTTGCTGGCTTCCACGCTTTAAATCACAGCATGTTTGAGCTGGCACGAGGATATAAAACAAGAGGAATGGCAGCTTATTCAGAGTTACAAGAAAGAGAGTTTGCTAGTGAAATAAATGGATATACTGCTACAAGACATCAGCGTGAAGTAGGCACGGGTTATTTTGATGAAGTGGCGCAAGTAGTTTCTGGTGGGACTTCCTCTACAACAGCTTTAAAAGGTTCAACGGAAGAAGAGCAGTTTCAAGCCCATAAATAACAAAAAACCTATGAGTGGAACGGTTGGTTACTTCCACTCATAGGAAAAATCCTAACAAAAAAGATTCTTACAGATGTAAGAATCTTTTTTTATGTAGTAAACACGATTTAACAGACAGCTGTTCTTCCTGAGAAGAAAGGATCTGCCTGTTAAACGTACATATAAATCATTAACATGAATTAAGTTCTTAAAATATTAAGTAGATGTTTGAAGCAGGGATTGGTACTGGGCTGATAGCTCATAAAAAGCAATTTCATCACGTTGATCTAATGCCGTGTTAATGTTTGTTTCTAACAGTTCTTTTTGACGCTTAAAAAGCGATTCATCAATTACCATTTCGATATAAACATCCAACATACTCACAGTATCAATTACTTTTTTCTTGCGAGCGAGGGACTTCATCATTTCCGTGTACGATTTTTCATTGTTCATACCTCATCACCTCTGCACCCTTTTTATTATTATATAGATTAAAAGAAGAAAAAACAACTAATTTTCTAAATTTTTAGATTTTTATTTTTGGAAATGATAAAGTAAGAGGGAAACACTACTTTCGTTTTTATCGATTGACTATTTGATTTAAAAATGAATCCTTGGGGGCGAAGAAATTGAATGATTTAAAAAAGCGTACGGTAATGATAGAGGATTTGTATGAATTGAAGTCTGTTTATAATCCTCAGATTTCTCCAGATAGAAAAAGTGTAGTTTATACGGTTCGAGAAACGAAGAAAATAGAAAACGCGTATGAAACGCAGCTGTTTATGTTAGATCTTGAAACGAAAGAAACTAAGCAATTAACGTACTACAAAGGAAATAATCATTCTCCAGTATGGTCTCCTGATGGCAAGTGGATTGCTTTTTTATCCGATCGCAGTCAAGCCGTTCAGCTCTACCTATTAGCAGCGACAGGCGGGGAAGCAGAAGCACTCACAGATCTTGAAAAAGGCGTTAGTAATCCGGTGTGGTCTCCTTATAGTGACGAAATTATGTTTTCTACAAAAGTAGGAGAAAAAGCTGTAAGAGTTGAACAAAATCATGAACATCCCCAGCCGTATGAAGTGGAACGTTTACTTTACAAATCCGATGTTAGCGGTTATTTAAAAGGTGAATATACTCACGTTGCTGTCGTTAAACTTAAAAATAAAGAAGTGACGTTTTTAACGGATGGACCTTATCATCACTCTGTTGGGTGCTGGTCCCCTGATGCAAACTCAATTGTATTTTGCAGCAGCCGAGGAGAGAATCCGGATTTATCATTAACTATGGACGTGTTTATTTTGCATCGCGATACTAAAAAAGTAACATCTATTACAGCAGAAACAGGATATTTTCATCAAGTTTCGTGGTCACCGGATGGGTCATACATAGCATACATTGGAAATGAACGTACATATGGATCAGCTTCAATGAATGACATATACATTTATCAGATCTCTAACCAAAAAACAGCTTGTATCACTGCTGGCATAGACTTAGAAGTAGGAGATATGGTAGCAGGAGATTTTCACTTTGGCAGAACCGCAGCGGGAATTATGTGGGGCAGTAATGAAGAATTTTATTTTGTCGTAAGTGAAAAGGGGTCTGTAGGCATATATAAAGGAAATGTGAATGGAAAGTTAGACCCTGTATTTATGGATAATGCTCACGTATACGGGGTATCTGTTCTTCCAAATTGTGAGAAAGCTATCGTGGCAATCAGTACATTTACACATCCCGGAGATCTTTATTCTCTAAATTTAAAAACAGAGGAATTAGTGAAGCTGACAAACGTTAATGACTCATTTTTAAAGCATGTGCAGCTCACACAAGCAGAATCTTTTTACGCGACTTCTACGGACGGTATACATATCCACAGTTGGGTAGTAAAAGCTGCTGCCACAAACCATGGATCTCCAACCATTTTAGAAATCCACGGAGGTCCGCATCTTATGTATGGTCATACATTTATGCTTGAATTCCAAGTACTTGCATCAAAAGGGTTCAATATCCTCTTTTCTAATCCAAGAGGCGGCAGAGGATATGGTCAAGTATTTACAGATGCGGTTCGAGGGGATTACGGAGGCATGGATTATACGGATTTGATGGCAGTGACCGACGAAGCAGTTAAGCGCTACTCTTATATTAATGAAGATAAGCTTGGCGTAACAGGAGGAAGCTACGGAGGGTTTATGACAAACTGGATTGTAGGAAGTACAAATCGATTTAAAGCAGCGGTAACGCAACGGTCTATTTCAAATTGGACAAGTTTTTACGGCGTTAGTGATATTGGCTATTATTTTACCGAATGGGAATTAAAAGCTGATATTTATGAAAATCCGGAAAAACTTTGGAACCACTCGCCGCTTCGTTTAGCGGAGAACGTTAAAACACCGCTGTTAATCTTGCATAGCGAACAGGATTATAGATGTCCAATTGAACAAGCTGAACAGCTTTATGTGGCACTGAAAAGAAAAAATAAGGAAGTAGAATTTATTCGTTTTCCCCAGTCTAATCATGAACTTTCTAGAAGCGGTAAGCCTAATTTACGAACGGCAAGACTAAAATATTTAACAAGCTGGTTTAAACGTTATTTAAAACAGTCTCAGTAAAAAGTGCATGGCTGTTCAACCAAATATGTGTGCGTAAATAAAGGCTGTATGACAAACGTAAAAGGACAGGAAAGGTAAAACGCTGTAAAACTTTTGTTTGGTAAAGGAAAGTAGTACAATAAGTGAAAAGTAGCACAGTTGTTTAAATAAGGAGAACATTCGATGGATTTTGAAACATTAAAGCATTATTTGACATTAGACGGCGTCCTCGAGTTATTAAAACAATATCAATCATTTGGAATCATTCCAGGGCTGCTGTTTCCTATTTTAGAAGCGTTCATCCCCATCTTGCCGCTTTTTGCGTTTGTAATGGCCAATGCTGCCGCTTTTGGCTTATGGTTAGGTTTTTTAATTTCATGGGTTGGCAGCTGCGTTGGATCACTGCTTGTCTTTTTGATTTTTAGAAAATATGGACAGGCGAGGTTTTTACATTTCATCAGCCGGCATGCGCAAATTCGAAAGATTATGATTTGGGTAGAAAGACACGGGTTCGGACCGCTGTTTATTATGCTTTGTTTCCCTTTTACCCCGTCTTCGGCGATTAATGTAGTAGCAGGGCTATCACGTGTTAGTATGGCTCAGTTTATGCTTGCTGTATTAGCCGGTAAAATGGTGATGATATTTATGATGAGCTTTATTGGGGCCGATTTTGTTTCATTTGTGAAACAGCCTCTAAAAGCAGTACTTGTTTTAGTCATCATTTTTGTTCTATGGCTTGTTGGAAAACAAATTGAACGAAGATTAAATGAAAAATCTAAAGTGAAACAGTATGACAAATAGTTTGTTTATATATAACAAATAGTGATGGAAGACTGCTTTTTAATAGGCAGTCTTTTGTTATACATACAGCCAAAAGGGGTATTGTAAACTATAGAAAAACCTTTTCTTATAGGGATACAACAGCATTTTTGAAAGGATCTTAAAATTTTTCTTAAAGAAGTTATTTGTCTGTTTATTCGGTTGGCAGAACAATGCACATGCAGAGTATCTGTCCAGTAATGAACAAGTTTTTTGTTTATCAATTATGAAAAATATGCTAAAATAAAAGAAAAAACTGGGAATAAATTAGACGTCTATTCCTAGTTGCACCTAAGTAATGAACCCTTTGTTTTCTAGAGATATACATGTTTTTTCTCAACATGTATTATCACCTCATGTATTTCAAAACGTTTTCTTAAAAATTATATGAATGATTTTTGAGCTTGACTACTAAGATGTAAGTAGAGGGATCATTACTAGAAAAGCACCGAATGATCATTAAGACGTGCTTGGCGTCGTTTTGAGGAGGGGAATGCGCTACTAAGATTCAAGCGACTTGCTGATTAATCGTTGTTAGTAAGCATCTTATAGCGCGGGTGACATGAGATTAAAAGATAAAGTGGCAATTATTACGGGTGCAGCAAATGGATTAGGGTTCGAAGCTTCTCGAATATTCGCACAAGAGGGTGCAAAGGTCGCTATGGTTGACTACGATGCAAAAACGGGAGAAGAACGAGCAGCTCAGCTAAAAGAAGAAGGCGGAGATGTAGCATTTTTTCAAGTGAACGTAGCGGATCGAGACAGTGTAGATGCAATGGTAGAAGAAGTAGTGAAACGCTACTCTAAAATAGATATTTTAATTAACAATGCAGGTATCACCAGAGATGGAATGCTAACCAAATTATCAGTTGAAAATTTTCAAGCAGTAATCAACGTAAACCTTACAGGCGTTTTTCACTGTACACAAGCAGTGGTACCGCATATGATTGCTCAAGGTAAAGGGAAAATTATTAGCACATCTTCGGTATCTGGCGTATATGGAAATGTTGGTCAAACAAACTATGCGGCGACAAAGGCAGGCGTAGTAGGAATGACAAAAACATGGGCTAAAGAGTTGGGGCGAAAAGGAATTAATGTAAACGCTGTAGCTCCCGGGTTTATTGAGACGGATATGGTGAAGGCGATGCCAGACAAAATCATTGATCAAATGAAATCCACTATTCCTTTACAAAGATTAGGTCAGCCTTCTGACATTGGTTATGCGTATCTGTATTTAGCATCTGATGAATCCAACTATATTAACGGTACAACACTTCATGTAGATGGTGGAATCATGATGTAAAAGTAGAAAATAATTCGCTTTTCTAAAACTTTTCAGTGGTCTTTTGACTACTGAAAAGTTTTTTTGTTGCATCCAGCATTTCACATATCGGCAAAGTGGAATTTTGTCTGCAAGTTCAGTAAAATAATAAGGAGAGAGATAGAGAGATTTAGATGATTATCACTATAAAATTTTGACGACTGCGTCACGTGTTTACGTGGCGTTTATCCATTTTGTACTTAAACAAATGAAAACATAGAGAAAAAAATGAAGGGGTGAAAACGTGGGGCTACAGTTTTTATTAGGACGTTCAGGAAGCGGGAAAACGGAATATCTTTTAAATAGCATGCGCCAAGAGCTGTTAAATGCTCCGCTTGGGCATCCACTTATTTATATTGTACCTGAACAGATGACATTTCAGTCGGAGTATGCGCTTGTTCAAACACCTGGGTTAGAAGGCATGATGCGTGCTCAAGTTTATAGTTTTACACGTCTTGCATGGCGTATCCTGCAAGAAGTGGGAGGTATTAGCCGCTATCATGTGGATCAAACAGGTATTCATATGATGCTTAAAAAAATTATCGAACATCAAAAAGAAGAGCTTCGACTGTTTGCGAATTCTTCAGAACAAGCAGGGTTTATTGAAGAACTAGAAAAAATGGTTAAAGAATTTAAACAGTACACAGTAGATGCCCCGTCTCTCGAAGAGATGAAGAAAAAGCTTCAAGCAGAAGATGAGAAAGTCCTTGCTGATAAATTACATGATTTACATCTCATTTACGGAGAATTAGAAAAACAGCTGATGACGAAATATGTAGATGGAGAAGATTATTTGAAGCTGCTGAGTGAAAAAGTAGCATCTTCTGCCTACCTTGCTCAAGCAATGATTTATGTAGATGGATTTCATCACTATACTCCTCAAGAATTAACCGTATTAGTAGAGCTGATGAAAGTTTGTAGAGAAGTAAAAATAGCGGTGACTTCTGATTATTCATATCAAGATTTTATTCCAAATGACTTGCACTTGTTTCGATTAACGAGCGAAACGTACCAAGAACTAATGGGCCTGGCGGCTGAAAACGGGATAGAGATTCAAGAGCCAATCGTATTTAACGAACAAAAAAGGCATCAAAACAGTCCAGAGCTTGCCTATTTAGAACGATATTATGATGAACGGCCAACGCCGGAATTTCAGTCAGAGCCCGAGAACATTCAGCTGCTGCCGGCTGTTAGCCGAAGAGCAGAAGTTGAAGGGATTGCAAGAGAAGTGCTTTCACTTGTGCGCGATCGCGGCTATCGCTACCGTGATATCGCCTTGATTGTTAGAAATGCAGAAGACTACCATGACTTGCTTCAAACCATTTTTCGAGATTATGAAATTCCGTACTTTATTGACCAAAAGCGAGCGATGTTTCACCATCCACTCGTTGAATTTGTTCGCTCAGTCTTAGAGGTGGTAAGCGGGTCATGGCGATATGAAACCATCTTTCGAGCAGTGAAAACAGATCTTTTATTTCCTTTGTCATCTGATGTGCACCAGCTTCGCGAAGAGATGGATGAATTAGAAAATTATGTACTTGCTTACGGTATTCAAGGATCTAAGTGGACGAGCAAGGAACCATTTACCTACAGAAAATATCGTTCACTTGAAGACATGAACCTTGGGAAAACGGACGAAGAGCTTGCTTTTGAGCAAAAAATAAATGAATTAAAAAATATGATTGTTCCTCCTATTTATTCGCTTCAGCAAAAATTAAAACAAGGGAAAATAGGAAAAGAAAAAGCAGAAGCGCTCTATCGTTTTTTAACGAATTTAGATATTCCACAAAAGATAGAAGCGCTGCGCAATCGATGTGAAGAAGAAGGAAAGCTTCAAGAAGCAAGAGAGCACGAGCAGGTATGGAAAGCAATTCTTCACTTATTTGATCAGTTTGTTGAAATGATGGGAGAAGAGAAAGTATCGATTTCTTTGTTCGCAGATCTATTTGAGACAGGGCTTGACAGCATGCAGTTTGCACTTGTTCCGCCTGCGCTGGATCAAGTGGTTGTGGCAAGTTTTGAGCGTTCGCGTTTATCCGATATCAAAGCAAGCTTTGTGTTAGGTGTAAATGACGGTGTGATTCCAGCTAAACCAAAAAGCGATGGCCTGTTATCTGAGAAGGAGAGAGAGCAACTGCTTGAATCAGGTTTATTACTTGCGCCAACCGGAAGACAAAAGCTGTTTGACGAACAATTTCTCATTTATTTAGCACTTTCCAGCTCTTCGGAAAAACTTTATGTTTCGTATCCTCTTGCCAATGAGGAAGGGAAGACCCTGCTGCCTTCACTCGTTATTAATCGAGTAAAAGAGCTATTTCCGCTCCTGCAGGAAAAGCTGTTAATGACGGAACCTACAGATTTAGAAGAAGAAAAGCAAGTTGATTATATAACAAATCCTTTAACGAGCATCGCGCATTTAGCCAGCCAGCTGCAAGGATGGAAACGCCATTATCCGATGAGTTCCGCTTGGTGGGATGTGTATAATTTTTATGTGAAAAATCCAGATTGGAACTCATACAGTGAGAAAGTACTAAGCAGCTTATTTTATCAAAATGAAGCAAAACGGTTAACAAAGAAAACTAGTCAGCGTCTGTATGGAAAGCATATTCAAGCAAGCGTATCCAGAATGGAAAAATTTGAAGCCTGTCCATATGCGCATTTTGCTTCTCACGGGCTCAAGCTTAAAGAACGAAAAGTTTTCAAATTGGCGGCTCCTGACATAGGCGAGTTATTTCACGCGGCGTTGAAAATGATTTCAGACGAACTTCGCGGCGGTCAAAAAGAATGGAAGAACTTAACGAGAAAAGACTGTCAGCAGCTTTCTACGGCTGCGGTGCATGAACTTGCTCCGCGCTTGCAAAATGAGATTTTATTGAGCTCGAATCGCCACCACTATTTAACACATAAGCTGCAGCAAATTATTGAACGTGCGTCGTTTGTGTTAAGTGAGCACGCTAAGATGAGCGGCTTTGTTCCTGTTGGATTGGAGCTTGGATTTGGACCTAGCGCAGAGCTGCCTTCTATGCAGTTCACACTGCCAAATGGCCATACGATGGAACTCGTTGGCCGAATTGACAGGGTAGATAAAGCGGAAAGCTCAAAAGGACTTTTACTGCGTATTGTCGACTATAAATCAAGCGATAAAGCATTAAACTTAGTGGAAGTGTACTACGGTTTATCTCTTCAAATTTTAGCTTATTTAGACATAGTCGTGACGTATGCTGAACAGCTTCTTCATGATAATAGAGGAGCATTGCCTGCTGGCGTTCTTTATTTCCACGTTCATAACCCAATGATCAACAGTACTAAAGCATTACAGCCTGATCAAATTGAAGCTGAAATCTTCAAGAAGTTTAAAATGAAAGGACTGCTTGTAGGAGACGAGGAAGCAGTAAGGTTAATGGACGAAACGTTAGAATCAGGGCACTCACAGGTTATATCAGCTGGCATTAAAAAGACAGGGGGCTTTTATTCCAATTCTTCGGTTGCGAGCGAAGAAGATTTTACACATCTCCGTCAGTATGTGCGAGGTAAATTTGTGGAGGCAGGTACAGAGATTACAAATGGGAAAATTGATATTTCGCCTTATAAACTAAAAGATAAAACACCATGTGCGTTTTGTGAATACCGCTCAATTTGTCAGTTCGATGAATCAATGGAAAACAACGAATATCGTCAGCTTAGTACAGAGAGTCAAAGTGTTATTTTAGATAAAATTCGAGAGGAGGCCAAACGAGATGAGTGAAGATATACACGTAAAACCGGCCGACTCCCAGTGGACGGATGATCAGTGGAACGCCATTGTTTCATCCGGTCAAGATATATTAGTAGCCGCGGCGGCTGGCTCAGGAAAAACAGCGGTTTTAGTTGAACGTATTATTAAAAAGATTACGATGGGTGATGAGCCAATCGATGTTGATAGATTACTCGTTGCTACGTTCACAAATGCTTCTGCAGCCGAAATGAGAAATCGAATTGGAGAAGCATTGGAAAAAGAGTTAAAAAAGAATCCATCTTCTTTGCACTTGCGCAGACAGCTTAATTTATTAAACCGTGCGTCGATTTCTACGCTCCATTCTTTTTGTTTAGAAGTCATTCGAACGTATTATTATTTGATCGATGTAGACCCTGGTTTTCGGATTGCAGATGATACGGAAGCGGATCTTCTGCGTGAAGAAGTATTAGAAGAATTGTTTGAAGAACAGTACAGTATTGAACAGAACGAGCGATTCTTTGATTTAATTGATCGTTATACAAGTGACAGAAATGACTTAGATATTCAGCTTATGGTAAGAAAGCTGTATGACTTTGCAAGATCTAACCCTGACCCAAACGGCTGGCTTGAAATGATCGTGAGTCAATATGATGTGACAGAAGACTCTTCTATTGATTCACTTCCGTTTCTATCTTTTCTTCTACAAGAAGTAACAACGCAGCTGATGGGCATTGAGTCGATTTTAAAACAGGGCTTAGAGTTAACAAAGCTGCCAGGAGGGCCTGCTCCTCGCGCCGTTAATGCAGAGGAAGACCTGGCTCAAATTCATCGGCTGATCAGCGCTTCTAAGCATTCTTTTGCTGATTTGCATGAGGAAATGCAGAATTTGAATTTTACTCGTTTAAAGCCATGTAAAGGAGAAGCATACGACTCGCAGCTTTTAGATGATTTCGGAGAGCTTCGCAAAAAAGCTAAAACAAGTCTTGAAAAACTTCATGCTGATTTGTTTTCTAGGCCTTTGCACGGCTACATGGCTGATTTTGAGAAAATGAAGCCCGTTATTGAAACGCTAATCTTTTTAGTTCAGCGCTTCGGTGAACGATATGAACATATGAAAAAAGAGAAAGGGTTAGTGGACTTTTCTGATTTAGAACATTATTGCCTGCAAATCTTGAGTGTAAAAGAAGATGGAGTGCTTAAGCCTTCGTCCATTGCCCAAAAATATCGCACTCAGTTTGAAGAGGTGCTTGTTGACGAATATCAAGATACAAATATGGTTCAAGAAACACTGATTAAATTAGTGACGAGAGATAGTGAAGAACAAGGGAATTTATTTATGGTTGGAGATGTAAAACAATCCATTTACCGCTTTCGTTTAGCGGAGCCATTTTTGTTTTTAACAAAGTACAAGCGCTTTACACAAGATGGTCGCCAGTTCGGAAAACGTATCGATTTGAATAAAAACTTCCGCAGTCGTTCTCAAGTGCTTGATGCTACAAACTTTATTTTTAATCAGCTGATGGATGAAGAAGTAGGAGAAATTGCATATGACGATGATGCTTCTTTAAAATTAGGAGCATCGTATCCAAAAGTGGAAGGAATGGAAACGGAGCTTCTGCTCATTGCAAAAGAAAATGCAGAAGAAGGAGGGGAAGAAGAATCGGATTCTTCTCTCGTCGCTTTTTCAGAAGCAGAGCTTGAAACGGCTCAGTTAGAGGCAAGAGCAATGGCGCGTAAAATCAAAGAACTCGTTCAAAACCGCTTTCAAATATATGATCGCAAGCTCGATATCATGAGAAATGTGACGTATCGTGACTTTGTTATTTTGCTTCGTTCCATGCCTTGGGCTGCGCAGATTATGGATGAATTTAAGCAAGAAGGCGTGCCCATTTATGCCAATTTATCAACAGGTTATTTTGATGCTACTGAAGTGATGATTATGATGTCTTTATTAAAAGTAGTAGATAACCCGCATCAAGACATTCCGTTAGCTTCTGTTCTTCGCTCACCGGTAGTAGGGCTTTCAGATGAAGAGTTAGCTACACTGAGAGCAGAGCAAAAGAAAGGAACGTATTACGATGCGTTAAAAACGTACTTAGCGGTTTCAGATGATGAAGAACTTCGCGATAAAGTAAAGTATTTCTATGAGCAGTTAAAAGCATGGAGAACACAAGCTAGACAAAGCTCTTTGTCAGAACTGGTATGGCAAATTTACCGCGATACGGGTTTCTTTGAATTTGTTGGCGGACTTCCTGGCGGGAAACAGCGTCAAGCCAATTTACGTGCTCTTTACGATCGCGCTCGCCAGTACGAGGCAACTTCATTTAGAGGTCTGTTTCGATTTTTACGCTTTATTGAACGCATGCAGGACCGAGGCAACGATTTAGGAGCTGCTCGAGCACTGGGAGAACAAGAAGATGTGGTGCGTTTGATGACGATCCACAGCAGTAAAGGTCTTGAGTTTCCTGTTGTTTTTGTAGCTGGTCTTGCTCGCCAGTTTAACTTAATGGACTTGAATAAAGCATATTTACTCGATAAAGAACTAGGTTTTGGATCTAAATATATTGATCCAAAACTGCGTATTACGTACCCTACTCTTCTTCAGCAGACCATGAAGAAAAAAATGAAAAAAGAAAGCATGGCAGAGGAAATGCGGGTATTATACGTAGCTTTGACGCGTGCGAAAGAAAAACTTATTTTAGTTGGAACAGTAAAAGATGCACCAGAAAAGCTCAGACAATGGAGCTCCGTTATGGCACATGAAGATTGGACGCTTCCAGCTCACGTGAGAAGAGATGCAAAATGTTATTTAGACTGGATTGGACCTTCTTTAATTCGTCACCAAAATGTTAGTCATATGGTTGAAGGAGAGGTCCAGCCGGCTGAGATGATTCATCAGCATGCTTCAAGCTGGAAACTTTCAACGTTATTAGCAGGTGATTTAGCCGAACAGCCTCTTGAAGAGCAGCAGCATCATGAAGAGCTTTTAAACGCTCTTCAAAAGCATGAGCCAGTTTCAGAATCGAGCGATTATAAAGACGAAGTGTATAGACGCTTAAATTGGTCTTATGATTATCGTGTAGCTTCCGTTCATCGTTCGAAGCAATCTGTTTCTGAATTAAAAAGGCAGCAGCAGCTGACGGATGCAGGTGGAAGCGACGATCTCGTTCGGGGATCTAAAGCACCTCTTGAAAATCGTCCGCTGTTTCTTCAAGAGAAATCTCTCACAGGAGCTGAAAGAGGAACAGCTACACATGCCGTTATGCAGCAGCTTCCATTAAATAAAGCTTATACCCTTGAAATGGTTCAAGACTTTATTCAATCAATGGTTACCAAAGAATTATTGACGCAAGAACAAGCGGATGCTGTTGATGCAAATGATGTAGCAGACTTTCTAGACAGTGACATTGCACAAGGTATTCGAACGGCTCGCACGGTTTATAGAGAGATGCCTTTTAGTTTAGGTGTCTCCGCTAAAGAAATCTATGATCACTGGGAGCAGGAAGACGAAACAATTTTAGTGCAAGGTATTATTGATTGTTTGTATGAAACGGAAGAAGGCCTCGTTTTACTTGATTTTAAAACGGATAATATTTCGGATCGTTTTCAAGGGGATTTTGAACGAGCAAAACCATTTCTAATTGACAGATACCGCAGTCAGTTAGAGCTTTACGCAAAGGCCATTGAGCGGATTGTAAAACAACCTGTGCAGCATCGCTATCTGTACTTTTTAGATGGTGGACATGCTGTTGAAATATAAAAAAAGAAGAAGGCCCTAGTCTTCTTCTTTTTCAACAATAAGGAGAGAGTAACATGCGTTTATTACATACAGCGGATTGGCATTTGGGGCGAACGTTAGAAGGGCGAAGCCGTCTGGCTGAGCAAGCACAGTTTTTAGATGAACTGGCAGACATTGTGGAAGAAGAAAAGATAGATGCTATTCTCATGGCGGGAGATGCCTTTGATACGGTTAACCCTCCAGCAGCGGCAGAGCAGCTTTTTTACGAAAGTATGTCTAGGTTGAGCAACAATGGAAGACGTCCGATTATTGTTATTGCAGGTAATCATGATAACCCAGATCGGCTGTCGGCGGCTTCTCCATTAGCTGTTCATCAAAATATTACGCTTCTTGGTTTGCCTACTACCGATGTAGAAAGCATTCACATTCCTACATCAGATGAAATGTTAAAGGTTGCGGCTCTTCCTTACCCATCTGAATCAAGGTTAAAGGAACTGTTAGCAGAAGAAAATGATGAGCAGGTTCTTCGAAACTCATATGATGCCAGAGTAAAAGGTATTTTCGATAAAATGAGTGAGCAGTTCACAACAGATAGCGTTAATATTGCCATGAGTCATATTTACGTAGCAGGCGGAAGTTCAACGGACTCAGAACGTCCAATTGAAGTAGGAGGAGCTTATACGGTGGCGGCAACTAGTTTACCTGCTAATGCTCAATATGTAGCTCTAGGACATTTGCATCGCCCGCAAATGATCAATCGCGCCAGCACCCTTGCAAGATATTCCGGTTCACCTCTTGCCTATAGTTTTTCAGAGTCAGGATATGCAAAGTCCGTTACCATTTTAGACGCTAAGCCAGGAAAAGAGATTGAGATGACTGAAATTCCATTATCTAGTGGAAAGCCTTTGGCACGTTGGAAAGCGAAAAACGGATTGGCAGAAGTATATACGTGGCTTGATGAGCAAAAAGATACGCAGGCATGGGTTGATTTAGAAGTTCACGTAGAAGATGCACTTTCACTAGAAGAAATCCATCGCCTTCGCAAGCTTCATCCAGGCTTTATTCATATTCGTCCGGTATTCAAAGCAGAAGAACTAGCACTTGAAACACGTTCACAGCGCGAAGTGCCGATCGAAGAACTGTTTACAAAGTTCTACAGCAGGCAAACCGGCGGAGGGGCACCAGATACTGAATTAGTCAAACTGTTTTTAACCTTGATTAACGATGAAGAAGTATCGGGAAAGGAGGATGAAAAATGAAACCTATTAACTTGACCGTTTCGGGGCTTCACAGTTTTAGAGAAAAACAAACTGTCGATTTTGAAGCGCTGTGTTCAGGCGGTGTGTTTGGAATATTTGGTCCTACAGGAAGCGGGAAATCTTCCATTTTGGATGCCATTACACTAGCTTTATACGGAAAAGTAGAGCGTGCAGCCAATAATACACAAGGAATTTTAAATCACGGGGAAAATGAACTGAAAGTATCGTTTACGTTCGAGCTGGAAAACGCTAGTCATAAAAAACGCTATACTGTTGAACGAAGCTTTAAACGGACGGATGAGCTTCGTGTAAAATCAGCTTCAAGTCGATTGATTGAAATCGAAGATGAAACGTACGTATTAGCAGATAAAACAAATGATGTAAACCAGCAGGTACAGGAGCTTCTTGGTTTAACAATTGATGATTTTACAAGAGCTGTTGTATTACCGCAAGGAAAATTTGCGGAGTTTTTATCGTTAAAAGGAACGGAGCGGCGTCAAATGCTGCAGCGTCTTTTTAATCTCGAGCAGTACGGAGATCAGCTTAGTAAGAAAATACGCTATCAAGTTCAGCAGCTAAAGACAGACCTAGATAAAATCACGGCAGAACAAACGGGATTAGGTGAAGCTTCAACAGAGAAAGTAACGGAAGCGGAGCAGCTTGTAAGTGATAGCATTGTACTTTTGGAAAAACGAGAAAAAGAAGCGTCTGATTTGCAGGAAAGATACGATCAGCAGGCGTCTCTTTGGAAAGCGCAGCAGGAAAAAGCACTGATAGAAGAAAAACTAGTGCATGCTTCTAAGCAGGAAGAGGAGATTAGACAAAAGCAAGATGTGCTGACGAAAGCTCAGCAGGCAGAACGTCTTTTTCCCTATTTAGAAACATTTGAACAAGCTGAAAAACAGCAGAAGCTTTACGAAGATAAAGTAGAAAAATTAAAAGCACAAATTGTTCAAAAAAGTGAGGAATATAAGCGATCGAATAGTTTATATGAGCAGGCTCGCTTACAAAAAAATGAACAGCAGCCCAAATTAGTTGTTCAAAAAGAACAGCTTCAACAAGCATCTGATCTTCAAAAACAAATTAAAGAAGGACAGCAAGAAATAAAAGAAGGGGAAGTTTCTCTTCAGCAAAAGCAACAGGCACTTCAAGCGAAAAATGATGAATTAATGGAAGCAGATAAGCGGTATCAGCAAGGCTTGACTCTTCAAAAAGAGTTAAAAGAAGCATTAACAAAAGTGGAGATTCAACCTGATTATCGGCAGGCTGTTCAGCAAGCATTTTACCGTTATCAAGTATGGAATAACGATAAAAAAAACCTAGATGAAGGTCAAAAAACGTATAAAGAAAAAGCCGAACAGCTTAAGCATTTGCACACACAAAAACAAACACACCAAGAGAGATATCAGCAAGCAGTAGAACAAAGTAAAGGGTTATTTTCAGATATTCAAGGCTTGTATCACACTGTATGTGAGCGGGAAAAAGAATTTCAGCAGCTTTTTCAACAAGCAGATCGTTTAATGAGCGATCTAAAAAGACGCAAAGAAAAAGAATGGTCACGCCGTCTGGCTCATCAATTAGCTGAGCAGCTGACCCAAGGTGAGCCTTGTCCAGTTTGTGGCTCTGAGCATCACCCTAACCCCGTGTTACACCAACAAGAAGATGACATCACAACTGAATCAGCGGATCAGTTCGAAGATCAAGTTAATCAATTGCGTGAACAGCGATTTAGTTATTCGTCGCTCAAAATGCAGCTTGAACAGCTAGCTAAACCTCTTGTTGAAAAAATACCTGAGTTAGCTGAGTTTATGAACGAAGCTGGCGAAGTTCCTGCTTTAGGAGAAATGGATACAGATGCCTTTGGCCATTATGCTAAGAAAATAGAAGTTGAAATCAAATCTCTTGAGCAGGATTATTTGCAGGTAAGTGAAAAACAGCGAGCAATTCTCGGGCAGATACAAAAGGTCCAGCAAAGTCTTGAAAAGATTGAATTAGAGCTTGCTCATTATCAAAAAGAACAAGCTGAATTAGAAGGAAAAGTAAATCAGCAAAAACAGGCGCTACAAGCGGGAAAAGAAGCTTTTCAACAAGACTATTCTTCCTTTGTATTTGAAGAGATGGAAAAAATTAATGAAAGGCTGACTGAAAGAGAAAAAGAAGAGCAGACAATAAAGGCTCGAATTGAAAAAAGCAGCGTATTTTTTGAAAATCAGCAAAAGAAAATCGAACGTCTAAAAGAAGAGAAATATGCGGGTGAAAAAGAATTTACAGAATTAAAAGCAATGCTGTCTCATAAACAATCTCTTGTTCACTCGCAAATTGAACGCTTGCGTACGCTTACAGGTCAAGAAGATATTGAACAGGCGCTGCAAAAAACAGTTCTTTTACTTGCGGAGTTAGAGACGAATGAACAGCAGGCATATCAACATTGGCAGACTGTTCAAAAAGCGTATCAAACGCTGCAAATGGATGAAAAAGCAGCGAGCGAATCTCTAGAAACAGCTCATATGCAGTATAAAAAAGCAGCTGAAAAATGGGAAGAAGCTATAGGGAATTCTTTATTCAGCGAAGGAAAAGAAGTTCAGCAAGCTTTGTTATCACATGATGAGATGAAATTGTTGGATGAAACTGTTCAGGCTTATTGGGACAACATAAAACAGATGAAGTCATCAATTGAACAGTTAAATATCCAGCTGAATCACCAGTCCATAGAAGAGCAGCAATTTGAAGAAACTCAGCAGCTGCTTCATGATATAAAAGCGGCTGTGAAAGAAGCCGTTCAGCTCAAGGGAGCAGCTGAGCAAACGTTAAAAAGCGTCAAAGAACGACATGAGCGATTTTTAGTGCTTGAACAAGACCGTGAAGAAAAACAAGCCTTATTTGAACAGTATCAAAAGCTTCAAACAGTATTTAAAGGAAATGCTTTCGTGGAATACATTGCTGAAGAACAGCTGATGTCCGTTAGCCGAGATGCTTCAGAGCGTCTGGGTATATTAACACGTCAGCGCTATGCGATTGAAGTTGATTCCCAAGGCGGCTTTATTATGAGAGATGATGCAAATGGAGGCGTAAAACGTCCGGTTTCAACTTTATCTGGTGGAGAGACGTTTTTAACTTCGCTGGCTTTAGCCCTTTCATTATCTGCACAAATTCAGCTAAGAGGAGAATATCCACTGCAGTTTTTCTTTTTAGATGAAGGATTTGGAACGCTTGATGGAGAGCTTCTTGATACGGTTGTTACAGCGCTTGAAAAGCTTCAATCAAATAATTTATCAATTGGAGTCATCAGTCACGTTCAAGAACTTCGCGCTCGTCTGCCAAAACGTTTGATTGTTGAGCCATCCGAGCCTTCTGGCAAAGGAACTAGTGTAAGAGTAGAAACTTTATAGGGAAGGAAATCTATATGAAGAAAAAAGACAGGCGGATAGGAACATGCGAATTATGCGGAAGGCAGGATGTCTTGACGACCGTACATCATTTAACGCCAAAGGAAATGGGCGGAGCGTTTGAATCAACGGCAAACTTATGTATTCCGTGTCATAAGCAAATTCATGCATTATACACAAATGATGAATTAGCCATTCGTCTTAACACGATTTCTTTATTACAAGCTGATTCTAAAATTAGCTCTTTTATTAAATGGATTCGTAAACAGCCTTCTTCTAAATTACCTAAAACCAAGAAATCAAACAGCCGAAAATCCAAGTGAATAAAAAACCCCTTATCCGCTTTAGTAGCAAAGATAAGGGGTTTTTTTAAGCATTTGCTGCTATATTTTGATCGAATAAATCTGGATCTAACGTATTTGTTCCGGAAATGCCGTTATTTGTATTAACAAAGTTACCTGTATTTAAAGAACCAGAGCCTGACGCTGTTTTAGCAGCGCTTTTTGGAGAAACATAAAACGTATCTCCAAACGTTACGACACCGCCTCCGACGCTCGTGATACTAACGGGTCCAATTATTGCTGGCATGAGATTCACACCCTTTTTTCGTGATATTAATTTAGTATATGAGCCGCTTTTTAAAAGGTTCACTCACTGCTGCTAGCTTGTGAAGAAGCACTACTTGATGTTCCTGCTTCAGCTTCCTTTGAAGGTTCATCGTTGATCAGTTCGCGAATATGCTTAATGCGAGCTTCTGCATAAACATTGCACGTTGAGCCAACATGAATAACTGATGAGAATGAGCATCCCTTTATATCAATTCTGTTAACACGGATCAAAGGTATTTCATTCCATGTTTGAACAGGAATAGGTTCGTAATCGCCATGAGGAATAGGCTCATTAAAGATAGCGTAATCATCAAAGTTTCCTTCTCGACCGTAGAAAAACGGATACTGTCTCCGATCAGCTAAAGCTTTATTAAGTAGATGAATTTCTGTTGAATCTCCAATTTGGCAAAAGGAGCTCGCCGACAAGGAATTAATTTCTATATAATTAACAGAAGATGTGCGTGAAAGCATAGGTAAGCTCCTTTATGATAACGATAATGGAACATAAGGGCCGATAATCAAAGATTCAGCCGGCGTATCAAATGTTGAGGATAGAGAGATGTAATTGGCATCACCAATTAAAAAAAGAGAAGAAGAAGATACGCCTGTAATACTAACGTCTCCAACAAGCAATTCGCGGTTTACAACGTTAAAGTTCATGAAGGGGGTCCACCTTTCTTTAAAGATTCAGGTAAATACGTTAAAAATGCGTCAATTCCTTTTTTCATATCTTCATAAAGTTTACCGATAATTTGAGGTTTGATTTGTTCAAAATTTCGTTCCATTTCTTCCGGCTGAACTTGCTGTATATAAAAAGTAATCCGCTGCTGCAGCTGCTTTTTAATATCTTCTAAAATAAACTCGTAGTACGATTCATCAATCATCATCGAGCGCTCATCAAGCACATGTTGAACCATAGAAAATCCATATTGATTAAGTTCAGCTAAAATCGTTTCGTGGATATCAGAGACCCACTGTTTTTCTAGCTGGCGGTCCAATGGTTTTAAGCTAGGATTTTGCGGTCCAGGACCTCCGGGTTGTCCCGGCTGCTCACCTTGAGGCTGCTGCCCTTGCGAAAACGTTACTTCTGGTTTCTCATTGATAATGATATCTTCTAAATTATCAGGCGTAAGAGGATTTAATCCAATATTTAATGTTCCATCTAATGAATCAATTTTTAACTGTTCAAATTTATATTCAATTTTATCAATTTTAATAGGTGGCTGTTCACCTAACTCTTTTATTTTTTGCTGAAGTTCTTGTACGTTTTTTTCAAGCTGAGCAATGCGTCCTTCTTGCTGTTGAATATACGAAGACATTTGCTGAACATACTGATGTACTTGCTGAATATAGTTCATGTTATCCACCTTCAATCACCTCGATTCCCTTATCTTCTGATAAAGAAAATAGTTATATATATACATATGGTGATGAAGGTTGTAACATGTCAGTCGTTGTCTCGAGCTGGAGGAGTTAACGACTGTGAAAAAGGAGCTGGGGCAGTGCCTGCGCCGGTTCCGGGAGTAAAGGTAGAAGGAGAAACAGATCCAAGAATGCCTTTTTTTGTTTCAGTAGGTGCGGCGCCTGTAAATCCTCCTGTATTAAAGAGATTTGAGTTTGGTTTAATGACACCGACGCTTCCAATTTGAAGTACCGAAGAGTTACTTACAGCACTGATTTTCATACTTTGAATACAGATACTTTGATTCACATAAAAGTTCATAAGCATCCTCCTGTATGAGCTTCATTTCTATTATAGATTTCCAGCGACATTTTGATCATTTACGTCATTGTCTGACGTATTGGTTGAGCTCTGCTGATTCACAACATATAATCCGTCACCTGTATTAAACGAACCTGCGCCAGCAAATGTTTTAGCAGTGGAAATAGGGGCTATTGTATAAACATCTCCAATATGAAAGACGCTGGCTGAACCAACACTGTTAAGATTAACAACACCAACAATGGCAGGCATAGGCAAACACCCTTTTAATTTAGTCTAGTAACAGCATATGAAGCCTAGACAAAAAGGTGATTAATGCTTTTTCTTTATCTATATGCCGAGAGTAAGCAAAACATTAAAGAGAGGAATGGAAATAGTAAACATTGAAGAAAAACTTTTGCGTTCGATATAATGTGAAAGCAATAATGAAATAATGTAAGGTGTGAAAGAATGAAACGTTTCAAAATGAACGCAGCTGATAAAGAACAGCGTATTGAGGCAGCGGATGTATTAAAAGGAATCGCGCTTATTGGTATTTTGCTCATGAACATGCCGAATTTTTATTCACCTGCTTCCTATTACGACCATAATTTGTTGGACGGTTCAAGAATGAATTATGTTGCTAATGGATTAGTTGATGTAGTTGTAGGGCAGACAGGCTACGCGCTGCTCGCTATTTTGTTTGGATTTGGTTTTATGAAAATGTTCCAGCGTACATACGAAAGGCAAGTAAGCTTTACTCCTTTTTATGTACGAAGAATCACGGCTTTGCTTCTCATTGGGGCTATTCATGCTTTATTTATTTGGCACGGTGATATGATTGTGATGTACAGCTTCTTTGCTTTGATCATGCTATTTTTTCAAGAAGCAAAGAAAGAAGTGTTATTAGCGTGGGGAACCGGAATATTTAGCATTTATGCTGTGATTATGATTGTTATTTTAACAGCAGCGGCTTTGGTTAATGAAGGAGATACAGCAGCGGGAATTCACCAGCCTATTATTGACCAAGCGCTTCAAGCATATGGACACGGAAGTTTTGCGTCAATCTTTCATCAGCGCTTGCTTGATTGGTACTACGCGTATAATTTAAATACGGTTCCTTTTCTGTTTTTATCGCTATTTCCACTGTTTTTATTAGGCGGTTTTATGGCAAAAAGCGAGTGGTTCGAAGAAATAGAAAAATATATAGTGGAGACAAAGTGGCTTTGTCTTATTTCATTCATCGTGTATGCAGCATCATCTGTATTGCCGTATGTTTTAGATCACAATGTAGCGACATCTTATATTCACGATACAATCGGAGGAACGGCAGGAGCAATTTTTATTGTAACGTTGGTCACATTAGCTATGCGAAGTGTATCTATTCAAAAAGTCATGCAGCCATTTGCCTTTTTGGGGAGAATGATTTTAACTAATTATATTGTCCAGTCCATTGTATGTACATTTCTTTTTTACTCATATGGGTTAGGATACTATGGACATATTTCAATTGTAGAAGGCTTGGCTATTGCGGGGATTATCATTTTTGTTCAACTGCTGGGAAGCTGGATATGGATGAGCCTATTTTCAGATGGACCCCTTGAAAAACTCATTCGGTATGCTACTTATGGACGCAGCCGCTAAAAATCCTTTTCCTTCCTTATATCATTGGTGAAGGAAAGGTTTTCATGATATGATATTTTCAGAAAGGACGTGAGATAAATGGCTCCACTACATATTCATGTAACGCTTTGGACATTATTAATTATCTCGTTTGTGGTTTCGTTGATTTTACATCGAGCAGGTAAAGCTAAAGGTCAAAAAATCCTACATATGGTGGCGAGACTCCTATACTTATTAGTATTAGTATCAGGTCTGCATATGTTAGCAGCTTGGTACCATTTTCAAGGCGCAGCGCTCATTAAAGGGATTGCAGGCGTGTTAGTGCTTGTGGGAATGGAAATGGTACTTGTTCGTACTGAAAAAAGAAAGCGTACAGGCGTTGCTTGGGCAGTTCTTGTAATTGCGCTTATCTTAGTATTCTATTACGGATATGTCGTACTAGGATAAGAAAAAAGCTATCTTGGATAAGATAGCTTTTTTCTTTTGCTTTAATCTAAAAAAAGATTCATTGAACGTTCTCCATCATTAACGGTATATTCAAATCGATCTAGGTGATGCGTGCCTCGTTCGAATAAATGCTGAACGGCACAAATTTTTTCCTCATTGTCATAAATGATAAAATTAGCACCTTTTGTATCACCGTCTGTCGGTAAAAAACATAATGTGTTGTGACAGTAAATACAATCATAAAGAGAGAATTTTAATGAATTTAAGTGCTGAGTGAATGATAAAAAGGTCTCTTTCGGTAGTGATTGAAGAAGCTGTTCGTATGCATAAGGTAGCTTTTTAGACAGTCTTAGCTTATCCCCATTTCGCAATAAATACGTTCCATCGTGAAGCTTTATTTGACGGTCATCAACCATAATGGCTTTTTCCCAGCGTGTATCAATAAGAAGTTCTAATGTATCATCCATTACTTCATGGAGCATGGAAGCTTCGTCACTTTCATCTTCAAAGAAAATCCACTGTGAATCAACACATTCAACCGTACCAATCACGAAGGAACGCGGCTGATTGTTCAGAGCTTGTTGTTTAGAATAATGATTCATAATCAAACCTCCGTGTGAAATTTATCCATATTTTTTTATTGCCTAAAAAAGCTCTCTTTATAACTCGAAAGTGAAAATAAAATATAAGGACAATTCAACTGTAACTATTGCGTGCATACAATGGCATTATTTCATTCATAAACAAGAGCGTGAAAGAAAGGATGATAAACGATGTGTGGTATAACGGGTTGGGTCGACTTAAAGCGATCGCTTTTAAATGAAACAGCAACAATAACAAAAATGGCTGACACTTTATCGAAAAGAGGTCCTGATGACACCAACGTATGGACACAGCAGCATGTTGCTTTTGGGCACAAACGCTTAGTTGTAGTAGATCCTCAAGGCGGAAGACAGCCGATGACAAGAGAAAAAAATGAACAGCGCTATACGCTTTGCTATAATGGAGAGCTTTACAACACGGAAGATATTCGGAAAGAATTACTAAAAAGAGGTTATCAATTTCAGGGACATTCAGATACGGAAGTACTTCTAACATCTTATATAGAATGGAAAGAATCATGCGTAGATCATTTTAACGGTATCTTTGCTTTTTCAATCTGGGACGAAGCCAATGAAAAGTTATTTATAGCACGCGACAGAATGGGAGTGAAGCCCTTATTCTATCGATCTTATGAAGGTGGAATTCAATTTGCATCGGAATTAAAAGCGATATTAGCTCATCCTGAGGTGAAAGCCGAAGTAGGATTAGATGGATTAGCAGAAGTGTTTGGCTTAGGACCTTCTCGTTCTCCCGGCCACGGCGTATTTAAAGAAATAAATGAATTGCGCCCGGCTCACGCCCTCACGCTTACGCGTAACGGGTTGAAGATTTGGCGATACTGGAACGTAAAAAGTGAGCAGCATACAGATGATTTAGGTGAAACTACAGAAAAAGTTAAATTTTTAGTGCAAGACGCGATTGTAAGACAGCTAGTGTCCGATGTCCCGGTTTGTACATTTTTATCAGGTGGAGTAGATTCAAGCGCCATTACAGCAATTGCTGCAAATGCGTTCAAAGAAAGCGGCAAGGGCTCTCTTCATACGTATTCTATCGATTATGAAGACAATGATAAATTTTTTAAAGCAAATGAGTTTCAGCCAAATTCTGATGGAACTTATATCAAGCTCATGTCGGATACGTTTCAAACAAATCATCACCGCTGCATTATTTCAACGGAGGACCTTGTGCAGCATTTAACAGAGGCTGTAGAGGTGAGAGACCTTCCTGGAATGGCTGATGTAGATTCATCGCTGCTTTGGTTTTGCCGTGAAATCAAACAAGATTTTGTTGTGAGCTTATCAGGAGAATGTGCGGATGAAATTTTTGGAGGATATCCGTGGTTTCACCGAAAACATGATTTGTCTTCGGATACCTTCCCATGGATGCGTTCATTAGATGCTCGAATTGATTTGCTGCAAAGTTCATGGAGAAAGAAATTACAGTTAGAAGATTATGTGCGTGCAAGATATGAAGAAACATTAAAGGAAGTGCCTGAATTAGAAGGTGAATCGTTAGAAGATGCGCAGCGAAGAAAGCTGTTTTATTTAAATCAGATTTGGTTTATGACAACTTTATTAGATCGTAAAGATCGTATGAGCATGGGCGCGAGCTTAGAAGTACGCGTACCTTTTGCAGATCATCGCCTTGTGGAATATGCATGGAATATTCCGTGGGAGATGAAAATGACGGGCAATAAAGAGAAGGGGATTTTACGAAAAGCGCTTGAAGGAATTTTGCCTCATGATGTTCTTTATCGCAAGAAAAGCCCTTATCCTAAAACGCATAACCCAGCTTATACAAAAGCTGTAACTGTATGGCTTCAATCTCTTTTACAAGATAAACAGTCACCTCTTCATGAATTTTTTGATAAGCAGCAGTTAAAGCATATTATTGATACAGGCGGAGAAGGATTTAAAGCACCTTGGTTTGGTCAATTAATGACAGGACCTCAGCTGCTAGCTCATCTAGCTCAAATTCACGTCTGGTTTACTCACAATAATATTCAAATTGTTGAATGACAGGACCCTCTCAGTACAGAGGGTTTTTTTTATGAAATAAGTCATCTGTTTCTCTTTTTTGTACGTTTAACTAGAGAAGAAGACCGCAGTCTATTTTTGTATAACTTTACATAGATATAAAATAAAAGCTTGAAAGCACCGAATAAAGGGAAAGTGTACTGAAACCCTGGAAAAATGGTACAAACGTCATGTTTTAATGGTTTAGTTATTGGTAATTTTATGATTCGAATAAAGACAAGCAGTTTATCGTTGTATTTAATAATAAAGATTTGTATAATGTTTGTATAACTATTGTATAGGATTAGGAGTGTATGTATGCAAAAAAACGTAATCGTGATTGGAGCAGGTCCAGGAGGACTAGCGGCAGCGATGCTGTTAGCAAGTCATGGCTATAAAGTAGATGTATATGAAAAGCAAGGATACGTGGGCGGGCGAAATTCAGCGATTAAAATGTCAGGTTATACGTTTGATATGGGTCCTACATTTTTGAGCATGCCACAGATTTTTGAAGAATTATTTCAAGCTGCTAATCGCAATGCGCATGATTATATGGACTTAAAACGTCTAAATCTCATGTATGAGCTTATTTTCGATGATGCGCAGATTCAGATGACGGATAACCATAAAAAGATGAAAGAAGAAATCGAACGTTTATACCCAGGAAACGGAGAAGGCTATGAGCGCTTTATGAAAGACACCGAAGCAAAGATGGCGGCTTTGCTGCCTTTATTGCAGGGCGAGATGGATCGTTTTCATCACTATTTAAAGCCTGAAGCAATTCGAGCACTGCCGCATTTATCCTTAGGTAAAACGCTCTATGATGTACTTGGCAAGTATTTCACTGATGAGAAATTGAAATTAGCTTTTACTTTTCAATCTAAGTACTTGGGAATGTCCCCTTGGGAATGTCCAGGAGCCTTTTCTATTTTATCGTTTATGGAACACGCTTACGGTATCTTCCATCCAATAGGAGGAGTAAACCAACTATCTCAAGCAATGGCAAAAGTAGTGGAAGAACATCAAGGGCACATCCACTTAAACCAAGGTGTCCAAAAACTATGGATTGAAAATAAGAGAGTAAAAGGAATTATTCTAGAAAATGGAGAGCGAATAGGGGCAGACGACGTCATTATCAATGGAGATTTTGCTCATGCCATGACGAATTTAATAGATGAAGGTACCCTTAAAAAATATGCAGTTAAAAAACTTGAAAAGAAAAAATACTCTTGTTCTACTTTCATGATTTATCTAGGCATAGACAAACAGTACAAAGATCTGCCTCATCACACGATTGTGTTCGCTGAAGATTATAAAAAAAATGTAGAAGAGATCACAAAAACGCTAGCTCTTTCAGAGGACCCTTCTATCTACATCCAAAACCCAGGTGTAACAGACCCAACTTTAGCACCAGAAGGAAAGTCTGCTCTTTATATTTTAGCGCCGGTTCCAAATAATTTCAGCGGTGTAAACTGGGATGAAAAACAAAAAGATTTTCGGGATGCAGTATTAAAAATTGTAGAAAAGAAAACGGGTTTCAAAGATTTAGAGAGTCATATTGAAGTTGAAAAAATCATTTCACCAAAGCAGTGGGAAGAAGACGTGCTGGTCTATAAAGGAGCGACATTTAACCTTGGACATCAGCTCACTCAAATGATGGTGCTGCGTCCGCATAATAAATTTGAAGAATTAGAAAACTGCTGGCTAGTTGGAGGAGGAACTCATCCAGGAAGCGGTCTACCAACTATTCTCGAATCATCTCGCATTACGACAAAGCTCATCTTAAAAAGAGACGGACAATTACTGAATGAGCCGTTTAAAACCATGAAGGAAATGGAGAGTGCATTATGAGAACAGCAATTGTTGGAGGCGGCATAGGCGGTTTAATTACCGCTTTGTTATTAAGCAAACGAGGATTTTCTGTTGATATTTTCGAAAAAGAAAACAAGCTTGGCGGCCGGTTGGCGTTTGTAGAAAAAGACGGTTATAAAATTGATGAAGGTCCCACGATTGTCTTACTGCCTTTAATGCTTGAACGTATTTTAGATGAAGCAGGCATTTCTGCTTCTCAATATGAACTAATACGCTGTGATCCACTTTATGATATTCATTTTCCAGACGGTACGACCTATACAAAAAAAGCGACTGAAAAAGATCAGTTAGAGGAGATTAGCCGTTTGTTTCCAGGCGAAGAGCAAAACTACCGGCGTTTTATGACTGAATTAAAAAAGCGATTTGAATTAGGAAGTAAGGCATTTTTGGAAAAAACATTTGTAAATAAACGAGATTTTTGGACATGGCAAAACATCAAGGCATTAAAAAAAATGAATGCAAATAAATCAATGAGAAAATTTGTTTCAACGTATTTCCATGATGAACGTCTAGTAGATGCCTATTCCCTGCAATCTCTCTATATTGGAGGAAATCCTTATTCGGCGCCAGCTATTTATTCCCTTGTTCCTTACAGTGAGCATGCTCATGGCATCTATTACGTAAAAGGCGGATACGCAAGTCTTGTGCCACTTCTTGAAAAGGCGCTGATAGAGCAAGGTGTAAACATTCATTTGAATAAGGCGGTTCAAGAGCTTTCTATATCAGGAGACAAGACGGAAGGGGTTATTGTTGACGAAAAACTTTATCCGTTTGATCAAGTTGTTTTAAATGGCGACTTTCCTAATATGGCGAAAATTGCTCAAAAAAAAGAAAAGAAGTATGTGCCTTCGTCCAGCTGTCTGCTGCTTTATCTTGGTTTGAAGAGAAAATATGATCATCACAATGTGCATCAATACTTTATGGGCAATGATTTAGCTAAACATATGGAAGCAGTGTTTAAGTATAAAACGATTCCTGAAGATCCCGCTATTTATACATTTAATCCCTCTGTTATTGATCCATCGTTAGCCCCTGAAGGGAAAAGTGTGCTATATGCACTTGTACCGGTTCCATCAGGTGGCCACATTGATTGGAGCAATCAGCAAGATTTTGTTGATGGAATCATTCGAACTTTAGAAGAAAAAGGGTTTGAAGAGCTTCGTAAAGAAATAGAGTGGGTAAAAGTACGCACGCCAAATGATGCTCAAGCATTTGGACTTTACGAAGGAGGAAGCTTTGGTATTGCTCCTGAGCTGTTTCAATCGGGCGTATTCAGACCCCAGTACCAGCCGTACGAATATAAAAATGTTTTTGCGATCGGAGCATCTATTCATCCAGGCGGAGGCGTGCCAATTGTTATGCAAGGAGCAAAAATGTTAGCTGATCATCTTATTGAACAATCATCTGTTCAAACGGTTGCAAAGCTTTCTTAAGATCTTGTAAGCCATAAGGAAATGATGGTTTATCCTTTAATAGAGAAAGGGGTCCTATATGATGAACATTTCGTTAGACAAAGCGTACAATCAGTGTGAAGAAATTATTAAAGAAAACTCAAAAACGTTTTACAAAGCTTTTTCCATGCTGCCGTCAAAACAAAGAAAGGCAGTATGGGCAGTATATGCATTTTGCCGTCAAGTCGATGATATTGTAGATGAAGGATGCAACCCTGAAATAGAGCTGCAGCAATTCGAATCAGAATTTGCCCGATTTAAAAATGGAGAACTATTAAACGAAAGCGCCATGTGGGTAGCTCTGCGCAATGTATTTGAACAATATGAGATGAATGTTCAAGCGTTTGATGATATGATTACCGGCCAGAGAATGGATTTAGTAAAAAAAGAATACGATACGCTTGATGAAGTGAAAACATACTCTTATCACGTAGCGAGTACGGTAGGGTTAATGCTTTTACCGATTTTAGCTCCAACTACTCATAAAGAATTAGAAGAAGAAGCAGTTGCATTAGGCATTGCGATGCAGCTGACCAACATTTTAAGAGACGTTGGGGAAGACTTAGAGCGAGGGCGCATTTATTTACCGAAAGACCTTATGAATTCTTACGGATATATGCGCATGCTATTAGAGAACCGGTGGGTCACTTCTGAATTCATAGAGATGTGGGAGCACCTGGCCAAAGAAGCGGAAATGTATTATATAAAAGGACTTCAGTCGATTCATAAATATCCGGTGGCTTCTCGTTTGCCTCTTACAGGAGCGGCGCATTTATACCGAGCGATTCTTGATAAAATTCGAAAAGAAAATTATGACGTATTTACAGAAAAGCACTTTGTCACAAGTCAAGTGAAAAAGAAAATTATGACATCTATTTCTACGGGGTAACGCAAAGGAATTACTTTTCCTTTGCGTTACTTTTTTTTGAAAAGATATGAAAGCGTTAACTATTATGTAAATAAGAAAAAAGTCTCATTTTTATCACATATTAACTTGAATATTCAGAAAATTATCTATATGATAATATACATAACATTAAATGTTAATAAAACTAACATGGAAGAGGGGTTACGATGAAAAAAGTAGAAGCCGTCATTCGTCCAGAAAAATTTCAAGCACTGCGCGTAAAATTAGAGGAAGTAGGAATAAACGGATTAACGGTCTCAGAAGTAGCAGGATGCGGTCAGCAAAAAGGAGAGCAGGGACTGTTCAGGGGACAAAGTTTTGAAATCAAACTAGTACCTAAAGTCAAGGTAGAAATGATTTTAGAAACAGAACAAGTTGATGAAGTCATTAAGATCATTCAATCAATTTGTTCTACGAATCAAATAGGCGACGGAAAGATTTTTGTATATCCGGTAGAGGATGCTGTACGAATTAGAACAGGAGAAGCAGGTGTAGAGGCTATTTTATAAAAAGAGAGTGTTATTTTAATAGAGGGGGAGTTAAGCGTCGAAAAAGAAAATTAGTGCGGCTTTGTTTATTAGTTTGTTGGCAGCACACGCGTTAATGCGGCTGACCCAACTGTTGAATCAGTCAGCGCATCAATTGACATGATGTGGGTAATGTTTGGGGCAGTACTTGTGTTTTTAATGCGCGCAGGGTTTGCGATGGTTGAAACAGGCTTCACTCGTTCGAAAAATTCGCTTAATATCTTAATGAAAAATATGCTAACGCTAGCTGTGTCTTCCGTCTTGTATTTTGTAGTTGGTTTTGCGCTTATGTTTGGAAGTACTAAAGGAGGATTTATCGGTTCGAGCGGTTTCTTTTTAAATGGAGAAAGCGATCAAATGAGCTTTTTTGTCTTTCAAATTGTTTTCGCAGCAACGTGCGCTACGATTATTTCAGGAGCGGTAGCAGAACGTATGAAATTATCGAGCTATATGATGCTCACAATTGCTATGGTAGCTGTTATTTATCCAGTTGTAGGTCACTGGGTGTGGGGAGGAGGATGGTTGTCTAAACTAGGCTTCGTAGATTTTGCAGGGTCGACAGTTGTTCATTTGACTGGAGCTCTTGGTGCGGCTGTAGCAGTTATTTTTCTAGAAGCACGTCTTGGAAAGTATGGAAGCGATGGAAAAGTCAATGCTATTCAAGGACATAATATTCTACTTGGCGCATTAGGTGTATTTATCCTCTGGTTTGGATGGTTTGGATTTAATGGAGGAAGTACATTAGCAGCGGATCCTGCCCTTGTACCAGGAATCATCGCAACTACATTAATGTCTGGGTCATGCGGAGTCCTGTCTTCTGCTTTATATACAAAGTTTCGCTACAAACGTATTGACGCTAACTTAACATTAAACGGTGCCTTAGCTGGACTTGTAGGGATTACAGCTGGAACAGCAAACGTATCGATTCCAGGTGCGATCGTCATTGGGCTAATTGCAGGAATTATTCTAGTAGAAGCTGTGCATTTTATCGATAGCAAAATGAAGTTAGATGATCCAGTTGGTGCTATTACTGTTCATGGAATTTGCGGTATTTGGGGGACGTTAGCAGTGGGACTGTTTGATACAGCTAATGGTTTATTTTATGGCGGTGGCGTACAGCTATTAGGTATTCAAGCTCTTGGAATTATAGCTGTGATGGGCTGGACAATTGGAACGGTTGGGTTATTCTTATTTGTTCTCACGCGTTTTTCTTCTATTCGAGTATCAAGCGAAGAAGAAATTGCTGGTTTAGATTTTGCTGAACACGGTTCATCCGCATACGAATTTCTTGAAAGTTTCGTAGCGACAGGAGATGGTAACCTTCATCCTGAATTTGGTGTTGGATTGATTGATCGATTAAATAAAGTTGGTAAAGTATCGGATAAACCTCATATATCGAACGTAAATGAGACGGTATAGCAGTATATAGATAGAAAAAAGTGATTAAAAGTAAAAACTTTTAATCACTTTTTTTGTTTTTATCAACTTATTTAACAATAATGTAAGCGTTAACGTTATAATGGAAACAAAAGTGAGTTTGAAACAGTTCGTCTATAGGAGGGGAATAGATGAAATGGAAAAGGACAAGTATGCTACTTATACTATTATTGCTTTTTGGAAGCAGTGCCTCAGCGCAAGATCATAAAGATATACGTGATGAGGTAATATACTCATTGATGATCAACCGTTTTTATAACGGAAGTGAACAGAATGATCGAAATGTTAACTATGAACGCTCAGATGCCTATTATGGAGGCGATTTACAGGGAATAGCACAAAAGTTAGACTATATTCAAGAGATGGGATTTACCGCTGTTTTATTAACTCCTTTTATGGAAAATGATGAGACAGGCTATCATGGATATGCGGTGACCAACCATTATAAAATAGACGATCATTTTGGAACGTTAAAAGACTTACAAAATCTTGTGAAGAAAGCACATGAGCGCAATATAAAAATTATGGTCGAATTTCCTTTGACAATCAGTAACAATCATACCTGGGTAGCAGATAAAGGAAAACAAACATGGATAAGTAATGAATCCGGTACAGATAACGAAGTAATTAAAGCATTGCCTCACCTTAATTTAAAAGAAAGTGCTGTGCAGAAATACCTTATTAAAAATGCTGCTTGGTGGAGCAAACAAGCAGATATTGACGGATATTACGTTAAAGATATCGATCAAGCTCCTTCTGCATTTATTTCATCCTTTTCTAAGACGCTAAAAAGCATGGATCCTTCTTTTCTATTAATAGGAGAAATAAACGGGCAACCATTAAAAAAAAATGAGCAGGCTGATTCGTTAGGAGTAGATTTGCTTGTAGATAGAACGCTAGCCGAAGCCACTGCTGCTACGTTTAGCGGTACTAATCGTCCGCAGAAAATGTTGTATGACAAGTGGGGGAAAAGAAGTAATCAGCCTTTAGCCAATTTTTTAGATGATGTTCATAGCACACGTTTTACAGCACAAGCATTAAAGAGTGAAAATCATCCTGGAGCCCGAACAAAGCAAGGGCTTTCCTACCTTTATACTTCGCCGAGTGTACCAATCGTTTTTTATGGAACGGAAATTGCGCTGAATGGGGGAAAGGGAGCAGAAAATTATGGCATGATGAATTTTTTAGCTAATCCCGATATTATAGATCATTTAAAAAAACTGGCTGAACTTAGAGCAAAGTCGCCTTCTCTTCGAAAAGGAAGCTTTACCCTTGTGTCTGAGCAAAAAGGTGTGGCTGTATACAAGAGAAGGTATAAGGACGAAACGACGTTTGTTGTGATTAATAATACAAAGGAAACGTCGGTCATTAATGTCCCGCTTAAAAAAGTTGGAAAAGAAAATGAACTAAGAGGGTTAATAACGGAAGGAATTATACGACCTGTTGACGATGTATACAACATTTCATCGGAGCCTGAGACCACAAATGTATATAAAGTAGTGAAAAAGTCAGGGTTTAATATTGGATATATCGCAGCGGTTGCTGCTGTTTATACGGGATTTGGCATCTTTTTGTACAAAGCATCTTCAAAAAGAAGAAAAGAAAAGAAAATTTCTCAATCTCGTAAAAAGGACAGCGCGTCGTAGTTGTCAAATTATATTGGATAAGTATTAATGAAGAAAACATAATTAAGAGGTGGAATTATGGGTGTAACAATAAAAGATGTGGCAAATTTAGCAAATGTAGCCCCTTCGACGGTATCTCGCGTCATTGCAGACAGCTCAAGAATTAGTGAAAAAACAAAACAGCGCGTGCGATCGGCTATGAAAGAACTTGGTTATCACCCAAATATTATTGCGCGAAGTCTAGCAAATCAAACGACAGAGGCAGTCGGCCTAGTGATGCCGAGCTCAGCAGACAAGGTGTTTCAAAATCCATTCTTTCCCGAAGTGCTAAGAGGAATCAGCACCGGAGCTCACGAAAACAAAAGAGCGATTTATATGTCCACTGGAGAAACGGAAGAAGAGATTTTTGCAGAAGTTGTTCAAATGGTACAGGGGAGACGAGTGGATGGATTAATTTTGCTGTACTCCAAAGTTGATGATCAAGTACTTTCTTATTTGCAAGAACAGAGCGTGCCGTTTGTAGTTATTGGAAAGCCGTTTAAACATAGTGAAAGCATCACGTTTGTTGATAATGATAATTTTAAAGCTGGAAAAGAAGCGACGGAATATTTAATTGAATCTGGGCATGAGCGTATTGCTTTTATTGGCGGAAGTCTTGAATTAGTCGTTACCATTGACCGTTTAACAGGCTATGATAAAGCGATTCAAAAAGCAAACATTCCTTACCGGGACGAGTATGTGATTCATGAAGAATTTCTACAGAAGGGAGGAAAAGAAGCTGTTTGCGAACTTTTATCTCTAAAAGAACGTCCAACGGCTCTGGTAGTAGCAGACGATCTAATGGCATTAGGCGTTTTAAATACATTGGATGAAATGGGGATTTCAGTTCCTGAAGACATTTCGATTGTCAGTTTTAATAATGTTCTGATCGCCGAAATGGCTAGACCTGCTCTCACATCTATTGATATTAATATTTTTGAACTTGGTTATCAGGCTGTACGCTGCTTGATTAAGCAGATTGAAACGCCGTATGCTGTTGCAGAACAAGTGCGCGTTCCTCACAAAATGATTAAAAGACAGTCCTGTAAAACTATTCAAATGACGAAGAGATAACTTTATATACAAATAGAAAAGAGGCTGGAACAAAAGTATTGTAGTTGAAGGAAGATCCGAACGAGTTTGATTCTTGATGGAGAATCAAACTTGTTCGGATTTTTTCGTTGGGAGGGTAAACGTAGGTAGCTGCTTCTTAGCTGTTGATTGGGTTGATTTAGGTATGTCTCAATATATTCTTTATGCCAAAGATATTGGCATTTGAAGTGCAAAAAAATATACACATGCCAATTATTTTTTCCTTTGTCGAAAAGAAAGAATGATATAAGTGGTGAAAACCTTGATGACAAATAGGCTGTAAAGTTTTATTAAAAGTTGGCACGCTATTTGCATAACTATAAAGTAAACAAAGATTTGCATACTAGGAGGTATATATCATGGTAGTTTCTTATTCTCATGAACCATTTACAAATTTTAAGGAAGAAAACAATAAAAAGGCATTTCAAGAAGCATTAACATATGTAAATACACAGCTTGGCAAAACGTACCCACTTGTGATCGACGGTGAAAAAGTGGAAACTGAAGAGAAAATTACGTCTGTTAACCCAGCGAATATAAAAGAAGTGATTGGATATGTCTCTACAGTAAATAAAGATCTAGCAGAGCAAGCGATGCAGTCAGCTTTAAAAGCTTTTGAAACGTGGAAAAAATGGAAAGTAGAACATCGAGCAGATATTCTTTTCCGTGCAGCGGCCATCATCCGTCGCAGAAAGCATGAATTTTCTAGCTATCTTGTAAAAGAAGCAGGAAAGCCTTGGAACGAAGCAGATGCTGATACAGCAGAAGCAATTGATTTTTTAGAGTACTATGCACGTCAAGTCCTGACGTTAAAAGATGGTTCTCCAGTACAGAGTCGAGACGGTGAGTATAATCAGTACAATTATATTCCGCTTGGCGTAGGTATTATCATTTCACCATTTAACTTCCCGTTAGCTATCATGGCTGGAACAGCAGTAGCAGCTATCGTAACAGGCAACACGATTTTATTAAAGCCAGCTGATGCCACTCCTGTAGTAGCAGCGAAATTTGTAGAAGTAATGGAAGAAGCAGGTTTACCGAAAGGCGTATTAAACTTTATTCCTGGTGCTACACCTGAAATCGGTGACTACTTAGTTGAACATCCAAAAACACGCTTTGTTTCATTTACCGGCTCGCGCGCAGTAGGTTGCCGCATTTACGAAAGAGCAGCAAAAGTACAGCCGGGCCAAAAATGGCTAAAACGCGTTATTGCTGAAATGGGGGGAAAAGATACGGTGGTTGTAGACAAAGATGCGGATCTTGATTTAGCTGCTTCTTCAATCGTATACTCTGCATTTGGTTTTGCAGGGCAAAAGTGCTCCGCTGGTTCTCGTGCTGTTGTGCATCAAGATGTGTATGATGAAGTGCTTGAAAAAGCAGTTGCGCTAACAAAAACATTAACTGTTGGAACCCCGGAAGAAGTTTCAACTTATATGGGACCTGTTATTCACGAGGCGTCGTATAACAAAGTATTATCGTATATTGAAATTGGAAAAGAAGAAGGACGGCTTGTTGCGGGAGGAGAAGCAGACAATTCAACTGGATACTTTATTCAGCCAACTATTTTTGCGGATGTAGATGAAAAAGCTCGTCTCATGCAAGAAGAAATTTTTGGTCCGGTAGTAGCATTCTCTAAAGCGCGAGATTTTGATCATATGATGGAGATTGCAAACAATACAGAATATGCATTAACAGGCGCTTTATTATCAAACAACCGCGAGCATATTGAGCGCGCTCGTGAAGAGTTCCATGTTGGAAATCTGTATTTTAACAGAGGATGTACGGGAGCGATTGTTGGTTACCAGCCTTTTGGCGGATTTAATATGTCAGGAACGGATTCAAAAGCAGGCGGACCGGATTATCTTGTTCTTCACATGCAAGCAAAAACAACATCTGAAACATTCTAATTGGAAAATAAGGAGGAGTAAATATGACAACTGAAACACAAAAAACGGTGAAAATCATTGAGCAAACAGAAAAATTTGGGGCACACAACTATCATCCGCTGCCGATTGTAATTGAAAAGGCAGAAGGCGTATGGGTACATGATCCAGAAAATAATAAATATATGGATATGCTAAGTGCTTATTCCGCTGTTAACCAAGGACATCGTCATCCAAAAATTATTGAAGCATTAAAACGTCAAGCTGATAAAGTAACGTTAACGTCACGAGCGTTTCATAATGATCAGCTTGGTCCATGGTATGAAAAGATTTGTAAATTAACAAATAAAAATATGGCTCTTCCAATGAATACGGGAGCAGAAGCGGTGGAAACAGCCATTAAAGCTGCACGCCGCTGGGCTTACGATGTGAAAGGCGTTGCTGAAAATCAAGCACAAATCATCGCATGTGTGGGCAACTTCCACGGTCGTACAATGACAGCTGTTTCCTTATCGTCTGAAGCAGAATATCAACGTGGTTTTGGACCGATGCTTCCAGGGCTTCAAACCATTCCTTATGGTGATTTAGAAGCGTTAAAAGCTGCTATTACACCAAATACAGCCGCATTTTTAATTGAGCCAATTCAAGGTGAAGCAGGTATCGTTTTACCTCCAGAAGGCTTCTTAAAAGCTGCAGCTGATTTATGTAAAGAACATAATGTGCTATTTATTGCTGATGAAATCCAAGTTGGCTTAGCGCGTACAGGCAAAATGTTTGCTTGTGATTGGGAAGGCGTAGAACCAGATATGCTGATTTTAGGTAAAGCGCTTGGAGGAGGAGTTTTCCCTATTTCTTGCGTAGTCGCTAACGAAGACATTTTAAGTGTCTTTAACCCTGGCTCTCATGGTTCAACATTTGGAGGAAACCCGCTTGCTTGTGCCGTATCATTAGCTGCTTTGGAAGTAATTGAAGATGAAGAACTTCCAGCGCGTTCATTAGAATTAGGTTCTTATTTCAAGCAGAAGCTCCAAAGCTTAAGCAATCCAGTTATTAAAGAAGTGCGCGGCCGAGGTCTATTCATCGGGGTAGAATTACACGAAGAAGCTCGTCCTTATTGTGAAAAATTAAAAGACCAAGGTTTGCTTTGTAAAGAAACGCACAGTACGGTTATTCGTTTTGCTCCGCCGCTAACGATTTCAAAAGAAGAGTTAGACTGGGCAATTGAACGAATTGAAAAAGTATTTGCTGAGTAATCGGTTTAAAATAAATAAAAATAGTACGATATGTATATATCGTACTATTTTTATTCATATGCAGCTAAATGACGTTTTTATTTGATAGGCAGGAGGAATAGAAGTGTATATCCAACTCTCACAGCTAAGCATGGAAGAGCAAGTTGAATGTTTAACAAAAGCGTTAGTGAAAATCAAAAGTATCAATGGGACAAGCGGCGAAGTAAAGATTGCTGATTTCATTAAAAACACGCTTCAAAGTTTTCCTTATTTCAAAGAAAATCCCCTTCACGTTTGGGAACAGAAAATTAATGGCGATACGCTAGGTAGAAAAAATGTATTTGCTTTTATTCAAGGCAGCAAAAAAAATGCTCAAACAATGATTTATCACGCTCACTTAGATACGGTTGGCATTGAAGATTTTGGTCCATTAAAAGACATAGCATTAGACCCAGAAGAACTTCAGCGCTATTTCTCTATGCATAACATTAATGAAGATGTACAGCGAGATGCTCGCTCAGGTGAATGGATGTTTGGAAGAGGAGCCGTTGATATGCAAAGTGGAATTGCTGTACATTTAGCCAATGTGCTGCATTTTACTAAGCATCCAAATAAATTAGAAGGAAACGTCCTTTTTATGGTCAACCCAGATGAGGAAAGTCAGCATGCTGGAATTATTTCTGCTGTTTCTGAACTGAACCGTTTGAAAAAAGAAAAAAATCTTTCATATGTAGCAGCGATTAATACCGACTTTATTACACCTCTTTACGATGGAGATTCCACGCGCTATATTTATACAGGAGCCGCTGGGAAACTGCTTCCATGTTTTTATATTTACGGAAGGGAGGTACACGTAGGAGATACGCTTGCTGGTATAGATCCTAATTTGATTGCATCTGAGATTACGGGAAGCATCCATAACAATATTAATCTAGCTGAAAATATTGAAGGAGAGCTGGTACTGCCACCTTCCTGTCTGTATCAACGAGATAATAAAGAGGCTTATAATGTGCAAACTGCTGTAAGCAGTCATTTGTATTTTAACTATTTCATCTATGAACGAACGGCAAAAGAAGTGATGAGTCAATTAATTGGATTATCAATCGAAGTATGTGAAAAAGTGGAGAAAAAACTTTCTGATTATTACGAACTTTTTGTTCGGAGAACGAATTTACCAAAGCGAAACTTGTCTTGGAAAGTGGATGTTGTGAGTTTGGAAGATTACCTGGAAGAATTGGATCAAAAAGGGATAAATGCTCAGGCTTGTATTGAACGAGCTTTCGAACAGTATGCGCATTTAGAACTTAGAACAAGGTGCTTTAAAGTAATTGAAGAACTTCAAAAGTTAGATCCGCATCAAAGTCCGCGCGTAATTGTCTTTTTTGCACCGCCTTACTTGCCTCATAATCACTTGAAGAAAGACGAAAGCAGAGATCAGCAGCTTCTTTATCCCTTGCAAGCAGCTGTGGAGAAGGTTGGAAAACAGACGGGAGAGACGTTTCAGTTTAAAAAATTTTTTCCCTACCTAGCAGATGGCAGCTTTTTATCTCTTCATGAGACAGATGAGGAAATCGATGCTTTTACACGTAACTTTCCGGGGTGGGGGATTGCAGGGGCGATTCCTTTCCGTGAAATTCGAGAGTTAAATATTCCGTCCATCAATATAGGAGTATATGGGAAAGACGGACATAAGTGGACAGAGCGAGTGTATAAGCCTTATTCGTTCGGAGTTCTTCCTAAGTTGATTCAAGAAACAACTGTTCAGATGCTAAAAAGTAGGCATGCTTGTACAAACCACATATAAGAAAATGAAGAACGGAGGTACCGATGAATAGACATACAGAACAAAACCAATTACAGAGAACAATGAAAAGCAGACATTTATTTATGATTGCGTTAGGAGGCGTGATTGGAACAGGCCTATTTTTAGGTTCGGGTTTTACTATTAGCCAGGCAGGGCCGGGAGGAGCCATTCTTGCATATATAATAGGCGGCTTCCTCATGTACTTAGTTATGCTTTGTTTAGGAGAGCTAGCGGTAGCAATGCCGGTTTCAGGTTCCTTTCAAGAATACGCTACAAGGTTTTTAGGACCTTCTACAGGCTTTATGATTGGATGGCTGTACTGGTTCAGCTGGGCAAATACGACAGGACTTGAATTTACGTCAGCAGGAATTTTAATGCAGAGATGGTTTCCTGATGTACCTGTATGGTCTTGGTGCTTGATTTTTGGCGTCATTACATTTTTAATTAACGCTCTTTCTGCTCGAAGCTATGCTGAAACTGAGTTTTGGTTTTCGAGTATTAAAGTTACGGCTATTATTCTATTTATTTTAATTGGAGGAGCTGCTGTCTTTGGTTTTATCGACTTCAAGGGAGGAGAACCCGCACCGTTTCTTTCGCATTTCACGCAAGGTGCAGGTCTTTTTCCAAATGGAATACTGGCAGTTCTATTGACTTTAGTAACGGTTAACTTTTCGTTTCAAGGAACGGAGCTTGTCGGCATTGCAGCAGGAGAAAGTGAAAGTCCTGAGAAAACGTTGCCGAGATCTATTCGAAACGTCATTTGGAGAACGCTGTTTTTCTTTGTGTTAGCTATGTTTGTTTTAGTCTCTATTCTGCCATACAAAACAGCAGGCGTCATTGAAAGTCCGTTTGTTGCCGTATTAGATCAAATTGGCATTCCATACGCAGCGGATATCATGAACTTTGTCATTTTAACAGCCGTTCTATCAGTGGCGAACTCCGGCGTTTATGCTGCTTCTCGTATGCTTTGGTCACTGTCAAACAGCAATATGGGGCCAAAATCTTTGAAGAAATTATCTTCAAAAGGTGTTCCAATTAACGCATTAATTGTGACAATGATTATTTCAGGGTGCTCGTTGATTACAAGCATCGTGGCTGCTGAAACCGTATATCTTTGGTTTATTTCGATTTCAGGAATGGTGACCATTATTGTTTGGATGTCCATTTGTGCCTCTCAATTTATGTTCCGCCGTCGTTTTTTAGCGGAAGGAGGAGACATAAAGGAACTGAAATTTAAAACGCCGCTTTATCCGTTCGTTCCTATTCTAGGTTTTTGTTTGTATGGACTTGTATTAATCAGCTTAATTTTTATTCCGGATCAACGAATTGGTCTTTACTGTGGTGTCCCTTTAATCATTGTACTCTACGTGTATTATCACGTAGGAATCAAGAAAAATATTGATCAAAAACAATCGGATTCACCGGTTTATAAAGCAAAATAAAAAAGAAGTGCACTGTGCACTTCTTTTTTATTTAGAGCGGATGTTTAATCGTTTCATACGATACTGCAAGCTTTGTCTGGTCAGCCCTAGTATCTTAGCACTTTTTGAGATGTTGTGTCTGTGTTGTTCAAGCGTTTGTTTAATACATTCTGCTTCGAACGCTAACAGCTGTTCCTTTAAAGGAAGAGAAGGGTGAAAAGCGCTTGGATAAGAAGGTGCGTCACTGCTTGCTTTATTTTCAAAATGTTCATGCTGCTTTAGCTGGAACTTCGTTCTGTATTGGAAAGGAAGGTGAGAATAGTGAATAACATCTTCGTCCATTACCAAGTTCATTGCACCTTCAATAATGTGTTCTAATTCCCGTACGTTCCCTGGCCAGTCATAAGAGAGAAAAGAAGACATGACTTGGTGATCTACGGTTTTTACATTCATCTGAAACAAATCATTGTATTTTTTGATGAAAAACTTTGTCAATTCAATAATATCTTCTTTTCGTTCACGAAGAGGAGGAATAAAAAGCGTCACGACGCCAAGTCGATAATATAAGTCTTTGCGTAATCGGTTTTCTGCAATTGCATCGATTGGATCTTCATTCATGTTCGCAATCACTCGAACGTTAACCGGTTTGTCCACTGTATCCCCAATTCTTCGTACGGTTTTTTCCTGCAGCACTCGAAGAAGCTTAGCCTGAAGATTTGGGTTTAACGAGTTGATTTCATCTAGCAGTAATGTGCCTCCTTGCGCTTGTTCGAAAAGACCAGGATTATCCATTGCACCTGTAAAAGCTCCGCGTTTCGTACCGAACAAAAGGCTTTCAATTAAATTATCCGGTAGCGCAGCACAGTTTTGTGAAATAAAAGGAGCAGAAGAGCGGCTGCTGCCATTATGTATGCTCTGAGCAAACAGTTCTTTCCCTGTTCCTGTTTCTCCAATAATTAAGACATAAGAAGGAGTTCTAGTTGCACGCTTGGCATCTTCAATCACATCGTGAACCGCTTGACTGCTTCCGATGATGCTATCAAACGTAAAGCGTGTGTTTCCTTTTTGCCTAATGTTTTGCCGGATTAGACGCTCTAGTTTCGTCACGTCCTGAGCAATTTCAACCGCTCCTTGAATGACCCCGTCTTTTAAAATAGGGAAGGTATTATTAATCGTCGTGATTTCTTGTCCTTGATTGTTGAAATACGTTTGCTTGACGTTAACCGTTTCTTTTCCTTTTTGCAGCGCCTGTACAAGTGTGCTTTGCTGATTTTCTTTGAACATAAACACATCTAACAAGTTTTTATGTAAAACGTCTTGTTCATCCATCAGCTCCATCTTTGTCATCTTTTCATTATAAATAATAGTTTTTCCTGTTTCATCGACCGCATGGATACCGGCATCGACTTTATTTAAAATGGTTTCATATATATGTTTAAGAGTGCTTAATGTATCGGTCATTCAAATACTCTCCTTTAGCGGTGTTCATATCTCTATTTAAACAAAAATAACTGAATTCTGATAGTGTTTCCACATAAAAATAAATGAATGACCGAAGACAAATGTTATCCGTTTACAATGGATCCCCCATTAATGTGCAGAACTTGCCCGGACATATAAGAAGAATCAGAGCTTGCCAAGTATACATAGGCCGGTCCGAGCTCAGAAGGCTGTCCTGCCCGTTTCATAGGTGTATTAGACCCAAATGTCGCAACTTGCTGTTCGTCGAACGTAGACGGAATAAGAGGTGTCCAAATGGGTCCCGGAGCTACGCCGTTTACGCGAATGCCTTTTGTTGCGAGCGAAGCTGATAAAGAACGTGTAAAAGCAACGATAGCACCTTTGGTTGAAGAGTAATCAATCAGCTGATCATGCCCATGGTAAGCTGTCACAGACGTTGTATTAATAATAGCGCTTCCTTGTTTTAAATGAGGCAATGCAGCTTTGGTGAGATGAAAAATTGAAAAAATATTCGTTTGAAACGTACGAGTAAGCTGTTCAGTCGTAATATCCGTAATACTTTTTTGAGGATGCTGTTCAGCTGCATTATTGACTAAGATGTCTATTTTTCCGAAAGTCTGAATGGCCTTTGAGACGACTTCTTGACAAAAATGCTCATCTCCTATATCACCAGCAAGCAATAAACAAGAAGCTTCCATTCGTTCAACTTGTTTTTTGGTTTCATTTGCATCATCATGTTCATTAAGATAGGTTATGACAACATTTGCGCCTTCTTTAGCGTAATGATAAGCGACGGAACGTCCAATGCCGCTGTCTCCTCCGGTGATAATGGCTACTTTGTTCTGTAATTTTCCGCTTGCCTTATAGTCTGGAGCGATAGAGGTAGGGATTGGATGCATATCTTTCTCAATACCTGGCTGAGTTTGCTGATGCTGAGGAGGGAAGTTTTGTTTTTGATTTTGATTCATTGGTATACACTCCTTAATTAATATGAGTATGTAAGCGTATACTAGTATTTGTTAAGAAAGTGTATCTATGCATAGGAATAAGCCTGAACGAATAAAAAAAGGCTTTAAAAGAAAAAATGAATGCCGGGGCATCCATTTTTTTAGCGGTAATTAATAAATTGTACGTCAATAGGTAAATCAGCGCTGCGAATAGCTGAAATAATTTGCTGCAGGTCATCACGATTTTTACCGCTTACGCGAAGCTGATCATCTTGGATCTGGCTTTTTACTTTTAAACCAGTATTTTTAATAATTGTATTTAGCTTTTTAGCGTTGTCTTTGTCGATACCTTGAATTAGCTTGGCGCGTTGTCTAACCGTTCCTCCAGAGGCGTTCTCAATTTTTCCATATGAGATATTGCGTGTAGGTACGCCTCGTTTAATAAGCTTAGAGATCAATACGTCTTTTAACTGTTCAAGCTTAAATTCATCATCAGAAATAAGAACAAGCTCTTCGTTTTCAAGCGAGATTTCGCTTTTACTGCCTTTAAAATCGTAGCGGGTTTTAATTTCTTTTGTTGCCATGGTAATGCCGTTTGTTACCTCTGATAAATCGACTTGTGACACAATGTCAAATGAACTATCTTTAGCCATAATAACCTCCATATGTAAAGAGTTTGTTCTTTTATTATAAATAAAACACAAACTGTATACAACTGATATTGAATAGAGAGCCGGTAATTGATACAATACAAGTTATGCTTTTTGTTGTAAGCTATAGAAGCAGCTTTTTTAAACAATGCATGCATTTAAGTTGATTTGAAATTTAAAATGCTGTTCGATGCAAAGTGAGAAGGTATGTGGTGACGGAATAGTCACTACTAATTTATATAAAGGATGGATAGAACGATGAATGTAGAAGCTGGGATGAAAGCGTATTTAACAGTAAACCGGGAAACGCCGATTGGTTATATGTTAGCAGAAGGTGAAGAAGAAATTTTGCTACATAAAAATGAAACAACAAGAGAACTTGCTGAAGGAGAAGAAGTAGAAGTTTTTCTATACCTTGATCAGCATGACCGTTTAACGGCAACGATGCACTTACCTCTTGTTGAAGAAGGTGTTTATGAGTGGGTCGAGGTCGTAGATGTTAATCCAGGTTTGGGCGTGTTTGTAAATATCGGCATGAACAAAGATATGTTAATTGGTTCAACAGACTTACCTGCGCTAGAAGATCTGTGGCCAGAAGTCGGAAACAAGGTTTACTGTACAATGAAGATTTCAAAGCGCGGTAAGATGTACGGAAAAATTGCTACAGACGATGTGATGAAAGCAATGGCATTAGATGCTCCGCCCGAACTTTTTAATCGTGAAGTGAGCGGATACATCTATCGCGTACTGCGCGTAGGTTCATTTATTATGACAGATGAAGGATATGTCGGATTTATTCATGAAAGCGAGAGACGCAAAGAACCAAAGCTTGGTACGTATGTAACAGGCCGCGTAATTAATGTAAAAGAAGACGGAACGCTAAACGTATCGCTTCTTCCGCGCAAGCAAGAAAGCATGGATGAAGATGCACAAGTACTATATGATTACATGGAAAGCCGCGGTGGCGTTATGCCATTTTGGGATAAAAGCTATCCGGAAGATATTCGCGAGCGCTTTAATATGAGTAAAGCTGCGTTCAAACGTGCGCTTGGTAAACTGATGAAAGAAGGAAAAGTTTATCAAGAAGAAGGATGGACATATTTTAAAAAAGAAGAAAACTAAAAGGAGAAGCCGCTGAAAATTCAGCGGCTTCTTTTTATAAGTGATCAGTTTTTTTAGAAAATGAATGTTTTCCAAGCTCACGGTTATGCTTAGCTTGCAGATTCTTTTCGTGAAGCTTTGCGTTATTATCTTTTGCTTTTTTATCGTTATCGCTCGTTTTTGGCATTGTGATACACCCCTTTTTGATCGTACCTTTAGAATGCCCTGACCTCTTTAAATTATTCGATGGTTTCGTTCAAAAAGAAGACTGCAATCGTCCCTGGGCCAGAGTGAGAACCTATGGCTGCACCAATAATATTAATAATAAAATGTTTGGTTCCAAAACGTTCTTGAATCATCTCTTTCAGCTGAAGAGCTGTTTCTAAATCATCTCCATGGCTAATTCCAATGATTTGAGAAGAGAGGTTTTTTCCTCGCTCTTCCATTACATCAAGCATGCGCTTAAATACTTTTTTACGGCCGCGGATTTTTTCGATTGGAATCAATTTTCCATCTTCCACATGAAGCAGCGGCTTAATATTAAGCAGACCTCCTACAAAAGCAGAAGCTTTGCTCACGCGTCCTCCTTGAGCAAGAAAATCTAAGTCATCGACCGTAAAAATATGTTCCATATGCAGCGCGTATTGTTTTATTTTTTCTGTCATCTCTACTAGTGAGAGGTTTTGTTGTAGTAATTGTGCTGCATAATAAGTAACTACTCCCTGGCCAAGAGATGCACATTTCGTATCGATTATCTCTAATTGGAAATCAGGATACTTTTCTAGGAGTTCTTCTCGAATCATCATTGCTGTTTGATATGTACCGGATAATTCTGAAGAAAAAGCTAAATAAACGCAAGAATCACCTGATTTAGCTATGTCCTCAAAGACTTCATACATAGTAGTTGGAGCCGCTTGAGATGTTTTTGGCATCTTGCCTTTACGGATGGCTTCGTAGACAGAAGCTGGCTCAATCGTTTGTAGATCTAAAAATTCTTGATTATCCAGGCTTACGCGAAGCGGTAAAAAGCCAACGTTATTTTCTTGAAAAAAGGATAAAGGCAAATCGCTTGCACTATCGGTTAAAAGTTTAATTGACATAAATGTCACCTTCCTAATTGCATTTATAAAATATTAAATGAATTTGATGTATAAACATTGAGAAGCGTTATATACGACATAGTATTAGTGTATAAGCACTTTGAGGAAAATACAATTTTTGAATAAGTTTTTTTAATTCTGCCAAATCGTACATACTATATGTACTAACTATTTTAAAGATGCTGACTTTATTCATTTTATAAATGGGTATAGGAGAGTAAGAAGTTTTAAAAAAGCGGAGGTCGGTCATTTGAATATGTGGCTTGAAACAAAAAAAACGATAGTCGTCTTGGTAGGAGCATTATTGAATGCGCTTGCGCTCAACTTGTTTTTGATACCTGCTAATGTATATTCGAGCGGCTTTACAGGAGTAGCGCAGCTTGTTTCGAGTATCGTGACAGATTACACCCCTTTTACTATTTCCACGGGAGTGCTGCTGTTGTTGTTAAATATTCCTGTAACTATTTTAGGGTGGAAAAAAGTTGGGAAGTCATTTACTGTTTACAGCTTTATCAGCGTTGCTGCAACAACTTTGTTTCTTGGAATTATTCCTATTCAAGCACTTTCTAAAGACATCATCCTTAACGCAGTTTTTGGAGGCGTTATTTTAGCGGTAGGGGTAGGAATTACGTTAAAATTTGGAGCTTCAACTGGTGGGCTCGATATTATTGCCCTGATTTTGTCTCGAGTAAAAGACCGACCAATTGGCACTTATATGTTCATATTAAACGCAATTATTATCGTGCTAGCAGGTCTTTTATATGGGGCTGAGAAGTCACTCTATACGCTTGTGACGCTTTATACAACTACTCGCGTCATTGATGTTATTCATACGCGTCATGTCAAACTCACAGCAATGATCGTAACGAAAAAAGGAGTGGAGCTAAGAAAGGCGATTCACGCCAAACTCGTGCGAGGGATTACGGCGGTGCCGGCTAAAGGCGGCTTTACAAACGAAGATAAAGAAATGCTAATGATTGTTTTGACCAGATATGAATTATTTGACTTGGAACGAGTGATTAAAGAGGTAGATCCTAAAGCATTTACCAATATCGTTCAGACAACGGGAATCTTTGGTTTGTTTCGCAAGGATTAAAAAAGGGTCCAGGTATTAATTACCTGGACCCTTTGTATTAATGTGTACCTTTTAAGTCATTAGAAAGTTCTTGAAGCTGAGCTTGTTCTTCAGGAGAAGCATTTTGCTGCGCATGAGACAGCATATCAGCTGCAATGTTTTCATCAGAAGCTGCAGACGTATGAGCCTGAGACGTTTGATGATTTTGACCAGCAGCTCCCAATGTATTCTGAAGCTGCTGAAGCTGAGCTTGTTCTTCAGGAGAAGCGCTTTGCTGTGCATGAGACAGCATATCAGCTGCTACGTTTTCACTAGACGTGTGAGCTTCACCGTGAGCATGAGGCTGACCGCCTTCTAAAGTGCTTTGAAGCTGTTCAAGCTGGCTCTTTTCTTCAGGAGAAGCATTTTGCTGTGCATGAGATAATATATCAGCTGCCACGCTTTCACTGGACGTGTGAGCTTTACCGTGAGCGTGAGACTGACCGCCTTCTAAAGTGTTTTGAAGCTGTTCAAGCTGTGCCTTCTCTTCTGGAGAAGCATTCTGAACGATATGAGACAGCGTATCAGACGTAATGTCTGCGCTTTTCTCTTGTGAATGTGATTCTCCATCTGTATCATACGCTTGATGCAATGAGTTTTGGAATTGCTTCAGCTGCTCTTGCTCCTCAGGAGAAGCGTTAGAAGCAATACTATTTAATACGCCTTCTGAAATATCAAGCTCACCATTGCCGTGCTTTTGACGGTGAAGCTGATCTTCTGAATGGCCGGATACTGCATTTCGAATCGCGTCTTTTACTTGACCAAAAAGTGAATTTTTCATAAGTTACTGTCCTCCATGAGGAGTTTGGCGCTGCTGAGCTTGAAATGCTTCTGCCTCTGCCATAGTCATATGATAAGGAATTCGTTCATCATGTTTTTGAACTGCGTCTGCACCTTGTTTCACAAAACGTTTTGATCGATTGCCTCTGCCCATCATAAATTCCTCCTCGTAATATAAATAAAACCGACACCTTAAGAAGTGTCGGTTATAGTGTGTGCTAAATAAAAAAAATGATAGCGATAAAAATTTACCTTGCTTTTCAAAAAAAGCTAAGTTATAAATTTAACGTTTTTTCCAAATAATAAGCAATACCATCATTTTCATTCGATTTTGTTACTTCACGCGCTAGCTGTTTTAATTCGCTAATACCATTTTCCATGGCGATACCGTGTCCTGCAAATTTAATCATTTCAAAATCATTGTCTTCATCTCCAAACGCAATAATTCGTTCGCGTGGAATTTGATAATGATTAGCTACGCGCTCAAGACCTACAGCTTTATTAAGTCCTTTTTTTACAATTTCAACGACATGCCAAGGTGCTCCCCAGCGTCTGTGTTCTAGTACTTCTGCATGAACATCTGAAAGGTGAGAGCGTATATCTTGTACATGTTCTTCATCTGCGTGAATTAAAATAGACGTTGGATCGTGCTGCAGCGTATGACGCAAATCACCCGTTTGTAATTTAGGATCCCCTAGGCTAAGTACATCCATTAATTTTCGATCTTCAAAATGAAGATACACATCATCTTGTACTTCTGCCATGATATTGTTGATGCGATAGTCTTGCATAGCTGTCACAATGTCATGGACAGTGCGGCGGTTTAAAGGTTCGTGATGCGTGCCGAAATCAGGCTGAAGGGGGTGATGGACAAGCGCTCCGTTAAAGTTTACGATAGGCGTGGATAAATCTAATTCGCTGTAATACATAGCACTGGAACGATAAGGTCTACCAGTTGCAATCATTACAATATGTCCTTCTTGTTTGGCTTTTTCTAATACCCGTTTTGTTGTAGGTGAAATGGTTTTTTCATTCGTTAACAATGTTCCATCCAGATCTAAGGCGATTAAGTGTTGATCGTTTCTCATATAGGGCTCCTTTTAAATTGAAGTAGTTATACGATTATATTGAATTCTACTAATATTCATGCTTGTATTCCCATATTTTACACAACTTTTCCTTAGGAGCAAAGCAGAACGATTGACATGCAAAAGCTGTCTTGTTACGGTGTAAGACATAGTTATTGATTGCTTACGATAAATTGTTTAAGGGTATATTTAATACGTGAAGATAATTACGGAAGTAAAAGAAAGGAGAATGAATATGGATAAACAGTTAGAAGATAAAATCATGGAATCACTAGAAGAAGTAATTGATCCAGAGCTTGGCGTTGATATCGTAAATTTAGGCTTAGTGTATGGTGTAGAAATGGAAGAAAACAACACGGTTATCGTGACGATGACGTTAACTTCTATCGGCTGCCCGCTAGCTGGTGTGATTGGCGAACAAGTGAAAAAACAATTAATTTCGCTTGAAGAAGTAGAAAATGTAGAAGTGAATATCACATTTAATCCGCCATGGGATAAAGATCGCATGACGCGCTACGCTAAAATTGCATTAGGTGTTCAATAAGAAAAAAAGCCATCAACGATGGCTTTTTTTCTTATTCAATTCTGCACAATTCCACAGGGCAGTCCTCACAGTCTATTTCTTTCTTTAAAAAAGAAAGCTTATGAATGATAATTTTTCCATCTGCCATTGAAATCACTTCGTTTTTTCGCAACTCAGCGAGCATGCGGTTGACCACTTCTCGAGATGTCCCGCATAGATTGGCGATTTCTTGATTTGTCAACGTTACGTTTAATAAAATACCATTTGGCTTCATTACTCCAAAGCTATTAGACATGCGGATCAGAGTAGAATAGAGAGCACCTTTTTTTCCATTTAGAATTAAGTCTCTAAATTTTGTCTGCATTCGCTTAATTTGTAGTCCCATCCACTTCATATACTCCATAGAAAGAGCAGGGTATTGTGCTAGTTCGTTTTCTAACACCCGTTTTTGAATACTGATTGCCGTACAAGGTTCAATAGCTTTTGCTTGAAGCATATGGGGAGTAGATCCGCAAAATAGCATGACTTCCCCGACTAAGTCTCCTGAACTCGCCAGCTGAAGCGTCAGCTCGCGTCCTTCCGGTGTCACTTTACCTACTTGCACGGCCCCTGACGTAATAAAAAATAAATGAGTTGAAGTCGAACCTTCTTGAAAGAGAAAGTCACCTTTTTTAAACGAAATTTTATGATCAAAGTTCATAAAAAATTGCTGCAGCTCATTCGAAAAAGAATCCGTTGTGATGTTCATCATGTTATCACCTTTTAATTAAAATTTTTTCGACTGCTACTTATTAATCTATTAAGTTAGAACAGTCTGTATATGCTGTACGTCCACTAGCCGTATAAAAAATATCATACGGATGATTTTTATCGATATTCTTATTATACACAAAAACAACCAGTGTTTTCCAAAACTATCTGTGAACAATTTCTAAACAAAAATAGAAAGGTGGTTATAAAAATAAAAAATTATGAATAAATAAAAATGTTTAAAAATATAGAATAAAGTGTTGGATTTTTTAAATATTCATTTGATTTTATTTTTATACGGTATTATAATGATAAATAATTCAAATAGATACGTGGAAAAAGGAGTTTTAAAATGAAAGAATACAAGGTAGGAATTGTTGGAGCAACAGGGTATGGAGGAGTAGAACTGATTCGTTTGTTAGCGAATCACCCACATTTTCATGTTTATGCAGTTTATTCATCATCTCAGGATGGGACAGAACTAGCAGAAGTTTATCCTCACCTTTCTAATACTGTATATACACTGCAAGATATAAACCCTAAGAATATGGCTGAAGAATTAGATTTAGTGTTTACAGCAACTCCGTCCGGTGTTTCTAGCAAACTTGTACCTCAATTAATAGAAGAAGGAATAAAAGTGGTAGATCTATCTGGAGATTTTAGATTAAAAACAGAAGCGCTTTATGAAAAATGGTACAAAAAGCCTGCTGCAGCCGAAGCGTTTTTACAACAGTCTGTGTATGGATTATCAGAATGGTTTGCAGATGAAGTCGAAAGCAGTACATTCGTTGCGAACCCGGGTTGTTATCCAACAGCTACACTGCTTGGGCTAGCTCCCCTCGTTAGTAAACAAATGGTGAAATCAAACTCTATTATCATTGATGCAAAGTCCGGAATCTCAGGAGCAGGACGCGGTCTTTCGCAAATGGCTCATTATGCTGAAATCAATGAAAATATGAAAATATACAAAGTTAATCAACATCAGCATATCCCAGAAATCGAATCTATTTTAGAAAAGTGGGATGAGGAAATTGGCCACGTTACGTTCAGTACGCACTTAGTTCCAATGACGCGAGGGATTATGAGTACAATATACGCTGAACTTTCTGAAGAAAGCTCAGTACAAGAACTTCATCAGCTATATGTAGATACATATCAAAACTCCCCGTTCGTTCGCGTTCGAAAAGCTGGTGAATTTCCGTCTACTAAAGAAGTAAGTGCATCAAATTATTGCGATATCGGTGTTGCATTTGACGAACGAACAAAGCGTATCACGATTGTTTCTGTCATTGATAACTTAGTTAAAGGGGCAGCCGGTCAGGCCATTCAAAATGCCAATATCATGATGGGATTTGAACAGCAAGCGGGTATCGGGCTACTGCCTGTCTTCCCATAAAGACACAGCATCACTAATCACGATAAAAGCAGGAGGGAACGTATAGTGATTACGGTTAAACAAACGAAAGAAAAGATAAAGAAAATAGAGAACGGTACAATTGTAACGCCTCTAGGTTTTTCAGCAGATGGCGTTCACGCTGGTTTACGTTATGCTAAAAAAGATTTAGGAGTTATTGTAAGCGACGTGCCAGCTAATTGCGCAGCTGTTTACACGCTTAATGCCTTTCAAGCAGCGCCTTTAGCTGTTACAAAAGAAAGTGTAGCGGTGGAGCAGAAGCTGCAAGCGATCGTTGTGAACAGCGCATGTGCAAATGCATGTACTGGAGAACAAGGATTAAAAGATGCATACCAAATGCGAAATACATGTGCAGAAAAGCTTAATATCCTACCTCATCATGTAGCGGTAGCTTCTACAGGCGTAATTGGAGAGCTTCTAGATATGGAAAAAATTGTTAAAGGTATTGGGTTATTAAGTCCTTCGTCGAACAAAGAAAAAGCAGAAGAATTTCAAACGGCTATTTTAACAACAGATACAGTGATGAAGTCAGCTTGCTATGAAACAAAAATTGACGGCAAAGTAGTTACCATTGGCGGCACAGCGAAAGGATCAGGCATGATTCATCCAAATATGGCTACGATGCTTAGCTTTATCACAACGGATGCTAAGGTTGAAGCTTCAGTGCTACAAGATGCGCTAGGTTCTATTACAAATAAAAGCTTTAATCAAATTACAGTAGATGGTGATACGTCAACCAACGATATGGTTGTTGTTTTAGCAAATGGAAAAGCTGGTCACCAGTCGCTTACACCAGATCATCCTGAATGGAATTCGTTTTATGAAGCACTGCGCTTGACGTGTGAAGATTTAGCCAAACAAATTGCACGCGACGGTGAAGGAGCAACAAAACTAATTGAAGTAAACGTATCTGGTGCTCATACAAACGAAGAAGCAAATGTGATTGCTAAACAAATTGTGGGCTCGAACCTAGTGAAAACGGCCATGTATGGAGCCGATGCTAATTGGGGACGAATTATTTGTTCAGTTGGGTACAGCGGAGTAGCGCTTAATCCAGAAACAGTGAATGTTTCGTTAGGCAATATCCAGATGTTAGAAAACAGTCAGCCTGTTTCATTTAGTGAAGAAGAAGCAAAGGCTTATCTAGAAAATGATACGGTCGAAGTCTATGTTGACTTACAGCAGGGAAATGGAATTGGCAAGGCGTGGGGCTGCGATTTGACTTACGATTATGTCAAAATCAACGCCAGTTATCGAACGTAAGGAGAGAGTGAAATGAGCAGTGAAAAAATCGTCGTTGTAAAATGCGGAGGCAGCATTGTCAATCAGTTAACAAGCGCTTTTTTTGAAAGTATTCAGCAGTTAAAAGCGAGTGGATATCAAATCATTGTTGTGCACGGAGGCGGGCCTGATATTCAAGATACGCTTACCAAACTTCACATTGAAACGGAATTTGTAGATGGGCTTCGAAAAACGTCCAAAGAAGCATTAGAAGTTGTGACGATGGTATTAGCAGGCAAGGTTAATAAGCAGCTTGTAAAAGAACTACAAAAAGCGAACTTAAAAGCGGTAGGACTATCAGGAATTGATGGATTATTGCTTAAAGCAGAGGCTATCGATGTTGAACGTCTAGGTTACGTTGGAGAAGTAAAAGGCGTAAATGATACATTATTAAAACAACTAACTGACAGTCAGTATATTCCAGTTATTTCTTCCATTGGAGCCGATGAAGAAGGCAATAGCTATAATATTAATGCTGACGTGGCAGCCGGAGCCGTTGCACAAGCAGTAAATGCTGAAAAGCTGATGTTTGTAACGGATGTAAAAGGTGTGTTAAAGGATGGAGCATTGCTTCCTGAGCTTACAAAGTCAGAGATTGATGCACTTATTGAAGAAAAAGTAATTTACGGCGGAATGATTCCGAAAGTAACATCAGCGGTAAATGCGTTATCTCCTTTGCTTGAAGAAGTTCATATTATTAGCGGAACTGATGGATTTTTAGATAAGGAAGGAAAGCTGATTGGTACAGCAATTAAATATAGTGGAAAAGGTGGAGAAGATAGCGATGAGTTCATTGTTTCCAACATATCAACGGTTTGATATCCATGTGGAAGAGGCGCAAGGAACAAAATTAATAGATAACAAAGGAAATGAGTATTTAGATTTTATTTCAGGTATCGCTGTTTGTAACGTAGGTCATCGTCATCCTGATGTTCAAAAAGCGGTCGAAGAGCAGTTAAATAAAGTGTGGCACGTGTCAAATTTATTTCATCAATCGATTCAAGAAGACGTAGCAGGTAAGCTTGTGGAACACTCAAACGGTGATGCAGTATTTTTCTGTAACAGCGGTGCAGAAGCCAACGAAGCGGCGATTAAATTAGCGCGCAAGTACACGCAAAAACACAAAATTATTACGTTTACAAAATCATTTCATGGACGTACATTTGCTACAATGGCAGCTACAGGGCAGGCAAAAATTCATGATGGCTTCGGTCCTCTTGTTAATGAGTTTGTTTACGTGCCATACAATGATGAAGAAGCATTAAAACAGGAAATGGACGATAGCGTAGCAGCAATTATGGTTGAAGTCATTCAAGGAGAAGGCGGAGTGGTTCCAGGAACCGAAGCATTTTTATTAACCATTCAAGAGCTGTGTAAAAAGCACGAAGCACTGTTTATAGTCGATGAAGTGCAAACTGGAATCGGCAGAACAGGAAAACCGTTCGCTTATCAGCATTTTAACGTGTCACCAGACATTATTACAGCAGCCAAAGGGTTAGGAAGCGGAATGCCGGTTGGTGCGATGATTGGAAAAGGCTATCTCAAAGATGCATTTGGACCTGGTACTCACGGAACAACCTTTGGAGGAAACCCAATTGCACTAGCTTCAGCCAAAGCAACCTTAAACATTATTTTTAATGAAGCATTTTTGGCAGAGGTTACAGAAAAAAGCCTTTATTTTACCAATGCTTTGAAAAATAGCATAGCAGATTATTCATTTGTAACCGATGTTCGTGGAAAAGGTTTTATGATTGGAATTGAATGCGGAGAACATCAGTCAGCATTGCTTGCAGCTATGCGTGAAAAAGGATTGCTAGCACTGGGAGCAGGACCGCACGTAGTACGATTGCTGCCGCCTTTAACTGTAACAAAAGAAGAGTTGGACCAAGCGATTCATATCATTGAAGAAGCGTTTAGCCAAACAAAAATTACTTCATAATACAAATTTTTTTGAATATGTTTGTATAAAAATTCTGTTTTATAAATAATTATTCGAAGAGGGATGCACAATGAACGGATATTTACACTTAGCAAACGGCGATTCGTTCGCCGGACACATTGAACATACAGCAACGCACCAGGCAGAAGGAGAAATTGTTTTCTTTACTGGAATGACTGGTTATCAAGAAGTTGTGACTGATCCATCTTACAAAGATCAAATTATCGTCTTTACGTACCCTTTGATTGGGAACTATGGTATCAATGAAAAAGATTATGAAAGCAAAAAGCCTCATGTAGCAGGCGTTGTCGTATACGAATGTTCAGATGAAGGGTTCCATTACGAAGCGATGTACAGCTTTAAACAATATTTAAAGAAATGGAACATTCCGCTTATTACACATGTGGATACGAGAGCGGTCGTAAAACGAATTCGAAAAGAAGGTACGATGCAATCTGCCTTTTCGACATCTGCTGAGCCGCCAGCATTTACTGCTGAATGCGATGGATATGTAGTAAAAGAAGTATCAACAAAAGAGCCTGTTACTTACGGAAACGGTGAAAAACACGTTGTATTAATGGACTTTGGTTATAAAAAATCAATTTTACAAGAGCTGTTAAATCGAGAGTGCAAAGTAACAGTTGTTCCTTATTCTACAAGTTCTTCAAAAGTAAAAGAACTGCAGCCGGATGGCATTGTCTTATCAAACGGACCTGGAGATCCAACTCAAGTGAGCAGTCAGCTGGATGAATTAAAAGAAATTATTTCATCTTATCCAACTTTGGGAATTTGCTTTGGACATCAGTTAATTGGGCTTGCTTTTGGGGCACAAACCAAAAAGCTGGCGTTCGGTCACCGAGGAGCTAATCAGCCTGTAATTGATTTAACGAATAACAAAGTGTGTATGACGTCTCAAAACCATAGCTATGTCGTAGACGAACAGACGATTACGTCTACGCCATTAAACGTTCGATTTAAAAATGTGAATGACGGATCGGTTGAAGGTTTAATGCATAAAGACCTTCCTGTTATGTCGGTTCAATACCATCCAGAAGCACATCCTGGACCAAGTGACAGCACGTATATCTTTGATGAATTTATGACGAAAGTACAGCAAGTAGGGAGCGGAAAAGTATATGCCTAAAGACCAAACGTTAAAAAAGATTTTAGTAATCGGATCAGGACCAATCGTAATCGGGCAAGCAGCAGAATTTGATTATTCAGGAACTCAGGCATGCTTGTCATTAAAAGAAGAAGGTTATGAAGTTATCTTAATCAATAATAATCCAGCTACAATTATGACGGACACTCACGTAGCAGATCGAATCTATTTTGAACCATTAACAGTAGACTGCGTGGAGAAAATTATTGCAAAAGAAAAGCCGGATGGTTTGTTAGCCACATTAGGCGGACAGACGGGTTTAAACTTAGCCCTTGAGCTTCATGAACAAAACATTTTGCCGAAATACGATGTGAAACTTTTAGGAACACCGATTGAATCAATCAAAAAAGGTGAAAGCCGTGAAGAGTTCCGTGCATTGATGAATGAACTGAATGAACCGGTGCCGGAAAGTGAAGTTGTCACAAAAGTAGAAGAAGCGTTAGCTTTTGCCGAGAAAATTGGTTTTCCTGTTATTGTACGTCCTGCTTATACGTTAGGCGGAACGGGCGGAGGAATTGCTCATTCTATGGAAGAGCTTGAAAAGCTTTCAGCGTCAGGTTTGCGTGAAAGTGCTATTACTCAATGCTTAATTGAAAAAAGCATCGCTGGATTTAAAGAGGTTGAGTACGAGGTTATGCGTGACGTGAACAATACGTGCATCACAATTTGTAATATGGAAAACATCGATCCCGTAGGCGTCCATACTGGAGATTCGGTAGTCGTTGCTCCTTCTCAAACGTTAACAGACGTGGAATATCAAATGCTTCGCTCTGCTTCAGTTAAAATTATTTCATCGCTTGGCATTATTGGGGGCTGCAACATCCAGTTTGCGCTTGATCCAAAAAGCAAGCAGTATTATCTAATTGAAGTAAATCCGCGTGTGAGCCGTTCGTCTGCTCTTGCATCAAAAGCAACGGGCTATCCGATTGCCAAAATTGCTGCAAAGCTATCGGTAGGCTACACGCTTCATGAGTTATTAAATCCTGTCACAGGAGACACGTATGCAAGCTTTGAACCTGCTCTTGACTACGTAGTAGTCAAATTTCCAAGATGGCCGTTTGACAAGTTTTTCTACGCTGAAAGAACGCTTGGTACGCAAATGAAAGCAACTGGAGAAGTAATGGCTATTGACCGTAACTTTACACGTAGCTTCCAAAAAGCATTGTCTTCTTTAGAAATTGACTTACAAGGATTAGAAGTAGAAGAACTGCAAGAACTTTCAACGGATGAATTAAAAAGCAAGCTTAGCGAACAAAGCGATGAACGTATTTTTGTTATCTTAGAGCTTTTACGCCGTGGCACAACGCCTGAGTATATCCATGAAGTAACGCAAATTGATTATTTCTATTTAACACACTTTGCACAGCTGATTAAAATGGAAGCCTCTTTAAAGGAAGTGCGTTTTGATTCGATTACAGCTGAACACTTCAAGCAAGTGAAAGAGCATGGATTTACAGATGCGTATCTAGCAAACGTATGGAATGTGCCTGAGCTTGACGTAAGAGCGAAGCGTAAAGCACTACATATTACGCCGAGTTATAAAATGGTGGATACATGTGCAGCGGAGTTTGAATCTTCAACGGCTTATTTCTATTCCAGTTATTACGGGGAGAGCGAAATTGAACCATCAACGAATAAAAAAGTTGCGATTATCGGTTCTGGACCAATTCGTATCGGGCAAGGAGTAGAGTTCGACTACAGCTCTGTACATGGTGTGCTAGCTCTTGAAAAAGAAGGATACGAAACGATTTTAATTAACAATAATCCAGAAACGGTAAGTACGGATTTTGAAGTAGCAGATCGCTTATATTTTGAACCTGTAACAGTAGAAGACGTATTAAATGTTCTTGATGCTGAAAATGTGAAGGATGTAATTGTTCAATACGGAGGTCAAACAGCTATTTCGCTTGTTAAAGGGCTAGAAGAAGCTGGCGTCAATTTACTAGGGATTACAAATGATGTCATTGATGCACTTGAAGATCGTGACCTGTTTTACAAGCTTTTAGATGAGTGTGATATCCCTCATATCCCAGGTGAAATGGCGAAAGATGAGCAAGAGCTTGTCCAAAAAGCAAAAGATATGGGATTCCCATTACTTATTCGTCCTTCTTACGTAATTGGCGGAAAAGGGATGCTGACAATTCAAAACGAAACAGAGCTTCAGGCTTGTTTACCGGCTATTAAAGCGTCTCATTTCCCAATGCTTATTGATGCTTACTTCCCTGGAAAAGAAGCAGAAGTTGATGTGGTAGCAGACGGAAAAGATGTGTTGATTCCGACAATCGTTGAACATATTGAAAAAGCCGGGGTTCATTCAGGAGACAGCTATGCGCTTTTACCAGCCAAAACAGTAGAAGCAGCACATAAAGAAAAAATGGTGAGCTACGCTCAAAAAATTGTAAACAAACTCCAATATAGAGGGATTATGAATATCCAATATGTTATTTACAACGATGAAGTCTACATGCTGGAAGTTAATCCGCGTGCCAGCCGTACAGTGCCTGTAGTAAGCAAAGTATGCAACACGCCGCTTGTTTCGCTATCAACTCAAATATTGCTTGGGAAATCATTGTCGGAAATTAGTGAAAAGCTAGGTTTATTGCCGGATCCGGCTTACACAACTATCAAGTTTCCAGTGTTTTCGACAAGTAAATTATCAGGAGTTGATCCACTTGTTGGACCGGAAATGAAGTCAACTGGTGAAGGAATTGCGATTTCTTCAACGATTGAAGAAGCAGCAAAAAAAGTATTCCATCAGTATGTGTTAAGTAAAAACGGTGCTGCGGAAGTATATATCAACGGAGAAGCGCAAGGTCTTGAAGCACTTGTGCAAAGCGCGGGCTTAACTCTTGTTAAAGATAAAGAAGTTAGTGAATGGGTGAAAACGAAAGAAGCTTTATTATACGTAAGCTTACAGCCTGAAGATAAAGAAAGCCGTATGTCAGCATTAAAACACGGTTTGATGGTCATGACGGAGGCAGAAACGGCATCGCTATTTTTCCAATCGTTCCAAGTCGATGAATATCAGGTTTCATCACTACAAGAATGGTTTCAAAAAACTAAAAAGGAAGTGACAGTATCATGAGTACAGTATCGGTAAATACCAATTTAAAAGGAAAAGATTTGCTTACGCTTAAAGATTTATCATCAGACGATATTATGTCACTTTTGGAAAGCGCCATTGAGCTGAAACAAAAGCATAAAAATGGTGAAATCGTAACATCGTTAAAAGGAAAAACGCTGGGGCTCATTTTTGAAAAATCTTCAACAAGAACAAGAGTTTCATTTGAAGCGGGAATGATGCAGCTTGGAGGAAACGCCCTCTTTTTAAGCAGCCAAGATTTACAGATTGGACGCGGAGAAACGATTGCTGATACAGCACGCGTACTATCTGAATTCATCGATGCTATAATGATTCGTACGTTTGAACACAGCAAGATCGAAGAGCTTGCAGATTACGCATCCATTCCCGTTATTAATGGTTTGACAGATGATTATCATCCTTGTCAGGCTCTAGCTGATTTATTAACGATTTACGAGCACAAGAAATCATTTGAAGGGCTAAAAGTAGCTTATGTTGGAGACGGAAATAATGTAGCGCATTCGTTAATGATTGCATGTGCAAAAATGGGGATAGATATTTCAATTGGATGCCCTGATGGTTATGAGCCAAAAGACTTTGTAACAGCTTATGTTAATGAAATAGCTGCTACAACAGGTGCGAAGGTTACGATTACAAAAGATCCTGTAGAGGCTGTGAAAAATGCCGATGCTATTTATGCAGACGTATGGACAAGTATGGGACAGGAAGAAGAAGCACAGCAGCGCTTGAAAATATTTGCTCCTTATCAAGTAAATGAAGAACTAGCTGCCTATGCTAAGTCAGACTATTTATTTCTGCACTGTTTGCCTGCGCATCGTGAAGAAGAAGTAACAGCAAGCATTATTGACGGACCAAATTCTGTTGTCTTTCAGCAGGCTGGAAATCGTATGCATGTACAAAAAGCTTTGCTACAAGCCATTTTAGCTTAAGAGAAAAACCCTTTCTGAGAATATCAGAAGGGGTTTTTTGTTTAAAGGGAATTAATTGAGGGAACACCCATTGTATACTAAACAGAACGAAAGGTGATTTATGATGAAAGTATTAGTTGTTGGAGCAAACGGAACAACGGGAAAACAAGTGGTAGAAAAAGTTGCAAACAGCAAGCAGCACGAAGCTTATGCGATGATTCGCGACGAAAAGCAAGCAGACGCGTTAAAGAAGCTAGGTGCCAATGTTGTGCTTGCTGACTTGGAGCAAGATGTTTCAGATGCTTTAAGAGGTATGGACGCTGTCATATTTGCAGCAGGTTCTGGAGGACATACCGGAGACAAAAAGACAATCGCTGTAGATCAAAACGGTGCTAAAAATATCATTGATGAAGCAAAAAATCAAGGTGTAAAGCGCTTTGTTATGTTAAGTTCAATGGGAACAGACGCACCTGAGCAAGGACCAGAAGGCTTACAGCTTTACCTGCGTGCTAAAGCGATAGCGGATGAATACCTAAAGCAGTCTAATCTACAGTATACAATTGTACGACCAGGAACTTTATCGAATGATCAAGCTACTGGGAAAATTGATATCAATAATGATATTGAAGATAAATCTCAGACGATTCCCCGAGCAGATGTAGCAACCGTGCTTGTAGAATGCCTAAACGAAGAAGCTACGATAGGAAAAACGTTTGAAATGCTAGCTGGAGAAACTGAAATCGAAAAAGCTATTAAATTTACTCATTAATATAAAAGAGCGGATCTAAAGGTCTGCTCTTTTTCTCTTCCTAATATGAAAACATCTCCATTATGAAACAGAAATCTTAAGGGAATAGTATAGGAGAACATTTCATTTCAGGAATGAGGAGGCAGGACAATGGGACAAAATCGTCATTTTACACCGGGTCAAAAAGCTCCTAATAACGGAGTGTATATTGAAATTGGTGAAACAGGAAGCAACGTAAATAATCCTCAAAAGGTTAAATTAAAAGCAGGAGAGCGTTTTCCAGAGACGGCCAACGATGATCGCCACTGGACGTACATGCGCAAGCCTTAAATAGTAAAAAATAAAGAAGCCATTCTAAATTGAATGGCTTTACTTGTTTTCCTATTGCTGGGTATAATGAAATAAAGGTCAATAAAGGTCAAATGTATCGAAGGAGGATGTTCAATGGATATAAATAAAATGACCCAAAAATTGCAAGAAGGCGTGATGGAAGCACAGTCCGAAGCTATTAAACGAAATCAGCAGGAAGTGGATATTGCTCATTTGCTTTATACGCTCATTCATCAGCAAGATGGTATTGCTCCTCGCATATTAGATCATTTACATATAGATCATCAATCTTTTCAGCAGCAGGTAAATCAATTGCTTGCGAAAAAACCAGCCGTTACAGGAAGTGGTGCTGAAGCAGGGAAGGTTTATATTACGAATAAACTTCAGCAGCTGTTTGTTAAAGCTCAAGAAGAAGCATCTCGTTTGCAAGATGATTATGTTTCAGTTGAGCACATCTTTTTAGCATTAGCACAGGAACCGTCTTCTAGTGAATATGGCAAGTTATTTTCAAGTCACGGTATAACAAAAAAAGCTCTGCAAGATGTGCTTACCAGCCTTCGAGGAAATCAGCGAATTACAAGTCAAAATCCCGAAGTCACATATGAAGCGTTAGCTAAATATGGAAGAGACTTAGTAGCAGAGGTACGAGCAGGGAACATTGATCCAGTCATTGGACGAGACGGAGAAATTCGCCGCGTTATTCGCATTTTATCGCGAAAAACAAAAAACAATCCAGTTTTGATCGGAGAACCTGGCGTTGGTAAAACAGCGATTGTTGAAGGTCTAGCACAGCGTATTGTTCGCCGAGATGTACCTGAAGGATTAAAAGATAAAACCATCTTTTCATTAGATATGGGAGCTTTAGTAGCAGGAGCGAAATTCAGGGGAGAATTTGAAGAGCGTTTAAAAGCTGTTCTTCAAGAAGTTAAGAAAAGCAACGGTCAAATTCTTTTATTCATTGACGAGCTTCATACAATCGTTGGAGCAGGCCGTACGGATGGAGCGATGGATGCAGGGAATATTTTAAAACCAATGCTTGCTAGAGGAGAACTTCACTGTATAGGAGCTACAACTCTTGATGAGTACCGTCAGTATATTGAAAAAGATCCAGCGCTTGAAAGACGCTTTCAACAGGTGCTGGTTGAAGAACCTTCAGTAGAAGATACAATCTCTATTTTGCGTGGTTTAAAAGAACGATTTGAAATTCATCACGGCGTGAATATTCACGACCGAGCGATTGTTTCAGCAGCGGTTATGTCTGATCGTTATATCTCAGATCGCTTTTTACCTGATAAAGCAATTGATTTAATTGATGAAGCATGCGCAACCATTCGAACAGAAATAGATTCGATGCCATCAGAATTAGATGAAGTAACACGACGTGTCATGCAGCTTGAAATTGAAGAAGCGGCATTAAGTAAAGAAACAGATCAAGCAAGCATCACAAGGTTAGAGGCAATTCGAAAAGAAGTCTCTGATTTAAAAGAACGTGCAGATACAATGAAGCTGCAGTGGGAAAAAGAAAAGCAGTCGATTCAAACGGTGCAAGATGTCCGGGAGCAGCTTGAGAAAGCGAAGCGAGACCTAGAAGAAGCTGAAGGGAAATATGATTTAAATAAAGCAGCTGAACTTCGCCACGGACGCATTCCAGCTCTTGAAAAAGAACTAAAACAGCTGGAAGAAACAGCTGCTGAAAAAGCACAAGAAAACCGTTTGTTAAGAGAAGAAGTAACAGAAGAAGAAATTGCTGAAATTGTAGGAAGATGGACGGGAATTCCAGTATCAAAACTAGTTGAAGGGGAAAGAGAAAAGCTGTTGAAGCTTGAGTCAATTTTACAGCAGCGTGTAATTGGACAAGACGAAGCCGTATCCTTAGTGACGGATGCTGTGATTCGTGCACGGGCAGGCATTAAAGACCCGAACCGTCCGATTGGATCATTTATTTTCCTAGGACCTACCGGAGTAGGAAAAACGGAGCTAGCCAAAACGTTGGCACATTCTTTATTTGACAGTGAAGAACAAATGGTTCGTATTGATATGTCTGAGTACATGGAAAAGCATGCGGTCTCTAGGCTTATAGGAGCGCCTCCTGGCTATGTAGGATACGAAGAAGGCGGCCAGCTAACGGAAGCGGTGAGACGCAAGCCTTATTCAGTCGTTTTGTTGGATGAAATTGAAAAAGCCCATCCCGAAGTATTTAATGTGCTCCTTCAAATACTAGATGATGGAAGAGCAACAGATTCAAAAGGAAAAGTCATTGATTTTAAAAATACAGTCATTATTATGACGTCGAATATCGGTTCTCAATTTTTATTAGACGGTTTAACAAGTGAAGGCGAGATTACTGAAAAAGCCAGAGAGCAAGTGATGGCTCAATTAAGACAGCATTTTCGTCCAGAATTCTTAAATCGAGTAGACGACACGATTTTATTCAAACCGCTAACTGTTCATGAAGTAAAAGGGATTATTGATAAGCTATTGCTTCAGCTTGAAAAGCGTTTATCCGATCGTCATATTTCGTTAACGTTAACAGAAGAAGCAAAAAATTATATTGCAGCCTCCGGGTTTGATCCGGTATACGGAGCTCGCCCTTTAAAAAGGTTTATTCAAAAATATATTGAAACAAAAATTGCCAGAGAATTAATTGCAGGGAAAATTGAAGATTATAGTCAAGTGACAGTTGATGTAAAAGATGATGAGTTTGTTGTCAGCGTATAAGTTTTCTAAAAAGGCCATTCATGATAAATTGAATGGTCTTTTTTTGCTATTAAAAGCAGCTCTCTTTTTAAAAAAATAAAAAGAAATAAAAGAAAAATACATGAGAGCTAAGCGTAAAAACTTATTCAGTTTTAGGTTGTAGAATATATCTAATTCATTTATGATAATACAAAATGGGCAAAGGAGCATGAATGAGCACATGAAGGACCGTATAGAGCTTATATATGACGAAGCATACGATTTTATAGATCAGGCATTAACTAAAATAAGAGCGCTGGATAAAAATGATCTTCAAGCTGAAAATGAAGAAGTGCAGGAAAAGGCAGAACGGACAGAGTTTGCACTTCAAGCTGCACGAGATATTTTAGAAAATATGATTATCCCGGGTAAAAAATTGACTTTTATTTACGAAAAAGGTTCTGTGGTAGTAGAAATTCCCGATAAAAAATAAAAACGACTTCCTTTTATGGAAGTCGTTTTTATTTTGGCAATGCAAAGTGCTCATCAATGGATGCATCACTTTTTCGATATTGTCCGGGTGTCATATTGGTTGTTTTGCGAAATACTTTTGTTAAATAATTGGCATTTGCATAGCCGACGTTTTCAGCAATTTCTTCGATTGAATACTTGGTTTGATGCAATAGCTCGGCCGCTTTTTGAATGCGAAGCTTCGTTAAATATTGAATCGGCGTAATTCCAGTTGTTTGTTTGAATAACCGGCTAAAATGATAGCGAGATAAATGAGCTGCATCTGCCATTTCATCCGGACCGATTTCTTCATGATAATGATTACGGGCAAATAAAATAGAGCTAATGATACTTTCAGGCCAATCTTCTGTAAAACTGTCCATGCTTTTAATATATTGGTACAGCTCCATTACAAAGCGGTAAGATAAGCTTGAGGCATGAAATGGATCTGCTATATGTTTTTCACTTGCCCGCTTATATATTTGAGCAAGCAGCTGAACAGGTGCTGATTCAGGATGAAACCTAATTACAGGGGAGTGGGTTGACTGAATATAATCCCAGCATTTTTGTACTTCATCTCCGTATAATGTAAGAAAAATAAACTCCCAGTTTTCACTTTCCTTTGGTAAGTAATAGCGATAATTTCCAGGTATATTGACGATGAATGCTTTCCCAGCATCCACTTTATATTCTTGTCCATCTATTTCAATCATCCCGTACCCAGAAACCGTGTATTGAAAAATATATTTCCCTACGTCTTTTCGCTGATTTCCGCTCCAGTTATAAAGGGGAGAGAAAACTTCATCCCACCCAACCGACCATAGCTGCGCAACTTCATTTGTGCGGGATTCTAAAAACCTGTATGCGTACGTTGAATATTCTTGAGTTTGGAAATGTGAGAGCAAATTTTCACCTTCTTTTTGAAATAAAGTAGTACTTAATTCTTACTTTAACGTAATCGCTTTCATTTTTCTATAATTTTTTGAAAATATCGTGATTATTTTTAGGGAATGTCTCTAAATCTATTATTTTCTTATCATTTGCAAGTCAAGGCTCACATAAAGATAACACCTTTTTGGCGTAAGAGTAGTTCATCGTCAATTCAAAAGAATCATTTTTAAAGTGATAAGCAAAAAAGTACCGATTATCGATAGTAATTTTACCATTGAGGCAAGGAAAATTGGACTTTACAATGTACATATGAATCCGTTTCCAAAAAACTACTTAAAATAGGTGATAATAAATGCTGGAAAAATTAATCGAAGAGTTCAAACAAATATTTCATTCGTCAGAAGCTATTCGCTGCTTTTTTGCGCCAGGACGTGTCAATTTAATTGGAGAACATACTGATTATAATGGAGGGCATGTTTTTCCTTGTTCATTGAGTATAGGAACGTATGCGGTAGTACAAAAACGTCATGATCGAAAAATACGTATGTACTCTAAAAACTTCTCTGAAGCAGGCGTTATTGAATCCTCTTTAGAGCAATTAACGTACAAAACCGAAGATGATTGGGCTAATTATCCAAAAGGAGTAATGGACACCTTTAAAAAGCACGGATATGATCTTCCTTTTGGTTTTGATATCTTGTTTTTCGGCAACATTCCTAACGGAGCAGGGCTTTCATCGTCGGCATCAATTGAGTTAGTCACATGCGTACTTTTAAATAAAATTCTTGAATTGAATATTGATATGATGGACCTTGTAAAAATGGCGCAGCAAGCTGAAAATGAATTTATCGGCGTAAGCTGCGGGATTATGGATCAGTTTGCAATTGGAATGGGAAAGGAAAATCAAGCCGTATTGTTAAACTGTCAAACTCTTGAATACCAGTATAGCCCGCTGCAATTAACAGATGCTGTGCTCGTTATTTCTAATACAAATAAGCGAAGAGGGCTGGCAGACTCAAAATATAATGAACGCCGCATGGAGTGTGAAAGAGCGCTGTCAGACTTGCAAACTTCACTTTCCATTAATTCGCTTGGAGATTTAACCAAAGAGCAATTTGAAAAGCACAAATCTTTGATACAAAACGAAGTAGATTGTAAGCGCGCTAAACATGCGGTATATGAAAATGAACGCACAAAAGAAGCGGTTGCTAAATTGCAAAACGGTGATTTAAAAGGGTTTGGCCAATTGATGAATGAATCGCACTGCTCACTGCGAGATGACTATGAAGTAAGTGGGAAAGAACTAGATGCTCTTGTAGAAGCAGCTTGGCTGCAAGAAGGCGTGATTGGATCACGCATGACAGGTGCAGGTTTTGGCGGCTGTACAATTAGCATCGTACAAAAAGCACAGGTTGATAGGTTTGTTGAAAAAGTAAGGAATACCTATTATGAGAAAACGAGTTTAGAAGCTGAATTTTATGTGGTGACGGTTGGAGAAGGAGCGCGTGAACTCACATTAGAAGCAGTATAAGAGAAAACAGATAGAGAAAGGAACGAGTGTATGTCAGTCAACATTCATGAAGAAATCACCCGACTTATTCAATATGGTTTACAAAAGAATCTATTAACAAAATGGGATATAGATGTGGTGAGAAATAAACTGCTGGAAGTGTTAAGGCTCGACGAATGTATTATAGTAGAAGTCAATGAAGAACGTCTGGAACATCCAGCTGCTATTTTAGACAACATGCTTGATTGGGCTGCAGAAAACAATCGAATCGCCGAGAATTCTATCACGTATAGAGATTTATTCGATACCAAAATAATGGGATGCTTTGCAAGCATGCCTTCAGAGGTTAATCGGACATTTTATGATCACTATCAGCAAAGCCCTCAAAAAGCCACAAGCTATTATTATAAGCTGTCAAAAGACATTCACTATATTCGCAGAGATCGAATTGCTAAAAACGAAAGATGGGTAACAAACACTGACTTTGGAGAACTTGAAATTACCATCAACTTATCAAAGCCGGAAAAAGATCCAAAAGCTATTGCAGCAAGCAAATCATTGAAGGAAAGCAACTATCCGCTGTGCCTTCTCTGTAAAGAAAATGCTGGTTATGCAGGTCGCATTAACCACCCAGCTCGTCAAAATCACCGGATTATTCCTGTGGAATTGCAGGAAGAGCTGTGGTACATGCAGTTTTCACCTTATGTTTATTATAATGAACATGCCATTGTTTTTGCGAGTGAACATACACCCATGCATATTTCAAAGCAAACGTTTAAGCGGCTGCTTGCCTTCGTTGAACAATTTCCACATTATTTTTTAGGATCAAATGCAGATCTACCCATCGTAGGAGGATCTATTTTAACTCATGACCACTTTCAAGGCGGCTATCATGATTTTCCTATGGCTAAAGCAAAAATAAATAAATTGTTCTCTCTTAAAGCATATCCAGACGTGAAAGCTGGAATTGTTCATTGGCCGATGTCGGTCGTTCGTCTTCAAAGTTCGCACCTTGCACCATTAGTGGAAGCAGCGGATTTCATTTTGAAGAAATGGAAATCATATAGTGATCAAAGTGCTGATATTTTAGCTTTTACAGATCAAACTCCTCACAACACGGTCACGCCTATTGCTCGAAAAAGGGGAGATTTGTATGAATTAGATTTAGTACTGCGAAACAATCGAACACACGGCAAACATCCAGATGGCATTTATCATCCGCATGCAGAAGTTCATCATATCAAAAAAGAGAACATAGGTTTAATTGAAGTAATGGGGCTTGCGGTTTTACCCGGTCGTTTGAAAGACGAAATGAGTCTAGTGGCCAAAGGGTTAGTTCAGAATAACCTGAGCGAATTAGCCAGCAGACATGATCAAGTGAAAAAACACGTGAAGTGGGCCGAACAAATCAAGAAAAAATATCCACATATTGAAGCAGAAAATGTCCAAAGCATTCTCCAACAAGAGCTCGGTTTGGTCTTTGTAACTATTTTAGAACATGCAGGTGTATTTAAACAAACTGCTGAAGGGCAGCTCGCTTTCAGTCGCTTTATGAATTCGTTAAATGAAAAGTAAATCATTAATAAAAATGAGGGTGGAATAAAAGTAGTTTCGTTGATGGAAAATCCGAACGATGAATTGAGATTCTTGATGGAGAATCAAACTCGTTCGGTTTTTTTATTGGTAGGATGGACGTAGGTTTCATGTATGTAGCTGCTTTTAGCTGTTGATGGGAGAGCAAGACGAAGACTCCTGCGGGAAAAGCGGAACAGGTGAGACCCCGCAGGAGCGTAAGCAACGAGGAGGCTCACCGGCCGCCCGCGGAAAGCGACGTCTTGCACGGACATCAACAGCGGGGTAATAAGTAATTCATACTAAAGCATCTATCCAATTGGTTCTTTATGTCTGAATCTCGTTTTTTATACAGTTAATGCATGCTGTTTCAAAAGGATATACAGAGCCTGTGTTCCTTTATTATCATCGCCTTGTTTTTCGAGCTGTTCATAAAGCGATTTTGCTAATTTTAGCCCTGGTGTATACAGCTCCATTTCTTCAGCTGATTCAATGGCAATCTTCATATCTTTAAGGAAGTGTTTAATATAAAAACCTGGTTCGAAGTCTCCTTTAATCATGCGAGGAGCTAAATTACTTAACGACCAGCTTCCCGCTGCGCCTGTTTCAATACTTTTTAGAACAGTATTCGGATCTAATCCGGCTTTTTCAGCATAAAGTATAGCTTCGCATACACCCATCATATTAGAGGCAATAGCGATTTGATTGCACATTTTTGTATGTTGACCAGCACCAGCGCTTCCTTGAAGAACGATATTTGTCCCCATTTTTTCAAGTATAGGCGTAACGGCAGAGAATGCTTCAGAATCGCCTCCTACCATAATCGCTAATGTTGCTTTCTGAGCCCCAATATCGCCTCCTGAAACAGGAGCGTCAAGCGCATGAATGTGCTTCTCTTTTGCTGCTTGATAAATCTCACGAGCAAGTATAGGGCTCGATGTCGTCATATCAATTGTATAGCAGCCTTTCTTTGCATTATGTATAATGCCGTCTTTGCATAAATAAATCTCTTTTACATCGTGAGGGTAGCCTACCATGGTGATAATAACATCAGATTGTTCGGCCACTTCTCGAACGGTTTCTTTCCATTTGGCCCCTTTTTCAAGTAATGCTTGAGCACGAGTTTTTGTTCGTGTATAAACAAGGACTTCATATCCTGCGTCAATTAAATGCCCGGCCATGCTTTGACCCATAACGCCTGTTCCGATAAAACCAATTTTTTCTTTAGTCACAGCAGTATTCACTCCTAAAGTTAATAGTTTGATTATTCTAAAATTATATAGTTAAAGTTTGGGATAATCAATGATTCCGACTATATACAAATCTAGAAAAGTACTCTCAGTCCTGTGTCTTGAATACGAGGTAAGGAAAGAAAGTACTGAGAAGAGCCTATGCCAAAAGATAAAAAAAGCGCTGGCTTTACAGCCAACACTTTTTAGTGGTGATTATTTGCTGGTTTATTCGGTACACCCAGTTCTCCAATCAAAATTACAACTAGCGTGAAAACTACTCCAAGGATGGAAGCGGTTGCGAAACTGTAAGTACCGCCCGTCATTGCAGAGATTACGTACACTGCCATATTCATTAGTAAAAAGCCCCAAACAAAAGCCATTACGACACGCATTCTATTCACCTCGTTTACAGTACAGTTTGATTTCATTTTAGCATATAGCAGTCAAATAAGAAATTGAATTTTTTATGAATAAATAAGGGGCGTGTTCCCACATAGAAACAAAAGAGCAATAAGTCAGAAATAGGCATTATTCTAGTGCGCTTTTTGATGGTTCTATCATACACTGTATGGAACAACTAGTAAGTTACGGAGGAAGAGCTATGATACATCGACGCTTTTTTAGCTTAGATACGCAATGGAATGTCGTACATGTCCCTGAACGACCGAATGGTTTCGGTGTGTTAGTATTGGGTGATAAAGATCATTTTGTTGAAAGTTCAACTAGCTTATGGATTCAGCACGGCGGAAGGTCACAGCTGTTGCAATGTTTACAAGATGAAGGATACACAGTATTTTATTCCAATTTATATGGCCGGCATTGGGGGTCCCCTGAAGCATATCACCTTGCAAAACAACTTTATCATTTAGTAATGAAACAAGAAATTTTAAATAAACGAATTCATATTTTAGCTGAAGGAATGGGGGCTCTGTTAGCGCTGCAGCTAATGGAAAATGACGGGAATACGTTCATTCGATCAGCTGGTTTACTAAATCCATGTATTGATCTTCATACGCATGCAGAACATGAAAAAAACAATAAATTCTTTTATAAACAATTCACGAAGGACTTGACTCAAGCTTATAAAGTGGAGCGGAAGCAAGTATCAAAGCTAATTAAGGAGTACCCTTCTGTTACAGAATTAAAATCAACGCTGCCCGTGAAGATATGGACCGCGCCTAATGCCTCTACTCATTATCCAATTGCACACAGTAAAAAATATGAACTACATCGTGAAGAACTTCACTCTCCGATTATGCTTTCACTTTATTTGCCGGAAAAAAACTATTTGTTTGAACGGTCCCTTCTCCAATTTTATAAACAGCATGAAAAAGTGTTATAAGCAAAGCTTCTATGATTATACATATCATAGGGGCTTTTTGTATAAGAGATAAAAGGAAAAAAAGAGTTCGTGATGCTTTTACAGATGAACTTCTTTGAAATAAGGAATGAGTACTCTCTATAACTATAGGGCTTTAAGCTTTTTGTTGAATAAATGATGAATGAAGAATTGGAGGAAGCGATATGGGAAATGTAGTAGTAATAGGGGCAAACCGCTTTATTGGTTTTCATTTATGTATGGCTTTTTTAGACGAAGGTACAGAAGTAAAAGGATATACACATTCTGCTCATAAAGAAGAAGATGATTTGCAGGAAGAGATGAAATTTTTCTTAGGGCGAAACGCTAATTATGCATCGACTGAAGTAGGAGAGTCATTAGATATGATTACCTCAGAAACGGATATTGTCTACTTCACGTATTTCGATGGAGGAGATTTTTATCATCCTGCTTTTTTAAGACAAGAAATGCAAAAAGCCCAGCAAGTGCTCATTCAAGCACTTAACAAATGCCGTCAATTCAACATTCGATTTGTGTTTGTTTCTACCATGCGCGTATTTGGAGACCAGCAGCGAAAGATTGAAGAAACAACGATTCCAGAACCGGACAGTAGTGAAGGAAGGCTATACGTTCATTTTGAGCGAATGATAGAAAAATATAAAGATGATGGATGGCCCATTATAATTGTCAGAACGCCGACTCTTTACGGACCTTGGCAGCCTTTGTCAATGTGCTATTCTAAAAATATTGCCGGGTACGAAGAAGCTTTTAACATTATGGAAGGCACGGATTTTATTATTTATATTGAAGATGCCGTCAGTGCACTTAGACTCTGTAAAACTGCTGCATATTCATATGAAGTGGTTCATTTAGTTGAAGAAAAGTTACAGCCTTGGAGCGCAGGAGCAAACATTACTCATATGGAGGTGAAGGAAGAAGCGGCTCAAGAAAAATATGAAATCAGCAGGAAAGCGAAAGAACTGCTGCATTTTTCTTCAAGAGTAACGGCTAAAGAAGGCATTTATCTGCAAAAAAAACATATGAGAACATTCTTTTTACCTCTTCATTAAAAGGAGAAAGTTGTACTTATAGAATAGATTCGCTAATATAAGGAGGAATAAATGTTTTTTAATAAAGGAGATTTCACTATGGAAGAGCAAAATATGCAATTCATGCAAATTGCAATGAAGTACTTGCCAGAAGCAAAGCAGATCTTAGATGAAACAGGCGTTGAGTTATCAATGGAACACGTGCAGCCGGTATTGACATTACTAACAAAAGTAATGAGCGACGCCTATGAGCTTGGCAAGCAAGATGCATTAGCTGAAAATGAAAACAACTAAAGAAAACAGCTCGGTAGAATCCGAGCTGTTATTTTTGTTTGGAAAATAAATCGACTAAAGGGGCAAACTGTTTAAGAAGAGGAGCTAGTTCTTCGACGGCGAGTACAATTTCATCGATTTGTTTAAATAATCTTTCCCACTCCTCTCGCTCTCTTTCTTCTCTTGATTTTCTGCCCCCAGCTCCAAACATAAAATCAGAAAAAGCTTCATTTCTTTGTCTTCTTGCCATGATACTCATTCCTTTCACTATTTTAATGGTGGGTAAGTTCTTATCTAATGTCCCATACTAGAGTAAGAGGGTCCCGTATGATTACTATATGTAGCATGATAGATACCTGAGTAGGACGAACACCTATATGGACAAAAAATAAAAAATGAAGTAAAATTAGTACCAACTCATAATAATTGATTATATAATCGATAAATGAAATGACGGATATAGGTTTTATAGGAATATAAGCCTTTTATTTAAAGGAGAGGTTGATATGAACGCTGGTGTTCTAGGAATTGGACGTTATGTACCAGAGAAAGTTGTAACAAATTTAGATCTTGAAAAAGTAATGGATACATCAGATGAGTGGATTCGTACGCGCACAGGTATTCAAGAGCGCCGAATTGCAGCCGATAACGAGGACACATCTGATTTAGCTTATAAAGCAGCAGTTGAAGCTTTACATAAAGCTAACGTCGAGGCAGAAGATATTGACATGATCATTGTTGCTACGGTAACGCCAGATCAACCGTTTCCTACAGTATCATGTATGCTACAAGAAAAATTGGGAGCAAAAAAAGCAGCTTCTTTTGATGTGAGTGCCGCATGTGCAGGGTTTATGTACGGCATGATTACAGCTAAGCAATTTATTGAAACCAATGCTTACAAGCATATATTAGTGGTCGGTGTAGAAAAGCTTTCTAAGATTACAGATTGGGACGACCGTAACACGGCTGTTTTATTCGGAGACGGAGCAGGTGCAGTTGTAATGGGACCTGTATCAGAAGGACGAGGTATTTTATCCTTTGAACTAGGGTCCGACGGTACGGGAGGCAAGCACTTGTATCAAAACGAGCTTGATCATATTGTCATGAACGGACGTGAAGTATTTAAGTTTGCTGTTCGACAAATGGGGGAATCTGCTGTTAATGTAATTGAAAAAGCAGGTTTAACAAAAGAGGATGTTGATTTTCTTGTACCTCATCAAGCGAATATTCGTATTATGGAAGCTGCAAGACAGCGATTAGACTTGCCTGAAGAAAAAATGTCTAAAACAATCCAATACTACGGCAATACATCAGCAGCATCGATTCCAATTTCAATTGTTCATGAGCTTGAAGCAGGGAAAATTCAAGATGATGATTTAATTGTAATGGTTGGCTTCGGAGGCGGCTTAACATGGGGAGCTATTGCTATTAGATGGGGAAAATAACACTACATTTTTAAAGCAACTGAAGGAGATGAATGTACGATGAATAAAAAACGTGTAGTTGTAACAGGACTTGGTGGGCTTACACCAATTGGAAATGATGTAGAAACAGCTTGGAAAAACGCAGTAGCAGGCGTGTCTGGCGTTGGTCCTTTAACAAGACTAGATGCAGATGAATTCCCGGCTAAAGTAGCGGCTGAAGTAAAAGATTTTAACGTGGAAGATTTTATTGACCGCAAAGAGGCTCGTAAGATGGATCGCTTTACTCAATATGCAATGGTAGCTGCATTGGCGGCTGTTAAAGATGCGGATTTGACTATTACAGAAGAAATTGCTCCAAACGTTGGCGTTTGGATTGGTTCTGGAATTGGCGGTATGGAAACGTTTGAAAACCAATATTCAACGTTATTAGAAAAAGGTGCCCGCCGTGTAAGTCCATTCTTCATTCCGATGATGATTCCTGATATGGCAACAGGACAAGTTTCTATTGCTTTAGGGGCGAAAGGCGTGAACTCTTGTACGGTAACGGCATGTGCAACAGGTACAAACTCTATTGGTGATGCGTTTAAAGTAATTCAACGCGGAGATGCAGACGTGATGGTGACGGGCGGTACGGAAGCGCCAATCACGCGTTTATCTATTGCTGGTTTCTGTGCGAATAAAGCACTTTCTACAAATCCAGATCCTGCAACAGCATCTCGTCCGTTTGATAAAGACCGCGACGGCTTCGTTATGGGAGAAGGTGCGGGTGTTATTGTGCTTGAGGAGCTTGAACATGCACTAGCGCGCGGCGCACGTATTTATGCTGAAATTGTGGGCTATGGTTCGACAGGAGATGCTCACCATATCACAGCGCCAGCTCCAGGAGGAGAAGGCGGCGTTCGTGCAATGCGTCATGCGATTGAAGATGCAGGCCTACAGCCAAGTGATATTGATTACATCAATGCTCACGGTACAAGTACAGGATACAATGATAAATTTGAAACAATGGCTATTAAAGAAGTATTTGGTGACCACGCTCAAAAAGTAGCAATTAGTTCAACAAAGTCAATGACTGGCCACTTGTTAGGAGCTGCTGGTGGAGTAGAAGCTATTTTTAGTGTGAAAGCAATTCAAGACGGTATTCTTCCTCCAACAATTAACTATCAAACACCTGATGAAGAGTGCGATTTAGACTACATTCCAAACAAAGCGCGTAAGCAGGAAGTAAAAGCGGTGCTAAGCAACTCACTTGGATTTGGCGGTCACAATGCAACAATCATCTTTAAAAAATACGAAGCATAATGAAAAATTCTAGGCTGATGCCTAGAATTTTTTTATTTTTAATAACCAAAAGAGTAGCAGTGAACATATCATGAAACAAAAGGATGAAGAAAGTGAGGGGAAAACATGCCGATTGTTTCAACTTCTACTTGGACGGAGCCGAAAGAAATAAGCCGTTATCTTGCGCGCTATTTTAAGAAATTAAAAGAAAAAGAATATATGGAATTACTTTTTAACTATGGAATGTGTCCGCCTTCTTTAATGTTTATAAAAGAACTAGAAGAAATGAAGAAAAGACAGGTTTGGAAGAAAGTTAAAGCACATTACGAGATGCTTAAAAAAGCATGGAATGGGCCCGATGTAGCGGTGTTAGTGCTTCCAAGCAATCCTAGAAATCGAAAAATGCAGCGTGAATTTAACGGAAGAGCAGGTGTCGCTTTTACCGATAAATTATTTGTGTTTATGACAAGTCATACATCCGATGAAGAAATGTTAGCGGTACTTACCCATGAATACCATCACGTTTGCAGGCTAAAAGCCATTAATAAATCTGATGAAACGATTACTTTGTTAGACGCTATGATGATGGAAGGGTTAGCTGAAAGAGCTGTAGAGGAGTATTGTGGTAAAAAATATTTAGCTCCTTGGACAAATTATTATACCATTGAAGAAGCTAAAAAAATGTGGGAAAAGCATGTTAAACCTTATTACAATCTGCACGCTGACGAAAAGAAATATGATCAACTGTTATTCGGTCAAAATTGGTATCCAGAAATGATGGGCTACAATATTGGTTATCATCTTGTTACTTCATGTATGAAGCCTCACACTTTAACTACTACCCAGCTGCTTCCTCTTAGCACCAATACTATCTTAAAAAAATCTGCGTTCCAACTGTAAAAAAACAAGTTCTATATACCTGAAGTTAAAAATAGTAAATTTTATCCTATTTCCAACAAAAAATTAGGAGGTTTATGCGTTAAAGTGCCGAAGAGATATTCAGAAATCATTATTTTAAAAATAAAAAATATAATTAATTTTCAAAATATATTGATTTTGTAATAAAATTGTAATAATATCTTATTCAAATATAACAATTTTTAGAAAAATGAGGTGTGCACTATAAATGGATAAAAAGCCCGTCGAATCAACACCTTTACTAGAAGTGAAAAATTTACAAACTGCTTTTTCCATTAATGATTCCTGGCATAATGCTGTGGACGACGTGTCGTTTCAAGTCGGACGAAAGCGAATTGTAGGAGTTGTAGGAGAATCTGGCTGTGGAAAAAGCGTATTGTCTTTATCCGTTATTGGGCTATTACCTAAAGTGAATAGTCAAATTAGAAGCGGAAGCGTTTTATTTAAAGGAAAGAATCTTACGCACTTATCAGAAGATGAGATGAATGATGTGCGGGGGAAAGACATCTCAATGATTTTCCAAGAACCGATGACATCCCTTAATCCTGTGTTAACCATTGGGTATCAGCTGCAGGAAGTATTGTTTAACCATATGAATATATCGAAAGCGGAAGCGCGTGAAAAAAGCATTGCGCTTTTAAAAAGCGTTGGTATTTCGAGATCTGAAAAGCTCGTCGATGAATATCCGCATCAGCTGTCAGGAGGAATGAGGCAGCGTGTCATGATTGCCATGGCGGTAGCTTGTCAGCCTAAACTTTTAATTGCTGATGAGCCGACAACAGCCCTAGATGTTACGGTTCAAGCTCAAATTTTAGAATTGCTAAAAGAGATTCAAGAAAGCAATGATATGTCTATTATTATGATTACACATGATTTAGGAGTAGTTGCTGAGATGTGTGATGAAGTGATTGTCATGTATGGCGGAAAAATTGTTGAGCATACAGATGTTGATACGTTATTTTATGCCCCAAAACATCCGTACACGAAAGCGCTTCTTCACTCAATTCCACGCATGGAAGATGATGTAGAAGTATTAAATACGATCAAAGGAATTGTGCCTTCTCTTGTAAACATGCCGCGGACAGGCTGTCGTTTCGTTAACCGATGTCCTCATGCAATGGAAGACTGCAGTTCCGTTACGCCTGTTCTTCGCCAGGATTCACAGGGGCATGATGTCGCATGTCTGCTGTATAAAAATAGCTATCCGTCAAAAGGAGTGAAGACAAGCTAATGACTAAAGCGGTGAAAGATGTATTGCTAGAAGTTCAGCATTTAAAAACCTACTATCCTATTTACGGCGGATTTTTTCGAAAGAAAATTGGTGATGTAAAAGCAGTTGACGGTATTTCTTTTGCTATTCGAAAAGGAGAAACGCTCGGTCTAGTAGGAGAATCTGGCTGTGGAAAATCCACGGCAGGAAGAACGATTCTAAGACTGTTAGAACCAACTAGCGGAAAAATTATTTTCGATGGTAAAGATATCACAGAAGTAAAAGGAACTTCTCTCCGTAAAATTAGACAAGATTTTCAAATGGTTTTTCAAGATCCCTATGCTTCCCTCAATCCAATGCAAATGGTTGGAGATGTTATTTCTGAACCAATTCGGAATTTTACAGGAAAATCAACCAATCAATTAAAATCAGAAGTTATGAATCTACTTACAAAAGTAGGGTTACCGGAAGATGCATACTATAAATATCCTCACGAATTTTCCGGTGGACAGCGTCAGCGGATTGGAATTGCACGTGCACTTGCACTTCGTCCAAAACTTATTATTGCTGATGAACCGGTATCGGCACTCGACGTTTCTGTCCAATCACAAGTTTTAAACCTTCTTAAAGAACTTCAACAAGAATTCGACCTAACCTTTTTATTTATTGCCCATGATTTGAGTGTTGTTAAACATATGAGTGACCGTATCGGTGTTATGTACCTAGGCGGTTTAGTGGAAATTGCTGATAAGAAAAGTCTATACGCAGAGCCATTGCACCCTTATACGCAAGCGCTTGTATCGGCTATACCTGAACCAGATCCGCGAAAGAAAAAACAGCGTATTATTTTACAGGGAGATGTCCCAAGTCCAATTGATCCGCCAAAAGGCTGTGCGTTTCATCCTCGCTGTATACATGCCATGGCAGAGTGCAGCCAAACGAAACCTGCCTTAAAGGAGGTGAGACCTGGCCATCAAGTAGCTTGCCATTTATATAACTCGTAAAAGCTACATACGAACAGATTATTAGTTAAATAGGGGGAACGTCATGATGAAAAAGAAATCGTTTTTATCACTTGTTTCCATTTTGCTTGTGCTATCGCTTTTTCTAGCGGCATGCAGCGGTGGAAGCAGTTCTTCATCTTCTAGTAATAAAGAAGGCGGAGAAACAAAAACTGAAGGTGCGAAAACAGACAAGCCAAAAGATGGGGGAACGATTACGTATGGGATTGACGGAGCGCCGGAAGGGCTTTTTGAGTACGCATTGTATGGTAGTGCATATGATAGCCAAATCTTAGAATTTATCAATGAAGGTCTCTTTACTTATGATAAGAAATTAAAGATTAAATCTGACTTAGCTACTTGGGACGTGAGTGGTGATAAATTAACTTACACGTTTAAATTAAAGAAGGGCATTAAGTGGCATAACGGAGATCCATTAACTGCAGATGATTTTAAATATACGTATGAAACGATTGCCGATAAAGACTATACAGGTCCACGCTATGTAAACGTTGAGCATATTAAAGGCGCTCAAGAATATCACGACGGCAAAGCGGATTCTATTTCTGGAGTTGAAGTAGTAGATCCGCAAACATTTAAAGTAACGTTTAAAGAAGTTCGTGTAAATAACTTAGACAATCTGTGGCCGTATCCAATGCCGAAAAAGTACTATGAAGGAATTGCTGTAAAAGATCTTGCAGAGTCCAAACAAGTTCGTAAAGAGCCTATTGGTGTTGGACCGTTTAAAGTGAAAAAAGTGGTAGCAAGTGAATATGTCCAAATGGAACGTAATGATGATTATTGGAAAGGTAAACCTCACCTTGATGGTGTTGTTGTAAAAGTACTGGATCCATCTGTTTCCGCCGGAGCATTGAAAAAAGGCGATGTCGACATTATGGATGTTCGCCCAGCTGATCTAGGGCAAGTTGAAAAAGCAGAAAACTTAGACTTTTTGGAAGGGAAATCAACTAGTTATTCGTATATTGGTCTACGATTTGGACATCGTGATCAAAAAGCTGGTAAAAACGTAGATGATTACGAAAAGTTCAAAGATCTAAAACTTCGTCAAGCATTGCTTTATGCAATAGATAGAAAAGCAATGGTAAAAGCATTTATGAACGACAAAGCGGTTGTTTCTAACACAGTTATTCCGTCTGTATTCTGGATTGCTGCTGACCAAAAAGATTTAACAAAGTACAAGTATAGTCCTGAAAAAGCTAAAAAATTATTAGCTGAAGCTGGTTATAAAGACAAGAATAATGACGGTTTTGTAGAAGATCCAAACGGAAAACCATTTACGATCTCATTCGGTCACTATGCTGGTCCAGCCAACTTCGAGGGTCGTGCGAAGGCTATTATGCAAGCATGGAATGATATTGGTATTAAAACAAAATTAGCAACGGGTTCACTTGTTGAATTTAACTTGTACAATGAAATGAAAGATAACGACGATAAGGCGTTAGAAGCGTTCTTTGGTTCTTGGGACACTGGTTCAGATCCAGATCCTACAGGATTATGGAGCTCTGATGCTGAATGGAACTATGGCCGTTGGGTAAATAAGGAATCTGATGAAATGCTTAAAGACGGTTTGAGTGAAAAATCATTTGATGATAAATACCGTAAAGATGTATATGTAAAATGGCAAAAATTCTTTAATGAGCAGCTGCCAGCACTTCCTTTATGGGAAAATATCAATATTTATGCTGTGAATAAGCGTGTGAAAAACGTAACTCTAGATCCATCAACGGTAGTTGTAGATCCGGAGAAATGGTCTGTAACGGAATAAGTATTTTACATGTAAAGGAGAGTCAACGATGCTGCAATACTCACTAAGACGTATTTTAGGGATGATTCCAATGTTGATTCTGATCTCCTTTGTTGTGTTTTCCCTGGCAAAAATGATGCCAGGGGACCCTTTTGGGGGAGAAATCAACCCTAGTAATACAGATCCAAAATACATTGAGGAAATGCGTGATAAGCTAGGATATAACGATCCTATCTACGTTCAATATTGGAACTGGGTAAAGGGAGTGGCACAAGGAGATTTAGGAAAGTCAACAACTCATAAGTTACCGACATTAGATATTATTTTAGAGCGTATGCCTAATACTATCTTTTTAGCTTTGACTTCGCTTTTGATTACGTATGTGTTTGCATTTATTTTAGGTATGTATGCAGGAAGAAAACCGTATACCTTAGCAGATAACTTTATTGCAGGATATAATTACTTTGCATTAGCGGTTCCATCGTTTATCGCAGGAATCGTAGGCATTTATTTATTTTCCTTTCAGTTAGGTTGGTTTCCATTTAGCGGTTCTGTTGAAGTAGGATTGAAAGAGGGATCATGGGAATTTATTCAAAGTAGAATTCATCACGTTATATTACCCGCGCTGATTCTTGGCTTGATGTCGACCGCGCAGTATACCCAATTTTTGCGCAATGATATTATTGAAAACAGTCGCAAAGATTTTGTACGCACAGCTAGAGCAAAAGGGACAAAAGAATCTAAAATTTATAATGTTCATATCTTACGCAACTCAATGATTCCGCTTATTACGTTTTTAGGGTTTGATCTTGTAACAATCATTAGCGGTTCTATCATTACAGAAACGATCTTTACGTATCCAGGAATCGGAAAGTTGTTTGTTGACTCTGTAGCAACTCGTGACTACTCAGTTATGATGTCGCTTACAATGTTGTTTTCAATTTTAACACTGGTTGGGAATCTGGTTGCTGATTTGTTATACGGCGTAGCAGATCCGCGTATTCGTTTGGATTAGGAGGAGAAAGTATGGAAATTGTAACGAAAAAAGATGTACAGCCAGAAGTGAATATGAAAGCTCCTAAAAACCTTTCTCCATGGGCGATTGCGCGAAAGAAGTTTGTTAAAAATAAACTAGCCATGATAAGTTTAGCTTTTATGATTGTGATTACGCTTCTTGCCATTTTTGCACCGCTGCTTACAAAAGCAGATATTACACGTATCGACTATATGGCGATGAATGCAGCGCCTTCTAGTGAGCATTGGTTTGGAACGGATACTAATGGGCGAGACGTATTTGCACGTACATTGTATGGAGGAAGAACTTCGTTACTGATTGGAGTTGCTTGTACAACACTCGTTATTTTAATCGGAACTCTTATTGGTTCGATTGCGGGTTATTACGGAGGCAAAGTGGATCAATTCTTAATGCGTTTTACAGACTTTGTATTAAACTTTCCGCTAATTGTTTTCGTTGTAGTGTTAAATACAATCCTAATTGGAAAGATCTCAGGCGTTTGGACGCTTATCCTAGTTGTTAGTTTCCTAAGCTGGGGAAGTACGGCCCGGTTGGTTCGAAGCAAAATCTTGGCTGAAAAAGAAAATGAATATGTGCTTTCAGCTGTTTCCATTGGGTGCAGCCCGTTTAAAATCATCTTTAAACATTTGCTGCCAAATGTATTTTCAACGATTGTGGTTCAAGCCAGTTTGCAAATGGCGATCCTCATTGTGTTTGAGTCAGCGATTAGCTTTATCGGTTTTGGCGTGCCGGCTGATACGCCAAGCTGGGGGAATATGCTGACAGAAGCAAGGGAATCAGATGTGCTGCAGAATAAGCCTTGGATGTGGGTTCCGCCAGGTTTAGCTATTACATTTACGATCCTAGCTATCAACTTCATTGGTGAAGGATTAAAAGATGCTTTGAATCCCAAATCTCTTCGTTAAAAATCTATCACAAAAGTGTGATAGATTTTTTTAGGTTTGTCAGACCTCCTGACAAACCTATTACTATAGAAGAAACTCGGATTTTTTTCTGCTTATAGGGGTGGATATAGCTCATGAAGCCTTTAGTAATCATTAGCACTGGCGTTATATCTGAGCTTCGAAATAAGTGCATTTGAATAATAGCCAAAAACGAAGGCATTTTACAATTGATTTTTAGAAAAATAACATCATTTGGAATAAAAATTCCTTTCTCTGCCTATACTGATGGATAACAAACAGATAGTAAGTGAGGGGTAAATTATGCTATATCTTCATGATGTATGGGTTAATTGGTTTGAAGGCGAAGAAAACGGTTATAATGTGTGTCATTTCCATGAGTGGAGAAAAGACGATTGTGTAGAACTGCTCGATCAAGCACCGTTATTAAAAGTAAATCCGCTTTTATTTCATTACATTGAAAATGATCTTTCCGAGCTACCTCAACAACTACTACAAGATGTCTATCAGAAAGCATACATTCGGAAAAATCATGAACGCACGCAGGTTGAATATTGTTTTATCGTTACAGATGGAACGAATATTTTAGCAATTGATACGATGGGATATCATATTCCGATTCGAAAAAGCCGCTTAATTCCAAGACAAGAACAGTTAGTCTATGAGATGATTGCGGATCAAGAAGAGCTAGAATATAAGTTCAGTGAAGACGAGCTGAATAAAAAAGAGCATCATATTCTTTCGCCGTCTCCTGAAACGATGAGAGGACTAACACGTAAAGAACGTCAGCTAAAACAGCTGTTATTTATGGCACTTGATCAGCTACATACAACAAAAAATACTGCTCAAATCCGCTACTGGTACACAGAGTGGAATCCAACGAAGTACGAAGACATTCAAGAGATGTCGTTTCAAGACGTATGGAATCAGCTATACGATGAAACGAAGTCAGGGTGGTCACCGAAGCATAAATTATTATGCGAGCGCTTAGTAAAAGGACAACCTTTCTTTGAAAAACTTTGGGAAATTGAACAAGAGCCAAAAGTTAATTAAAAAAACGACTGCATAGCAGTCGTTTTTTTAACGTTTACGGCCAATTCCCATTGCGTTTCGCATTTTGCGAAGCATTTTATTAGCCGTTGCATTTGCTTTATCGGCACCTTGATCTAAAATATCATCTAGCTCGCTAGAATCAACTAATTCATAATATCTTTCTTGAATTGGAGCGAGTGCTTCAGCTACTACTTTAGCTGTGTCAGCTTTAAAGTCACCATAACCTTTGCCTTCGTACATTGCTTCAATGTCTTCGATCGATTTATTGGCTAGGATTGAATAAATACTTAATAAGTTTGAAATACCTGGCTTATTTTCTTTATCATAGCGAACAATACCTTCTGAATCCGTTACGGCACTTTTGATTTTCTTTTCAATTGTTTTTGCGTCATCCAAGAGCGTAATGAAAGCTTTTTGGTTTGGATCGGACTTGCTCATTTTTTTCGTAGGATCTTGAAGAGACATGACGCGTGCGCCCACTTTTGGAATACGTACTTCAGGAATAGTGAAGATATCATTGTATTTTTTGTTAAAGCGCTCAGCTAAGTCACGCGTTAATTCTAAATGCTGTTTTTGATCTTCACCAACTGGAACCAAATCGGTGTTGTATAAAAGAATATCAGCTGCCATTAATGGAGGATAAGTTAGTAATCCTGCTGATACTGCCTCTTTTCCAGCAGACTTATCTTTAAACTGAGTCATACGTTCAAGTTCACCGATATACGCTACGCACTGTAGCATCCATCCCGCTTCTGTGTGGGCGGGCACTTCCGATTGAATAAATAAAGTCGATTTTGCTGGATCAATTCCTACTGCTACATACAGAGCAGCGAGGCTGCGAATGTTTTTACGAAGTGCTAAACGATCTTGAGGCGTTGTAATCGCATGCTGATCTACAATACAAAAATGACAGTTATAGTCATGTTGAAGTTCAACAAATTGCTTCATCGCTCCAATGTAGTTACCTAAAGTGATTGTACCGCTTGGTTGAATACCTGAAAAAATTGTTTTCATCAAATCTTCCTTTCATCTGCACATATATGATGCTAATTTACGGATACAACATAAAAAGGCCCATCCGCTCCTAGCATAAGCTAGGGGCGAATGGACCGCGTTGCCACCCTAATTAGCACAAATAATTGTGAACTATCTTTATTCATATAACGTTGAGGTCAACGTTCAAGCTTTGCACTTGAAAGCTCCAAAGTCCATTCTGCAGGTTTCAATGTTTGTTCTCACCAGCCACAAACTCTCTAAAAATGAAAATTCTGCATACTACTCTTTTTCACAGCTTTAATTATATAGTTATTCGTTATTATAACGCGAAAAAGCAGGAATTTAAACATCTTATCGCTAAAAAGTTTTATAAGACAATTTACTGGAATTTTTCAGCGGCAAAAAAAGACAAGAACCTTTTAATTAAAGCATTTCTTAATGAAAATTTGGTGGAGGATTTGGTAAAAATCTTTTATTTAGTATTTCTAATGGCTTTGTAATACTATTGTAATACCTATACTACAAAAAAGATTTTGGACGTCTGACAAGTAGGCACAATCCTTATAAGATAAGGTTTTTTCTCTCGTGACAAAAAAATACCATTAAATAATAGTATTGCAATAAATTTTTAAAATATTTATAATAGGCGTAACAAACATATTTTTTACAAAGGTATTACAATTTCTTAATTTTTCAGAAAACACAAAATAGACAATGTTTTGTTTCAATTAGCGAATTTTGTAATGAATGAGTCTTCTACATATTAAGCGCATACATTGGATTTACAGCATGTAAACAATTGATGACAGTTTCATAGGGTAGAAGAATAATTTTGCAGTGAGGTCTTTAATGCTCTACTACGCGAAAAAATAACTGATTATTTTGTATTGAAAGAGGATTAAGAAATTAGTACATATCAAAAAAATATGGTTGCCACACAAACAAAATTTAATAGGGGGTAACACGCAATGAAGAAAAGGTTGTCGATTCTTTTCAGTTTGCTGCTTGTAATGAGCTTGTTTTTAGCTGCATGTGGATTTAACAAAGAATCTGGTGGCAGTGAAAATGCTAGCAGTGATGGCGGCGACAAGAAGAAAGAGCAAGAGCTTCGCGTAAACATTAAAACTGAGCCTTTTTCACTGAACCCAGGCTTAGCTAATGATTCAACGTCATCAAACGTATTATTACAAACATTTGAAGGTTTAACTCGTATCGGTAAAGATGGAAAACCTGAAAATGCAATGGCGAAAGATGTGAAGGTCAGCGATGATCAAACTAAATATACGTTTACTATTCGCGACGATGCAAAATGGTCAAATGGTGACCCTGTAACAGCAAAAGATTTCGAATATGCATGGAAATGGGCGTTAGATCCTAAAAACGAATCTCAATATGCATATCAATTATACTATGTTAAAAATGCACAAGCTGCCAATGAAGGAAAAGGTTCATTAGATGATGTTGCCGTTAAAGCAACAGATGATAAAACGCTTGAGGTAACATTAGAAAACCCAACGCCATATTTCTTAGAATTAACAGCTTTCTATACGTACTTCCCAGTGAATACGAAAATTGCTGAATCAAATGAAAAATGGTACACAAATGCAGGCGAAAACTATACGTCAAACGGTCCTTTCAAGCTTAAAACTTGGAAACATAATGACAAAATCGAGTTAGTTCCTAATGAAAACTATTGGGATAAAGATGCTGTAAAACTTAAAAAAGTTGAAATGTACATGATCAATGATAACAACACTGAACTTTCAATGTTCAAAAACGGTGAATTAGACTGGGCGGGTATGCCTACTGGTCAATTACCGGCTGATGCACTTCCTGAATTAAAGAAAGACGGTTCATTAAACATTCAAGAGATTGCAGGTACTTACTGGTACAAGTTTAATACAGAACAAAAACCTTTAGACAATGTGAACATTCGTAAAGCATTAGCTTATGCAATTGATCGTAAAGGTATTACAGAACAAATTACAAAAGACGGTTCAGTTCCAGCGATGGCGGCTGTACCACCAACAATGTTTGAAGATAACAAAAAAGGCTACTTCAAAGACAATGATGTGAAAAAAGCAAAAGAATATTTAGAAAAAGGCTTGAAAGAAATGGGCCTTAAAGATGCTTCAGAACTACCAGCAATTAAGGTTTCATACAACACGGATGAAAAACATGCAAAAATTGCACAAGCTGTTCAAGATATGTGGAAGAAAAACCTTGGCATTAAAGTACAGTTAGACAACTCTGAGTGGGCTGTTTACATTGAAAAGTTACACCAAGGAGATTATCAAGTTGGACGTATGGGCTGGTTAGGAGATTTTAACGATCCAATCAACTTCTTAGAATTGTTCCGTGATAAAAAAGGCGGAAACAATGATACAAACTGGGAAAACCCAGAATATAAAAAGTTATTAATTGACTCTCAAAAAGAAACAGATCCTAAAAAACGTCTGGAAATGTTGAAAAAAGCAGAAGGTATCTTCATGGATGAAATGCCAGTGGCACCAATCTACTTCTACACAAACGCTTGGGTACAAGACAAGCAGCTGAAAGATGTTGTGATGTCTGGACTTGGAGACATTCAGATTAAGTGGGCTCATTTTGAGTAAGTAACATCAATTGTGACAAAGGGTATATGGGGCCTGGTGCTCCATATACTTTTCTTTCTTGTGCGCGAATTTTGTAAAAATATGGAGGTGTGTCAGGGTGTTCAAATATATAGGAAAACGACTTATTTATATGTTTCTATCATTATGGCTGATCGTAACAGCGACCTTTTTCTTAATGCGTGCTGTTCCAGGAGGTCCATTCACATCAGAAAAGCAGCTTCCCCCTGAAATTCAAAAAAATCTAAATCAGTATTACGGTTTAGACCAGCCTTGGTACCATCAGTACTTTGATTATTTAACATCAATTTTAAAGTGGGATTTTGGTCCATCTTTCAAATATAAAGGCCAAACGGTAAATGATTTGATTAACGGAGGATTCCCTGTTTCATTCATGCTAGGGATGGAAGCTATTTTAATAGCAATTGCTATTGGTGTAGTACTTGGTGTTATTGCTGCTTTAAAACATAATAAGTGGCAAGATTACACGGCGATGGTTATTGCAGTTCTAGGAATCTCAGTTCCGAGTTTTATTATGGCAGCGGTATTACAATACGTTCTGGCTATGAAACTACAAATTTTTCCGGTTGCACGCTGGGAATCTTGGGCACACACGGTGTTACCAGCTCTCGCGCTCGCTTCAACCCCTATGGCGTTTATCGCACGGTTAACTCGTTCGAGTATGCTTGAAGTATTAAGCAATGATTATATTCGTACAGCGAAAGCAAAAGGTTTAAGCAGAGGCGTTATTACAGTTAAGCACGCCATGCGAAATGCGATGCTTCCAGTCGTATCCTATATGGGACCTTTAGTAGCAGGGATTTTAACGGGTAGCTTTGTTATTGAAAAAATATTTGGCATCCCGGGATTAGGTTCACACTTTGTACTCAGTATCTCAAACCGAGATTACACAACGATTATGGGCGTAACGGTGTTCTACAGTATTTTACTACTTTTTTGTATCTTGCTTGTAGATATTGCATACGGCTTCATTGACCCTCGAATTAAACTTACAGGTGCTAAGAAAGGAGAGTAACTATGCAGCAACTTCCGAAAATTCCTAAAGAAATGTTTGAAACAGCAGGGATTGACCGCGCTCAGGCAGAAAAGATTGAAAAACCGAGTCTTTCATTCTGGCAAGATGTTTTTATTCGTTTTCGCAAAAACAAGCTTGCTATGTTTGGTGTAGTACTAATGGTTCTCCTTGTTTTTATGGCTATATTTGGTCCATTGATGGTGAAATATGATTATGCAACCAATGATTTACTGAATGCTAATCAGGCTCCATCTTCTGAGCACTGGTTCGGTACAGATGAATTAGGGCGTGATGTTTTTGCTCGTACGTGGGAAGGCGCTCGTATTTCATTATTTATCGGGTTAGCAGCAGCTTTAATTGATTTATTCATCGGCGTAGTTTGGGGAAGCATCTCTGGATACCGCGGCGGCCGTACGGATGAAACAATGATGCGTGTTGCGGATATCTTATATGGTGTTCCTTACCTTTTACTGGTTATTATTTTAATGGTTATGCTTGGCCAAGGGTTAGGCACGATGATTTTAGCGATGACCATTACCGGCTGGATTAACATGGCCCGTATTGTGCGTGGACAGGTATTGCAGTTGAAAAACCAAGAGTACGTAATGGCTTCACAAACATTAGGAGCAACAACAAAACGTATTTTATTTAAACATCTTATTCCTAACGCAACAGGTCCAATTTTAGTAACAATGACACTAACGATTCCTTCAGCAATCTTTACAGAAGCATTTTTAAGCTACTTGGGACTAGGCGTTCCGGCACCGCTTGCAAGCTGGGGAACAATGGCTTCAGAAGGCTTACCTGCTTTGGAATACTATCCTTGGCGCTTATTTTTCCCAGGTTTGTTTATCTGTTTAACAATCTTAGCGTTCAACGTAATTGGTGATGGATTACGAGATGCGTTAGATCCAAAACTACGTAAGTAAGGAAGTGAACTCATATGTCACGTTTATTAGAAGTAAAAAATTTAGCTGTATCATTTAAAACATATGGCGGAGAAGTTCAAGCTGTTCGCGGCGTTAACTTCCACTTAAATAAAGGTGAAACTTTAGCAATTGTTGGTGAATCAGGATCTGGTAAAAGTGTAACTTCACAAACGATCATGCGCCTTATTCCGATGCCTCCTGGCCGAATCAAAAGCGGCGAAGTGCTGTTTGACGGCATTGATTTAGCTAAGAAAACGGATAAAGAAATGGAAGCTATTCGCGGTAAAGATATCGGTATGATCTTCCAAGATCCGATGACTTCCTTAAATCCAACGATGAAAGTTGGGGCTCAAATTGGTGAAGTCGTAATCAAGCATTCCAAAGTGTCTAAAGCAGAAGCAAAAAAACGGGCAGTCGAGTTATTAACGCTTGTAGGAATTCCTTTTCCAGAACAACGTGTGAATCAATATCCGCATGAATTCAGCGGCGGGATGAGACAGCGTGTTGTCATTGCGATGGCTCTTGCTTCTAATCCGAAGCTATTGATCGCTGATGAACCAACAACGGCGCTTGATGTAACAATTCAAGCTCAAATTTTAGAATTGATGAAAGACATTCAGAAAAAAACGGATACATCTATTATCTTTATTACCCATGATCTTGGTGTAGTAGCAAATGTAGCAGATCGAGTAGCCGTTATGTATGCTGGTCAAATTGTTGAAATGGGCACAGTGGATGAAGTGTTTTACGATCCAAAACATCCGTATACGTGGGGACTGCTAGCTTCTATGCCAAGCTTAGATAACGAGGCAGAAGAAGAGCTGGCTGCTATTCCTGGAACGCCGCCAGATTTAACGAATCCTCCAAAAGGAGATGCATTTGCAGCGCGAAATCCATACGCAATGAAAATTGATTTTGAGCAAGAACCTCCAATGTTCAAAATATCTGATACGCACTATGCGAAAACATGGCTGTTACATCCCGATGCACCAAAAGTAGAGCCGCCTGCTTCAGTTCAGCGCCGCATGCGTAAAGTTGATAATGTATACAGGACACCTGTACTCGTAGCGAAGGATGGTGAATAACATGACAGATAAATTATTAGAGATTAAAGGCTTAAAGCAACATTTTTTCACAAGTAAAGGAACAATTAAAGCAGTTGATGGTCTGACGTTTGACATCTTCCGCGGAGAAACATTAGGGCTTGTAGGTGAATCCGGTTGCGGAAAGTCAACGACAGGCAGAACGATTATTCGTTTATATGACGCTACTAGCGGCGAGGTGCTATTTAATGGCGAAAATGTACATGGTCGCAAATCTCGCTCAGAGCTTAAAAAATTCAATCGTAAAATGCAAATGATTTTCCAAGATCCATATGCGTCGCTTAACCCTCGTATGACCGTAGCAGATATCATAGCAGAAGGCATTGATATTCACGGTTTAGCTAAGACGAGAAAGGAGCGTATGGCAAAGGTTCACGAGCTTCTTGAAACAGTGGGGCTTAACAAAGAACATGCAAATCGCTATCCACATGAGTTTAGTGGCGGCCAGCGTCAGCGTATCGGTATCGCAAGAGCACTGGCAGTAGAACCTGATTTTATCATCGCAGATGAACCAATCTCAGCTTTGGACGTGTCTATACAAGCTCAAGTTGTTAACTTAATGAAGAAGTTACAGCGTGAACGTGGACTAACATATTTATTTATCGCCCATGATTTGTCAATGGTAAAATACATCAGTGACCGCATCGGCGTTATGTACAGAGGTAAGATTGTAGAGCTTGCACCAAGTGATGAACTTTATCGAAACCCTGTTCATCCATATACAAAAGCGTTGCTTTCAGCTATTCCGCTTCCCGATCCTGACAGTGAAAAAACGCGTCAGCGCAAAATTTATGATCCAAGTATCCATGACTATAACGGTGAAGAACCAGAGCTTAGAGAAGTATCTCCAGGTCACTACGTGTCTTGTTCTCAAGCAGAGTTTGCCACATATACAACATAACAAAAACGATCTCACAACGAGGTCGTTTTTTTATTTAGTTATCAAAGAACACTAAGCTTCAAGTTGCAAAAAACATGTAAGAACAAGTAACATTAGCGCTTTACAGGTATTATACAGTAAAGGATTGAAAAATACTATTAAAAATTTTCAGAATTTTATATTTAAGACAAAATATCTATGTATAAACCTTATAACTAAAGGAATATAAGTGATTAATAATGTTTTATTTTGAATAATAATTCAAAAAATATAAAAAGAAGGTAGACGCATGTCTACCTTCTTTTTATAAATCTGCTAAGATATCGCCATCTTTACGATTTTTGTCAATTTTTAACACTTGATCTGCCGGCTGATAAGACGCACCATATATTTCTTTGTCTTTGTACGTATGAATTAACTCGTACGTTTTTTTCATTTTATTTAAAATGCTTTCCTCTGTTTCAGAGGTAGGAGACCAGTATAGAATTTCCATCTGGTTAATTTCATTTGTAGCTAATGACCGGCGGTTATAGCCAATTGTTTGAGCATGCTTAAAGTCTGCACGTTTATAAAAATGCAGTCGTTTTGCTGAGTCTGAATCTTTATAGTCTACAGGCTCTACTTCTAAAATAATTGGTTTGTTATGCTGTTTTAACTCATCAATTAATTTACCGCCAAGCCCTTGACCTCGAGCGTCTTTTGAAACAAAGAGGTAATCAATAAAGATAAATTGGTCTGTTTCCACGTACATTAATACGTGGTGAGGTCCTTCATTTTTATGATAAATATCGCTGCGTTCTTGTAAAAGCGTTTCGATATGCTTCTTTGATTTCATTTCTTCAATGGGAAAATATTGACTTAGTTTTTCATACCAATTCATAGCACCCTCCTACTGATCGTTTCATGATGATGTTCATAATAGTGTTTAAACAGTTATCTTATCTTTACCCTTTTTAGGGAAAAGTAAGCATCTATAATTGAAAATATAGAAGAATAATCGATTGATTATTCTTAATAGTCAGATAATTATAGTGAGATAAGAACATATAATGTAAAAAAATGGTTTTTATTATATTTCGATCGTAAGTTTATTTGTGAAAATCACAAAAAACTATCGCATTTTTTGTGATTTTTGATAAAATGAACAAAGTGAAGTTTTTTTAATATTGTATTTTATAGATGTGATAGCGGTAAAAGTGAAGGTGTGAAACTTGCAATATCAGATTATTAGTACATACACTGCCTAGAATTATTTGGCTGAAAAATAAGTTAATACTATACAAGTAGCCGCTATCGCTATTAAATGAAATGGATATGTTAGGAGAGAGAATTATGCAAGGGAACACGCAAGAAAAAGAATTAAGCCGTGGACTTGAGGAAAGACATATTAGCTTAATGTCTTTAGGTGCAGCTATCGGAGTTGGACTGTTTTTAGGTTCTGCATCCGCTATTCGGTTAGCGGGTCCTGGTATTCTTATCATGTATGGAATCAGTGGTCTTATTATGTTTTTTATTATGAGAGCGTTAGGTGAAATGGCAGTACAAAATCCAGTAGCCGGTTCTTTTAGTAAGTATGCTAACGATTATTTAGGGCCACTTGCTGGTTATTTAACAGGCTGGAACTACTGGTTTATGTGGATTATTACATGTATGGCTGAAATTACAGCTGTTGGAGTATATATGGAGTTTTGGTTCCCAGGTGTACCTCAGTGGATATGGGCACTTGCAGCACTCGTTATCATGACAGGGGTTAACTTTTTAGCTGTAAAAGCATATGGCGAACTAGAGTTTTGGTTTTCTCTTATTAAAGTAGTAACGATTATCCTTATGATTGTGCTGGGACTGGGCATGATTATCTTTGGAATTGGAAATGGCGGTATTGCAACAGGAATCAGTAATTTATGGAGTCACGGGGGCTTTTTCCCGAATGGTATGAAAGGTGTTCTTTTATCACTTCAAATGGTTATGTTTGCTTACCTTGGTATTGAAATGATTGGGGTAACAGCAGGAGAGGTGAAAAATCCGGAAAAAACACTAACAAAAGCAATTGATAATGTACTGTGGAGAATTTTGATTTTTTACATCGGAGCTTTGTTTGTTATTATGTCTATTTATCCTTGGCCAGAGATTGGAACACAAGGAAGTCCATTTGTTTTAACATTTGATAAAGCTGGAATACCCGCTGCAGCAGGGATTATAAACTTTGTAGTGTTAACAGCGGCTTTATCTTCTTGTAACAGTGGAATTTTTAGTACGGGCCGTATGTTATTTAATTTAGCTCAGCACGGAGAAGCTCCAAAACGCTATGCCAACTTAACAAAAGGCGGCGTGCCTGGTGCAGCAGTTATTGCTTCAGCTGTTGTACTGCTAATCGGAGTTGGCTTAAACTATGTTGTTCCTGATAAGGTGTTCACGTGGGTGACGAGTATTGCCACTATTGGAGCAATTTGGACATGGGGAATTATTTTACTTTCTCAAATTCGCTTCCGCAAGGGATTAAGCGATCAGCAAGTAAGTGATTTAAAATATAAGCTTCCGTTCTTCCCGTATACGTCATATCTCTCTCTTGCTTTCTTAGCGGGAGTAGTAGTGGTGATGGGTTTTTCTTCTGATACAAGAATAGCCCTTATTGTAGGTCCGATATGGTTTATTTTATTGGTTGTTGTCTACTATTCAAAAGGTTTTCATAAAAGATAAAAAATGAGGCTCGGACAAAAGTAGTTTCGTTGAAGAAAGATCCGAACGAGTTGAATTCTTGATTAAGAATCCAACTCGTTCGGATTTTTTTATGGTGATGGTGAACGTAGGTTTACTGTATGTAGGGCTTCTAGCTGTTGATTGGAGGGCAAGGCGAAGACTCCTGCGGGAAAAGCGAGACCCCGCAGGAGCGGAAGCAACGAGAAGGCTCACCGCCCGCCCGCGGAAAGCGAAGTCTTGCACGGAAATCAGCAGCGGTGTAACAAGCGGGATCCATACGAACTCATATATCCCATTTGTTCACCTTTAGATTGATGTAGTTGTGTCCCAGCCGCATTTTTTTCCAAAAGAAAATGAAGGATTTATTATTTCACTTTTTGCTTTAGTGTGCTAATATATTATATTGTTAAACAAATGAAGAGATGAATGAAGAAACAAATAATTTTTACGTGTTAATAGATTAGCATCGAGCTTTCTATCTCAAAAGTTTAAGCTTTTAGAAAGCAAAAGGAGACAGAGCAAATGAAAGATAAAAAATGGGGACTTTGGTTTTTAACAGCCTTTGTAGTTGGTAATATGGTAGGCGGCGGAGTATTTATGCTTCCTTCTAATTTAGCAAACGTATCAAGTCCAATCGGTTCAACACTTGCTTGGATTGCAACAGGTCTTGGCGTATTCATGATTGCTCTTGTATTCGGGAATTTAGTCATGAGAAAGCCCGAATTAAAAGGAGGGCCTCAAAGTTATGCAGCGAATCTTTTTTCATCGCCTAAAGCAGGTAAAGTAGCAGGGTATAGCATGGCTTGGGGCTATTGGGCAGCTAACTGGGCTGCAACAGCATCTGTCATCATATCGTTTGCGGGATATTTAACAACGTTCTTTCCAGTAATGGAGAGTAAGGATATTTTATTTTCAGTCGGAAATTTTCAATTAGAAGCTGGAAAATTCATTACGTTTTTAGTATGTTCTATTGTCCTATGGGGAATTCAAGCTATTTTGCAGCGAGATATTAATAGCGCCGGTAATATTAACTTTATCACAACGGCAGCTAAAATTATTGGATTCGGTTTATTTATTGTTGTAGCGCTATCGCTATTTAGCGCATCCAACCTGGTCAGTACAGAATTTGTTAATTCAAAGGGTATAAATGTAGGATTGGGAAGTCAGGTCAATGGGGCAGCCATTGCTACGCTGTGGGCGTTTATCGGAATTGAATCGGCTGTACTGTTATCTAACCGTGCAAAATCACAAAAAGTAGTGAAGAAAGCAACGCTGCTTGGATTATTGATTTCAATGGTTATCTATGTGGGGATTACGCTTCTAGCTATGGGGATTCTTTCAACAGCTCAGCTTCAGCAGTCTCAAAAACCTTTGGTAGATACGTTAGAAATGGTGATTGGACATAAAGGTGCTTACGTAATGGCCATTTTAGCACTTATTTCTTTATTAGGTTCTACTGTTGGATGGATTGTTGTTAGTGCAGAAGTTCCTTATCAAGCAGCAAAATCAGGGTTGTTTCCACAGTGGTTTGCTAAAACAAATCAGAACAATAGTCCAGCCCGCTCACTAACATTAACAAATGGCTTAACACAGTTGTTTTTGTTTGCGACTATTTCAGGTACAGTTTCGCAAGCCTATAATTTCGCTATTGTTGTAGCTACTCTCGCTTATTTAGTTCCTTATTTCGTGACGACAGTTTATCAATTAAAGCTTATTGTGACGGGTGAGACGTACGATATCATTAAAGGATCGCGAGTAAAAGACGGAATCATTGCCTCGTTAGCACTTATTTATTCACTTTGGGTGATTAAGACAGGGACAGCTGATTTAAAAACATTTTTCTTAGGTATTGGCTTATTTGTAATCGGGCTGTTACTGTATCCTATCTTAATGAGACGAGGAAAAAGCAGCACATCAGCTATTAAATAAATAAGAGGTTATCTCAAAAGCTTTGCAGAAAAGTCAGTTCTTCTGCAAGGCTTTTTTAGTGACTGAAAAATTTGAGGAATTTGTAAAAGAAAAAAATAATAAAAAAATGAAACTAATCTACAGGTTTATTCGTAATAGTAGTGTGGTAAATAAATAATGAAGAAAATCGGCAATGAAAATAATGACAGTGAAGGAACGAACTAATGTACTAGTTCACTTCAAAAAGTATATCATTCCGATGAAGTTTATAGTATAATGCAAATAGATATTATTTTTTAAAAGTAATTATAAAGTAGTATCGATTTTCATTATCAGTCATTAAATATTTACACTCGTTGAAGTTTGTATAAAACAACATGATTTACAGTTCATGTTTTAAATGTTATGACCGATTATGATAGAAGGAGTGAAGGAGTAAATGGTTACATTATATACATCACCAAGTTGTACATCTTGTCGTAAAGCGAAAGCTTGGTTAGAGGAAAATGATATTGGATATACAGAGCGTAATATCTTTTCAGAGCCGTTATCAATCGACGAGATTAAAGAAATTTTACGTATGACAGAAGATGGAACAGATGAAATCATTTCAACACGTTCGAAAACTTTCCAAAAACTAGACGTTCAGGTAGACGCTATGCCTTTGCAAGATTTGTATGAATTAATTCAGCAAAATCCTGGCTTATTGCGCCGTCCGATTATCATTGATGAAAAACGTCTACAAGTTGGTTATAATGAAGACGAGATCCGTCGTTTCTTACCACGTAAAGTGCGTACTTTCCAACTTCGCGAAGCTCAAAGACTTGTGAATGGTTAATTTTTATATTTGTCTGTTTAAGATTTAAATAAGAAACCAACCAAGTAACGTTTGCTTGAAGTTGGTATATAAAAAATAAGCAGCAGGGAGCCAAATGGCCTCTGCTGCTTATTTTTTGTCGAAATAGCAGGGGAAATGAAGTATATATGTAATTAGTAAAGAAAGAGAGTATTTAAACATATAAAAGTGGTGGTGAACGGATTGGAGCTTTTACAGCTAAAATATTTCCAAGTAGTTGCTAGACTAGAACATATCAGTAAAGCGGCCGAAGAGCTATACGTATCTCAGCCTGCACTCAGCAAAACGATTTCACAGTTAGAAAAAGAGCTAGGCATTCGTTTGTTTGATCGAAACGGTAAATACATTAAATTAAATCGGTATGGTAAAGCATTCTGTGCCAAAGTAGAACTTGCTTTAAAAACATTGGAAGACGCAAAGCACGAGCTAAAGGATATGTCGAACGATCCATGTGAAGAAATTCGCCTTGTTGTATTAGCTAGTTCACATTTACTTCCAGAGCTATTAAGCAGATTTCGTGAGCAATATCCTCAGGTGCGTTTTCGACTGATGCAGCATTTGACTAATTCTAATTCACAGCCTGATTTTGATTTATGTATTTCAGCTTTTCCATTAACAACCCGTCAGATCGAACATACTCCTTTGCTTCGTGAATCGATTTTGCTTGCAGTGCCTCTTGATCATCCTTTGGCCAAGCAATCACGTGTAAAGTTAAATGAACTTAAAAATGAGAAATTCATTGTGCTAAAGAAAGGAAAAGAGCTAAGGAAAATAACGGATGTAATTTGTAAGGAACAGAATTTTGTACCTCAAATTACGTTTGAAAGCGATGATCCAGCAACAGTAAGAGGTTTGATTAGAGCGAAGCAAGGAATAGGTTTTATTCCTGAAGTAACTTGGGGAGGTTCTACAGGCAAAGATGTAAAACTGCTGAAAATTGAAGAGGGAACATTTGAACGTACTATCTTTTTAGCTTGGAACAACGGGGGCTACGTGACGGATTTACAACAAATCTTCAGGCAGTTTGTGATTGATTATTTTAAACATTTACCCTCCGGTATGCCTCATGAATACATATAAGAATCATGACTAAATGTCATGATTTTTATTTCTTTTTCGAATAAACCTAAAGTGAACAGTAGAGAAAAACTGCATTATGTCATTTTTGATATAAGTATATAACTAAAAATGCATAGGTTATTCAACTTTTTTCCTTTACACTATTTTTAAACCATAAAGTAAACGCTTTCAATAATGGAGTGGGGAGGAAGTAATATGATAATCTTCGGTGTAGCGCTGCTGTCTATTTGCATGTTGATAGGGGTAATTGTAGGGGACGCATTAGGAGGGCTGATGGGAGTCGAAGCCAACGTTGGAGGAGTAGGGGTATCCATGCTTCTTCTTGTACTAGCGGTGGATTATTTAAAGAAGAAAAATAAGCTCCAAGTAAAATCCGAAGAAGGCATTGCTTTTTGGGGAGGTATTTATATTCCTATCGTGGTAGCAATGTCTGCACAGCAAAATGTTGTAGCTGCTCTTGATGGAGGAGGCATGGCGCTTCTTGCAGGGGTGGTAGTAGTCGTAGTAGGCTTTTTATCCATACCATTTATCAGCAGAATAGGAGAGAAAGCGAAGGTGAAAGAACAAGAAATAGAGCTTTCTATTTTACCTAAGGAGCAAATCAAATGATGAATATGATCAAAGAAGGATTAGAAAATAACGGGCTGATTACGGCATTTGCTATTATTGGGATTGTCATGTATATTGCTTATTTTTTATCAGATAAATTAACAAAAGGAAGAGTTCACGGATCTGCTATTGCTATTATGTTTGGATTAATCCTTGCTTATATCGGTGGAGTGAACACAGGAGGAGAGAAAGGAATTTCTGATATACAGTTATTTTCAGGAATTGGTTTAATGGGCGGAGGGATGCTGCGAGATTTTGCCATTATTGCTACTGCGTTCGGCGCCAATTTTAGCGAAGTCAAAAAAACGGGAATCAGCGGGATTACGGCCTTGTTTTTTGGGGTTTTCTATTCCTTTGTAATAGGTGTAATTATTGCTCTTTGTTTTGGATATAGAGATCCCGTTGCTTTGACCACAATCGGAGGAGGAGCCGTGACCTATATTGTGGGGCCGGTTTCTGGAACTGCGATTGGAGCCTCTTCTGATATTATCGCGTTAAGTATAGCTGTAGGATTAATTAAATCCATTTCAGTTATGATTTTGACACCGATATTTGCTAAGAAAATCAAATTAAACAACCCTCGTACAGCAATGATCTATGGAGGAGTTATGGGGACGACGAGCGGTGTAGCAGCTGGTTTAGCCGCGACAGATGTAAAACTTGTACCTTATGGAGCCATGACAGCTACATTTTATACAGGTCTTGGTTGCTTACTCGTACCATCTATTCTTTTTTTACTCACAGAGATTATTTTTTAAGTGTACAAAGTGTTTTATGAATAAAAGACTGCTGTGCTCATTAAACTAAAGAAAAGGCCATACTAAATAAAAATGTTTAGTATGGCCTTTTCTTTATCATTTAGTTGAACGAAAGCTATTAACAACCATGCCGCTTATCAGCACAACAGCAATTGTTATAAACGGAATAAATGTTCCTAGAGATGTATGGTCTGCAAAGAATGAATGTAAGTTCTTTTCATGTCCAATCATATTTCCAGCAGTATAAGCTAAAATAGCTGCCCCCCCATAAACGAGCAGGGGAAATCGTTCCATCAAATACAAAATGAGCTTGCTTCCCCAAACAATAATGGGGACGGATACGAGTAATCCGGTGACAACCAAGATAATATTTCCATGAGCTGCGCCTGCTACAGCTATTACATTATCTAGTCCCATTACAATATCAGCAAATACAATTGTTCTTACAGCGGCGCCTAATGTCACACCTGCACGGATTGAAGATGCATCATCACCTTCTGATACAAGAAGCTTAAAGGCAATGATCACTAATAAAAAACCGCCTATGAGCTGCAAGTAAGGAATAGTTAGTAAATAAACAGCTAAAATAGTAAGTACAATGCGAACTATCACAGCTAAGCCAGTCCCTAAAAAAATAGCTTTATTTCGCTGATATTCAGGTAAGTTGCGGCTTGCTAAGGCAATAACAATAGCGTTGTCTCCACCTAATACAATATCGATACCGATAATAAGAAGAATGGAGGTTATTAATTCTAAATCCAATAGTCTTCCCTCCCAATATGTAAGGATAAGTAGCTCATATTGCTTTATCTGTGTTCATTTTTAACAAAAAGCGTTCATAGGGTAAAGAGATTATGTATATAACAAAGTAAGGTGTAAGGTGGCTATGAGTTGTCAGAGTATTTTTTATTTCCTTTCTTTCGCATTTTGTCATAAAATAGATATACAAGGTTCACTCAAATAGTGTATGCTTGTATATCCCAAGTTAGAATGCTTTACAAAGTGAGAAAGTACATGTAATATTGCTTTAACACGGGGGTAAAATAGTCCCTTCATCGTTTAGGGGTAATGTTCGAAATGGCCGGATTACCTTCACTGATTTTTCCGAAGGGAGAGATGATAATGGAAATCGAACGCATTAATGAAAACACAGTAAAATTCTTTGTCACTTACGTAGATATTGAAGAACGTGGATTTGATCGCAATGAAATTTGGTTTAGCCGAGAGCGCAGTGAAGAGCTATTCTGGGAGATGATGGACGAAATTCATCAAGAAGAAGAGTTTGTAGCAGAAGGTCCTCTTTGGATTCAAGTACATGCGCTTGAGAAGGGGCTAGAGGTTATTGTAACAAGAGCACAAGTTTCAAAAGACGGTCAAAAGTTCGAAGTACCTGTTGGTGAAAATGATAAAATCGATATCCCTGTAGATGGAAAAATTGAAGCGTTGCTTGATCATCAAGCGAATCAAAATAAAAAAGCTGATTTTGAAGAAGAAATTATAGAAGACGAAGGGCTACAGTTCGTCGCACGCTTTCAAGACTTAGAACATTTAATTTCCTTAAGTCACCATTTAGAGTTAGATGATATTATCAACAGCATGTACGTGTTTGAAGGAAAATATTATTTATACGTTGAGTTTACAGATGATGAAGACTTTGTAGCTGAAATTGATAACATTTTAAGTATCATTTTAGAATATGCAAATGAATCAAATGTAACCGTTCATCGTTTAATGGAATATGGAAAAGAATTAATCAGTGAAAATGCACTTGAACAAGTAAAGCAGTATTTTCCTTTACGATAATAGCAGCCGATTTCATGTATATGAAATCGGTCTTTGTTTTGCCCTCTTTTTTGGAAATGCTCTCCGCTCATATCGAACAATATAGGTGGAAAAAGCAGGCGGCTGCTTCCTACACGGGAAAGTGTAGTGTTAAAACAACAAGTTTGAGGATAATAACGGCATAGAGACCTGTTATTAATGATGAAAGATTGGTTTTAGGATAGGTGAAAACAAGTTGAAAAATAGATTACAGCTTTTAATTTTTGTTATTGGTATTATTGCTTTGCTTTATTTTACAAAAGGGTATTGGGACGGTAAATTTATTGGCGTGCTAAGTATCTTAATTACGATTAGTGTTGTTTTCATCGGTCTTGTTATTTCATTAGAAAACCGTCATCCAACTCAAACGCTAACGTGGCTCGTAGTATTAGGCGGTTTCCCGGTAATAGGGTTCTTTTTTTATTTGTTATTTGGACGCAATACGCGAAAACGGCGTTTATTTGCTAAAAAAGCAAAGCTGGATGAACAGGTGCTTTTAAAGATGGAAAGAGATTCCGGTATATTAGAAAATCACTTTGAACAGTTGGGCACCAGTAGAAAGCAAATGCTGAAGCTAGCCGTCAGGCTTAGCAAGAGTCCAATTTCTTTTTCATCAGATACGCGCGCATTGACGAATGGAAAAGAGACGTTTCACGAAATTATGGAATCATTAAAGCATGCAAGGCATCATATCCACTTAGAGTATTACATCGTACGACATGATCACTTAGGAGAACAAATTAAAGATATTTTAATTCAGAAGGTACAAGAAGGAGTTTATGTACGTTTCTTGTATGATGCCGTGGGCAGTTTTCAGCTTTCACCGCATTATATTCACGAGTTAAGAAACGCGGGCGTAGAAATGATTCCGTTCTTGCCGGTCAGACTTCCATTTCTCAATAATAAAATCAACTTCCGTAATCATCGTAAAATTGTAGTCATTGATGGAACAATTGGATTTGTAGGAGGTTTGAACATTGGTGATGAATATCTCGGGAAAAGTCGGCATTTTGGCTTTTGGAGAGATACCCATTTGATGGTGAAGGGTGAGGCAGTCCGTTCATTGCAGCTTATTTTCTTGCAAGACTGGTATTATATGACAGGTCAGACGATGCTTACTCAAACGTATCTATCGCCGGATTTAATTGACATTGATATGGAAAAGTGCGGCGGTGTTCAAATGATTGCTGGCGGACCAGACCGTGAGTGGGAAATTATCAAACACTTATTTTTTTCGATGATTACGTCTGCGAAAGAGTCCATTTGGATTGCTTCTCCTTACTTCATACCTGATGAAGATATTTTTACTTCCCTCAAAGTAGCTGCTCTAAGCGGTATAGATGTAAGGCTTCTTGTACCTCAGAAGCCCGATAAAAAAATTGTTTTTCATGCATCACGCTCTTATTTTCCGGAGCTGCTAGAAGCAGGTGTGAAAATTTACGAGTATAAAAAAGGATTTATGCACAGCAAGATTGTGATTGTTGATAGAGAAATTGCCTCTATTGGAACAGCTAACATGGACATGAGAAGCTTTCATTTGAATTTTGAAGTAAATGCTTTTTTATATCGCACAGCTAGTACTCAAAAGCTCGTATATGAATATATGCAAGATTTAGAAGAAACGAATGAGCTTCACTTTAAAGACTTTGAAAAGCGGCCATTTATACAGCGGCTATTTGAATCAACAGCCCGTTTGCTTTCACCGCTATTATAATCGCTGTAAACCACATTGCGTATGCTGTAATGTGGTTTTTTTCTGAAAGAAAAGGGTTTAGTAGAAAGGTGTCGAATACAAGGATATAGCTCGCTACTATAGGAAGGAGAAATGTACGATTGTTAGTTGCACAAACAGAAGAAGGCCTCATTTCACTAGCTCAGCGCTTTTCGCTTGAACAGCTTAAGCTGTGGAAAAAAGAAAAGCAGTTCTACTGTCCCTCTTGTCAATCCCCTGTACAGTTAAAGGCAGGTACAAAAAAAATCCCTCATTTTGCTCACCTGAAAAAAACATGCGTCGCTCAGCATGAAGGTGAAACAGATTATCATCTCGACGGAAAACGAAAGCTGTTTCACTGGTTTAGTTCTCATCTTGAAGTCGAGTTAGAAAGTTATCTTCCTGACATTATGCAGCGTCCAGATCTTCTTGTAGATACGCCCTCGCAAAAATATGCAATCGAATTTCAATGTGCTTCCTTATCTTCCTCAGCGCTAACCAAACGTTCTATTCATTATGAGAAAGGAAATTATATGCCCCTTTGGATTATGGGGGCAAAAAGAATGAAGCGCTTATCCACTTATATGTATCAACTTTCTTTTCAAGAGTGGCAGTTTCTTACTCTTTCCGATTATACGCCCACACTTCTTTATTTTTCACCTTCTACTAATCAACTGTTGAAACTTGAACATCTTATTCCTTTTTCATCTCAGATTTGTTATGCACAGCTTGTCGTGCTCTCTCCTCACGAGCATACCTTTCATGATCTTTTTTCTACACATACACAGCCTCAATTTTTCTCTTCATGGATAAAGAAAAAGAAGGCATGGAGAACGCATTATATCCTCTATCCTAATCAGAAGCTGCAGCCTTTTTTACACGCTCTTTATGAAAATAATATTCCTCCCTCCCATATTCCAGCAGAAGCAGGCATGCCGCTGCCTTCTTTATACATGGTTGAAACGTCTGCTACTATATGGCAAACGTGGCTGCTTCTCGATTTAATGCAGCAGAAGCAAGTAGGGGATTTAGTTACAGAAAAAGAGTTAGGCCGGCTATGGCTCTACAGAATTCGTAAGAGGCATATTGTATTTCGGTCTTTGCCGATGGCCCCTGTTGCTGTGGAACAGCCCCTGTTTGAGTATATAGAGGTATTATGCCGGCTAGGGATGCTAACGTATATAACTTCTGGGGTATACAAAATCAGAAGGCCCTACACGATTCCAAAGCAAACATCTGATGCTTTTTTAGAAGATGGACAAATGATGAAAAGGTGGTTAAATCAAGCAAAAGAAGTGACATAATCACTGAAAATCAGTACGCTTAAGAAAGAATCCTTTTTTCAAAAGCGTACTGACTTTTGATTAATTCTTTTAAAACAACATACAATAACGAAAGAAATAAAAAGGATTCGCCTTAGAAAAAGCGAACAGTTATAGACAGGTAGAAAAAGATGGAGGGATGACCATGAGTGAACAATCAAAAGTAAAAAAGTTACCAAGTAGAAGCGAGATAAAAGTAGAAGATACGTGGAAACTAGAGGATATTTTTGCTTCAGATGACGCATGGGAAAAAGAATTTGAAGAAGTAAAAGCTCTTATTCCGCAAATGGAAAAATTCAAAGGGAAACTTGGAGAGTCCGCTCAAACTTTATACGACGCTCTTCAAGAGCAAGACGAGCTCACAATGCGCGTTAGTAAACTTTATACATATGCTCATATGCGCTACGATCAAGATACCACTAACTCTTTTTATCAAGGGTTAAATGATCGTATCAAAACACTTTATACCCAAATTGCAAGTGCACTATCGTATGTAACACCAGAAATTTTGTCTATTGAAGAATCAAAAATTAAACAATACATGGCGGAACATAAAGAGCTAAAGTTATATGCTCATGCATTAGATGAAATTACTCGCGAGCGTCCGCACATTTTATCAGAAAGCGAAGAAGCGCTTCTTGCTCAGGCTTCTGAAGTGCTAGGATCTTCAAGCAACACGTTTGGAATGTTAAATAACGCAGATTTAGAATTTCCTTCCATTAAAGATGAAAATGGAGAAGAAGTAGAAATTACGCACGGGCGCTATATTCGTTTCCTAGAAAGCAGCGATCGCCGCGTACGAAAAGAAGCGTTTAAAGCGGTGTACGAAACGTACGGTAAATTTAAAAATACGTTTGCAAGTACGTTAAGCGGCACGGTGAAGAAAGATAATTTTAGCGCCCGCGTTCGTCACTATAATTCAGCTCGTCACTCAGCTCTTAGCACAAATAACATTCCAGAAGAAGTATACGATAACTTAGTTAAAACAGTGAACGATAATTTGCATTTATTGCATCGATATATTGATTTACGTAAGAAAGTATTGGGAATTGAAGAGCTTCATATGTATGATCTCTATACGCCTTTAGTAAAAGACGTAAAAATGGAAGTAGCCTATGAAGAAGCAAAAGATTATATTTTAAAAGGCCTGAAACCACTAGGTGAAGACTACCTTAACGTGTTAAAAGAAGGATTTGAAAACCGTTGGGTAGACGTTCATGAGAACAAAGGCAAGCGAAGCGGTGCTTATTCTTCAGGAACGTACGGCACCAATCCTTATATCTTAATGAACTGGCAGGATAATGTAAATAACTTGTTTACACTAGCCCATGAATTTGGCCATTCTGTACACAGTTATTACACAAGAAAAACGCAGCCATATCCTTACGGAGATTATTCAATCTTTGTGGCAGAAGTAGCTTCAACGTGTAATGAAGCGCTTCTAAACGATTATTTACTAAAAACGATTGATGATGAAAAGCAGCGCTTGTACTTGCTTAACCATTATCTAGAAGGATTCCGCGGTACGGTATTCCGTCAAACGATGTTTGCTGAATTTGAGCACGATGTGCACGTGCGTGCTCAAAACGGAGAGCCGCTTACACCTGAATTATTAACAAAATTATATTATGACTTAAATAAAAAGTATTTTGGAGACAACTTAGTAATTGACGAAGAGATTGGATTAGAATGGGCTCGTATTCCGCATTTCTACTACAATTACTACGTTTATCAATATGCTACAGGGTTCAGTGCAGCAGCGGCATTAAGCAAGCAAATCCTTGAAGAAGAAGATGCAGCTGTTGAGCGCTATGTAGGTTTCTTAAAGTCAGGAAGCTCTGATTATCCAATTGAAGTGTTGAAAAAAGCAGGAGTAGACATGACAACGTCTCAGCCTATTGAAGAAGCGCTAGCTGTATTTGAAGAGAAATTAACGGAAATGGAACGTTTATTAAATCAATAAAATTAAAATGAAGCAGGAGCTGTATCCTGCTTCATTTTTTAAATCCTCGAAATTTGTTGTGATTGTTAAGCAATGTAAAAATAATAAGAATAGCTAAAAATAAGAGAGGGCCTGCGATAATGAGAGGAACAAGCTGCATAAGAGATAAAATATAGAATAAAAAAGAAACCAAAAGAATAACAACCCCTAGAGTAATTCCAGCAATTTTCATAGTTAACACCTCTATTAAAAGCATAATTGGTTGTACTATATGAGTGAATCTGGCTGTTTATGAAGTTTTTTTATAAAAAAGTGAATAAAATTGAAAAAAGGGGTTGCCAAAAGTCGACATAATTTGCTATAGTATTAATCGTGAAGTTTATCACAAAACAAACATATACCCCTTTGTTTGACCGTGAAAAATTTCTCCCATCCCCTTGTTGTCTTAAGACAAACGAAAAGACTTGGCGAAAGCCAAGTCTTTTTTGTTTAGTTGATGCTTAGGATAAGCATCAACATTTAATGATTAACAGCTCTTTTCAGTACTTCTCCAAAAGGTGCCGTATTTGACAGGAACTCTCTCAACCACTTGCTGAAGCTGAAGTTTTTTCAATTCTTTTTCAGCCTCTTCTAATGATAAACCATACACAACCGCAACTTCTTTTGAAGCAACAAATTGAAAATAGCTTAAAAATGAACGAAGAGGCGGAAGACAAGCTGGATCTGGGTCAATTTCTAACATCTCTTTAATGATGTGTACATATGTTTCGTACGAATAGTATCCTGATATCTTAATGCCTTCTTCTTCAACTTTTTCGTTGAAGAACACAAGAGTTGGAATTTCATCGACATCCATTTCCGACGTGATTTTTAAATCACATTGAAAGGCCTTCGCAGCGTAATCTGAATGCAAATCTTTTACAAATTCATTAACATCTAGCCCCACATGTTTTGCACATTGTATTAAGACAGATTCTTCTGTAACATTTTGTTTTTCTAAAAATACTACTTCTTGAAGTCTTCTCAAAAAGCGAATGCCCTGTTTCTTTCCTTGCAGACCGGCCGCTTTAATCGCAATTGATGCAGCGTAAGGAGTATCGATTGGGTTTTCAAGCCACAGATTGCCGTCACATGACATACCGGAGCGGCTTCCAGTTTTCTCCCACGATTTTGCAATATGTTCAAATTTCTGCTGTGCTCCAATATTTAATTGCTGTAAGTTTCCGCCAAGCACATGCTTGAGGGATAACAGCTGACCATATTCTATTTGTAACTTCTTTAGAATAGGCTCGAGTGCCCAGCATTCCGGGCAAAGAGGGTCAACAAATACATAGATTTCAAGCGGTTTTTTATTTGAACCTTGACAAAGCTGATGCAAGGATGGGTATTGGCTATTTAGATTACTCAATGTGAAAATCCTTTCTCATCTGTCTGTTCCGGTGAATTAATCATGTGTTGGGCAGTTAAAATAAGACGATGATAAAGTTCATCTCTCTCAGGGCCTTCTAAATTAATTTCGTCCATTGCTTCATGCATACATGTCAGCCAGGCTTTGGCTCTTGACGGTGTAATTTCAAAAGGAAGATGCCTAGCTCTCAGCATAGGGTGACCATGCTCTTCAGTGTATAACGAAGGCCCGCCTAAATATTGTGTCAGAAATTGCTTTTGCTTTCGTGCTGTTTCTGTTAAATCATCAGGAAAAATTGGCGCGAGCTCAGGATGTTGTCCAACGCGTGTATAAAAAGCATCAACAAGTTTTGAAATCGTATGTTCACCGCCTAATAATTCGTAAGGGGAGTGGATTTTTTCTCTCATGTTGATAACTCCTTTGTTATAAGAAATATACGTCTTAACTCTTTGGTGTTTTTTACTTTCCTTAATTTTAGCAGTGTCATTTCGTTAACTCAAACTATCCGCTTACTTCTTCTACTGGAAAAGAGATAAAGTCGAATTTTACATAAGAAAAGTCTATGATGCTGTGGCGAATCACTAATTATGAGAAACAAAGGAATACTTTCACAAACGTTTCCTTCTATTTATATAGTGTAACCTCGACAAACTACAGCCATTCCATGTTCGAGTGGCGAATGCTTTGGCTCATTTACACAAGATAAGAAGACATAATTTTATTTACATATTTTTGCGTTTCCTGAAAAGGGGGTACTCCGCCGTATTTATCAACGTTACCTGGTCCAGCATTATAGGCCGCCAATGCTAATTTCACGTTTCCGTTGTATTTATCTAACATTTGTCGAAGATATTTGGCTCCTCCAAACACATTTTGCTTGGAGTCATACGGATCTTCTACACCAAGAGCTTTAGCGGTTGCTGGCATTAGCTGCATAAGCCCAGCCGCTCCTACAGAACTTTTGGCAGATGGATTAAAGTTTGATTCTTGTTTAATAACAGAACGAATAAGTTTAGGATCCAGCTGGTAGCGTGCAGCTGCTTCTGTAATTATCGTTTGTACATCCTGAGAATTGGCCTTTGCCGTTTCATTTTTTTGTACAGGTAAGGCAGCATTTGAAGCCGCTGCCTTACTTGAGGAAGAAATAGATGGCTCGGACTGCATTTGAACCGCCGTAGATGGAAACATCTGCGCTGCCTTCAAGTAAAGATTGGTACTCATTTGAGGCTCTTGATTGACGTAGTCTTGAAAAAGCTGAGCAAATACAGAGAGTAAAGTTGTACCAAGCATCACGTTAGCTGTTGGCATCTGGTTGTTAACTGAAAATGGCTGAGTTCCAGGAAATTGAACGGAAGACATGTAATTGTTAATATTCATGCTCATGAATTTATTCTCCATCCATTAACGTATACTTTCGCTTGTAAAACCGTCGAATTTTATTTTCCGTTGGTTTCTTTTTAATATCAAGCTCCGTAAGCAATTGCTCAAAATATTTTGCTCCTTCATTGGCATCGGTTACTTCGTATTCAAGTTCATAATCCTCAGCACCTAGATAAAAGCTATGATCGAGTACAAGTAACCCGTTTTTATATGGAATTTCTGCTCGACTTGTACGCAAAGTGCCAAAATAAGTTAGCGCATGGCTATCGACTTGTAAATCAGTAATAAGCTGTTGAATTGTTGACGGAATCTTGGCGCTGCCATCTCGCAATTCTTTAGCTTGTTCATTTGTTAATGCTTCATGTGTTTCTAAAAGACCCTCTTGATGAGGCTGTTTGAGCGTGAGAACGGACTTATCTTTTTTGCTTCTAATTCGCAGGGCAGCCCCGCAGTCTTTTAATGAGAAAGCAGGTGTATCAAAATAGTGGTTTTCTTGAGAAACAAACTGATCTTCAGTTAGTTGAAAGTGTGAGCGGAGACGATCAAACTCTTCTTTCGTTACTATATTTTTAAATTCAATTTCAATTTCTTGTTTCAATGAAATCATCCTTTTAATTTAGGTCTTTTGGTAAGGCACTTTCCATCTTAATTTATCACACTTTTTGAGACAGTAAAACTACATTTCCTAACAGGAATAACCATATGGGGAACTTGGAAAATGAAGAAATACGGATTGTTTAGGTTTTACCTTTATTAAACGTTCCTGGAATGTGTTAAAATAGTAACGAATTGTATAGTTGGAAGGAGTTTATTTATGCACAATCGAATTGACATCACTACCTGTGTGATGAAATCAAATGAATTACATTTAAAAGCAGACCCTATTGAGACGGAAATTGAACAATTGGAAGATACAAAACAAATGCTTGTTGACTCAGATAACATGTCATTTGTATATGTTGTAGATATTAATGATCAATTTATGTATGTTGGCCTTAGTGATAATATTTGGGCAAATTTAAAGCACGTCTTACATAAAGATATGAAAGTATTTTTAGAAATTAATAAGAAAGTAATTGAGCTATCAGCCGTTAAAGAAGAGCTATCTTATCTCATCAGTAACATCGAAGGAAATGTGAATTATGGAGACGAGATGGTAGCAAGAGTAGAGGAAGTTTTTTTAGATAAAGAAAATAAGTAATAGAGAGAAAAAAGGGGGGTGTTATTAATGATCAGGCATTGGGATTTATTTTTAGCACCGTATAAACAAGCCGTTGAAGAACTTAAGGTGAAATTAAAGGGAATTCGTTCACAGTATGATATGAAGTCTACACATTCACCTATTGAATTCGTGACGGGACGAGTAAAGCCTATCGCCAGTATTTTGGATAAAGCGACTCGAAAAGGAATTTCTCTCGATCGCTTAGAGGAAGAGATGCAGGACATTGCGGGACTCCGTATGATGTGTCAATTTACGGACGATATTAAAGCGGTCGTAGAGCTCCTTCGTCAGCGAACAGACTTTGAATTGATTGAAGAAAGAGATTATATTCTTCATAAAAAAGAAAGCGGCTATCGTTCATATCATGTGGTCGTATGTTATCCTGTTCAAACAATTAAAGGTGAAAAGAAAATTTTAGTGGAAATTCAAATTCGTACACTGGCTATGAATTTTTGGGCTACAATTGAGCATTCTTTAAATTATAAGTACAGCGGGAAATTTCCTGAGAATATCAAAAAACGACTTCAGCGTGCTTCTGAAGCGGCTACTCAGCTCGATGAAGAAATGTCTCAAATACGAGGTGAGATTCAAGAAGCTCAGGCTATTTTCTCACGAAAAAAAGAATCGGCGGAAGAATCTTAGGTATGACTCAGCAACAGCTTTGTACATTGGATGGATAGGGGGAGAGAATTAGGTGGAGAAAATAAAATTTGCTATTACATCAAAAGGCAACCAAATATCAAATACGCTTATGCAAAAAATGAAAACGTATTTATTAGATTTTCATTTAGAATATGATGAAAACCAGCCTGATATTGTAGTGTCAGTAGGAGGGGATGGAACGCTTCTCTACGCGTTTCACCGCTATCGAAACCGACTTGACAAGACGGCTTTTATTGGGGTTCATACCGGCCATTTAGGCTTTTACGCAGATTGGACACCTGATGAGATTGAGAAGCTGGTGATTGCTATTGCAAAGACACCCTATCAGACTGTAGAGTATCCACTGCTCGAAGTGATTATTCGCTACACAAACGGTGGACGCGAAGCTCGATACTTAGCTCTGAATGAATGTACGGTAAAAAGTGTAGAAGGTTCTTTAGTAATGGATGTGGAAATTAAAGGGCAGCGATTTGAGACATTCCGAGGAGACGGCCTTTGCGTATCCACTCCCTCGGGAAGTACAGCTTACAACAAATCCCTTGGAGGCGCGATTTTACATCCTTCGCTTCAAGCTATTCAAATTGCTGAAATGGCTTCTATTAACAATCGAGTGTTCCGTACGATAGGTTCTCCATTGGTTCTTCCTGGACATCATACAGCGCTGTTAAAGCCTGTCAACGACGCAGACTTTCAAATTACCATTGATCATTTAACTCTTTTACATAAAGATGTAAAGTCGATTCAATTTCGGGTAGCAAGCGAAAAAATTCGATTTGCTCGCTTTCGTGCGTTTCCTTTCTGGCAGCGTGTCAGAGACTCTTTTGTATGTGATGATTAAAGGCAGGGAAGAGAATGAAACAAGTTTTTACGTTGAGTTGGACCGTAGATAATTCTTTCGAGGGTGTAGCGGTTCGTGAATTTTTAAAAGAACATGATATTTCCAAAGCTTCTCTGACGGACATTAAGTTCAGAGGAGGAGCAATTGAAGTAAATGGAAAGCATGCAACGGTTCGATATATTCTGCAAAAAGGTGACGAAATCAAGGTGGCGTTTCCACCAGAAAAAGCAAGTGAAAGTCTTCTTCCTAGAGCTATACCTTTGGATATTGTATACGAAGATGAGTATATATTAGTTTTGAATAAGCAGCCAAAGATGCCAAGTATACCTTCTCGAGAACATCTAACGTGGTCACTAAGTAATGCTGTGCTCTATTATTATGAGGAAAATAACATTAACTCAACTGTTCATCTTGTGAATAGGTTGGACCGAGACACATCTGGGCTGCTTATTGTCGCTAAGCATAGGCACGTTCATTACTTATTCTCTAAAGCACAAAAAGAACATGAAATTAAACGCGTGTACCGAGCTTTTGTTCATGGTAAGCTTGTTGGCAAAGAAACGATAGAGGCACCGATTGGCCGAAAAGAGTCAAGTATCATTGAACGGGAAGTAAGAGAAGATGGGCAGTTTGCTATTACACACTATACGGCGCTTCGTCAGTATTCTTCTTTTACAGAAGTTGCTCTTTCGCTTGAGACGGGGAGAACTCACCAAATTCGTGTTCATATGGCTTATAAAGGATATCCACTGCTTGGAGATACCTTATATGGCGGAACGAATCATCTTATTTCTCGTCAAGCTCTTCACAGCTATGAGCTCACTTTTTTTCATCCTTTTTCACAAAAAACTTTGTCTTTTACAGCACCTTTGCCGCCAGATATGCAGAAACTTCAAATCGTAAAAGAAAGTCGCTTTTTTTAATGAAAAGCGACTTTCTTTTTACACGAAGTGATTAAATTTTTCCTCTACGTAAGGCATAGATGAAGGCACCGATATAATATTCCTTTCAGGATACTGAAACGCCGTTAAAGCCCCTCCAAAAACTGCGCCTGTATCAATATTAATGGTATTATGAATTTTTCTGGCTTTTACTACGGGTGTATGCCCATACACGATAAAAGGTTTTCCATTATAATGTTGGGCCCAATCCCGTCGGACAGGCATGCCGTTTAGATGTTTTTCACCCGTAATGTCTCCGTATAGCACAAAGGTTTTTACTTTTTTATCCGTTCTGCCGATGTATTCAGCTTTAAGACCGGCGTGAGCAATAATTAATTGGTTTTGATCAAGCTGCACATATAGAGGCGATTGCTCATAAAGCTCAATGAACTTTTTCTTAATGAATTTCTGTTCTCTTGAAGGTAAAGCTTCGTACTCAGCAACGGTCGTTTCTAACCCATGAGTAATTTGCACTTTGTTACCGCAAAAGAAGCGATATAGCTTATTGCAGTGATTGCCTGGACAGTAGTAAGCTTGCTGATGCTTTATTACAAGTGACCATACGAGCTCAATCACTTTTAGTGAATGAGGTCCTCGGTCTGTTAAATCACCTACAAATCCAAGGCGCCGTCCGTCAGAGTGGACAGGAATCCCGTCTTGCCACTCATACCCAAGTTTTTCTGTTAACGCTTTTAATTCATCATAGCACCCATGGATATCGCCTATTATATCTACTTTCATCTTTTATCCACATCCTTAAAAGGTTTTTCCTTTGACGATATAAAATTACCCTTATATGGAGCAAACTATGTGTAGAACTTATATATTATTGGGAAAAGAGTAAAGAGCTGTGAGTTGAAAAAAAACAAAATTCATCATAAAGTTAAATGAGTTTTGTGCGACAGGGAGGTTGAAGACATGACAGATTCAATTGAAAAAGAAGAAAAGGCATGGTTCGCCGAACATTTATTATCACTTTTAGAAAAAAATGAAATCGATGCATTTCGTGAAGAATTTTTACATATGCATACGTATGACCAAGCTCAATTTTTTGAAGAATTAGATGAGCGTTCTAGATTTGCGCTGTACGAGATGTTATCTCCGGAAGAAATGGCGGATATCTTTGAAAATGTAGAGATACGAGAAGAAGATTATCAAGAAATTCTCTCAGAGATGCATCCCAATTTTGCAGCAGACATGCTGTCGGAAATGTCGGCGGATGATGCCGTTGACGTATTAAATGAATTGGATAAAGAACAAGTGGCGAGCTATTTAACGATTATGGATGAAGAAGCAGCCGATGAAATTAAAGAGCTGCTTCATTACGAGGAATATACCGCTGGAAGTATTATGACGACTGAGTTTGTGTCCATTCGTGAAAATCAAACCGTACATTCAGCCATGCACATTCTACGCAGGGAAGCTCCAGAAGCGGAAACGATTTACTATGTATTTGTTATTGATGAACAAAAGCATCTAGCAGGTGTTATTTCTCTTCGTGATTTAATTATAGCAGATGAAGATACGATGATAAGCGAAGTTATGAATGAACGAGTCGTATCTGTGTCAGTAGCAGAAGACCAAGAAGAAGTTGCGCGTATTATGCGCGATTACAACTTTCTTGCGCTTCCAGTTGTTGATTTTCAGCAGCATCTTCTCGGGATCATTACGGTTGATGATGTGATGGACGTTCTTGATGAAGAGGCATCGGATGACTATTCTAAATTAGCGGGTATTAGTGATGTAGATGATACGATTGACCACAATCCTTTAGTAGCGGCCAAAAAGAGGCTGCCTTGGCTTATCATTTTGCTGTTTTTAGGAATGATGACAGCGAGTTTAATTGGACGTTTTGAAGATACGTTGAATCAAGTAGCTATTTTAGCTGTATTTATACCTTTGATTGGCGGTATGGCTGGTAATACAGGAACACAGGCACTAGCCGTTGCGGTTCGCGGACTGGCGACGGGAGAAATCGAAGAAGAAAGCAAATTTAAGCTGTTAATCCGAGAAGCAGCTACCGGAATGATTACGGGCGCATCATGCGGACTTTTAGTTGTATTAATTGTTTATATTTGGCAAGGTGATCTTATTTTAGGCGCTTTGGTAGGCGTCTCTGTATTTTCAACATTGATTGTGGCTACACTAGCAGGAGCGTTTATCCCGCTTCTCATGCACAGGTTCAAAATTGACCCTGCAGTCGCATCAGGACCATTTATTACAACGATCAATGATCTTATCAGTATTTTAATTTACTTCGGTCTAGCGACAACATTTATGAGTTATTTAAAATAATGAAAGGACTTTAGAATTCGACATGAGTAATCATGTCGGATTTTCATTATCAGTTCATATAGTTGACAGAGAACCTTCAAGCTTTTATGATTAACCTTTAATTTTGAATACTAACGTCTTCGTTTTATAAATAGCGAAGGTAAAAGGAGGGGAATCTAATGGAACAGCACGCGTCCTTTACATCACTTGTTATCGTCATTAGTTTGGCCTTTTTAACGCCTATACTGTTGCATCGGTTTAAACTCAACATTATACCTGTAGTCGTAGCTGAAATTATTATGGGATTAATTATAGGGAAAAGTGGTTTTGACCTTGTGGAGCAGGATATGTGGCTTGAAACACTTTCCACTCTAGGCTTTATCTTTTTGATGTTTTTAAGTGGTTTAGAAATTGATTTTTCTGCTTTTGCTGGAGGAAATTCAAAAGACAAAAAGGTATCAGGAGCGAAGGTGCCAAATGCTTTTTCCATTTCTATACTAGTGTTTGCAGCTATCTTTGCGGTTTCACTATTTTTGTCCTATGTTTTTGTATGGACAGGTTTTATTGATAACGCCTTTTTGATGACGCTTATTATTTCTACCATTTCACTAGGAGTAGTAGTGCCGACATTAAAAGATGCACAGATTATGAAAAAGCCGATTGGACAAACCATTTTATTGATTGCGGTTATTGCGGACTTAGTCACGATGATTTTACTAGCCGTATTTGCTTCCGTCTATGATAAATCAGGAAATAGCAATACATGGTTGATTTTAATCTTATTTGGAGTAGGAGTGATTTTATACTTCATAGGGAAGCAGTTTAAAAACCGATCGTTTCTTGAGACAATGTCTAAAGGTACAATTCAAATCGACACGCGCGCGGTATTTGCACTCATTATTATTCTGGTGGGTCTTTCGGAGTCAATTGGTGTTGAAAACATTTTAGGCGCTTTTTTAGCGGGATCACTCGTTTCTCTTCTTGCGCCTAACAAAAACTTAGTTCATAAATTAGATTCGTTTGGCTACGGATTTTTAATTCCTATCTTTTTCGTGATGGTAGGAGTGAAGCTTGACGTTTGGTCATTGTTCAGTGATAAAAAAGTGCTGATATTAATGCCTTTATTATTCATTGCACTGTTGATATCCAAGCTAGTCCCAGCGTTAATCTTAAGAAAATGGTATGATATGAAAACCGTTTTGGCATCGGGTTTTCTTTTAACATCGACTTTATCACTCGTTATTGCGGCAGCAACGGTTGGTGAAAATATTGGTGTTATTGATTCACAAATGTCCGGTGCGCTGATTTTGGTGGCGATTATTACATGTATTATTACACCTATTATCTTTAGAAAGCTGTTTCCAAAGCCAGAAATCAGTGACAGAAAGCTGAAGGTTAATATGCTCGGTGCAAATCAATTTACACTCCCGGTTATTCGAGAAATGGATCTTGATTTATATGATGTTACGATTTATCATCCTACTCAGGACAAAATTGAAAACCGTACGTCGGATTCCATTTTTAATATCGTCGACATCGATGGATATAGTAAGGAAACTTTAATACGTATGGGGATTTTAGATGCGGATGTATTAGTTGTAACAACAGGGGAAGAAGAAAGAAATAGCGACATTGCTCTATTTGCAAAAGAATATGGTACAGAACGGGTTATTGCCCGCGTAGAAAGTCCTGTATTAGATGAAAAGATGAAAGAAAATAACATTGAAGTTTTTTCTGTGCTGTTATCTACGACTGCATTGCTAAAAGCTTTAATCGAATCGCCAAATATTTTAAATATCTTAACGAATCAAGAAACAGCACTTTATCAAATTAATATGCGTAACCCTAAATACGAGGGGGTAGAGCTTCGTAAGTTCCCATTTACAGGAGATGTGATTTTTGTTCGAATCTTTAGAGGCAAAGATTCCATTGTACCTCATGGCGATACAGAGCTTGAATTTGATGATCGTTTGATTGTAACGGGGTCTCGTTCGTATGTGAATGAATTGCGTATGCTTCTTGAGTATAAAATTAGATAAAGGTATCTAGGTAGGTTTAGTTTTCTATCTTATTGAATGAGAAGAAGAGGCTAGGACAAAAGTATTTTAGCTCAAGTAAAAAAACGAACCACTGATCAAAATGTTTGATTAGTGGTTCGTTTTTTTTGTTGCGGTGTAACAAGCGGTTCAGCTCATGTGTCCCATTTGTGCGTCTTTAGATTGAATTAATTTAGTTATGTCTCAACCTCTTTTATTGTGTTTTCTCAAATGCTGGAAACAAAAGTACAGCGCTGCTTTTGGTGTTAAAAAGGCTACCGCAAAAAAATAAACAAGTTTTTCCGTGTTCAAGCATACATTTTTAAAAGAACGATAACAAGCAATTGGAGGTATGCTTCATGACTAACTCAAAATCTAAGTCAGAAGAAAACGAGCCGCTAATGTACATTGTCCAGCCAAACGCTACGCAAAACCAGCGTTCTATGCAATATTATTTTAGTTCAAAACAGCAAGACAATAAAGGAATAGAGAAAGAGCACGTGTTAAAAGAAGAGCCCAGCTTTTCTTCCATTCAAGAAGTCAAAGAGCCTGACGTAGAAAAAGTGGAAGAGATTAAGCAAGAAAAAGAGGAAGAGCGTTCAATTGTTCCCGTGGATATACCGCAATCAGAGACTAAAAAGCCAAATAAAATGTTTCAGTCTATGACGATTAAAGAAAAAGTTGAATTTCTATGCAGCTTCCCGTCTCATATGTCTCAGCCAATTTGTGAAATTACGTGTCAAAACCAAAAATATATAGGAACAATTTTAGAATTAAAAGAAGGAAATTTATACGTAAGCGTTCCTCCTAATAAAGAGAAAACAGTATTGACATTTCATGATATTCAGACCATATCTATCGTTAAAATTTAAGTAACTCTAAAAGCTAACAGTGAAGAAGCACGTTAGCTTTTATTTTCATAAGTTTGTGAATGCACGGAGGAATGAAGATGACATGGATTTATCTAACATTATTTGTCTTTGCGACATTTCGACTTACTCGTCTAATTGTTTTTGATAAAATTACAGCGTTTATTCGTAAACCATTTCATAAAATCGTAGAAGATCAAGATGAACAAGGAAATACGGTAACTTATCTAGAGATAAAAGGGAAGGGACTGCAAAAGTGGATTGGAGAGCTGCTCAGCTGTTATTGGTGTACGGGCATATGGTGTGCGGTAGGGATTTATTTTAGTTATGTAGCGGTCCCGCATATTGCTATTCCTATCATTACAATCTTAGCTATTGCAGGATGTGCAGGAATTATAGAATCTTTTATGAAATAAATGGACGAGTTAAAAGACATATTGAACATCAATATGTCTTTTAATAATTAAGGGAAATTTAGCACTACTTTATTAAAAAAAGGAATGCCTTCTTGCCACTCTTCGCTATAAAAAAAGCCTTCTAGAATAAATGAAGTCGTATCAGAGGACAGCGGAATGACTACTTGAAAAGAGTCAAATAGTAATTTGTCTTTTGGCTTTAATACGGTTTGCTTAATAGGTTTGATCCAATATTCACCGTCATTTTGAATTTTTTCGTTCCATTTTGGATGAGCATAGCGCCATTCTAAAGAAGAAGAGGGGATACTAGAAACTTCAATGTCTTTTTCATCAATGATCTTCCCGCTTAATATAGCCGAAGCAGTGGGTTTCATTTTTAAGCAAAGCACCGGAGAGCGTAAAGTACTGCTCGTTTGATTTTGAATAATTACGTTGCCGAATATCATCAGCTCGCTTTCATCTTGTTCTGGCAGCAGTATAGAATGTTGAAAGAAACAGAGGATATCACTCTTTTCAAACCTTTCCACAGGTTTTTCCACAATTTTTTCGATTACTTTTTCCACAATCTTTTCTTCAATAACGGGCTGTTTTCTCGAGGCTTTTTCCCGAAATGCTTCTGCAATAATTTTTTGTTCAGAAAGCTCGTTTCTTAGTAAATCCAGCTCTTTTTCTAATCCTTCAATTTCTACTTCCTTTTCAGATGTAGAAAGCGTCTCAGCGTGTTTTTTCTTCCAAAACGATGTATTTTCTTTTTCTCGTTCTAAAGCTCGTTCATAGCTTTTTAATTGGTTTTGCACGTGCCGAATTTCCGATTTATAGTGAATGAGCTTTTGTTTTAATTGAGTTAAATCATCTTTAGGGGAAGGGGAGTTACGACTCATCTAGTAGTCTCCTTTCCTGCTGAGCTATGAATTAATTTTGTCACCTGAGCTGCCCATAGCAGTTTTATTTATATGTATGCACAAAGCTTGTAAACGATGAAAAAAGAGGAGAAATATTCTCCTCTGATAGAGTATTTAATTAATCGAAATCTGTTTCAAAGGAACTTTCATAGCTCCTTTCATCACATTCATCGTGATGATGTTTTCCAGGGAAGATAGCTTCACATTGAGGTGGATATTCGACAGGTAAGCAACCAACATTGGATGGGTCGATAATTTCAGGCCGAGGATAGCAGAAGCTGCCTTCCACTTCAATTTTTACGTCTTTTTCGATTTGTATACTTAAACATAATACGATATCGAAGCTTAGCAGTTGTAAACGTCCGTGTGATAATCTTATAGAACCTCCTGTTCCTTCAAAAGAATCTAGGTGTACAACTGGTTCAGTGCCTTCAGGAGCACAAAGATAAAACGTTTGATGTGTTTTCCATGGGATATTACAAGAAGTAAATTCATGATGTTTTTGATGATTACCTAAATCAATTAACTTAATCTTGTAAAAACCACTTATTGATAATTTAACTTCATGAAGAACAACACTTTCTCCATCGGGTAAAATAATTGTTCGAGGGCGGCGACCTCCGTGCGGCACAAGTTCAATTACTTTATCCAGTGCGTCTTCATCTGAAGGATCCACAGGCGTACCATGGCAATCTGTTAAAATAATTTCAACTTCTACGTCATCTCCTAAACCTTTAAGCACATGTTCATTAAATAACGAAGTGTCATGGGTAAAAATTTGTGGTAAAACGACTTGACGTCTAACCCAGTCGTACACTTTAGGTACGCGGATACACAATGATTCAAAAAGTTCTCCCATTTTTAAACCTCCTAATTGTAATTGTCCTTCCTTTACGCTTTTCGTTACTAGGTATCGGACTACTATAGTGTATGAATGACCTGCTTTTATGTTCCTTAGTAAAAGCGGAATTTATCGGAATAAATTCTAGTTGAAGCGAGCATAAAAAATGAAGGAAATAATAAACTCAATTACAGCATATTCATGTTAATAAAAAGTGTTATTCATCTTTAACTGATTTTTTAGAAGTAGTGGGTTATTTATAATAGAGGAGTGAAGGGCATGAGTGAGGAAAAAACAAAACAATATATTGCTTCATTGAAGTCAGAACTGACCTTTTATAAAGAAGAATATCAAAAATTCAAGCATCAAGAATTTGAATATGAAGATATTAAGGAAGAGTTAGCGGAATTAAAGCAAAAGCATGAAGAAGAAAAAAAGAAGCTAGAGGAAAAAATAGATTGGCTTAAAGCATGCGTCAATGAACAAAAACCAAAAACCGAACAGTCCATTGTACAGTACAATCATCAAGCTCAAGGGACAATTCAAGAACTGCAAAAACGGCTACGTGAAGTGACAGAGCAAAAGGGAGGAGAAAGATCAAGAGTAAGAAAGCCAAAAAACAGCACGGATTTATTTTTGTCCATGCAGCGCAAAATGGACAAATAAGATAGAACGTCTTTCTTTAGTCCTGAATATAATGTTATATAGATAGGATGCTGTGAAAAGGAGGGAAACATGATGTATTATAATTATAATCCTAATCAATACCCTCAGCCCCTGCCTTATCATCCACAACCAATGACAAAACAATCGGTGAAGAAAGGGCAGGCTATTCCTAAGCCAGTCCAGTACCCTTCTCCAAAACAAGGTGGTTGCGGCTGTGGTTCAAAGTTACCAAAGCGATAAGCAATAGAAGCATTGTCACTCGGACAATGCTTTTTTACATAGAGTGGAGAGAGGTGTAGAGATGCCGGACTTTTTCGATGAATTTGAACGTTTTTTTGAACAGCATATGATGGGAGAACATCGAAAGAGAATGAAAGAGGTAGAAAAAGCAGAAAAGCAGATGGAACAGCAAGAGAGGAAACTGCAGCAAAATGTAAAAAGACTTGATGAGCAAGATGCTGAAGATCCGTTTGGACAATGAAATTTAATGTACACAGTTGAAAAGCCCATACAAAATCATTTGAGCGAACATACAGTATAGAGAGTAAAACAGAGGGGGTGTAATATTATGGGTTGCGGATTTGGCTACGGTGGTTGTGGTTACGGTGGTGGCTACGGCGGTGGTTTTGCGTTAATCGTTGTATTATTCATTCTATTAATTATTGTTGGTTGTGTTTGTTTTTACAATTAATCCCTTCTATGAATAAGGCACCGAAAAGTGCGGGTGAAGTTTCACTGGCACTTTATTTTTTTATTAAATGTAAAGGGCACCATCTAGGCACATGGTGCATACGATGAAGTATAAATAAAGGAGGTCATGCAAAATGGATAATAATATGTTTAAAAATATAGAAAAGAAAACAGGCGTTAATATGAAGGATATTTTTGAACTTGCGAATTCTGTACAAAATGCTAATTTTAAAGATGAGCAAACGGTGCGTAATATTGTGAAGCGAGTAGCACAAATTGCGAATAAGCCAATTTCAAAACAAAAAGAAGAACAAATTGTTAAGGCGATTGCAAACAATAATCAATCCATTGATTTTGCGACCATCGCTAAAATGCTAAATGAGAAAAAATAATTTAATGTTTTCATATAAAGCCCTGACGTGTCAGGGCTTTTTTCCATTTATGCAATTTCATTTGTTTGAAATGCGTTAGAATCAAGATCAAACAGTTCCGGATGCTGTGCTAAGTAATTAATTTCTTTAATACGATGGAGCGATAGGGGGGTGAGTTGAAGTAGCTTGATTCAACCACATAAAAAAACCTTTTTCCTGTGAGTGCGTATGAACAAATTCCTCCTGATTTACTTTTTTATTTAGACAATTACCAACCGCAAGTATAGTGAGTGCTTGCGTGGCAGCTTTTGCATCACCAATCGCAACGGAAGCTATGCGATCACACGTATATTCACAGGCCCTAGAATAAGCTTTTCCTAAAAAAGGAACCCAAAGAGCAGGTAGAATAAGTGAGTGGTAGAGTGTATGCTTACGTTTGATATGAACTAATTCGTGGGCAATAATAAAAGAAAGTTCTTTTTCTTGATTATCTTCAATCATTTCAACAATGTCGGAGTATAAAACGACAAAGTGGCGTCCAAAAAAACGTGTAGCAAATGCGTTTAACAAGCCGCCTGATTGAACAATATAAATATCGGGCAGCTCTAAATCCAGCTCTGAAGATAAATGTTTTGCCTGATGATAAGTTTGCGGGAACTGCTTCTCTGTCAATCTAACCCCATTATTGCGAATTTGAGCAATAGAGAAACCGTGGAGTATAAATGTAATTAAAAAACCGATTACAAGGTAGATAATACCAACGAGTGAAATAATTAAAAAGAAATAGGTTAATAAGCTGATAATCATACACAGAATGAAAAAAATTTTTCATTTTCATGAATAAGCTTTGCGTTCAATAATGAAGCCCCCTAAAATATAGTAGTACAGTACATAACGTAGTGTAACGCATCTACTTGTTAATATCTACCTTTTAGTGGAATATTTGGTTAATAATAGGTGGTGAGAATATTAGTTATGGACGCTAGCTTGAAGTAAGAAAAAGAGGTTGAAACATAACTACAGGAATCCAATTTAAAGACGAACAATCTGGATACATGATCTGGACTGCTTGCTCGGCCGCTGTTGCTTTCCGTGAAAGGCTTCGCTTTCCGCAGGCGGCCGATGAGCCTCCTCGTCGCTTGCGCTCCTGCTGCGGGGTCTCATCTGTCCCGCTGTTCCCGCAGGAGTCTTCGCCTTGCCCTCCAACCAACAGCTAGAAGCACCTGCGTTCACCATGATTATAAAAAAACGAACTATTTATCCGTTTTTGATAGATAGTTCGTGTTTCACTTTAATGAAACTACTTTTGTCCCAGCCTGTTTTTCCTTTACACTTTTTTTATAAACGACTTCAGGAATCTTGAAGGATAAGCAGTTTTACCTCTTCTAGTTTGCGGAACGGATAAGTAAAGTGAATTTTGTGCACGCGTCATTGCTACATATAAAAGGCGGCGTTCTTCTTGAAGCGGCACATCATCTCCCCCTCGATAAGCTTCGAGTGCATAATCATGAGGCAATCCTCCGTCTACACTGCTCAGTACGTATACATGCTTATATTCAAGACCCTTTGCTCGGTGAATTGTGGTTAGCTGAATACTTTCATTAAATTGCTTGCTTAAAGCTTTCATCTCTGTGTTCATGGCAATCATATGATCCACATGCTCTAAGAGTTCAGGGACGGTTTTGAATTTACGTGCTACAACTTTTAAATCCCGCACGTCATCTGAACCTTTTTCCATCATATTTCCTTCATTTCCGCGTTTTTTAACAAAATCATCGAATCCCATATCTTTAGAAATCGTCTCAAGTGCCAAAGAAGGAGACATTGATTCTAGCGACTTGAATAAAGGAATTACTTTCTTGAGCTTTTTTTGCTGAAACGGTTTTAAATCTTGAAGATACTCAAGCGCATCAATAAATGTACCATCATGAAGAATACTTGCTGCTTTTAAGTCATTGACCGCTGTTTTCTTTAAAAAGAGCGCGTTTACTAAATCTTGTAGTGAACTTGCGTCATTTGGATTCACGCTTAAGCGTAGAAATGAAAGTAAACTTCGAACCATTCGTCTTTTATAAAACGAATCCGCATCTTGTTCGATTGAAAATGGCAGGTTTGACTGCGATAAACGTTCAAAGATGGCGCGTGAAGAAGCGTGAGTTCGGTACAAGACCGCGAAGTCAGTTGGAGAAGCCCCTTGCTTAATCTTTTCTTTTATATCCGTTACAATCATTGTTGCTTCTTCTTCTTCGTCGTATGGAAAGAAGAATGTAGGTCGCAACTCATTGTCAAACTGGGCAGCCATTTCTTTTTGTCGGCGCGCTGTATTTCGTGCAATGACTTTATTAGCGGAAGAAACGATGGCGTGAGCTGAACGATAATTTTGGTTTAACGTAATAACAGTTGTATTAGCAAAATCTTTTTCAAAGTTTAAAATGAACGAAGGGTCGCTTCCACGGAAAGCGTAAATTGATTGATCATCATCTCCGACGACACACAAGTTTTTAGAGTCTTCACTTAGCATTTTCATAATTTTATATTGAACTTTATTGATATCTTGAAATTCGTCAATTAAAAAATAGCGAAACCTTTTTTGATAACGAGTTAGTAAATCGGGATTTTGTTTTAGCATTTCATAACATCCATACAGCATGTCATCAAAATCGAATAGCTGCTTTTGTTTTTTGACTTCTTCATAGCGACGATATAAAAAGTGCACATCTTGTTCCCATTTGTCTTTTGGGCGAACATCTTTCACGCCAACAAGCGTGTTTTTCCAATAGCCGATTTGCTGAAGTGCCTGATCAAACGGAAAATCTTTTTCATCCACGTGGAGCTCTCTTGCTGCTTCTTTCACAATCTGTTCTTTTTGCCAATCCCATTTTAGCAGGCGGTCCATTTGCCACGCTTGAGGATTATGATGAACAATCATACGTAAGAAAATGCTGTGAAAAGTTCCAACTAGCATTTGACGAAGATGTAAGCCGGACATCTTTGGGTATGTAGCCAATCGTTCTTTCATTTCTTTAGCTGATTTAGCCGTGAAAGTCACCAGCATAATGGATTTTGGATCAATTTGTTTTTCTTGTATCATATATGCGGTGCGAGCTGTTAATACACGCGTTTTTCCGCTTCCTGCACCGGCTAGAATAAGGAGCGGTCCTTCTGAATGTGTAACAGCTTTCCATTGGTTCGAATCTAATTCAATACCGCTCTCTTTAAATTCATTTAAATAAGGAGAGTCAGAGTGTTTAGGAACAGCTGGTTTTAAGCGAAAAGCAGGAACACTTGAAAAAGGTGCGGAAGACCTCCATGTCGCTTTCTCTTTTACAGTTGAACTTTTCTCACCAATAGCTCGTCCTTTAGGAATACGAAATCCATTGGTTTCTCTGTATTCAGCCGGATTTTCTTTTATATGTTGTACAGCTGTTGTTTCTGATAGTGTGTCTGAACACTCTTCTCTTTCATGGGGAACTTGAGCATGATAAAAGTAAGGAGAATGCTTAATCCCCAGATATAATTTAACTGGTTCTCCGCAGTGAGCACACGTCATTTCTCCTTGGAGACTAGCTTCATATAAATATTGAAATCGGTCTCTAGCCGTTATAGCAAGATTAAGTATCTGATTTTGATAAAGTGCACGTTGCAAAAAACATGGCCTCCTTTTTAAAACATGAATAATCAATAGTAAATAAGAGGGAGTTAAAGCAAGAAGCCGCTCTCGTTCTACATCGATATAGATGTGTGTATATGCACAGTTTTTGTTTTATAGTCAAAGTCTATCATATCAAAATCATCTTTTTTTAAAAAGAGCACGGATATTTTTGGAGGGATAGGATGTAAAAAAGGGTATATATTGAATAAGACATCACATATGTTCAAAAAAGGCGGTATAGATACAAGGTGCCATCTGTTTTGAACAAGTCTAAAGTAGAGGGTTTAAGTGAGCTGTTTTAATGTCGATACTTCTTGAGAAAAATACTGAGGTCTGGGAGTAGAAGGTATCTTGAAAAAGAGGAGGGTTCATATGGGATATATACTGCCCGTCACACCTTATCAATCTATTCAATATGCAAATCGCCTTCAAAAAAATAATGCTTCTTTTTCAAATCGTATTTGGCCTATTGAGAAAAAAAGCTTTGACAAAGAGTTTGAATCGCGTTCTCACTCACTGGAATTGACGCCAAGTTCATTACAAAAGCGAAAAAAGTTTCAAGCAGCAGAGCGTGTATACAGCAAGCTAACAAATAAGGGCCTAGTGATTAATACACGTGTCTAATAGAAAAAATCGTGAACGTAGCAGAATGAATGCGTTCACGATTTTCTAACAAAGTAATGAACAAGTAAAAAACATCTTAGTAAGATTCAATAAAAAGTGTACTGCCCTGCTGCCATTCAGCATAAAGCACCTGTTTATAGTCGGTAAATCCCTGTTTTTTCAACTGTGTCTTTAGCCAGTCTTCATCAAAGCCTGACTGAATCAAGTTTTTCAAAAGCAAACGTCCATCACTGACGAAGGCGATAGATAAAACAGGTTCAGAAGGAGGGAGCTGCAGGTCGCTTCTTGTTGGCTTAGCATAATCAGATTTTGGCAATACGCTTAGTGATCCATCTGTTTCTAAAATCGCATATTCAACTTCACGAATGGAAAATATGTCTTTTGAACGAAGCATATGAAGAAGCTGATCGATATCTAATCGATTTTTGCTAAGTTCTTTGTACGAAATTTTCCCTTTTCGAATAATAATAGATGGCCGTCCTTCTAAAAACAAGCGCAGGCGAATATTTTTTTGAGTAACAACTTCGGTGACATAAATAAGCGCTCCCCAAAAGATAACAGCAAATAAAATTTTGCCTATTCCTACTTCTGAGTCATATAACGCATTTCCTACTAACTCTCCTAATACAAGAGCAGAGATAAAATCAAAAGTGGTAAGCTGAGTGATCGTCGCTCTGCCTAAAAATTTAGTTAAAATAAACAAGCAGATAAATCCGATAAAGAGTTCTAGTGCAATTCCGATAAGTTCATCCATATTTTCACCTAATTCACATGATTAGGTATTAGTATAAGCAAAGCAAAGGTTCTTATCCTTTAAAAAAGCAAAAACACCAGGTTCAATTCCTAGTGTTTTTTACTTAGTTTCTTTACCATCTCTACATGTGGAATTCCAGCATCCATAAACTCACCCGAAACCGTTACGTAGCCTAGCTTTTTATAAAATCCTTCCGCATGCGTTTGAGCATGCAGCTTAATCTTTTCAATCTCATGCTCTGCTGCGAGCTCTTCTAACTTATCCATCAAAAGCTTTCCTACACCGTCTTTTCGATAAGAAGAAAGAACGCAGATTCGTTCGGCTTTTCCATAGTCCTCTACCATACGGAAGCGTCCTGCCCCAATTGGTGCAGTTCCTTTGTATACAACTAAATGCAGGGCTTCGGAATCGTATTCATCGATTTCTTGCTCTACATCAACCTGCTGTTCTTCTACAAATACTTTTTGACGTACGAAGTAAGCATCAGAATGATCTTGTTTGTTCGTTAGTACTTTGATGTTCACGTATCTTATCCCTTTCCAAGACGAAATGTTTCAAACACAGTCCATGTTTCATTTTCAAGCTGGTACATTAAATGAAAGCGATCCACTGTTTCTTCATGAGCGACATCTACAAGCTTCAACTGGCTATACACATCTAAGTGCTCATCATCTGAAAGGCGTTGACCAATAGTGATGTGCGGAATAAATGAATACTCGGTTGGCTGTTCGAGATTGCCTTCATGAAGTTTATTGTAAAGTGACGTCAGTTCTGGTTTTTGTTCCACTTTTAAGTAAATAACGTTATTGGCTGGTGAAAATGAGCTTACTTTCGTTACATTTAATGTAAATGGATTTGTTTCTTCGGCAATTTTACGCAAGTTAGCCGCAATTTCATCAATTTGGTCTTCTGTAGCTTCAAAGACTTCTTTTAATGTAAGATGAGGCGGAATTAATGAATAGTGAGAATCATAGCGCTTTCGATAAGAATTCGCTACATCTTGCAATTTTTTAGATGGAAAAAGTACAACGCCAAATTTCATAAAAAATCCCTCCAAAGTAAGATCATAAAATATGTATAAAGCGAGCTTATTATAACAAATTTTCAAAAAATATGATATCTTTCTACTTCAGCATATATTGAAGCGAACGCTTTACGTCTTTTTGCCAGTATTTCCACGTATGATTTCCATTAAATTCTTCGTAGAAAACAGAATATCCACGCTGCTTCATTTGTTCGTGCAACAGGCGGTTAGGCTCAATAAAATTCAATATACCATCTTGTGTTGTTTTTACATCCGTTTCTTCAGTTCCAATAACATGATACAAATCCAGAAGTGAAGGAGAAGCAAATGAGTTGACCGTTTGTAATACAGCATCGTTCACGAAAGGAGAATGCATAATTACTTTCCCGAACGTGTGAGGATACGCAATTGCCGTCAGCAGGGAAACTGTAGCAGCAAGCGAATCACCAATTAGAACACGCGATTTTCCCATTTGATATGTAGGATATGTTTTATCCAAAAATGGCACAAGTTCATGTGCTAAAAAGCGAATGTACGCATCTACTTGATTTCCTTCTGGATGATACTTATCGCGTCTGTCTTCCACACTTTTATATGGAATTCCAACAAAAATAGTACGATCGATTTCCGACTCGTTCATTAAATCATCAATTAAACGAGGTGTCCGTCCGTACATAACATAATCTTTTCCGTCTTGGGCAATAAGTAAGGAATACTTATAGAGCGTAGAATAGTTTGACGGCAAATAGACTAGTAACGTGACATCTTCTTGCAGCGCGTCACTATAAAAAGAAATTTCTTCTAACTTCCGCTTACTTTCTGACATGAATAATCGACTCCTATGCATTTGAATGAAAGCGTTACCTTTATTGTAACACATTTTCTAATAACCGTTCTTTATTTTATTGTAACGATTTTTTTAGCGAATGACGAGAAAGAGGCATGCATCATTAAAAAAGCGCTTCAAAATCGACTGAAGCGCTTTTGGTTAATCTAATTTTTTCATTTTTTTAAACATAGCTTTTTCTGCTTGGCTGGCTTTTTCTAGCGGCTTCTTCGTATATTCCTCTTCTTTTTCATCAATAGAAACCAATTCTGTGTCATTTTTTACATAACTTCGGATATTGCGAGCACCGAAATAGCCGTTTACATCTTCTAAAATAGGCTTGTTTTCTTTTTGATCATAAAGAGTATATGAATTCTCTTCCTTAGCGATAGCGTAGTGATTCCCTGCTAGCAGAGCTACGGCTTCTTTTTCGCTTTTTCCAAAAGTAGACATGAGAAACAGAACGATTAAGACGATAAAGAAAAGGGCTGTTGCGCCAATGAAAAATAATAATAAGCCTCTGCTAAATTTACTTTGTTTTTCTTCCACAGTAGACAAACCTCCTGATTAGATAATTTCATTATAGCAAGTAAATGTAATGAGCGCCTAAAGAGATATGTGACGAGTTTATGAATTCAGGTGGATGAAACAAAAAAGGTTTTTAGCTCCTCTCATCGAATTTAATATAAAGAGAGACAACAACTTGAAAAGGAGAGAGAGACATGACAGCGAAAAAAATCCCAACGAGCAAAGAAGTAGCAAAGGCAACATTTGATTTGCTAGAAGAGCGTGGCGTAACAGTTTTGGATATTGCTGAAATTGTGTATGATTTACAGCTTCCTTATCATCCAGCTCTAACCATTCAGGAATGCGCTGAAAGCGTAGAAAGAGTACTGCAAAAGAGAGAAATTCAGCATGCGCTTCTAGTTGGAATCGAACTTGATAAGTTAGCTGAGCAAAATAAATTATCAGAACCTCTTCAAAGTATTGTAGAACAAGACGAAGGGTTGTTTGGTGTTGACGAAACGATTGCTCTAGGTGCCGTTTTAACCTATGGCAGTATCGCTGTGACGACCTTTGGCTATTTAGATAAAGTAAAAGTAGGCATTATTGAAAAGCTGGACTGTAAAAAAGAAAAAGGAGTTAATACCTTTTTAGATGATTTAGTAGCGAGCGTAGCTTCTAGTGCGGCAAGTCGTTTAGCTCACCGTCAGCGTGATGAACAAGAACAGCTGCAAGAAGGCAATCCGGCTACGTAATAAACTTCTTTTAGTATGTATATAAGCTGCGTAAATTAACGCGTCGAAATGATTTAGTCTTTTATTTGAATAACGGAGACTAGGCACGTATCACCTACGTGTCTAGTCTCCGTTAATAGAACGATTTATGGCTGTAGTGAAGTAGTCATAAGGTAGCTTAAGTTTTTCAGCCCCAGACTTTCATAAAAAGCACGTGCTTTCTCGTTAAATGCCCATACGGTAAGCTGGAGGTCATTTGCTCCTTTTTGTACAGCCCACTGTTTTGTAGCAGAAAAAAGACCTTTTCCGACGCCATAATTTTGAAAGCCTTTCTTAACGCCAAAATATTGGATGTACGCTGTGTAGGAAAGAGGAGCTAATGTGGTGGGAGGGTTATATTTTAATTCAACAACAGACGCCCCAATAATTTGATTTCGATATTGAGCTACAAGAATATCAATGGTTGCATAATAAAGAGTAGCTTGATATTGTTCCGGAGATAAAACAGCCATTTGATTATCAAACATAGAAGGAAGCGCATTTGCGTGGAGTTCTAGTGATTCCCCTAATATTTTATTTACTTCTGTATAATCATCTAGTTTTGCAGTGCGATAGATAATATCCATACACACTTCACCTACTTTTTAAAAGTTGTGCTTTATCATATGTAGTAACTTAGAAAATGTTAAATGAGAATTAAAACCTGAAAATTTTAAGCGAAGAACTGCACTAAACAGAGCATATATTCTATGCTCTGTTTGGTGTTATAGTTGAAGAATATATAAGGGCGAAACATTAAATTCTAGTTTCAGCAATGGCATCGCGTACTTTTTCAAGCGAGTGTTTAGAGGCATCTTTATTCGCAATCATTACATTAACGTACAAAGCATCAATGAGGCTTAGCTGTCCAATTCTCGAGGCAAGAGCTTCAGATCGATATTCTGTTTCTTCTGAACTCGTATAAAGAGAAACATCGACATTTTGGCTTAATGGAGATTTTGGAAAACCCGTAATACCGATCGTTTTGGCACCGTTCGCTTTTGCTGTATTTAAAATGTTCATCGTGTCTTTATTTGTTCCAGAATGAGAAATCACTACCGCTACATCCTGTTTTGTTAATTGAGAAGCGGACATAAGCTGGAAGTGGGAATCAATAAATGCAAACGTTTTAATTCCTGTTCGAACAAATTTATGAAAAGCATCCATAGCCACTACGGAAGAACCGCCCGTGCCATAAAACTGAACTTTATCCGCCTTCATAAGAAGTTTAACGGCTTTTTCAATAGCGTTGCTTTCTAGTATTTGTAATGTATTTTCAAGCGTTCGCACATTGGAGCGAAAGATTTTTTCAGCAATCGTTTTTTCATTATCCGTTTCAGCAATTTCCTCGTGAATCTGCTGAATAGGCGTCATAATTTCAGCAGCCAGCGCTATTTTCATCGCTTGATAGCCCTTGAAGCCAATTCGTTTACAAAAGCGAAAGACTGTTGCATCAGCTACATTTAAATCGTCTGCCACTTCGTTAATGGTACTGTGAATAATTTGTTCCGGCTGTTCTAAAATATAATTTGCTATTTTTTTCTCTTTTTCACTGAATCTAGCATAGTGAGAACGAATTTTTCCTAAGCAATTTTGCGTCATAACTGATGTTCCTTTCCACGAATTTAGTAGTAAAAAGAGTATAGCACAAAAATATGAGTGAAAAAAATTTTCTTGTAAACGATTGCAAAATGAAAAATAATTCGTATAATGGAGGTAATGTGAAATTTTTTTTCAAAGGGAGTTTGTAAAATGAAAATTGGATTAATCGGTTTAGGAAAAATGGGATATAATTTATCATTAAATTTAATGGACAACCATCATGAAGTAGTAGCTTATGATGTAAATAAAGAAGCGGTAGAAAAACTTTCAAATGAAGGAGCAAATGGTGCCTTTACTGTTGAAGAGTTAGTCAATGAACTGCCCCCTTCACCTAAAGTTGTATGGATTATGGTTCCAGCTGGAGAAGTAACGGAAAATGTTATTACAGAACTAAAAGAACTTCTGTCAGAAGGAGATATTATAATAGATGGAGGAAACTCTAATTATAAAGAATCTGTTCGACGTGCTCAAGATCTTCAGGAAAAAGGTATTTACTTCTTTGATGTAGGGACAAGCGGCGGAATGGAAGGCGCAAGAAACGGAGCGTGTACAATGATCGGTGGAGATGCGGAAGTATTCCGTACAATTGAACCGATTTTTAATGATATTTGCGTAGAAAATGGATTTATGTACGCAGGTAAAAGCGGAAGCGGTCACTTTTTAAAAATGGTTCACAATGGTGTAGAATATGGAATGATGCAATCCATTGCTGAAGGGTTTGAAGTTCTGGAAAAAAGTCAGTTTGATTTCGACTATGAAGCCGTAGCGCGCGTTTGGAATAACGGATCTGTTGTTCGTTCTTGGTTAATGGAACTAACGGAAAATGCGTTTTCAAAAGATCCTAAACTAGATAGTATTAAAGGAGTCATGCAGTCTTCTGGTGAAGGGAAATGGACCGTAGAGACTGCTCTTGATCTTCAAACGGCAACTCCTGTTATTGCTTTATCGCTAATGATGCGCTATCGTTCATTAGAGGAAGATACATTTACAGGAAAAGTTGTAGCAGCACTTCGAAATGAATTCGGCGGTCACGGTGTTGTAAATAAGTAAAGTAGTAAAGTAGGGGGACAGCAGCATGAGCAAAAAATATGCAATAGGTGTAGATATCGGAACAACGAGTACAAAGTCTGTATTGTTTTCAGTAGACGGTACAGTCATTGCGAATCATGGGATTGAGTATCCATTATACTCGCCGACGCCCGCGATGGCTGAGCAAGATCCTGAAGAAATTTTCCAAGCAGTTGTACGTACAATTCAAACGGTTGTAAAAACGAGCGATGTAAAACCTGAGGATATTTTATGCGTTTCATTCAGCTCAGCTATGCACAGTGTTATTGCCGTTGATCAGCAGGGAAAACCGCTGACAAAATGTATCACGTGGGCGGATAATAGAAGTGCAGAATGGACGGAAAAAATTAAAAATGAATACAATGGTCATGAGATTTATTTGCGTACGGGTACGCCTATTCATCCGATGTCGCCGCTTTCCAAGCTAACATGGCTTTCTAATGAACAGCCTGAATTAGTGAAGGGAACGCATAAGTTTATTTCGATTAAAGAATATGTATTCTTTAAGTTGTTTAACGAATATGTTATCGACTATTCGATTGCATCAGCAACGGGTTTGTTTAATCTGAAAAATCTTGCGTGGGATGAAGAAGCACTTAAAGTAGCAGGTGTTACAACCGATCAGTTATCTACTCCTGTTTCAACAATGCATCAGTTAAAAGGGTTAAACCCAGAGCTTGCAGTTGACATGCATTTACTTCCGGATACGCCCTTTATTGTAGGTGCAAGTGACGGTGTATTATCAAATTTAGGCGTAAATGCAATTGAACCAGGCGTTGTTGCTGTGACAATCGGGACAAGCGGAGCTATTCGAGCAGTGACTGACAAGCCAGTAGTCGATCCCAAAGGTCGTATTTTCTGTTATGCGTTGACAGAAGACCACTGGGTAATTGGCGGCCCAGTAAATAACGGAGGTATGATTTTCAGATGGGCTCGCGATCAGTTTGGAGCGTCTGAAGTAGAAACAGCTAAACGCCTTGGAAAAGATCCGTATGAAGTATTAACGGATATTGCGGCTTTAGTGAAACCGGGAGCGGACGGCTTATTGTTTCATCCATACCTTTCAGGAGAGCGTGCGCCGCTTTGGGATGCAAATGCTAAAGGTTCATTCTTTGGCCTAGGTTTGCATCATAAAAAAGAACATATGATTCGTGCTGTATTAGAAGGCGTTATTTTTAACTTGTATACAGTATTATTGGCACTTGAAGAGTTAATTGGAGAGCCTACAAAAATTCAGGCAACAGGCGGATTTGCACGTTCCGCACTTTGGCGTCAAATGATGGCAGATATTTTTAACCAAGAAGTATCCGTGCCGGAAAGTTTTGAAAGTTCATGTCTAGGAGCAGTTATCCTTGGCTTATATAGCCTTGGCGAAGTTGACTCATTAAACGTTGTTTCTGATATGGTTGGAGCGACTAATCATCATTATCCAATCAAAGAAAACAGTGAAGTATATAAAGAGTTAACGGCTATCTATATTCGTTTGGCTCGCTTATTTAAAGAAGAATACGAAAGCATTACGGCTTTTCAAAAAAAATATGTACATTAAGTTCAAAAATCATCGCTTGAAGTTTTCAAGCGATGATTTTTTGTGTGTTAGGTTATCTAACAACAAAAAGAGTTGACACTACACAATATATAAAAGTTCCCTCAAATAATGTTACAATTTGTCCAGTGTATCCCCGTTTCGCATTAAATATAATAAGGGATAACGTTAGTATTTATCACATACTAGAAGGAATCGTCACAAACGCCTTTATATTTCAGAAAATTCAAACAAAATTTGTTTTTTGGAATGAACTTATTTTATGAAAAGGGGTTTTATGGATGAAAACACAAATTGAGCAAGATGGAATTGTGACGCTCACAGATGAGACGCACAACCAGCTGAGCGGCAGTGACCTTTGGAATGAGGATTTACGTCCGACTACGATGAAAGAGCATTCTTGGAAAGGAGTTAACTTTGCCACGCTTTGGATTGGGATGTGTCTGTGTATTCCAGCTTACACAATGGCGAGCGGAATGATGACGCTTGGAATGAACTGGTGGCAAGCAATTGGTACAATCTTTTTAGGAAATGTTATTGTTCTTATTCCTATTTTGCTTAATTCTCACGCTGGAACCAAGTTTGGCATTCCTTATCCAGTATTTGCCCGCCTGTGGTTTGGAGATAAAGGAGCACATATCCCAGCACTGGCTAGGGCCATTGTGGCTGCTGGGTGGTTTGGAATTAATACATGGATTGGAACGGAAGCAATTGATACGCTCCTAAGCGCTTCGTTTTCGTCTTGGAACGGTTTAGCTGGTCATACAGCCATTGTATTTGCTCTTTTTTGGCTTTTAAATGTAGGAGTAGCATATAAAGGACCGCAAGCGATTAAAGTGTTAGGAGCGATTGCTGCTCCGGTTATTGGCATTTCAGCTATTATTCTTTTTATATGGGCTTATACAAACTCGGGAGGGTGGGGCCCCATTTTATCTACGCCTTCTAAATTTACATCAACCAGAGAATTTCTAGCCGTATTTTTCCCAGCTTTAACGGGAGTTATTGCATTTTGGGCGACGCTCGCTTTGAACATTCCGGATTTCTGTCGATATGCTAGAAGTCAGAAATCTCAAATGGTTGCACAAACCTTCTCTTTACCGTTGACAATGAGTATTTTTTCATTTATTGGGATTGCTGTTACCTCAGCAACAATCGTTATATTTGGAGAAGCTATTTGGGATCCAGTGGCCTTAGTAGCTAAATTCCCTCCGTTTATCATTTTCTTAGGAACAATCGTTATCGTGCTTTCTTCTTTAACGATTAATGTGGGAGCAAATATCGTCGCGCCAGCTCGTGCAATTGAGAATCTGAATCCAAAGAAAATCACGTTTGCGATGGGGGCGCTAGTGACCGGTATTTTTGCTATTTTACTTCAGCCATGGTACATCATGTCTAATTTCGGGAACTATATTTTCGGCTGGCTTGGAACATACGGAGCGCTGCTTGGCCCTATAGACGGCATCGCCATTGCTGACTACTGGCTTGTAAGAAGGAGACAGATGGCATTAAAGGATTTATATGAGGTAAACGGTCGCTACAGTTATTCAACAGGTTTTAATAAAAACGGTATTTATGCATTAGTAATTGGCGTGGCCATACCCGTTTTAGGTTTACTGATTCCTGGACTGCGCTTTTTATGGGATAATGCCTGGACATTTGGTCTATTCATTTCTATCATCGTTTACACGTATCTCATGAGAGGAGATAAAAGCGTATTAGCGCCGGGGGAATATGAAGAAATAACGTTAAAAACAAGCGAAAAACCGATTATTGACAGTCAAACGGCTGATCCAACCATCACCAAATAAATAAGATGAATCCAATCATTAACATGATTGGATTTTTTTATGTGTTAAAATTGTATGGAAGAAAATTGATAAAATTTTTTTGAGTTTTTTTGTTGATTTAAGAATTTTTTTTTCATATAATTTAAGTAATAAAAAAATGAAATCGTTTTCTAAAATAATTGATGTAAACGATTTCGATAATTGGAACTTATTTTTTAAAAAATTCACAGGGTGTAGAGCTTTTTTGCTACATAGAGAAAGCGTTTACTTAAAGGGAAGGTGGAAAGCAAGATGGATGCATACTTATTAGCTATTACAGTTGCCGCAATTGTTATTGTTATTGTAGGTGTTTCAGTTTTTAAATGGCATGCGTTTATTAGTTTAACGGTTGCGAGTTTGTTTTTGGCAATTGCTTCTGGGTTATCAATGGATAAAATTGTTGGCGCTTACGAAACGGGAGTGGGCGGTGTTTTAGGCCACTTAGTAGGAATTTTAGCGTTGGGAACAATTCTAGGTAAGCTGATGGCCGATTCAGGTGCCGGCATGCAGGTAGCGGATTATTTCGTAAGAATATTCGGTGTGAAAAGACTGCCATGGGCGATGCTAGTAGCAGGTTTCATTATTGGTATTCCTGTTTTCTTCGAAGTAGGAATTTTAATTCTACTGCCTTTAGTTATTTCCATTCATAAAACGACAAAACAAAATATATTATTGATTGCTCTGCCGGTTATTGCAGGATTATCAATTGTTCACGGTCTCGTTCCTCCTCATCCAGGAGCGATGGCAGCTATTAGTATTTACGGAGCAAATACGGGGAAAGTGCTTTTATACGCATTAATCATTTCAATTCCAGCTGCAGTTATCGCTGGACCAGTTTTTGCAAAATGGATTCACAAACGAGTGATTCCAGAAGGAGAACCTGATCTAATTCGTATTACGACAACATCAAAAGATCTTCCTGGTACAGGCGTTTCATTCTTTGTCATTTTACTGCCCGTTCTATTAATGGTCTTAGCAGCTATAGCACCTGTTATTAACGGATTGCCAAGCGGCGTAGTGAAGTTTGTAGAATTAATAGGAAGTCCATTAATTGCACTTTTAATTGCTTGTTTTGCAGCGTTTTACCTGCTTGGAAAACGTCAAGGTATGACAAAAGATGTGATTAAAAAACTAACGGAAGAATGTTTGCTTCCTGTAGGATCTATTGTCTTAATTATTGGTGCAGGGGGTGGCTTCAAACAAGTATTAATCGATAGCGGAGTAGGTACAACGATTGGTCAAATGTCTGAACATCTATCTCTATCACCACTTGTGCTTGCATTTTTAATTGCTGGATTAATCCGTATTGCTACAGGTTCAGCAACAGTTGCATTAACAACAGCGGCTGGTATTGTCTCACCAATCATTGAGCACATGTCCGGTGTTAACTTAGAACTGCTTGTTATCGTTACGGGTGCGGGTTCACTAATGTTCTCTCACGTTAATGATGCTGGCTTCTGGATGGTGAAGGAGTATTTAGGATTAACAGTGAAAGAAACGTTCAAAACATGGACCGTTCTGGAAACGCTTCTATCCTTTATTGCTTTTGCAGGAGCACTTATTCTAAATGCATTAATTTAAAAATAAGACTCTTTTACTCTATGTAAAAGAGTCTTATTTTTTTATGAAAGAAAAGAATTTACAAGAAAAATAATCAAAATATTTTATTTATTCGTTAAATTATGGCAAAATAGAAATAGAAGAATAATAGCTTCTAAGAAGGGAATGACAGAGAGTGAGTAATCAACTAGTATTTTTCACAAACTTTTCAGAAGGAAAATTAGATTCAGACGTTTCTTGGTATTGTCCACCAGCTCAATTTCAAATTGACACAGAAACGAATCGATTAGTGATTAAAACAGACGCTAAAACGGATTTTTGGCAGCGTACTCATTATGGCTTTGAAGCGGACAATGGACACTTTCTTTACCGTGAAGTAGAAGGCGACTTTGAAATCATGACAAAGGTGCATACATATCCAGTTAATCGCTACGATCAAGCAGGTCTCATGATTCGTGTATCAAAAGATACGTGGATCAAAACGTCAGTTGAATACAATCCCGATGGTCCTAACCAATTAGGAGCAGTCGTAACCAACCATGGCTTCTCAGATTGGTCCAGTCAAAATTTTACTCAAAACAAATCAGCGCTTTATTTTAAAATTCAGCGTAAAAACGATGATTACACCGTTTGTTATTCAAGTGATGGAGATTCTTGGACTCAGCTCCGACTCGCTCACTTATTGAACTCAACCAAAGAACCTGTTCAAGTTGGTATTTATGCCTGCAGTCCTCAAGGAGCAGGGTATGAAGCCCAATTTGATTTTATAAAAGTAGAAAAAATGTAAATAAAAACCACGATTTAGCCACAGCTAAATCGTGGTTTTTATTTAGAAAGCGCATTATCTAAAGGCTGTGTGGCAGAAGCGGATGTCGGTTGATTGTGTAAAGCAATTTTTTGCTTGAAGTAGCTGATGACAAAACCTGTAATCGCAATGGATATAACAGAGAAAATTCCTTTTGAAAGTCCAATTGAATACATGCTCGACAGCACGACAAGGAAATCAAATGAAAAATTCACTTTTCCAGGATCCCAGCCGAATTTTCGCTGTGCGAATAACGCTAGAATATTAGCACCGCCGAGAGAAGCTCCGTTCATAAATAAAATGGATAAGCCAAGGCCGGCAATTAGTCCGCCCGTAACAGCACCCATCAGGCTGGGAAGTGTAAAAGAAGGAAGCAAGTGATCGAGTGAAGTGAGAAGCGATAGCAAAGACACTGATCCTATAGTTGTGGCGGTAAATTTCCATCCCATTTGAAAGAAGGAAAAGAGATAAAAAGGAATATTAATGAGAAAAAAGATCACCGCAAACGATAAGGGAAGGGCATATGACAAGCTAAGAGACAGACCAGCTGTTCCCCCCGTCACTACGTGAGAGTGCCGCAAGATAAGAACACCAATACTTGCAATCGTACATCCAAGAATAATCCATAAAACTTTTTTCATAAATAAACCCCTTTGTTTGTTTTTTCGGAATTTTCATTTTCAATCATCTACTTTAATGATAGGATATTAAATAAAGAAAACACATGTATAAATGAAGGAAATAATACTTGTTCTGTTATCAACTTGAATAAAGATTTTATTTATTATATTCATTTTGAAAGGAAAGGTTTGTATGGATCAAATCGATGCACAACTATTGTCTATTTTGCAAAGGGACGGACGTATGACGATTAGTGATTTATCAAAAAAGCTGGCTCTTAGCCGTCCAAGCGTATCAGAAAGACTTCAGCGTCTTCAGGAACGAGGAGTGATCCAGCGTTTTAGCGCTACGGTGTCTCCGAAAGCTTTAGGAAGAGATACACAGCTGTTTATTCAAGTAAGCGAATTAAAAAGAAAACCGGAGGAATTTGAAGACTTTATTGAGCAAAATGAAGACGTGCTTGAATGTCATCGCGTAACTGGACCGGTTTCTTACTTTATCAAAGCAGCCGTGTCTGGAATGGATGGACTTAGAATGCTAGTGGATGAACTGATTCCTTATGGAAATGTGAATACCTCAATTATTTTAAAGTCGCCTGTAGAAAACAGGATGATTACTCCTGTACAAAAACCGGCCCCATAAGAGGCCGGTTTTTCGTGTAAGGAGATATTAATAAAATCCTTTAATAATATAAAAATGATTTTGTAAAATATCAGGTATTTCTTCTTCTGAAACGTTCCTTTTCGTCTTTTTTTCTCCATCTGTTACAGTTAGCGTTTCACCAGAGAGGGTAATGCGCCCTGTAGGGGTTGCGATCGTAACAAGACGTTTGTGTACAAACGGAGAATCGGCTGACGTTTGATTGAACTCACACATGGGAGTAAAGTCAGTCAGTTTCTTAGGAAGCGTAGACACACGGTACAGCGTTTTCCATACATCATCTTCCCATCGCTGCAAATCATACATATGCTCAGCAACGTTTGTCATACGATAAGAGCCGCTTACATCTCTTACTACTTCGCCATTTAGAGGCATTGGTTTGCGCACAGAATCTCCGAATCCAACGTCTACGATGTAAGATTGATTTTCAACTATCACAAGGTTTGTAGCGTGACTTCCTTCAATGGTCCACGTGCCGTCGGGTTTTTTGACGGTAGCTGAAACGTAAGAGACTTCATATCCGCTTTCTTTTAACAGCCAGCCAAATAGACCGTTTAATTCGTAGCAAAATCCTCCACGCAAATTTACAATTACTTTTTGAAAAATTCGTTCTAAATCAATTATGATAGGGGTTTGAGACAGAACATCTAAGTTCTCAAAAGGAACATGAAGCATGTGTTTGTTCTGTAAAGCAGCTAAGCTTTCATACGTTGGGCTATCCGGTTTCTTAGCTAAAAACCGACTAAAATAATAATTAATATTCATCAAATACACCTCTTAGTAAATCATTTCTCTCTGTCTTTAGCAGAACGTTCATGGAACAGCGCTTTTTCGAGTGTCTCTTTGGAAGCGAATCCTTGAAATACACGGCTGCCAATTTTTAAAGTTGGTACTTTCGTTACATGAGCATCTTCATACGCATGAACTAAGCTATCTTTATGAACTTGTTCGAACGTCCGGTCTTTTAAGATACGTGTAAATATTTCTTGATCTAAATGCAAGGAATCAGCGATTTCTGCTAAGACTTCAATCTGGCTAATATCTTTTTCCTCTTCCCAATAAGCTTTAAAAACAGCATCTACATAGGCAATTTCTTGACCATGTTTTTTAGCAAAATGAAAGCCTTCATGTGCTAAATGAGTGCGCGGGACTGGAGGCATGTCCGGCATATTTATTTCTACGTGCAGCTGTTGTGCTAAGGGAGCTATCGATTGATTCCAAGGTCTCTCTAAAAAATCTTCTATTTGCTCCATCTGCTGGGCTGGCTCAGGACAAAGTTCAAAAGGCTTCCATTCAATCTCAGCTTTTTGTTCTTTAATGACTTCTCTTAAAGGCTTAATGGCTAGAAAACATAGTGGACAGACAAAATCAAAATAAAATTCAATATGCGCTTTCATCCCGTCACGCTCCTTTATGGCATATTTTTATTTTATCAAAAGTAAAGACGATCCTTCCAACTTGGGAACTGTGGAAAAATAGTTGACAAAATTGGATAACTCTTTCTATAATAAAGTCAATACATATCACGAGCGATTAGTTCAGTGGGAGAATACATCCTTGACAGGGATGGGGTCGGGGGTTCGAATCCCTCATCGCTCATACCAAAGCCGTTTTCTTATTAATAAGAGAGCGGCTTTTCTCTTTTGTTTGACAAATCAATGCTATATTAAATCTTGAGCGCGTATAGAAGAATTAAAGTATAATGAAACATAGTGCATCAGGTCATGATAAAGATAATCACTAATTTAAAATAAATGAGGGTACAAAATGAATCAAAGAAGTTTTAGTCAATATGGTCTTAGTGACAAGGTAGCTAAGGCGCTTTCTAGCCTGCAATACAATCATCCCACGGAAGTACAAAGCAAGGTGCTTCCCATCGCGCTAGAAGAAAGAGATGTGGTCGTGAAGTCTCAAACAGGAAGTGGAAAAACGGCTTCCTTTGGTATTCCACTGTGTGAATTAGTTAATTGGGAAGAAAATAAGCCCCAGGCCTTAGTGTTAACACCGACACGAGAGCTGGCTGCACAGGTAAAAGAAGATATTACTAATATCGGCCGTTTTAAGCGAATTAAAGCAGCAGCTGTCTACGGAAAATCACCATTTGCCAAGCAAAAAGTAGAGTTAAAGCAAAAAACACATATTGTTGTAGGTACGCCTGGACGAGTGCTTGATCATATAGAAAAAGAAACGCTTGCATTAGAGAAAATTCGTTATTTGGTTATTGATGAAGCAGATGAAATGCTAAATATGGGTTTTATTGACCAAGTAGAAGCAATTATTCAACATCTTCCTAGTGAGCGTGTAACGATGCTTTTCTCCGCTACGCTTCCTGAAGATATTGAAGAGCTTTCTCGCAAGTATATGAAAAAGCCGGTTGATGTTGAAATCAAAGCAAATGGATTAACGACAAGTACGATTGACCATTCTGTTATATCAGTAGAAAACGAACGTAAATTTGAACTGCTGAAAGACGTAACCACAGTAGAAAACCCTGACAGCTGCATCATTTTTTGCCGCACGCAAGAGCAGGTAAATACGCTGTTAGATGATTTAGATGATTTTGGGTATCCTTGTGATAAAATTCACGGGGCAATGGTGCAAGAAGACCGTTTTGAGGTTATGAATGATTTCAAAAAAGGTAAATTCCGCTATTTAGTGGCGACAGATGTAGCTGCGAGAGGAATTGATATTGATAATATCACACACGTTATTAACTACGATCTTCCGTTAGAAAAAGAAAGCTACGTTCACCGTACAGGAAGAACGGGACGTGCCGGTAAAAAAGGGAAGGCTATCACATTTGTAACGCCTTATGAAAAGAGAATGCTATCGGAAATTGAGGAATATATCGGCTTTTCAATTCCAACATCTACTCCTCCTTCTAAAGAAGAAGTACAGCAGGCAGCATCCGCTTTTACTGAAAAAATTAATGAGCGTCCAGAAGTTAAAAAAGATAAAAGCGAGTCATTAAATAAAGACATTATGAAGCTGTATTTTAACGGAGGAAAGAAAAAGAAAATTCGAGCGGTCGATTTTGTAGGAACAATTGCGAAATTAGACGGAGTAACCGCGGACGATATTGGAATTATTACGATTCAAGAAAACGTCTCTTATGTGGAGATTCTGAATGGAAAAGGTACCAAAGTGTTACAAGCAATGAAGAACAAGACAATTAAAGGAAAGAAATTAAAAGTTCATAAAGCGATTAAATAGCAGAGGGAAGTCCATCTTTTTAAAGATGGGCTTTATTTATACAGCCAATAAAGGAGTTGAGAGTATGAAGTACATAAAAGAAGCGTGTGTAGAAGGGTATGAGCAGGCAAAAAAAGCAGAGAAGCTAGGAGCAGGCCGCATTGAATTATGTGACAATCTCAGTCAAGGAGGCACTACGCCAAGTTACGGCACCATTCAATATGCAAGCGAACATCTTGATACAGATATCAACGTGATTATTCGCCCAAGAAGCGGTGATTTTATATATTCCGAAGCAGAATTTCAAATTATGAAAAAAGACGTTAAAGCATGTAAAGACCTTGGAGTAAACGGAGTAGTATTTGGCATTTTAACAGAAGAAGCTGAAATCGATTACGGACGCACTAAAGAGTTAATAGCAGAAGCTCATCCTTTAAGCGTTACGTTTCATATGGCATTTGATGAGATTAAAGATAAATACAAAGCCATTGATATACTTAGTGAATTGGGAGCAGACCGTATTTTGACCAAAGGAGGGAAAGGATCTGCTTTGCAAAATCTGCATATGATCCGAGAATTGATCACATATGCTAATGAACGTATTATTATTTTGCCCGGCGGAGGAATTCATGAAGGCAACGCAGAGCGGGTTATGAAAGAAACAAAAGCAGCTGAATTACACGGAACAAAAATTGTAGGAGATTTATCTCCTTAAATAAAAAGAGGCTGGGACAAAAGCATTTTAGTCCAAGTGAAAAACGAACCATTAATCAATATGTTTGATTCGTGGTTCGTTTTTTTTGATGGTGAATATAGTTTCATCTGTTTCGTTCCTTCTAGCAGGTGATTGGAGGGCAAGGCGAAGACTTCTGCGGGAACAGCGGAACAGATGAGACCCCGCAGGAGCACAAGCGACGAGGAGGCTCAGCGGCCGCCCGCGGAAAGCGAAGCCTTGCACGGAAATCAATTGCGGTGTAATAAGCAGTCCAGCTCATCTATCTCATTTGTTCATCTTTAGGTTGGATTCATTTAGTTATGTCTCAACCTCTTTTATTTTGATGTATTTTCTTTTGCTGCTAAGCCGCTCGTCACTTTTGTACGCTGAAAGAAAAAAGAACCTACGACGAGTACAGCAATTAAAAGAGTTAAGAAGAACTGAGAACGTAATGAATCAATAAATGCCATGGCAATAAAAATACTAGTGATGGCAAGGATTGTAGCGTAAGTTAAGTAAGGAAATAACCACATTTTAATTTTTAATGCTTCAGGATTTTCTTTTTCATATTTTTTTCTCATTTTAATCTGTGAAAATGCAATAACAAGATATACAAGAAGCGCTACGCCGCCTGATGCATTCACTAAAAACAAAAAGATTTTGTCCGGTGAAATGTAGTTAAAGATAACGCTAATGTACGAGATAACTGTACATGCTAATATCGCACTAACTGGCACGCCTTTTTTATTTAATTTTGAAAAACTTTTTGGCGCATCGCCGTTTTGAGACATGGAAAACAGCATGCGAGAACTTGTATACAGACCAGAATTCAGACAGGAAAGAACGGCTGTTAAAATAATAAAGTTCATAATTTGAGCTGCGGCCGGTACATTTACTAATTCAAGAATAGATACAAATGGGCTTTTCATTAGGCTTGACGAATTCCACGGAAGAACCGTTACTAAAATAAAAATAGAGCCTAAATAGAAAAACAAAATGCGATAAATAACGGTATTGGTCGCGATGGTAATGGCTTTTTCAGGCTGAGACGATTCACCTGCTGCGGTTGCGACAATTTCTGTTCCCATAAAGGAGAACATGACAAGGGCAATTCCTAAAAATACAGAGCTAATTCCATTCGGTAAAAAGCCGCCTTTGTGCAAAAGGTTGGAAGTGCCGGGAGAATCAATTCCTGGAATGAATCCACAAATAATAGCTATACCTAAAAGTAAAAAAAGAACGATACTGACGACTTTAATGAGGGAAAACCAATATTCAAATTCTCCGAAAGATTTAACAGAGTACAGATTGGTCATCGTTAATAAAAAAGTAAGAGCCAGGCTTACTCCCCAAGACGGCAAAGACGGGAACCAGTATTGAATAATATTTGCACCTGCAATAGCTTCAACAGCAATAACGATAACCCAGAAAAACCAGTAGAGCCAGCCAATCGTGTAGCCTGCCCAAGGGCCTAATGCCTCTTTTGCATAAGTGGAAAAAGAACCGCTGGAAGGATTTGCAGTAGACATTTCTCCAAGCATTCGCATGACTAAAATAACGAGTAAACCAGCAAACGCGTACGAAAAAATAGATCCCGGTCCAGCGGTGTTAATGAGTGATCCGCTTCCGATAAACAATCCAGCCCCGATAATTCCTCCAAGAGAAATCATGGTGATATGCCGGATCTTTAACTCTTTTTTTAACTGTGGCTGTGGATGGCTGTTCATTTGTAACCTCCTATATAACCTGAATTTTTAGTTAATATAGAGAATTATAGTATGTTGTAAGACGTATGGACAGAATGTTGTTAGAGGTTCTTTCATACAAAAAACGGATATGAATTGTTGCATTCATATCCGGCTTACTCTGACACAGACATTCATTATGCGTATAAAGTACCTGATTAGCGTCTTTTTCCTTTTTTATAATAAGCAATGTAGATGAATTTCTTATGAATGGTAGCTGAAAATAAGCTGAATGATTGTTTCAAATAAGTTAATCAAAAGAGGTATACATCCTATTAAAGGATAATGTGGAATGATATTCAAACTCTCTGCAAAGCGTTAAATGCGGGTTTCCCTTTCTGAAAACGGGTATATATAGTAGTAAGAAGTTTATTCTTTTGCTAAGTATAAAAGAAAGATGTGCTATAGAAACAGGAGGTTATAAATAATGAAACATGTTGAAGTAGTAGAAAGCGGAGCGGATATTAACGAAGCAATTAATCAATTTGCAGACAAAGGTTTTGAGAAAAATGAAGTATACGTGTTTACTTATGACAAGGAAGGTTCTAAAAATTTAACAGAAGTAACGGACACAAATATTATTCGACTGTCTGAAGAAGGTCCTTTACATTCAGCAGCGAGTTTATTTTTAACAAGAGAAGATGAGCTTCGAACAAAAATGGCTTCACTAGGCTTATCAAAAGACGAAACAAAGAAATATGAAGAAGAGTTAAAGAAAGGCAGTGCGATTGTAGTGGCTGCTACAGGGGAGAGAAAAGACATTTAATTTTAATAGAGGCTAGGGCAAAAGTAGTTTAGTTAAAGGAAGATCCGAACGCGTTTGATTCTTGATGGAGAACCAAACGCGTTCGGATTTTTTGTGGGGACAGTGTAACAAGTGATCTATACGAGCTTCTTTATCTCATTTGTTCGTCTTTAGATTCAATTGATTTCGTTATGTCTCACACTTTTTTTGTTTTTTCACTATATGATTGATAAAACTAATAGTATTAGTTAAAATAAAAACTAATACCATTAGTTTTTATTTTGATAATAGGGGATGAGGAAATGAGAATAGTTCGTGAGAAAATGTTGTATCAACTGACGTTTTTGCCTCGTTTTTTTCCAGTGAATTGTTATTTAGTTGAAGAGAAAGATAGCCTTACATTAATTGATGCAGCTCTTCCGTACAGCGCGTCAGGTATTTTGAAAGCTGCAGATCGAATTGGAAAACCGATTACGCGAATTGTTTTTACACATACTCATGAAGATCACATCGGGGCGATTGATACTTTGAAGAAAAGTTTACCGAATGCTTCTGTTTATATGTCGCAAAGAGATTATCGATTATTTTCAGGAGATTTAACACTCGATTCTGAAGAACCTCAAAACCCAATCCGTGGAGGAGTACCAAAGCTAGGAAAGATCTCAACTGAAGTTGATCATTTCATTGAAGAAGAGTCTTACATAGGCTCACTTGCTCCTATTTTTACACCTGGACATACACCTGGGTCTATGTCTTTTTTAGACCAGAGAACGAACGCATTAATTGCGGGAGATTCTTTCCAAGTGCGAGGAGGAGTTGCGGTATCAGGTCAGTTAAAGCTGCTGTTTCCGTTTCCCGCTTTTGGAACGTGGAGTAAGGAGCTGTCACTTAAAAGTGCAGAAAAGCTATATCAACTAAACCCGTCACTTCTTGCTGTTGGACACGGAAGACTCCTTTCTCGGCCGCTGAAATTGATGGGAAAAGCAATACAACAAGCAAAAGTGAAAATGGAAAAAAGGGGATGAAGGGATGTCGCCACGACAGGGACTAGATTTTAAAAAGGTTATTCAAACAGGTGGAAATTTGGCCAATCGTGAAGGGTTTTATGCTGTTACAATTGCTTCATTAGCCAAAGAATTAGATGTTCGTCCACCGTCTTTATATAATCATATAAAAGGATTAGAAGAGCTGCGCAAAGAACTGGCTTTAAGTGGACTGCAGCAGCTATATCATCTTTTAAAAAGTGCTGTTGAACATGCTTCTGCAGAAGACGCTGTTTATCAGCTAAGCAAAGCGTACGTTTCATTTGTAAGAAAGTCTCCGGGAATATACGAAGCAACAGCAACGGTAGCACCAAGGATACAAGATGAAGAAGTACAAAAAGCATCTGATAACATTGTGCTTTTAGTGCTGGATGTGTTGAAACCGTATCATCTTCCAGAAGATGAAGCCCTTCATGCTGTTAGAAGTCTTCGCAGCATTTTACATGGATTTGCTTCTTTGGAGCAAAAAGGGGGATTTGGAATGCCTTTAAGCACTGATGAGACCCTGGACTTTTTAATTCGTACGTTTGTATTGGGGCTACATCGGTATGAAGAGACCACATAAATTCTATTAATGCCACTAAGCCTAACGCTTTAGTTAAAATTGAAAAAAAAGAGAAAGAATGATAGATTACAAATAAAGACATTTATTCCTATTGTTTTAGGGTTGTTACTGATGAAGCAGGCAAAACCTAAGCTGCAAGGACAGAAAAGGTAGTTTCTGTTTGTTGCTGTTTAGGTATTTTTTGTTTTTGTTTAAAATAACCGGCCCTTTTAATTTGTTTTATAAGGGGGGAAATCTTCTGAGAATGGAGAGAAGCAAACATGCTTAATTCAAGAATGATCGTCATATTAAGAGAACTAATGTCCGTACAGTCTACCTTATCAACCGTTACGAGCGAATATTTGGCAACAGTAAATCAAGTATCTTCTCGAACTATTCGAACGGATATAAAACAGCTAGATGACATTTTGTCTCAGTACGGGGCTAAAATTAAATCAGCTCGAGGGACAGGATATGAACTTAGCGTTTTAGATGAAAAACAGTTTCATCAGCTATTAAAAGAACTTTCAGCTAATCAATTATTTGATACAGCGTCTATTCCAACCGTTCCTGATGACCGCGTGCATTATTTGATCAAAAGATTGCTGCTAGCAGACGGATATTTGAAGCTCGAAGATTTAGCAGACGAGTTGTATATTAGCAAGTCAACGGTTCAAAACGATTTAAGAGATGTTAAAAAACAGCTGTGTAAGTATGATATCCTTTTAGAAAAACGTCCTAACTATGGCTTGAAAGCTAAAGGGGACGAAATGAAAATGAGATTTTGTATGTCTGAGTACATATTCAACCGAAAAGATAAAGAAGTAGATATGGTACACAATGAAATATCTATCCTGCCCCAAGAATCAATCTTAACGATTAAAGCCCACATTTTAAATCAAATAAAACGATACAATATTATGGTTTCAGACATTGGATTAAACAATTTAATCATTCATTTAGCTATAGCTTGTAAGCGAATACAAGAAGAAAATTTTATCTCTTTGTATTCAGAAGACCTGCTTGAGATTATGGAGCACAAAGAATATGAAGTAGCAGCTGAAATTGTACGAGAAATTGAAAAGGCATTCAAGGTTCGTTTTCCGAAGTCAGAAACAGCGTATATCGCCATTCATTTGTTAGGGACAAAAATGCTCAATAATGGCAATCATGAAGAAAAAGAAGTGAAGCAGTTTATTGATACAAATATTTATGAATTAACAGCGGCTATATTAGAAGCAATTGAAAAGGAGCTTCATTTAGAAATTAGTGAAGATTCAGAGCTGATCCTTGGTATGAGCTTGCATTTGAAACCGGCTATCAACCGCTATAAATATGGAATGAATCTACGAAACCCAATGCTTGAAGGGATTAAGAGCCATTACCCTCTGGCTTTTGAAGCTGGAATTATAGCTGGAAAGGTACTAAAAAATCGCCTTGAAATCGACATGCATGAAACAGAAATTGGCTATTTAGCTTTACATATTGGAGGTGCCATTGAACGTCGGAAAATTATCAATCAGCCTAAGCGCTGTTTGATTGTATGCGCATCGGGAGTAGGGAGTGCCAAGCTATTATCATATAAGCTGCAGGCTACGTTTGGATTAAATCTGACTATTTTAGGAACAACGCAGTATTATAAGCTTCACCAAATGTCACTGCATTCTTTAGATTTTATTGTTAGTACCATTCCAATTCCAGATCATCTTCCTGTTCCTGTAGTAGAAGTAAGTGCCATTCTAGGAAACAGTGATTTTAAAAAAATTGAATGTTTAATGAAGAACAAACCGCAGCCTTCGTTAGAATACACGAAAAAAGAATTAGTATATTTACAGCAAGAATTTCAAACAAGAGAAGAAGTGCTTCATTTCTTAGGAGAGAAATTAACTCATCTAGGACTAGCTTCTTCTCAATTTATAGAATCCGTTTTTGAAAGAGAAGCAGCATCACCAACAAGTTTTGGAAATCTCGTTGCCATTCCTCATCCTATGGTTCCTCAAACGGATACGACGTTTTGGGCCATTTGCACGTTGAAAAAACCGATTATGTGGGAAGGAAATCTTGTACAATTTATTTGCCTTTTAAGTGTGAAAGCGAATAATCAAGGCGATTTGCAAAAAATGTACAGTTTATTAGTTCAAGTTGTAGATGATAAGCAGGTCGTGCAGCGTTTAGTAAAGTGTAAGGATTATGAGGAGTTTATAGAGGTATTTATGAAAAATATTAGATAAAAAAAGAAGTCCAAGAGAGGGACTTCTTTTTTTATCTGAATGTTCAAATATAATTTTTCCGTTAGTAACGGAAAAAGGTTGTGTATAAATGTAAGCGCTTTTATTTTAAGATAAAACTATCAACAAAACAGATAGCAAAATAAAAAAGCGGAGGAATGACAGATGAATATTCTATTATGTTGTGCAGCTGGAATGTCTACAAGTTTACTAGTAACAAAAATGGAAAAAAGCGCTCAGGATCAAAGCTCGGAGTATAAAATTTGGGCGGTCCCTGGTGACTCTGTTCGCAACCATATTGATCAAGCGGATGTTCTTTTATTAGGACCTCAAGTGCGCTACTTGCTGCCGCAGCTTAAAAAGCTAGGTGAAGAAAAAGGAGTACCAGTTGACGTTATTAATCCTGTTCACTACGGGACGTGCAATGGAGAACAAGTGTTAAAATTTGCGGTTCAACTAGTTTCAAAATAGGAGCGTGAACTACATGAGCAAATTTAATAGTATGCTTGAAAACAAAGTAATGCCTATCGCCGGAAAAATGGCGGGTCAACGCCATTTACAAGCACTTCGAGACGGTATTGTTCTGACAATGCCGCTCATTATTATCGGTTCAGTATTTTTAATTTTATCCAATCTACCGATACCAGGTTACAACGACTTTATGGCAGGAATTTTCGGAAAAGAATGGGCAACAAAAATGGCCTATCCAGTTGGAGCTACATTCGATATTATGGCGCTGCTTGCTTGTTTCGGAATAGCTTATCGGTTAGCTGAAAAATATGGGGTGGATGCTTTGTCCGCAGGGGCAATTTCACTTGCTGCTTTTTTACTTGCTACTCCGTATAAAGTGTCCTTTCTTCCAAGTGGAGCCAAAGAAGCTATTTTAGTAGACGGCGGAATTCCAACTGCTTTAATGGGCAGTAAAGGGCTCTTTGTAGCCATGATTGTCGCGATTCTCTCTACAGAAATTTACAGATGGTTTATTCAAAAAGATATTGTCATCAAGATGCCTGATGGAGTTCCTCCTGCTGTTGGAAAATCGTTTGCTGCTCTTATTCCTGGCTTTACGGTAATAGCATTTATTTGGATTTTACGTTTGTTAGTAGAACAAACGCATTTTGGAAGTCTGCATAATATCGTTGGAGAATTGCTTGGAAAGCCTTTAGGTGTGCTAGGCGGCAGTTTAGGCGGTACGCTAGTTGCCGAACTTGTTATTATGCTCATGTGGTCTTGTGGACTTCATGGAGCGAATATTGTCGGTGGAATTATGGCCCCCATTTGGTATGGAGCTATGGATGAAAACCGAATTGCATTTGCTAATCATGAAGCATTACCCAATATTTTTACACAGCAGTTCTTTGATATTTGGATCAATATCGGAGGCAGCGGAGCAACGTTAGCTCTAGTTGTAGCTATGATTTTAAAAGCACGCAGTCAACAAATGAAGCAGCTTGGTAAGTTAGGAATAGGACCAGCTCTTTTTAATATCAATGAGCCGATCATCTTTGGACTTCCGATGGTGATGAACCCAATGATGCTTATTCCGTTTATTATTACCCCTCTTGTGACGGTAGTAGCAACCTATATTGCGATGTCGACAGGACTGGTAGCAAAACCAGCAGGTATTGCGGTTCCTTGGACCATGCCTCCGATTATTTCTGGCTATTTGGCAACAGGAGGAAAGTTATCGGGTGCAGTTATGCAAGCTATTAATATCGGAATCTCTGTTTGCATTTATTATCCTTTCTTTAGAATGTGGGATAAACAAAAATTCACTGAAGAAAATGGTATACAGCCTGCCGCTGAAGGGGTACCAAGTGATACAAAGAAAGATATTGTGTGAGGAGGGATAAAGGATGGAAAGCATTCAAGAATATATTTTTAAATTAATCTTACACGGTGGAAACGGCAGAAGTTCTGCCATGGAAGCGATAGCAGCTGCCAAAAGCGGAAATTTTTCAGAAGCACGTGAAAAGCTTACACAAGCTGCAGAAGAATTAAATGCTGCTCATCATATCCAAACGTCGTTAATTCAAGGTGAAATTAGAGGGGAAAGCACAGAAATTTCTCTGCTCATGATTCATGCTCAAGATCATTTAATGAATGCGATGACGGTAAAAGAAATGGCTACTGAATTTGTAGATTTATATGAAGCAATCAAAATTTCTGGGGGGATTACACTATGACAAAAGGTATTAAGATTGTAACGATTGGCGGAGGTTCAAGCTATACGCCTGAACTAATAGAAGGATTTATTAAACGATACGATGAACTTCCAGTTCGAGAACTGTGGCTAGTAGACGTTGAAGAAGGAAAAGAAAAGCTAGAGATTGTTGGTAATTTAGCGAAACGAATGGTGAAAAAATCAGGTTTGCCAATTAATGTTCATTTAACGTTAGATCGAAGAGAAGCACTAAAAGATGCGGATTTCGTAACGACTCAATTTCGCGTTGGTTTGTTAGATGCACGAGCGAAAGATGAAAGAATACCGCTTAAATACGGGGTGCTTGGTCAAGAAACAAATGGACCGGGCGGATTATTTAAAGGACTTCGCACGATTCCCGTTATTTTAGATATCTGCCGTGACATTGAAGAGTTATGTCCAGAAGCTTGGCTGATTAACTTCACAAATCCTGCAGGCATGGTAACAGAAGCTGTGCTCCGCTATAGTAACATTAAAAAGATTGTAGGACTTTGTAATGTACCAATCGGAATGGAAATGGGGATTGCTAAGCTGCTTGATGTAGATCACTCTCGCATTCGAATTGATTTTGCTGGTTTAAATCACATGGTCTATGGATTAGATGTATATGTAGATGGTGTAAGCGTTAAAGATCAAGTTATTGATTTATTGAGTGATCCAACTAACAGCAGCTTTGTGAAAAATGTAGCGGGACTTGGATGGGAGCCAGAATTTACAAAAGCCCTAAATGCGTTAACGTGTCCATATCACATGTACTATTATAAAACGCGTGAAATGGTAGAAAAAGAGCTTGTTAATTATGAAAAAGGTGAAACGAGAGCAGAAGTCGTAAAACAGTTGGAAAAAGAGCTGTTCGAACTGTATAAAGATCCTAATCTAGACATTAAACCGCCTCAATTAGAACAGCGCGGCGGAGCCTATTATAGTGATGCAGCCGTTCGATTGATTACATCCATTTACACGGATAAAGGCGATATTCAGCCTGTAAATACTATCAATAATGGTGCCATAGCAAGCATTCCTGCTGATTCTGCCGTAGAAGTAAGCTGTATCATTACAAAAGATGGACCGAAGCCAATTTCAGTCGGCGACCTTCCTGTACCTGTGCGAGGTCTTGTTCAAACAATTAAGTCATTTGAGCGGATTGCAGCTGAAGCAGCAGTGACCGGAGATTATGATAAAGCTATTTTAGCATTAACCATTAATCCTCTTGTGGCTTCTGATAAGCTAGCTAAGCAAATTGTCGATGAGATGTTAGAAGCTCATAAAGATTACTTGCCTCAATTTTTTAAACCTGTTCAAGCTTAAAGTCAAGCTGTTCGAATACAGTACGTATTCGAACAGCTTTTTTTCTATTTGTAAAGCTAGATTTCTGCCACCATCAATGTAACAATATAAAATAGAAACGGACAGCAAAGGGTGGCTAGAAATGATTCATTTATTAATTATGATGGTAGAACGAGTCGGAGTTATTGTCATCTTAGGTTTTTTGCTGGCACATACAAAAGTTTTTCGGCAATTTCTCCGCAAACAGCAAGGGTATAAAGGAAAAGCTGTACTTATTTTTATTTTTTCTCTTTTTAGCATTATTAGTAACTACACGGGAATTGAAATTCAAGGAACAATTATTCGAAATGAAGACTTATTATTAAAAGTAGATCCATCAAGCTCGATTGCAAATACACGAATTATGGGTGTGGAAATGGGCGGTCTGCTTGGCGGTCCATTTGTTGGTTTAGGAGTAGGAATACTTGCTGGCGTTCATCGTTTTATGTTAGGAGGGAGTACGGCGTTTAGCTGTGCAGTTTCATCCGTTTTAGCAGGGGTGTTAACTGGATATATCGGCTATGCCTACCGGAAAAAACATCGAACGATTACACCGCGCTTTGCTGCACTTGTAGGCATAGCGATGGAAACGCTTCAGATGCTGATTATTTTATTATTTGCTAAACCGTTTGATTCGGCATGGACGCTAGTGAGTATTATTGCTATTCCAATGATTATTGTAAATGGCACAGGAAGCTATATTTTCTTATCTATTATTCAGTCCATTTTACGGCAAGAGGAACAAATGAGAGCGCTTCAGACACACAAAGTATTATTAATCGCGGATCAAACTCTTCCACATTTTCGTCAGGGTCTCACTAGTGAATCATGTGAAAATGTTGCAAATATTATTCATCGCTTCACAGGTACGGATGCTGTTTCGCTAACTGATACGCACAAAATTTTAGCTCATGTAGGGGAAGGAATTGATCATCACGTTCCTTCGCATAGTTTAATTACCGGGCTGTCTCACGAAGTGCTGGAGACAGGAAAAATTATGAAAGCAAAATCGAGAGAACAAATTGATTGTCAGCATAAAGACTGCCCGCTTCATGCCGCTATTGTGATGCCGCTTACTTCTCACGGTACTACCATTGGAACACTAAAAATGTACTTTAAAGATGCGAGCGGGTTAAGCCGGGTGGAGGAAGAGCTGGCAGAAGGATTGGCTAAACTTTTTTCAACTCAGCTAGAGCTCGGCGAAGCAGAGCTTCGAAGTAAATTGCTAAAAGATGCGGAGATTAAAGCTTTACAGGCACAGGTGAATCCTCACTTTTTATTTAATGCCATTAATACGATATCGGCGCTGTGCAGACAGGACGTAGAAAAAGCCAGAAAGCTGCTTTTGCAGTTAAGCATTTATTTTCGTTCCAATTTGCAAGGTGCAAGGCAGCTGTTGATTCCGTTATCAAAAGAGCTTGATCATGTCCACGCGTACTTATCGCTTGAACAAGCCAGGTTCCCTAATAAATACGAAATTGACATGTATATTGAAGAAGGGCTAGATGATGTCTTGCTTCCGCCATTTATTCTTCAAGTACTTGTGGAAAATGCCATTCGGCACGCGTTTCCGCGTAAACAAAAGCACTGTCGCGTAGAAGTTTATATTGAGACAAAAGATAAATATGTATACGTAAAGGTAAAAGACAATGGACAAGGTATAGACACAAAACGATTGCAAATGCTTGGCAATCAGCCCGTTTTTTCAGAAAAAGGAACGGGGACGGCTCTTTACAATATTAAACAACGTTTGCATGGATTGTTTGGAAAAGAAACAACACTGGAGTTTGACGTAACAGAAGGAACAGCGGTTTCGTTTGTTATACCAATTGAATTAAAAAGCGAGGGTATGTAATATGCTGCGAGTACTAATAGTAGATGATGAAATGTTAGCGCGAGATGAATTAAAATATTTATTACATCGAACGAAAGAAGTAGACTTCATTGAAGAAGCTGAAAGTATCGAAGAGGCGTTGGATAAAATGATGGATGAAAAGCCGGATTTATTATTTTTAGATATACAATTGTCAGATGACAGCGGTTTTGATATTGCTAAAAGGCTTAAAAAAATGAAAAATCCGCCAGCTATTATATTTGCAACCGCGTACGATCAGTACGCTTTACAAGCCTTTGAAGTAGATGCAATTGATTACATTTTGAAGCCTTTTGATGAAGAAAGAGTGATGCAGGCTATTCATAAATATAAAAAAATGCGTGTTCCTCATCCCGCTGTGAAAGAAGAAGAATCGATAGGAGAGTCTTCTTCTCAAACTGGAAAGTTAGCGATTTCTGTAGATGATTCGATTGTGTTGGTGAATATAAAGGACATCTTGTTTGTAGGATTAATAGAAGGAGAAGTCACCATTCAGACCATAACAGAATCCTACCATACTGCTGATACGCTTGCTATGCTAGAAAAAAAGCTCCCTTCTCAGTCGTTTAGTCGTGTGCACAGGGGGTATATCGTCAACGTAAATCATATTTCCGAAGTACAGCCTTGGTTTAATTCTACGTATAATTTAGTAATGAAAAACGATGAGCGAGTTCCTGTCAGCCGTACATATGCTAAAGAATTGAAGAAACGTTTAGGAATTTAAGGAAAAAGCAGCTTGCGTATGCATTTTGGCAAGCTGTTTTTTGCATTTCAAGGCTCGATTTTTGTAAGTGAGCACAAATATTTGACTCTTTAATTTGAAAACGCTTTCTTATTGATTTTCATTTTATATAATGAAGTCAACAAACAGAGAGAGGTGAAAGAAATGAGTGCTAAAAAAGTGTATGGCTTTTTAACACAAGCATTTATTTTTTCCGTAATTATGTTGATTTCAGATTTTATTGCAGAGCATTTGCCTTTTCCAATGCCTGCTTCAGTCATTGGGCTTGTGCTGTTATTTCTTGCACTCTGCTTGAAGATTATTAAACTAGAGCAAGTTGAATCACTGGGAACGGCTTTAACTTCTTTGATCGGATTTTTATTTGTACCAGCAGGTATTTCTGTTATGAATTCATTAGGTGTTATGCAGCAGTACGGCATTCAAATTTGTTTAGTTATTATCGTGGCAACGATTATTTTGTTAGGCGTTACAGGCTTATTTTCACAGCTTATACTTGGCATGACAAAAGATAATAAAGCAAAAGAAGAAATAAAAGATGCAGATATGAGTGAAAAAACGAAAAAACAAGGTATTGCTTAACATCAATTATAAAGAGACAAGGTGGTTGGAAAGATGAATCCGTATTTTGGAATCGTGGTTTCTTTAGCTGCGTACGGCATTGGAACGTATTTATTTAAAAAGTCAAAAGGTTTTTTCTTATTTACTCCTTTATTTGTGGCAATGGTACTCGGAATTGCTTTTTTGAAAATTGGTCATTTTTCTTATGAGGAATATAGCAGCGGCGGGAAGATTATCAGCTTCTTTTTAGAACCGGCAACAATTGCTTTTGCCATCCCTTTATATAAGCAAGCCGATAAATTAAAAAAGTACTGGTGGCAAATTCTTTCTTCTATTGCGGTAGGGTCAGTTTGTTCGGTAGCGATTATTTTTGCGATTGCTAAAGGTATTCATATGGATGAAGTTGTGATGAAATCAATGCTTCCACAAGCAGCTACAACAGCGATTGCGCTACCATTGTCTCAAGATATTGGAGGGATTCCTGCTATTACTTCCTTTGCTGTTATTTTTAATGCAGTCATCGTATATGCGCTGGGCGCTTTATTTTTAAAAGTATTCAAGGTGAAGAATCCAATTTCGAAAGGATTAGCTCTTGGAACTTCTGGGCATGCGCTAGGAGTAGCCGTAGGGATTGAAATGGGAGAAGTAGAGGCAGCCATGGCAAGTATTGCAGTTGTTATTGTAGGCGTTGTCACAGTTGCCGTTATTCCACTTTTTGTTCAGCTAGTCATGTAACAAAAGCCTGAAGGAGTCAGAGATTTTCTGACTCCTTCAGGCTTTTGTTTGTTAATTAATACACCACTCCAAAATGTCGTGATGCGCAGTTTTGACAGGTTGTATGGTCAAAAAGACTCTCAGGAATGATAAATTCAAAACAAAATTGACATTGTTTGAATTGACTTTGTCTATAAAACATTGTCTCTAAGAAAATAGCTGTAATATGTTCAGTTATGTGCTTATGGGAACGTTGTTCTAAAGTGGACCATGGAATAGACTGATGCTCTATGTAAATCGGACAGGAAGTATAGGGTGTATCCCATTGAATGGCTTGATATCCAAACGTAAGACCATGATGAGCTGCTGATGTAAATATGATTAGGTTTTGATGGAATTCTGGCAGAGGTAATTCTAGTTTTTGATCTTTAAGCGATCTCGTTTTGGAATGAAGGTTATACAATTTAATTTGAAAATGAATCCACTGAGTGGCGTGAACGGTTATTGACATGTTTTAAACCTCCAATTCAGACTCTTTCTTTTATCATAATTGATTTCAAAATAAATAAATAGTAGGCAAAAAGAAGATAACAAAATTTTATATAGATTACTTATAAGGCGTAGGGAAAGGTGATATAAGCATAGCATCCTTTTTTCTACCCCTTTTTAAAGTATAGTAATCTTCTATATAAAAGCTTGCTTTCAACGAATGGTATCGGCGTATTCATACGCTTTAAACAGATTTTAATGTTAGAAGTTATAACAAGGTTCATTTCTTTTAGAGAAGTTTATGAAATAATAAAAACTGTATATTTTACGGTCTGAATCTATGTGTTGGAGGTTTTTATATGACAAAACAAAAGCTGGTATTAATCGGAAATGGAATGGCAGGAATGCGCTGTATTGAAGAAATTCTTATTCATTCTCCAGATTGTTTTGATATTACTGTTTTTGGAAGTGAGCCTCACGTTAACTATAATCGAATTTTATTATCAACCGTTTTACAAGGCAGTACAAAGCTTGAAGATATCAATATTCATTCTTTGGCATGGTATAAGGAAAATAATATCACTTTATTTAAAGGAGAAAGCGTTACGCACATAGACACCAAGAGAAAAATAATAACAACAGATAAAAACAGAGAGACGAGGTACGACAAGCTTATTATTGCTACTGGTTCGAGCCCGTATATGCTCCCCGTTAAAGGGTCTGACAAAGAAGGTGTCATCGGTTTTCGTACCATCGAAGACTGTCAGGAAATGATTAAAATTTCTAAACAGTATAAAAAAGCAGCGGTTATTGGAGGGGGTCTGTTAGGGCTGGAAGCTGCTAGGGGACTATTGAATTTGGGAATGGATGTTCAAGTCATTCATCATTCGGGTTTCTTAATGGAGCGACAGTTAGACAGAGCAGCATCTGCTATGTTAAGAGAAGAATTAGAAAAGCAAGGCATGAGTTTTCTATTAAACAAACATACAGATGAGATTATAGGGGGAAATCGAGCAGAAGGCGTCCGATTTAACGATAGCAGCAAAATTGCAGCTGATTTAGTTGTAATGGCTACAGGAGTGAGGCCAAATGTTAATCTAGCTAAAAAAAGCGGAATAGAAACAAATAGAGCAATCATCGTAAACGATTATTTAGAAACGAGCATCCCGGATATCTATGCAGTAGGTGAATGCGCTGAACATCGAGGGATGACATACGGCCTTGTTGCTCCTCTTTACGAACAAGGAAAAGTCTTAGCGCGACACCTTTGCCAAATAAAAAACGATGGTTATCGCGGGTCCGTTCTTTCCACTCAATTAAAAATATCAGGAATAGACGTTTACTCAGTCGGAGAGTTCAAGGAAAATCAAGGTGCAAAAGCCATTACGATTTCGAATATGTTAGATGGTATATACAAAAAAGTCGTTTTTCGCGAAGGGAAAATAGTGGGAGCTGTTCTTTTTGGAGATACCAGTGAGGCTATAAAGCTATCACAAATGATTAATGAAAAAAAGGATTTGTCGCAAGCGGAAAAAGTACAATTATTTCCTTCTCAACATGAAAAAGAAAATGCAGTAACTTCTATGCCACTTACGGGTATCATATGCAACTGTAACGGTGTAACAAAGGGAGCCATTATTGAAGCAGTACAGAAAAATGATTTAACGACAGTAGATGAAATAAAAAATTGCACGAAAGCTTCTGGTTCATGTGGAGGATGCAAACCCCTTGTAACAGATCTTTTAACATATATTCAAAGCGATGAGTTTGATGAAATCATTGAACAAAAAACATTTTGTACATGTACACATTTATCAGAAGATGAGCTGGTAAGAGAAATGCAGCAATATCAATTTGAGACGGTTCAGCAAGTAAGAGAAATATTAAAGTTTAAAGACATGAAAGGCTGTTCGTTATGTGAAGGCGGTCTTCATTACTATTTAGATATGATGAATCCTCATTATGAAAACAATCGATATTCTTTATTTACTACGGAGAATGAACAGGCCGTTTTGCTTCACGATGGGACTTATGCAGTGGTACCACAAATTCACGGTGGTCTGACAAATGTACAGGAATTAAGGAACATAGCAAATGTAGCTGAAAGGTACAACATCTCTAATATTCGTTTAACAAGTGATCAGCGCATTCAACTTATTGGAGTGAAAAAAGAATATCTTCCGTTGATAAGTGAGGAAATAGATAGAGGACTTCAGCAGTTATATGAACGTACAGTTAAAAATGTATCTGTTTATATAGGAAAAGGAACGTGTATTTGTCAGTATGAACCTGCTCTTGCTTTATCAAATGAATTAGATAAACAGCTTGAATATGTAAAGACCCCATGTGATATCAAAATCAGTATTGCTTCGTGCTCTCACATTGCAGAGAATGTAACAACAAGTGATATAGGATTAAGAAGAATAGACAGAGGATGGGAAATATATGCCGGCGGAAGCAGCGCAGAAGCCAGAAGCGGGGAGCTGTTTTATGTGGCCGAAACAAACGAAGAAGCAGTAGAAATCAGCTGTTCTTTGATTCAATATTACCGTGAAACGGGGAACTATTTAGAAACTGTCGGGAGCTGGATCGAGCGAGTAGGAATTGTTCATGTCAGAGAAGTTTTGTTTGAGGTAGACAATCGAGAGTATTTAATGAAGCGGCTCAGCTCAGAACGCTCTCGTGCAATCACATATTTATTATAGGAAAGAAGGGTGACCTACGATGACTGAGATGCTATTGAAATATTTTCGTGAGCAGCAAAAGCAAGTTGAAACCGAGCGTATCTATAATACTCAGTGTCCTTACTGCAGCATGCAGTGCAAAATGCAGTTAGTTGAACAAACACATGTAAAAAGGAAAACGTATAAAACAATTGGAACAGATAACCCTACTTCTCAAGGAAGGTTATGTATCAAAGGAATGAATGCGCATCAGCATCCTTTGCATAAAGATCGGATTCAATATCCTTTATTAAAAGTAAACGGAGAGTTTGTAAAGATTTCTTGGAAAGAAGCTCTTCACTATATTAAAGAAAACGTTACAGAGATTCAAGAGAAGAATGGAGCAGATGCGCTAGGTGTTTATGGAAGTGCATCTATTACAAATGAAGAAGCTTATTTATTAGGGAAATTTGCTCGAGTTGCGTTAAAAACAAAGTATATTGATTACAATGGACGCTTATGTATGTCGGCTGCTGCTTCTGCTGCTAGTAAAACATTTGGCATGGACAGAGGATTTACGAATAGCTTGCAAGAGATTCCGTTTACTGAATGTATTATGTTAGCTGGAACAAATATTGCGGAATGTCAGCCAACGATTATGCCTTATTTTGAGAAAGCAAAAGAAAACGGAGCTTTTATTATTGCAATTGATCCGAGAGAAACAGCTACAACTAAGATAGCTGATTTACACTTGAAACTTAAGCCGGGGAGCGACGCGGCATTAGCCAATGGAATCTTGAAGGTCCTTATCGAAGAAAATTATCTAGATGAACGATTTCTACAAGAACGTGTCAATGGATTTGAAGAAGTAATTCAATATGTGGCGTCTCTGGAATTTAATATCATTGAAGAAATAACGGGAGTGCCACTTGAAGAGATGTACCAAGCTGCCCGTATGTTTGGCCAAAGAAAAACGGGAATGATTTTTACTGCTAGAGGGGTAGAGCAGCAAACAGACGGAAGTGCTGCGGTGCAAAATTTTTTGAATATTCTACTTTCTGTTGGGAAAATTGGTAAACCTGGCTGCGGATATGGGGCCATTACTGGTCAAGGAAATGGGCAAGGAGCTCGAGAGCATGGTCAAAAAGCGGATCAGCTTCCAGGCTACCGTTCAATCGAAAACCACGAGCACCGGATGTATATAGCGGATGTGTGGAACATAGAGGAGAAAGATCTTCCTAGAAAAGGTGTTTCTGCATATGAGATGATTGAAAAAATTCATGATGGTGAAATTAAAGGGTTGTTTTTGATGTGTTCAAATCCAGCAGTTTCAAATCCAAACGCTAATTTTGTTAAGAAGGCTTTTGAAAAGCTTGAATTTCTAGTAGTAGCAGATATGTTTGAATCAGAAACGGCAAAATTAGCAAACTTGATCTTACCAGCATCTTCCTACTTGGAAGATGAAGGAACCATGACAAATATAGAAGGAAGAGTTACATTACGCGAAGCTAGCTTTCCATGCCATGGCGAAATCAAACACGACTGGGAAATACTATGTGAAATTGCTAAAGTTTTAGGAAAAGAGGAACATTTTTCATTTGCATCAGCTGAAGAAATATTTAATGAACTGCGAATAGCAAGTAAAGGAGGGATCGCCGATTACTCCGGTATTACGTACGAACGATTACGAGAGGAAAAAGGAATTTTATGGCCATGCAGAAGCTTAACAGATAAAGGAACCGAGCGCCTGTTTGAGACGCGTTTTGCTCATAGTGATGGAAAAGCGATGATGGTCCCTGTCTCGAATCAAGCTATTGTTCCTAAAGCAAAAATAACCGAAAAATATCCTCTCTATTTAACAACGGGGAGAGTGATGTCGCACTATTTAACGGGTGTACAAACGCGAAAAAGTGCGTCTTTATCTGCTAGAAATTTCGAATCTTTTATGGAAATCCACCCTTCAACAGCGAAAAAATATGAAATTTCGAATCAAGAATTAGTACAAATTGAATCTTCATATGGAAGGATTGTGGTAAGAAGCAAATTTTCAGAGGGCATTCGGCCAGATACCGTATTTGTTCCTTTTCACTGGGCGGATTCTCAAAATGTTAATAACCTTGTCTCTGAGAAATTAGATCCTGCCTGTAAGATGCCAGGGTTTAAAGTAAGTGCTGTGAATATTAGCCCTTCTGTAAAAAGAAGCAGCTATTAAAAATGCTGATGCAAAAAGCCTCTTGAAAAAAGAGGCTTTTTGCATGGAATCAGGCAAGGTGCTTTTGGTTAATACGTACATCTTGTTTTTTGAATCCAGAATAATTCAGTAAGAGACAGAATAGGGCAAAAAGCGCTAGTAAGGAAAAACCGACAACGTAATCTCCGCTTGTATCTTTTATAAAGCCTAGCACAATAGGAGGAAAGAAGCCGCCTACTCCTCCGAATGCGCCTACGATCCCGGTAACAGCTCCAATATTTCCTGTTGAAACAGATGGAACCATTTTAAAAACAGCTCCATTTCCGATACCAAGAGTAATGGCTGCAAGTAAACAACCTACGCTAAATAAGGAGAAGGCAGTGATGGTAAATGCAATAAATAACCCTATTAGTAGCATTCCGGTAAAGACGAAGGTGAGTACTTTTTTTGCTCCGAAGACATCCGATAAATAACCTCCAAGAGGTCGTACAAACGTTGCTAGTACGACAAATCCAGCTGTTTTTAGCCCACTGTCTACAGTTGAAGCATTAAATTGATCATGCAAAATGGTAGGGAGATAGATGCTGAACGTTACAAATCCACCAAATGTTAAAAAATAGAAAATGGATAAAAACCACGTTTCTTTAAATTTTAATACCGATAAAGATTCCTGCAGCGTTTTGGTGGAAGCAGCAGAAGGGTGGTCTGAAGTTCCTACCCATAATAAAAGAGCCATTAAGGCTACCGCAATTGCTAAACTCCAAAATACCCAAGGCAAGCCAAAAGAAGAAAAGATAAGTGGAATACTAAAGCTTGCTACCGCCGATCCTAAGTTGCCCATCCCGGCAATTCCTAAAATAAAACCTTGCTTTTGAGGTGAATACCATTTAGAGACATATGTAATGGAAATAGCAAATGTTGTTCCAGCCATGCCGATAAAAAATGCCCAAAAGAGCAGCATGGAATAAGAATGAGTAAAGCCTGCACAAATGGTAGGGAGTAAAAGAGCCAGCATAGTCAAAGAATAGACTTTTCTTCCCCCGAAGCGATCTGTTAAAATCCCCATCGGAATTCGCATGAGGGAACCTAATAAGACGGGAGTGGCAATTAAGATACTTTTTTCAGCATTGGTTAATGAATACATCACTTGAATATCTGCAGCGATAGGCGCGAAGACAGACCATACTGAAAAAGCAATAATCATAGATAAAGTCGAGATAAGAAGTACAGATAAGGGCCGTTTAGAAAACATTGCTTAAAAACCTCCTTTTTTATATGCAGCGTAAAGCTGTTGCAATATGGTAATTATGATACTACGCTTTCTTTCTTATGTATCATTCTGTGTTAGGTTTTCTTCCGTACTTTTGCTGAAGAACGGACGCAGATAAAAGTGGAGAGATAACTTAGACTTACACTCTATCTAAGTGCTGATGAAGAAACGGTTAAAAAGCTTTGAAAGAACAGTAAGTAGAAATATTGTCGAAAGAATGGAAGAAAAATTGAAATTAGAAGAGATTAATAGAGTAAGCATCTATAAATTTGTGCTATCGAATTATAGCGAAATAAAAAATAATTCATATTTTATATAGAACACAAATTTTTGAAATAGAAGGTGGAAAAAGTGACAGAAAAGCATCCTCTTTCAGGTTATAAAAAGGATGATAACGGAGTGCTCTGGATATGGAGTTACGTTGGACAGGCTAGAGTGAAAATGGGGTATAAAGTAAAAAGTCTGCTTCACTATGAGCAATCTTCCTATCAACAAATCAGTATTGTGGATACAAAATGGTATGGGAAAATGTTGGTGCTAGATGGTACTCCACAAATTTCAACAGGAGAAGGGTTTATTTATAATGAAATGATTAGCCATGTGCCAATTATAACGCATTCAAATCCCAAAAAAGTTGCGATGATTGGCGGAGGAGACTGCGGTCCTGCACGGGAGGCCATGAAGTATGACGGAATTCAACAAATTGATGTAGTCGAAATCGATCCAAAAGTTACAGAAATCTGCCGCACATGGCTAACTCCGGCTTCTTGTTATGATGGTGAAACCAGGCTCAATATGATACATCGCGATGGAATAGATTGGATTCAAGAACACAAGGGAGTTTATGATGTTCTCATAATTGATCGGCCTGACCCTGTTGGACCGGGAAAAAAACTATTTCAACCTGATTTTTATCAATATGTCTACAACAGCCTTAAGGATGATGGCGTGGTTGTTTTTCAATCAGGATCTCCTTACTACAATACTTCTACATTACAAGGCACAATTAAAAATCTAAAGGAGCTATTTCCAATTGTCCGCACATATTTAGTGACTATACCTCTTTTCCCTTGCGGCATTTGGAGTTTTACGATTGCTTCTAAAAAAATGGATCCTCTTCAGGCCGATTTGACGAAGCTAGAGCATACAGATACTCAATATATTGATCCTGAAATTTTCCGTGCATCATTTGTTTTACCTAAATATATAAAAGAAATAGTAGACGGAAAAGATTCCTAAAAACTAAGTAGCGACGAATGTTTGTTGAAAGTCATCAATAATCTCGGAAAATATATTTGTTATAGTAGTTCTGTGTTTGCTGCGCAGGGTCCGGGATAATTCAATTTGAAATGTATTAAAATTATGACTGTAACCTAGATAGCCGCTGTTGTCGCCTTGTCTGTGAAAGGCAATTGATTCGTTTCCAACAAATTTATTATCAAATATTACATGGATTTTCGGGAACGAATCTTCAGATTTTTTAGTCAGCGCCTGTTGAAACCAATCTTTAACTTCCTTTGAGCAAGATTGTCCATATAAAGTCCCCACTTCAATTGCATAAGGTCCGTAATGTGTATCCTTCATTCCATGAAAAGATAAATGCAAATAGGGCGTTAGAAGGCGATTATTACTATCTATTATTTTCAAATATTTAACAATTTCTTGGATTGTTCTTCTATATTCATGTATCCCCTCATGGTTTGTTTCATTTAGATTTCTATTTAAATCTGCTATGGTTCTGGAAACCGTACTAACGATTCCTGCACATCCTGTTTTCTTGACTAAATTTTCTACAACTTTATCCGTAAATAAATCAGCAGCAGGTGGTTCTGCATGAAGTGCATCCACATGACAGCTTATAAAACCAGTTCCTTTGTTGTATTTTAAGTAGTTTCCATGAATGAATTTTAATGTCATTGACTATTTCTCCTTTTATATCGTTTGAAATCTATCCTTTCTATAATAAATGCAGTAAAAATAAAATCGGTGAATTATTACACGTGTTAAATACATACATAAAAAGTTTTTAGAGATGGTGGAGATAAATAGATAAATGTACAGGATTATTTTGGATAGTTACATACTATATGAGTAGCTGATTATTGTTATAGGGCATTAAAGTAGCAAAATACGATAGAAAGTTCTAATTAGGAGGCTTTAAAATGGATCCAATGAGAGAAGAGTTAGGGATATTATCTGATAAAGAAATGACGTTGCAAACTCTTAATCTGAATAATATACCGTCTGTTGAATTAGTTGACCCCAAAACCTGTTCATATCCAGTGATAGGGAGGAAGTATGGTCACCATAGCGGAAGAGATATTGTTATCGTAAATACAAAGGATCAAGCAATATATGAAGGATATGACTATTTTACGAAAATATATGCAATAGACAAAGAATATTGTCTAGAAGTAGAAGGACTGAGCGTAAAAACAGTACAAGTAGTGACCAGTGAACATGTTGTATTTAATGAAATACCCATTCGAACGCAAGCCTTCGGCTGGGAGTTAGAACAGGTAAACGGCATGGATGTACCGGAAATGCTGATGAACGTAGCCATTCGAGCGCTCTACGTAACGGGAGCTAAAAGCGGCTTTGTCAAAATGGGGGTATTAGAAAATGGAGAGTGTATCGTCACAGATATTAACTCATCAGAAAGTGAATGGATAGAAAATCCATTAAAGCCTAGCGTTCCTTTTAGCATGGGTGCTGACGTTGAGTTTATGTTAAGTTGTGATGGAGAGCTTCTACCAGCTTCTACTTTTTTTTCTGTTGAAGGTCCGGTAGGCTGTGATGAAAGACAAATAGAGCAAGATAGCGGTGAGTATGCATTAGTAGAAGTTAGGCCTGAAAAAGCAAATTCATCAACAGAACTATTTGAGAATATCCAAAAGTTAATAGAAAAAGCATCTGCACAGGTACCATATGAAAATATTCATTTTCGGGCAGGCAGCATGCCGTTTTCAGGGTATCAATGTGGAGGACATATTCATTTTGGTATTCCGCTTTCTTTATCCTTATTAAGAGCTCTTGACCACTACCTTGCTATTCCAGTAGCGCTGATAGAAGAATCTAAGACCGCTAAACTCAGACGGAAAACGAACCATGGAGGTCTTGGACGCTATCGTGAGAAATCGTATGGATTTGAGTATTTAACTTTAAGCTCTTGGATTATCGACCCTAGAATTACTCTCTCCACTTTAGCTCTTGCTCAGCTAGTTGCTACCCATCATCATGAATTAAAAAGCGAATTTTTATTTCATCCACTTACGCAGCGTGCCTACTATCAAGGGAATAAAATCTTTCTTAAACGAATGTGGAAAGATATCAAAGCCAATCTTATGAAAACATCCAGCTATCCACACTATCAAAATGAACTATCTTTTCTATTTGAAATGATAGAAAAAGAAATTCCTTGTGATGAATCAAATGATATTCGCGGGAATTGGAATGTAAAGATTTCTAAAGAAATCTATGACCGCGGACATATTATCCAAATCCCCAAAAAGCTCCGTTTAAAATACGGCCTCAAAGAGGGGCAGTCTACGATGGTTAGTGCAGGAAAGGCAATATCAACTGCAACTGTTCATTCTTATCCTTTTTCATTTCGCCATCCAAATATGGTTCAACTCTCTAAATCTCTCCGTGATAAACTATCTCTCCCGAAAGATTGGTGCCCCAAGCTATCAGCTTCAGAAGGCATCATAACTTTAGGTCCTATCATTGGCATTCTTGCTAACCGTCCTTTTGAAAGACAAACAACCTATTTCCATCATCTATGTCGCTTAGCAAATGAAAAGCGAATGCTTGTATATGTGTTTGAACCCGAAGATATTGATTGGGAGAAAAAATTGGTTAAAGGAACAACCATTAACGGTGAAGGGCTTTTTCCTTTTCCTGCTGTTATCTATGACCGTTATTTCATAGATAGTAGAAAAAATATTTTAATAGATGAAGTAAGGGCAAAACTTCAGGCGATTTATAAAATTCCTTTTGTTAATTCTTCAAATTTGTTTCAGCTCACGGGAGATAAGTGGGCAACATATGAACTTCTTATGAAAGAATATGAAGAATTTCTTCCAGAGTCACGTCTCGTACAAAAATCTGCTGACATTGCAGAAATGCTTGATAGCTACGGAGAAGTCTATTTAAAACCGCTTGGCGGGGCCTTAAGTAAAGGAGTCATGCGTATCGTTCGCCGACCAACAGGCATCTTTTGGTTTGATCTTAATAAAAAAGAGCTGCATCAATTCAGTAATATGGAAGAATTATTTACTTTGCTCTCTCCTTTGATGAAAAACAATCCTTATCTTGTTCAAGAAGGAATTCGCAGAAAACAGCATAAAGATAAAAATTTAGAAATACGGGTTTATATGCAAAAAAATGAAAAGCAAATTTGGCTTCGAACGGGTATGGTTGCGCGTCTCACTGGTGAAGATGTGCTAACGGAAGATTCTGAAACGAATATGCGCCTCAGTAAAATATTAAACAGTTTATATCCCGATCCAACAGACAGAAGGCTCATTATAAACCAATTAGCTAAAATATCTAAAAATATTGTTGCAACAGTAGAGGAGAAAGTGGGTCCTTTTGGGGAGCTGGCGGTAGATTTATGTATAGATCAGTACGGTTCCATAAAGTTACTTGAAATAAATGCAAAACCAGATAGTCTATTCTCACAAATTAGAGCCTACAAGCTGCGTACTTTGGCGGGGATTCGCCTGCTCAATTATGCGTCTTCACTGGCTGGCTACGAAGAAGAAAAGGAGGATTTAACATGAAGCACTTCACATTAAATGAAATCCTTAAACAAACGGGGGGAGACCTTTGTTATGGATCAGGAAATCCTGTTATTAAACATGCTATAAACTACGCTAAAAAGGATATAGAGGATCATACACTCATCTTTCATTTAGATAGAGAACCGATTAGAGGGAAGTATTGGAAAGAAAATCATTCAATTGTCGTTATAACAGATCACCCTGAGCTGTGCACGAACTTAGAGGGAAATATTATTCTTGTTAAAACAGCTCAATTAGAAGAGGCTTATTGGAAATTTATCGAATACTACCGAGGGCTTTTTGATCTTCCTGTTATTGGTGTTACAGGAACTTGTGGAAAAACGACCACGAAAGAGATGATCCGACAAATATTAATTGAAGATTATAAAGTGAAAGCTACGTGGATGAGTATGAATTCTATGTCTGTAAATCTACGTTATTTAACAGGTATTGATGATACGACAGAAGTAGCTGTTTTTGAAATGCCGGTCGCTTATCCGGGCTATTTAAAAGTTGCGTGTCGCTACTTTCAGCCACAAATACGAATTCTATTAAATATAGGCGTGCACCATCTCGCTGATTGTGAAACACCTGAAGAATATATGAAAGCAAAAGCCGAAATTGTAGAAGGCTTAGATCCAAATAGCGGCATTTTGATTTTAAACGCAGATGATGAAAATATTAAGAGAGTGCTTGATGTTAGTCATCTTCAAGGTGTTGTATATATAGGTAAAGGTGATGATTCCCAATTTCAAGCAAAAGATATTAAATATGCTAAGGGAGGAATGGCTTTCACTTTAAAGTACCAAAACAAAGAGTACGATGCCTTTATCCCTGGATATGGTGAACATAATGTGTATAATGCACTGGCAGCCATTGCTGCAGTATTTTATGTGGGCGTTGATATTTCCGTTGCCATACAAAGACTTAGCTTATTTGAACAAGTAGAAGAACATTTGGAATTTAAAAGAGGACTGAATGAATGTACGGTAATTAACGACACATGGAACTCTTCACCTTTATCGATGGCTACAGCTCTTGGAGTTCTTAGTGATATGTCAAAAGAGAAACAGTCTATCGCTTTATTAGGCTACATGCCTCAACTAGGAGAAGGACCATATGCAATTAAACAATATGAAGATATGGGAAAAAAAGCAGCGGAATCCAAAATTGACATTCTAGTTGTAGTAGGAGATGAAGCAAAAGCTATTGGAACAGGAGCTTTAAAATGTGGAATGGACCCTAATAAAGTCTATTTTTGCAAGACTGGTGATGAAGTATACAATGTGCTAGCTCCATATTTAAATGAAAATACAATAATTTTATTAAAAGTAACGCACCGTGTTATGACAAAACCTACTTTTAAAGAATTAAGAAATAAACTTATTCCAGACAACGAAGAGTAAAAGGAGGATAGACATGAAGAAGACTAAACAGCTAAGAGAGTTGATAGAAAGTAAACAGCTAGAGTTTATTATGGAGGCTCACAGTGCGCTATCTGCAAAGATTGTAGAAGAAGCAGGGTTCAAAGGGATATGGGCCAGCGGCCTGTCATTATCTGCAGCACTGGGTGTAAGAGATAATAACGAGGCTTCATGGACACAGGTGTTAGACATCTTAGAGTTTATGAGTGACGCAACGTCCGTTCCAATTCTTCTTGATGGTGATACAGGCTATGGGAACTTTAATAATGCAAGAAGATTAGTTAAGAAATTGGAGCAGCGAGACATTCCAGGCGTATGTATTGAAGATAAATTGTTTCCAAAAACAAACTCATTTATTAAAGGTGAAGCACAGCCGCTTGCAGATATTAATGAATTTTGCGGCAAAATTAAAGCAATGAAAGATAGCCAAAATGACGAAGATTTTGTAGTGGTATCGCGTGTAGAAGCTTTTATTGCAGGGTGGGGGCTGAAGGAAGCTTTAAAGCGTGCAGAAGCTTATCGCCAAGCAGGAACCGACGCCGTTTTGATTCATAGTAAAAGGTCAGATATGACAGAGATTGAAGCTTTTATGAAAGAGTGGGGAAACAGGCTTCCGGTTATTATTGTTCCAACCAAATATTATTCGGTTCCAACTGATAAATTTAGTGATTTAGGAATTAGCTTGAGCATTTGGGCCAACCATAACTTAAGATCTTCCATTACAGCTATGCAAAAAACGTCCGCTCAGATTTATTGCGATAAAAGTTTGATTAATGTAGAAAAAAATGTCTCTCCGCTTGAGGAAGTTTTCCGTCTTCAAAAAGCTGAAGAGCTCGATATGGCAGAGAAACTTTATTTAAGCTCTGCCAATCATAGCACGAACGCTATGATTCTGGTAAAAGAATCAGCAAATGAAGCTTTGATAACCGAGCAGATAAATCAGTTAAAAAAAGTCGGCGTGACAAATAGTATAAAAGCAGGTTCCAACAAAGATATGGAAGATAAGGCGTTTCCTAATAAAGGAGAATTATATCATCTCTATGCTGCAAGAGATAAGCTAGGAACGGCTACTTTAATAAGCGATAGTAACATCGTATATAAAACACATGTTTTTGAGGAGTTAATTCATGAAAGTGGCGATATCACTATCGTAGCAGGAGCTGATTATGAGTTAAAAGGGAATCAAACATCTTATGTAACTGCTAAACTTCCCTATTCCAAGCAGCTGTATTCTAAAACAGTAGACTTGATTCAAATGTCGTGCAATCCAAACTCTAACAACATTCATGGTGAATTCATTGGTCTTTGGAAAGTTTCTGGAAAAGGCACTGAGGTTGTAAAAAAAGCTTTGGAAGAACTGGCACAAAGAAAAGATTTTGCTCAGCTCACGTTTTCTGATTTCTTTAATTATATTAATCTAATTCACCCAGTTGCTGTTAAATATACGATGGGGTCATGGATAGATACCGAAACGTATACAAAGATTCAAAAAGATGGTGGGAAAAATGATTAGTACGTCCGTATTTGGAACTCAATTAAAAAAACTAGGTTTTCAATTTTATAGCGGGGTTCCTTGTTCCTATCTTAAACATCTTATTAACTACGCTATCAACGAATGTGAATATGTTGCAGCAGCAAACGAAGGAGAAGCGGTAGCGATTGCTGCTGGGGCATCAATTGCTGGCAACAAAGCGGTTGTTTTAATGCAGAACTCCGGATTAGCAAATGCTGTTTCCCCTTTAACCTCTCTTATTCATCCGTTTAAAATTCCTGTCCTTGGATTTGTCAGTTTTCGCGGAGAACCTGGATGTCCAGATGAACCACAGCATGAATTAATGGGAGAAATTACTCCTGCCCTACTAAATACGATGAAAATAAAATGGGAATATTTATCTTTTGATTTTGCGGAAGTTAAAAAACAATTACAGCGGGCTAATCAAGCTGTTGAAAATAATGAAAGCTACTTCTTTATTGTAAAAAAAGGAACGTTTGAGCCAGTTAAGCTTTTAGAAAAATCAATAAAAAACGTTACTCCTAAAATGAAAAGTGAACAGATAACAACCGACGAGTTACCTTCAAGGTATGAGGCATTACAAGTAGTTAATTCATTAAAAGACAACGATACTATTCAATTGGCCGCTACAGGAAAAACAGGAAGAGAGCTTTACGAAATAGAAGACGCAAGAAATAATTTTTATATGGTTGGATCTATGGGGTGCGTTAGTTCCATTGGTTTAGGCTTAGCTTTGAGCAGAAATGAAAAGAACATCATTACAATTGATGGAGACGGAGCGTTGCTTATGCGCATGGGAAATCTAGCAACCAACGGATACTACTGTCCAGCAAATTTATTACACATTCTTTTAGACAATCAAACCCATGACTCTACAGGGGGACAACATACGGTCTCTCATAACATTAATTTTGTAGATATTGCTTCTTCCTGTGGGTATCAAAATTCCATTCATGTTCATAACTTATATGAGTTAGAGACGTATATCAAACAGTGGAAAAGTGATAAAAAATTAACGTTTTTATATCTTAAAATAGCGAAAGGATCTAAAAAGAACCTGGGGCGTCCTGAAATGAAGCCTTATGAAGTCAGAGAAAGACTGCAGGTGTTTTTAGATGATTAAAACAGCTGTTATTCTAGCTGCAGGGATGGGGAGCAGGATTCGTAAAAGAGCTGGAAACCGCCCTAAAGGTTTTTTGATGATTGATGAAAAATCGATTATTGAACATTCCATTTCCAAGTTAATAGAAGCAGGAGTCAAGACGATTTTTATTGGAACAGGTTATATGAAAGAAGAATATGAAAAGCTAATGGTTAGATATCCTCAAATAAAATGTGTTTATAATTCTAGATACGAAACAACGGGAAGTCTGTTTACGCTGTATCAATTTAAAAATTATATTAAAGAAGATTTTTTACTATTGGAATCGGATGTAATTTATGAAAAGAATGCGTTGGAAACATTAGTAAATCATTCGAGATCAGATGTCATACTAGCGAGTAAATTGAACGGTGCTGGCGATGAAGTTTATATTGAAGCTGATGAAGATAATAACCTTAAGAATATGTCAAAACAAAAAGAAGAGTTGAATAGTATCTATGCAGAACTAGTTGGTTTAACCAAACTCTCTTATGCTACATTTCAGAGACTTTGTGATGAAGCAAATACGCTGTTTCAGTTTAATCAAACGATCGATTATGAATATGGCCTCGTTAAAATTTCCGAAAAAGCAAATGTGTATGTTCATAAACTGGATAATTTGGCATGGTGTGAAGTGGATGATGAAGATCACTGGGCAAGAGCAACTACTATTGTTTATCCGATTATTAAAGCTCGAGAAGGTATTCCACTTACAGTTAAAAGAAATATACTCCTAAACCCCGGACCGGCAACTACAACAGATACCGTCAAATATGCTCAAATAGTGGAGGACATTTGCCCGAGAGAAAAACAATTTGGAGAGACAATGGAATTTATCTCTGCTGAACTAACAAAATTTGTTGGGAATCCAGAGAAGTATACTACGGTATTATTCGGCGGATCTGGAACGGCGGCAGTGGAATCGATTTTAAGTTCAGTAATTGATAACGGTACGGTTGTTATTATCAATAATGGTCCATACGGTGAAAGAATGTGTAAAATCGCTGAAATTTATGGACTGAATTATTTAGAATATAAAAGCTCCGCCCAGCAGGCTATTGATATGAACGACTTAAAAATTTTTATAAAAAAGATTTCAACGAACGTTTCCTATCTGGCGCTTGTTCACTGTGAAACTTCCACGGGGCTTCTTAATGATATTGAACAAATTGGGGAATTTTGTGCAGTGAAAAATATCGAAATGATTGTGGATGCAATGAGTTCGTATGCAGCTGTTCCAATTGACATGCAAAAAATGAATATAAGCTATCTGGCCGCAAGTGCAAATAAGAACCTTCAAGGAATGGCAGGCGTGTCGTTTGTTATAGCAAATAAAGACCGGTTAGAAAAAACGGAGCAAATAAAGCCTCGTAACCTTTATCTTCATTTATATGATCAGTATCGATATTTCCAAATGAATAAACAAATGCGTTTTACTCCTCCTGTTCAGACTATGTACGCCTTAAAGCAGGCAATTATAGAAACTCAGTGGGAAGGAATTGAGAAACGATATGAACGCTACTCAAAATCATGGACTACTTTAACGGATGGAATTACTCGGCTTGGGTTAACCTATTTGGTTCCTGAAACACATCATTCTAAAATTATTACCTCTATCATCGAGCCTTCCAATAGAAAGTATAATTTTGATATTATGCATGATTTTTTTTATAAACAAGGATTCACCATTTATCCTGGTAAAATTGATAAATTAGAAACGTTTCGAATAGCAAATATTGGTGATATCACATATAGAGATATAGAAAGATTTCTTCACCTTCTTGAACAATATCTTAAAGCTTTAAAAGGAGAGTGAGAAAAAGTTGAATCAAAAATTAGCTGTAGCAGTTATGGTGGTAAATCAAGATCATCACGTGCTTCTAGTCAAGAACCATAGACGGGGATGGGAATTTCCAGGCGGTTTTGTTGAAGCAGGTGAATCAATAAAAGATGCGGGGATACGAGAAGTTAAAGAAGAATCTGGAATTGTTATTGAAGTGACCAACTTTCTAGGAGTAGAACAAGATGTTAAACGATCTACTACTGTTATTTTATTAAAGGGAAAAGCGATTAGCGGAAAAATTTCTGTCTCCAATGAAACGCAGGATGTGGGATATTTTACGTTAGAAGAAGCAAAAAATATAATTAAATTAGATAACTTTAAGGATCGAATGGCTAGATGTCTAAAAGAGACTGAAATACCATTTTTCTATGTTTTAAAAGACACGGGCTCCTTTTACGTATAGGCGGAAGGTTTCTGTGTTGTGCTAGAAATGAAGCCTGAACGCGATTAAATAAAAAACGCTCATCGTCATGCGTGACGATGAGCGTTTTTTTATCAGTAAAAGTATGGTTGTTTATTCAGCCGTGGCAATTTCTTCTTCTACATCATGGTCTTCTAAATTAGCACTTAAAAATTCACTTGTTTCCGATAAATTGAGATTTAATTTCGTTTTTTTGCAGATTTGAATTGTAACATCCTGAACGGAGACATCTAAAACATGCCCCCCTTCTTTTTTATATTCATCAATAAAGTGCAGGTGGTAGCCGGGAACACCGATGCCTGAAGAATATTCTGGCGTGTAAAAACCTGCTAGTGTTCCATTTACATCTGAAGATGTAAATGTAGGCTGATCAGCAGCCGCATCTACCATGGAAGGATAGGGCTTCTCTTGCTTTGCAACCGTGCGCGTTTTTACTTCTTTAAACTTCCCGTCAATGCGAACTGCATAGAATAAATTCGGGCTAGGAATAAGCTCGTTCATTAAGGTTTCTAGTTGTTCACGATTCATTTCCTTTTCTACACGATAAGAGATATCTTCATAAAAGGTTGTCATAATGGCAAAAGGTGTTTTTGCATCTTTACTAATAGGTGAGGCTTTACCATCAGCAATATGATAAAATTCTCCGTCAAAGGCAATCATTTCACCATCCAATTGATTAAAGGTACCAATGCCGAAATCCCCTTTCTTAGCTAAATCCTTGTATGTGACAACACCGTCAAATACTCCGTCTAATAAAGCGATCATAGTGGAAGTTTGGTGAATCGTTAATTTTTCTTTATTGCTCATTCTTTACTCAGTCCTTTCAGTTAATTTGATCTGGCAGTAGCTGTGTATTTAATTTTTCATTATCTTTATAATCTACAGGAACATCGATGATAACGGGGCCCTGTTCACGAAAAGCGCTTGCTAGAGTGTCCGAAAATTCTTCTGGTGAGTTAACTCTAAATCCTTTGGCACCAAAACTTTCAGCAAGCGTAACAAAGTCTACACTGCCAAACTCTACTGCAGATTTTCGGCCATATTTAATCTGCTGTTGAAAGCCAACCATATCGTAGGTTTGATCGTTCCAGATAATGTGAACAATTGGTAAGTTTAACCGAACGGCTGTCTCGAGCTCCATAGCTGAAAATAAAAACCCCCCGTCTCCAGACATGGACAGAACTTTTTTATGGGGGCGAACGAGTGCAGCTGAAATAGCCCAAGGCAAAGCAACACCTAGTGTCTGCATGCCGTTGCTGAATAGTAAATGCTGAGGTTCATAGGAACGAAAATAACGAGCCATCCATATGTAATGCGAACCAACGTCACATGTGATGGTAGTATCATCTTCAACAAAGTTCTGCAGAGCTTCAATTAATTGTAGGGGATGAAGGTGAGTGTCATTAGAAAACTCGTACTGATCGTCAGGTTGTTCAAGTTTGCTTTTTAGCGTTTTTAAAAAAGAAGCACTTTCTTTTGAACGTATTAAATGTGGGAGTTTATCCGCTAATATGTCAATTGTGCTTGGAATATCCCCTACTAACTCAATTTCCGGCTGATAATGGTGGTCAGCTTGTGCTTGTAAATCATCTAAATGAATAATGCTTCTTTGACTTTCTGAGTTCCAAAGAGAAGGAGGGTATTCAACTGGGTCATATCCGATTGTTAAGACGACGTCAGCATGCTTCAATAACACGTCTCCAGGCTGATTGCGAAAAAGACCTACTCGCCCAAAAAAGTGAGTTTCAAGCTCTCGTGAAACAGCTCCCGCACCTTGGAACGTTTCCACCACAGGAAGGTCATGTTCTGCTATAAGCTGACGGATTGATTCCACTGCTTTAGATTTACTTGCTCTCATACCTAAAAGTAAAACAGGTAGTTTTGCTGTGCGAATAGTGTGTATAGCTTGGGCAACAGCGTCTAAATTAGCAGCGCCAATCGTAGGAGCTTTTAAAACGGATAGAGTGGAAGCTGATGTTTCGTTATCCATTACATCCTGCGGCAAGCTGACAAAAGATGCTCCTGAAGGAGAAGAAACAGCTTCGCGAAAGGCGTCTGTTATCACTTCTGGAACGTTTGCAGCGTCTTCTACCTCAACGCTGAATTTGGCGATAGATTTAAATAGTCCTTCATTATCCATTGATTGATGCGTCTTTTTTAATCGATCTGCTCTTGGAACGGCTCCTGCTAGGGCTACCACTGGATCACCTTCAGAAGTAGCAGTGACAAGGCCAGTGGCTAAGTTAGCGGCACCTGGACCTGATGTGACAAGGCAAACGCCCGGCGTACCTGTCAGTCTTCCCATAGCAGCTGCCATAAACGCAGCATTTTGTTCATGGCGGCAAACAATTACTTCTGGTCCTTTTTCTTTCAAAACATCAAATACGCCATCAATTTTGGCTCCTGGAATGCCAAAAATATAAGGCACATTCTGACTTGCCAAACTTTCTACTAGTAAGTCGGCGCCTTTTTTTGTTTCGGTAGTATCAGCATTACTCATCATGCACTCTCTCCTTTATATTTCTTAGATAGGTTTTAAGGCCTACTGATTGGATACCCAATTTGTATGACAACTAACCTAAGGAAAGGAGAAGGTTTTAATTTTCTAAATAAAAAACTTCCCTATTAATTAGGGAAGCAGAGATATACCTATTGCGAATAAAACATATCTGTTTTATTTGTAGTTTATGGTACTTGAGGGATAGCAAGTGAAAGTCCTACGCGGCTCTTATTTGGTACGGTTAAAAAGCTTTTGGTAACTAACAATTTTTTGATCTAGCTTTTGACTTAATTTTAAAATCTCACCGTGAGAATAGCTGCTTGTTTTTTTAGCTAATTGGTAAATATCTGATTGTAAGGCTCGAATTTCTTTTTCTAACTGAGGTTGCTTCATTGAAATCCTCTCCAAGTCAGAATACTTCTATCTTCTATGTTGTATCTTTTATCTAATAGTATGAAATTCCTTCATATTTGTAAAATGTTTTTTGTTTTGAAAAATATGACATAGGTGAAGAGCTGCTGACAAGCTTTGTCGAACACTTTTTTTACCTGTTTTCAACAAGTATGATATACTGAGGCTAGGAAAAATGACAATCTGGAGCGCACGTTCAGTTATTCTTAACAGGCGAATGAATTCTTAGCTTTGACAAGTTTAGCTTGTAAGGTGAAGAAATTCATCACATAATCTTATTAGATCTGAACCTTGTTAGCCCGGATGAGGATTTGTCGAAAACGATTCACTAGAAAAAACCTTCGAGACCGCCAACTCGGAGGTTTTTTTATTTTTGTGTATGGGAAGTGAAAAAAAGACATAGACTAATAAAGAAAAAGGTCCCGCACCCATAATCGGCCGTAGTTGATTACACCTTGTCCATTTCTGCAAGGAAGCTGTCTTTTTACTATAGGGAAGTGCCGCCAAACACCATTCCCTAAAGACAATCAGCACACGAGCCTTATGGATGAAGAACCTTTTAGACGATACTTATCGGTGATTACTTATTTTACTACTGGAAAAATAGCAAAATAAGAGCGACTATGGCTCCTAAAAGCTCTACGTAAGCCGTTAGGAGCTGAACATTCTCAGCATCTAGGAAAAATGACTTGAGGATTCGTCTCAGACTATCCACCACCTTTTTCTTCCTTGCGTGAATTCCCAAGGGAAAGAAAGGGGACGACAGTGCTTCTTTATTTTAACAAAAGTAGGAAATGATAAGTAGATTTATTTGAAGTGTAAATTAAAAAAGCATGTAGAATACATGCTTTTTTAATTTGGATAAATTTCTTTTATGCGTCCGACTTGTCCATCTGTTAAACGGACTTTGATGCCGTGTGGGTGAAAGTTTGAATTGGTCAGAATGTCTTTGACCGTTCCGTGTGTAAGTTTTCCAGAACGCTGATCTGCTTTTAAAACAATGTCGACTTCAATTCCAGGAGCTACGTCTTTTCTATTTTGTCCGTTCATTATACACCTGTTCTCTTTCGCTGATTATTCGTTTTTTTTGTTTGTTGACTCGTCAGCTTTTTGGTTGCTTGATTGGTGCTGCTATTTTGAGCTTTACTTGAAGATTGATTTTTCTTATTAGCAAGCTGCTGTTTGATAGCATCTTGAAGACTAATTTTCTTTTTAAGTTGTTCTGTCATATGGGTTCCTCCTGAATATATACATCATCTGAAAAAACAAAGAAAGTAAGGGAATGAAAAAGCTGACTAGATAGTCAGCTTTTTTTAATTAGAAACAGTGACTTCTTCTACAGGCTGCATAAGTACAGCTTCTTTATCAGGATACGTTTTTTCAATATGATGTTCTCCCCAAGAGCATAATGAATCAAGAATGCTTTTTAAAGACCATCCGTAATCTGTTAAAGAGTATTCTACTCGAGGCGGCATTTCATTGTACATTTTTCTAACAATGATGCCGTCTGCTTCAAGTTCGCGAAGCTGCTGCGTTAATACTTTTTGCGTAACGCGCGGCATAATTCTTTTTAATTCTCCAGGGCGCTTTGTCCCTTTAATTAAGTGGCAAAGAATAACGACTTTCCACTTGCCTCCAATGACTTCTAGTGCCGCTTCCACTGGAATATTATATTTTTTCACGTTAACAACTCTCCTTGTTCTAGAGATAACGGTCAAATGCATGTTTTCGCATTTTTTCTGATGTTTATCATATCACTATAGAGCAAAATTTTCTAGGTGTAAGCATTTTTTTAGAATACCCAATAGTTCATGACTTTAGTATTTACGCTTATTGTAACCTCCAGGTGCCTATATCACTTGAAAGTGCGTACTTTTTCTTTGGTTTTACATCGCTCATAATAACAATTGTTGATGGCGAGTTAGCGAATATATGAAAGGTACCTAAGCTAATCAGCCGTAAGAGAAGCTATTATGAAGAAGTTATCATAACGAACAGGAGGCGTTAAGAAGTGAACACACTTTCACAAACACAACAAAGTAAAAAAAGCGGTGCTTTGCCGCTATTAGCGCTAGCTATTAGCGCCTTTGGAATCGGGACTACAGAGTTTGTTCCAGTAGGTTTATTATCATCGCTTGCAGATGATTTAAATATTTCCATTACACTAGCAGGGTTATTAATTTCAGGATACGCAATGGGAGTTGCATTTGGAGCTCCCGTATTAACAGCTTTAACAAGTAAAATGAGCAGAAAATCACTGTTGATGCTATTGATGGTTATTTTTATCGTAGGAAACTCAGTAGCAGCTTTATCAACAAGCTTTGGGCTGCTGCTTATAGCACGAATTATTACTGCATTTTCACACGGAATTTTCTTTTCCATCGGTGCGACTATCGCTGCTGATTTGGTGCCGGAAGATAAGCGAGCAAGTGCCATTGCTTTAATGTTTACAGGTTTGACAGTTGCAACTGTTACAGGTGTTCCGCTTGGTACATTTATCGGACAAGCTTTCGGCTGGAGAGCAACATTTTGGGGAGTAGCGTTACTTGGGGTTATTGCCATTATTGCAAGTGCTCTTTTAGTGCCTAAAAACTTAAAGGAAGCGCCGCCAGCAAAGTTTAGTGATCAATTGAAAATTTTGAAAAACGGGCCGCTTTTACTATCGTTTGCTATTACCGCCTTAGGGTATGGCGGAACGTTTGTAGCTTATACGTATTTAGCACCTATTCTTGAAAAACTAACAGGATACGCACCAAGTGCGGTTAGTATCTTGCTACTGGTATACGGTGTAGCAGTAGCCATCGGAAATACGATCGGAGGAAAAGCTGCGAATAAAAACCCGTTAAAAGCATTATTTTGGATGTTTTTAATTCAAGCAGTTATCTTAGTTATTTTATCGTTTACTGCATCGTTTAAAGTAGCGGGAACAATTACGATTTTTGCCATGGGCTTATTGGCATTTATGAACGTACCTGGACTGCAAGTACTGGTTGTGAACTTAGCTGAAAAGTATGTTCCTTCAGCAGTGAACGTAGCCTCTGCGCTTAATATTGCTGCATTTAACGTTGGAATTGCTATTGGTTCTTTTGTAGGCGGCCTGATTGTTGATTCGATTGGTCTTGTTCATACTCCTTGGATTGGGGGAGTTATGGTTTTAGGAGCGGTCTTATTAACAGCATGGAGCCGCTCAATAGAAGCAAAAGCAAAATAAAACAAGAGATCATCGCCTTTTGCGATGATCTCTTAGCTATAAAAGGAGAGGAAGCAAATGACTACATTTCAACATCATAAGGCATATCGTCGTATGTACAAGAAGAATGAGTTAACGTTAGGTTTGCATATGCCACTTGAAAATTATCAATATGCCACGCCTACGATGGAAAAACAAGTAGAGCTCACGCAGCTTGCAGAACAATATGGATTTACAAGCTTATGGTTCCGCGATGTCCTTCTTCAAGATCCATCATTTGGCGATCCAGCCACGGGTCAAATTTATGATATGCTTATTTATTTGACTTATCTGGCCAGTCAAACAAAAGAAATTGCTCTTAGTACAGCTGCTATTGTGCTGCCTTTGCGCCATCCGCTTCGCGTAGCTAAAGAAATGGCAACCATTGATCAGCTTTTTCCTGAGCGTTTGATTATGGGCGTATCTTCTGGAGACCGTCAAGCAGATTTTGGAGGGTTAGGTATTCCTCATGAAGAAAGAGGAAAGCGATTTGCAGAAGCTTTTCATTATTTAGAAGAAGCGTTAAATAAAGAATTTCCATCTATCCAGTCTGCTTTGGGATCCATTCAAGGAGCAAATGTCGTTCCTAAGCCAACGAAACGTATTCCAACGATGATCACGGGATACAGTCAGCAAAATATGGAGTGGTTTGCACAGTATGGAGACGGCTGGATGTATTATCCTCGTCACCCCCATTTTCAAGCAGAAGCTATTACACAATGGAGGAAACTGGTTGACATCTATCATCCAGGCGTTTTTAAACCTTTTACACAACCTATGCATCTAGATTTGGCAGAAGATCCAAATGAAATGCCAACGCCGATTCGTTTAGGATTTCGAGCAGGGCGCAATGCATTAGTTGAGCTTCTTTCTATTTATAAAGAAATAGGAGTTAATCACCTGTTTTTTGCTCTTTTTGATAGTAAGCGTCCGGCTGAGGAAGTCATACATGAGCTTGGTGAAGAAGTGCTTCCGCATTTTCCGTCTCATATGTAGCAAAAAGAGGCTGGGACAAAAGTAGTTTAGTTAAAGGGAAATCCGAACGATGAATCGAGATTCTTAATGGAGAATCTAACTCGTTCGGATTTTTTTATTGGTAGGATGAACGTAGCATTTATGTATGTAGTTGCTTCTAGCGGTTGATTGGAAGACAAGACGAAGACTCTGGGGGGCTCGCGGGCCGCCCGCGGAAAGCGAAGTCTTGCACGGAAGTCAACCGTGATGGAACAAGCGACCCATATGAGCTCCTTTATCCAATTAGTTCGTCTTTAGATTCCATTGATTTCGTTATGTCTCAATCTCTTTTTATATAGATTTCAAGTTATAGGATATATAAGAAATATGTATTAGAGTTATTGATCCTATGTTCTTTATAATAAAATTATCCATTATCTCCTTGGATGATATAAAGTCGAAAGGAGAAACACGATGAGTGTTGCATTTCTATTTCCAGGACAAGGCGCACAATACGCTGGTATGCTTCATGATATAAAAAATAAATGGGGATTATCCCCTACTTTTGAAGAAGCAAGTGAGGTTTTAAATCAAGACGTATTATCATTAGATTCGTCAGAAAAATTAAAATGTAATAAAAATGTTCAGATATGTCTTTTTATTGCAGGAGTGGCTACGGTTAGGTCGTTTAAAAACAAAGGATACTCGCCAGACGTGGTAGGAGGGCATTCTATAGGGGCGTTTGGAGCAGCAGTTGCATCTGAAGTGTTATCTTTTAAAGAAGCTCTTCTTCTTGTGAAAAAAAGAGGGGAACTGATGGAAAATGCTTATCCTGATGGTTATGGTATGGGGGTTGTGATGGGACTGCGTGAACATCAGATTCTCTCTATTGTACATGAACTATCAACTGATGCAGCTCCTGTGTACGTAGCGAATCTAAATTCTCCTGATCAAATAACGATTTCTGGCACCTTAAAAGCAATTGAGAAAGTTCTTGAAAAAGCATCTAAAAAAGGGGCTAGAAAAACTAAAATGCTTCATGTAACGGTGCCTTCTCACTGTCCTCTTATGGAAGGAGTTTCGAGTGAATTACGAAAAACCATAACGGAAGTGAAAGGAAAGGACCCGGCCGTTCCTTTTATAGGTAATTGTAAAGCTCGGAAATTATGGAAAGCTGCTGATATTAAGGAAGATTTGGCAGCGAGTGTTGCCCTGCCCGTCCGTTGGCATGATACGACGGAAGTTATGTATGAAATGGGCACAAGATTATATATTGAAATGGCTCCAGGAAGAGTGCTAACGGATTTGGCTGCTAAGAGTTTCCCTGAAGCAAGGGCTATTTCGGCAGCCGAATCTACGATGAAAACTTTGCTGATTTTAATGGAAAAAGAAAAAATGTAAGCGTATTAATTTAGAAGTGTCAGAAAGGAGATAGAACATGAGTGGCATAAAAAAAACTTCAAAATCATGGACAACTCGCCGAGATCAAAAAGCAGTTCGCCTTGCGAAAATAGACCATCTTCTTAAAGGAAAGTTATTGGGTAATGCACACATTATTGAAGCGTTAGAATTGCTTATATCACCCGGAGATAAAGTAGTGCTTGAAGGAGACAATCAAAAGCAAGCATCTTTTTTATCAAAGGCGCTGAATGAAGTAAGCGCTGATAAAATAAACGGCCTTCATATGATTATGTCTAGTATTTCACGTCCGGAACATCTCGACATATTTGAAAAAGGAATTGCTGAAAAAATTGATTTTTCGTACGCCGGTGCTCAAAGCCTTCGCGTGTCTCAAATGATTGAAGATGAGACGTTGAAAATGGGAGAAATTCATACATATCTAGAGCTTTACGGACGCCTTTTCATTGATTTAACTCCGAACATTGCCTTAGTGGCTGCTGACAAAGCGGATGAACAAGGTAATTTATATACAGGAGCAAATACGGAAGAAACACCAACCATTATCGAAGCAACCGCGTTTAAGGATGGAATTGTTATTGTGCAGATAAATGAACTTGTTGAAGAACTTCCGCGAGTTGATATTCCGGCTTCTTGGATTGATTGTATCGTCGTGGCGGATCAGCCTTATCAATTGGAAGCTTTATTTACGCGAGATCCTCGTCATATTACAGAACTCCAAATTTTAATGGCTATGATGACGATTCGAGGTATCTATGAGCGCCACAGCGTACAATCATTAAATCATGGCATTGGCTTTAATACCGCTGCAATTGAGCTTTTGCTGCCTACTTATGGAGAAAAGTTAGGACTGAAAGGTAAAATATGCAAGCACTGGGCTCTGAATCCTCACCCCACGTTAATTCCGGCTATTGAAAGCGGATGGATTGAGAGCGTGCACTGCTTTGGCGGAGAAGTAGGAATGGAACAATACACAGCAGCGCGTCCAGATGTGTTTTTTACAGGACGCGACGGCAGCCTGCGCTCAAACCGTGCGATGTGTCAAGTGGCTGGTCAATATGCGGTAGATGCTTTTGTAGGATCAACTTTGCAAATAGATGGAGAAGGAAATTCTTCTACCGTCACATCTGGACGTTTGTCAGGGTTTGGCGGAGCGCCTAATATGGGGCATGACCCTAGAGGCCGCCGACATTCTACGCCTGCTTGGCTGGATATGATAAACGAGCAGCACGAACTAGCAAGAGGCAGAAAGCTAGTTGTTCAAATGGTTGAAACCTTTCAATCAGGAAATGAGCCTGTTTTTGTGGAGTCTTTGGATGCGATAAAGTTAGCGAAACAAGCAGGCTTAGCTACTGCTCCTGTCATGATTTACGGGGATGATGTGACGCATGTTGTGACGGAAGAAGGAATTGCTTATTTATATAAAGCACAAAGCTTGGACGAAAGAAAAGCAGCGCTTGAAGCAGTAGCAGGGGTAACACCTATAGGGCTGCGACATAACCAAAATAAAGTGGAAAAGATGCGCAGAGATGGCCTGGTGGCTTTTCCCGAAGATTTACAGATTCGCCGTACAGAAGCAAAGCGTTCATTATTGGCAGCAAGAAGTGTCGAAGATTTAGTAGAATGGTCGGATGGCTTGTATAATCCGCCTGCTAAATTTAGGAGCTGGTAAGGAATATGCGTATTCAAAGTATTCAAGAAGAGCCAAGACCAGCTGTGTTTTACTCATGTCTAATAGCTAAAATGGCAGTTACCGCTCTGGTTGATGAAGCGGTGCTTACACCTAAGCCTGGGCTTGTGGATGCAGCAACAACTGGATCTCATCAAGATATGAATATTGAGACGCTGTTAACTTCTGCTTATGCTTTACAGCCGACCTTTTTACAGATTGCATTATATAGTCAAGGAAAGCAGCCAAGTCAGATGCTAAGGGAAGAAATTGCTCGAATTGGACGCGAGGGCGAACAAATTATGTACGCGGCTACGGATGGTGTTAATACACACAAAGGAGCCATTTGGGCATTAGGCCTACTTGCGTCTGCAACAGCGGTTTGCGGCATTCAAGCATCACCTGCATCCATCACAGAAGCTGCAGGACAAATTGCTCGTTATACAGATCGTTTTTGTCCTCTGCATTCATCTAATGGACATCGTGTGAAAAAACAGTATGGCGCAAAAGGAGCAACTGGAGAGGCGAAGCAAGGATTTCCTCACGTAATTCATATAGGCTTGCCTGCTTTACATAAAGCTCGCAAGCTAGGCATACATGAAACATCAGCAAGGATTGATACTTTAGTAACACTAATCGCCAACCTTGATGATACGTGTATTTTGCATCGTGCTGGTCCGGTTGTGTTAGAGGAGGTTAAAATGGCGGCATCCAATGTGTTAGAAGCTGGAGGGGTATCTACATCAATGGGAAAACAGCGGCTAGAAGCGTTAGATCATATACTTCTATCATCTAACGCTTCTCCAGGCGGAAGTGCAGATTTGCTGGCTGCTGTATTATTTTTAGATCGAATATCTCTTTTTAAAGAATCGTAAACGTCTGCAGGGAGGAGTGGCTAATGGAAACGTTAGTGTTTAAATATAAAGCCGATCGAAAGTTAACTCAGCGCGCACATGTAGGTGTTGTTGGTTCAGGGGATTTAGAAATTTTAATGGTTCCTTCTGATGAAGAACATGCTCACGTATCAGTACGAACAGGAAGTGAAGGGTTTAGCGAAACCTGGAAAGCCGTATTAGACCGGTTCTTTAGTGTTCATACCATTCAAGCGAAAATTGTAATTAATGATTTTGGTGCTACGCCTGGTGTAGTCGCCTTGCGTCTTGCACAAGCTTTGGAGGTGAGTGAAAATGGGAGTGAATAATCAAAGCTTTATTGAGTTAAATGGAAGAGAACGAGCGCAGGCAATCTTAGATCAAGGAACATTCTGTGAGCTGCTTGGGCCCTTTGACGGAATCGAATCGCCTCATTTACCTAAGCAAAATATTGTTCCTCAAAGCGATGATGGTGTCATTATAGCAGATGGGCTGATAGCAGGAGAGCCAGCCGTTGTCATTTCAATAGAAGGAGGGTTTCAAGGGGGAGGCATTGGTGAAGTATCGGGAGCTAAAATTGCAGGAGCTTTAGAACTAGCCCTTAATAATCACAAAAAAGGTATTCCTGTTAGACCTGTTTTTCTATTCGATACAGGAGGGGTAAGGCTCCAAGAAGCGAATTATGGACTTTTGTCGATATCTGAAATTGGCTCAGCTGTGGTTGCTTTGCGTGAGCATACACCTGTTGTCGGAGTTATTTCAGGAAATGTAGGCTGCTTTGGAGGAATGTCCATCACTGCTTCACTCTTTAGTTATCTCATTATGACAAAAGAAGCAAGGTTTGGCCTTAACGGCCCTGAAGTGATCGAACAAGAAGCAGGGGTTGAAGAGTTTGATGCAAGAGACCGAAGCTTAATCTGGAAAACGATTGGCGGTATTCAACGCTATGAAACCGGGTTTGCAGATGCCTTAGCACAGGATGATGTCACTGCTATTCAACGAGCGGTTCAAGAGACGTTTCAGAAGAAAGAAAAAGTAACTAGTAAAACAGAACAAGTAGATTTTTACAGACATTTGCTTAGTAAGGTTGATCCTTCAGAAAAACTGGCTTCTGATCAGTTTCAAGCATTGTATAAAGCAACAAAAAATGAACCTATCCCTTCAACAGTCTCTTACTCGCTAAATGAAGTTCCAGGTAACATGCCCAACAGCCGCGGTCGCGTGTGGATCAACGCCTTAATAAATGATGAAGAAGCAGATTTTGAAATTCCTTCCGTTCTTTATAAAGACGCATTGCTAGGAAGAGAAAAGGTCCGATATATCTCCGTTGTACCTAATCCTTATAATCGTTTCTTACGTGCACGGAAAGGGGAAGTAGGACTAGATGAAGGCTGGGCAATTGCCAAGCACGTTCGTGAAGTAATAAAAGAAGATCGAAATCAATCTCCGCGCCCTATAATCGCCATTGTGGACGTACCGAGTCAAGCGTATGGCTATCATGAAGAACTTCTAGGTATTCACTATGCTTGCGGTGCTGCGGCTGATGCTTATGTAGCAGCGCGCTTAGCAGGTCATCCGGTTATTACGTTAATTGTCGGAAAAGCAATTTCAGGAGCATTTCTGGCTCATGGATACCAATCAAATCGAATTGTGGCTTTAAAAGACGAAGGAGTGAATGTTCACGCCATGTCCAAACAGTCGGCAGCGCGCATTACTAAAAGAAGTATAAAAGAACTTGAAGAAGCTTCAAAGAAAGTCCCGTCCATGGCTTATGATATTGAATCATTTGCCTCACTTGGCGCTTTATATGAGCTGGTTAGCGGTATTCAAGCAGAGCAGCCCACAGATCGCGACGTTCAAACGATTCAAGATATTTTGACTGGAGCGGTAGAAGATGTACGCCGTGAAGGTGTGTACGATTTAAGCAGCCGGCTATACAGTGAGCAAGCAAGGAAGGAAGGGCGTAAAGCTTCTTTAGTAGTAAGAGGTGAGTTGGAAAGACAATGGAATATATAGCTCATGATTTGCTTCAGTTAAAAGAGGAAGCAAAGCTTATCAGTTATACACCTATCCCCGAGTGGGTGGAGCATTCTTTAGCGAAGGCTCCGTTTGTAGTTGTAAGGCGGGCTGTTCACCGAGATAGCCTGATACCTGTTGGAGTAAGAGGAGAAAGAAGAAATCAGCGTTTTGGAGCATTTGTATCTGAGCAGGCCGTTAAACAAAGAATTAGGCCGGAAGATCTCGTTTCTATTTTTCAAAACGGGCACTTTAGAAACATGCCAGCCATAGGTGCTTTAAAAGAAGTCGCTATTATTTTAAAAGATTTTGCGTGGGGACCAACCGGCAGTGTTGGATTCGAATTTGCAAGTGGTGCCGAAGTTATTACAACAACTAGTGATTTGGATATACTTATTCGCCTTTCTTCTTATTTGTCGGTGGAACAAGCGCAACTGATAGTTAATCAGTTAAAAGAGTGTCCAGTTTCTGTAGATGTACAGGTAGAAACAGAAAAAGGAGCATTTTCTCTGGTGGAATATGCAAGGGGAGAAAAGACGCTGCTTCTGCGTACTGTATATGGACCTTCCTTAGTAAAACTGAATCAATTAGTATAAAAGACGGAAGAGGTATTTGCACCTTTTCCGTCTTTTCTGTCAATACCAGCTTTTTTCCTTGCTTAACAAGCGCTTTGCTTCAAAAAAGAATATTTGAATAAATTTTTTGGTGTTAATGCGAATCGGCAAAATTTTAGAATCTCCCTGTAATTCTTTCATTTTTTTACGAACAGCTGTAAAGTCAAAAAACTTAGAAGCATAATTTTCAAATTTCGGATTTGAAAAGTCTGTTAATCCAATAGAAGCAAAGTGATTTAGTGAGTGAGTAACTGCTCGTCTTATTCGCTGTTCACAGGCTTTGGTTTCGCGATTAATTTCAATGGAAGACGCGTGAGCTCCTAATTTTTTCTCAGCCACATTCACAAAAATATTTTTTAGAGAAGGGAAATGTTTTTCCACACTTTCTCTTTGGTCATAAGTGTACAGAAACTGTAAAATATCCAGTAAATCTTTTGCACCATTTTCTCCTACAATACCTAACTCGGCTAATAAGAATTTACCTACATCGTATAGATGGGCTTGTTTCGTTACCGGCTGACTTGAAGGGAGGGGGTGATGAGCTGTCGCTAAACTATTCAAGGAGGTTTTAATATCATCGATTGATTTCTCAAGGGAGATTCGTTCCATTACTTTTCGAATAACCGTTAAAATTTCAATTCGGTTAATTGGTTTTGTAATATAGTATTCAATTCCTAATGAGTAGGCCTCTCCTATCAATTCTTTGGACTCTACCTGTGAAATCATAATCATTTTTCCTTTAAATGAATCTTTTAAATGACGGATCGTTTCGATTCCGTCCCGTCCTGGCATAAGTAAATCGATAAATAAAATATCAATTTGTTTTAAATTTAACGTAGAGGCATCTAAAAAGCTTCCGTCGACGACTTCTTCTACAACTTCTCCTAAATCCTCATCTTCAATCAGCTGACTGAGCGTTGAACGAATAGCTGAATCGTCATCTGTAATACAAAATCGCATAAACTCATCCTTTCTGAATTAGATTACGAAGGGGGATTTGAATGATAAACGTCATTCCGCTGTCTTCTTGTGTAGCTTTAATCGTACCTTCAAGTTCTTGAACAATATCTTTTACATAAGAAAGACCAATGCCAGTAGAGGGGTTTCCAAATTGATCGTACTTTGAGGTGAAACCAGGCTCAAAGATAGCTTTTTCGTACTTTAAAGGTACTCCAGGACCGTTGTCTTGTACATGAAATTCTACATGTTCAGCTTGTCTATGTACCGATAAAACAATCCTTCCTTCATCTTTAATCGCTTCCACTGCGTTGGCTACCAAGTTATTAATGATCGATAAAATGGTGTAAACGTGGTAGCTGAAATGTTCCCCGTTTACAGAAGAAAAAAAGGTAATTTGTTTGTGAAGAGAATCGGCATATTTTTTGTTGATGCGTACGATCAGCTCGATTAATTCCTCTGCTTTCATATAATTTTGGAAACTTTCATTTGAAATTGTTTTAGATAAGCCCGCAAAAATACGCTGGTTGTCTTTTTTTACTTCGTGAATATCTCCGGCAATCCGAAGCGCTTTTTTACTGAGCGTTTGGTTTAGCACAGAATGATCTTTTTCCTGCTGATTTAATACGCGGTATAAATCGTACGAAGCTTTTGTAATCGCTTCTGTATTATGAAGGGTCTTTTTTAAATGAACGGTTTCTTCATAAAGGCTTGTAATGAGCATTAGCATGTGCTCATTTTGTTTGCGAATTTGACGTTCTCGTGACTGTGATTCATAAATCGTCATCATATTAAAAAAGCTAAGTACAATGAAGCTGTGAGCAAAAGCAATAACCGCCATGTCAGATAATGAATCGACATGGATTGTTGTGTGCAAAACTATATACTGCGCAGTTAGTTCCACTATATCAGCAGCAATTTCAATGATGAGTCCAATGAATCCAATTACAATAGCACTATAGTTCATGCGGCTTACCTTAAAAACAAAAAATAAAAGTGCATACGTAAAGTAGAAGAAAAACGTAGGGTAATGCGTATGTGCAGAAGCCGCAAATTGAAAATGATCGAGCATGATATAATCGAGCATGATGCGAAAGAGAACGACACTTAAAGCGGTTAACAAGCCCCCGGCTAAAACGGTTTTCCGTTTTAAAAGCAACAGGAAAAAGAAAAATGTAGGAGCTCCAAATGTAATTCGAAATGTTTCATTTAACGGATAAAATTTTAACTCTCCCGCCAGGGGGACAGTAATGAGCATGAGCAATAAAATGTACGGATCTTTTCGAATGAAAGATTTAAAATTCAGATAATTACACCTCCTGAAGTGGTTCGTGAATTAGTATACATTGTGACAGCGTCCAGCACAATGGAGAAGAGTGCCAAAGATAAAAATATAATTCCAAAAAGTTTTGTAGGTTTTTGTATGCTCTCGTAGGTTGCATTGTACATTAAAAACGAAAATGAAATCTCGCTTTATGAAAGCGCTTTAAAATAAAAAGTTAATTAAGTGATGAGGTGATTTTAATGAAAAGAGAAATTGAACAGGAAATGTCTTACTTACAGGTCACTGCAAAAGAACAGTTACATGAGTGGGTAGAGCAAATAAAAGAATTTTCTTCAGAAGGAAAAACGGCTGATTACATTCCAGCTCTGAAAGATATGGACTCGTCTCAATTAGGTATTTGTTTGATTGGTGCTGACGGTACTGTTATCCAGTCTGGAGATTATGAATCGGTATTTACTCTTCAAAGTATCTCTAAAGTTATTAGCTTTATAGCAGCTTGCTTATGCTGCGGCATTCCTTATGTGCTAGAGAGAGTGGATGTAGAGCCAACTGGAGATGCATTTAATTCTATTATAAGACTGGAAATGCATAAACCAGGAAAGCCGTTCAATCCTATGATTAACGCCGGTGCTTTAACGGTTTCATCTCTTTTATCTGGGGAGACGGCAAAAGAAAAATTAAGCTATTTGTTTGATGTGATAACAATGCTTACCGGGAAAACACCACTCATTAATGAAACGGTCTTTGAATCAGAATGGCAAACGTCTCATCGAAATCGTGCGCTTGCCTACTATTTAAAAGAAACGAACTACTTACAAGGAGAAGTAGAAGAGGTTCTAGAGGTTTACTTAAAGCAGTGCTCAATTGAAGTAACGACTGAAGATATTGCACTGATTGGATTAATTCTGTCATTAGACGGATATCATCCAGTGTTTCACAAACAAGTAATTCCAAAAGAAGTAGCTAAATTAACAAAAGCGCTCATGCTTACATGCGGTATGTATAATGCTTCAGGAAAGTTTGCGGCATTTGTTGGTATGCCAGCTAAAAGCGGTGTATCGGGAGGAATCATGTCATTGGTGCCGCCTAATACGAAAAAGCAGTCTCCATTTCCAGACGGATGCGGTATTGGAATATACAGTCCAGCTATTGATGAGTACGGGAATAGCGTAAAAGGCGTTACGCTGCTAAAAAAAATCGCAAAAGAATGGGATTTGAGTATTTTTTAGTCTATTTACGTACTCTTCATTCGCTTCAATAATATAAACACCAAGAGAAAAAACTTTCATGTTTTGCATTTGTTCTACCAAATTTTTTAATGAGGTGATAGGCATGCAACAAGCAGTTGAAAGTGTGATTAGCGTCATCAATGATTTTTTTTGGTCGAATTTATTAATTATTTTACTTGTATCAATTGGTATTTATTTTACGATTCGCTCTCGTTTTTTGCAGTTTCGCATGTTGAAAGAAATGGTACTTGTTTTGAAAGAAGGACGAGCGGCTAAAGGTGGAGGAGTCTCCCCGTTTCAAGCTTTTTGCATAAGCATGGCAGCTCGAGTAGGAACGGGAAATATTACAGGGATAGCGATTGCTATTGCACTTGGTGGCCCGGGTGCTGTATTTTGGATGTGGATTATTGCCATTATCGGTTCAGTATCAAGTTTTGTAGAAAGTACACTCGCTCAAATTTATAAAGTAAAAGGATCAAACGGGTTTCGAGGAGGGCCCGCTTATTATATGGAAAAAGGGTTAAATAAAAGGTGGATGGGCGGGCTATTTGCTGTACTCATTACACTATCATTTGGCCTGGTGTTTAACGCTGTGCAGTCTAATACGATTACGCTAGCATTTGAGAACTCTTTTGGAACGAGCCGCTTGTTGATTGGGATTATTATGACAGTTATATTTGCGATAATTATTTTTGGCGGAATCAAACGCATCGCCAAGATATCGGAATACATCGTGGTCGTATTAGCCGTTTTATACATTGGAATGGCTCTGTTCATTATCTTTAAAAATATTGATCAAATGCCTGCGGTTCTATCTCTAATTGTGAAAAATGCATTTGGGTTTGAACAGGCGCTTGGGGGATCAATTGGTGCAACGTTAATCAACGGAGTAAAGCGCGGACTGTTTTCCAATGAAGCAGGAATGGGAAGTGCTCCCAACGCCGCGGCAACTGCAGTGACGAGTCATCCAGTTAAACAAGGTCTTATCCAAGCATTTGGTGTCTTGACGGATACACTCGTGATTTGTACAAGCACAGCATTTATCGTTCTCTTATCCCCCGCCTATAAGCAGGGACTAAGCGGCATTGAATTAACGCAGGCTTCTCTTAGTACCCATATCGGCTCTTGGGCATCAGGGTTTTTAGCTATTATGGTATTTCTATTTGCTTTTAGTACGTTAATTGGGAATTATTATTATGGAGAAACGAATATTGAATTTTTAAATTCAAATAAGGTGTGGCTTTGGTCTTATCGTGTAGGTGTTTTAGCGATGGTTATTTTTGGATCGGTCGCTCAGCTTCAGCTTGTATGGAATTTGGCAGACTTATTTATGGGGATGATGGTAGTCGTGAACTTGATTGCTATTTTTCTATTATCGAAAGTGGCATTTTCTGCCTTGCATGACTATACTCAGCAGAAAAAGGAAGGGAAAAATCCAGTCTTTTATAGAGATGCGCTAGAAAACAATCAAAATATTGAATGTTGGGAAAGAGAATCTACTCCATCCTCTTCTGAAAAAAAGAATATTATCTAAAAAAAGTTCAGCCAATTGGCTGAACTTTTTTTATGCGTTTTTCTTTAATTCAGATTGCACAGTGTCTTTAGAAAATAATGTTTCTTTCACACCGTTAGTTGCTGCTTTCGTTTTTACCGCAAAGATTGGATTTAAAATAACAACTACGAGTAAGTTAGATAACAATCCCCAGAACCCTTCATAAAGACCAAATGAATTTCCTGTGGCATGAACGGTAAACGTTACAACCAGCCCTACTACTAATCCAGCAATCGTACTTTCTTTCGATTGATTTCTCCAAAACAGGCTGATAACGATAGCCGGGAAGATTTGTACCATACCGGATACCCCTAGTAACTGTAGGGAAACAAGTGCTTGAGGGAATAATAAACCAAATAAAAGTGCCAGTCCAATAACAACGAAAACCATAGAACGAGTAACCATTGTTAATGTTTTACCCTGTACATTTGGATTAATTAAATCTCTAAATATATTATTTGCAAATAAGTTAGACGCTCCGATAGCCATGATAGAGCATGGAATTAATGAAGCAAGAGCAATCGTTGCATAAGCTAACCCTTGGCCAATGCCGCCATATGAATATTGAATTAAGGTTAATAATGCTAATCTAGGGTCCGTCGTATCTTGAGGTAATACTTGATAAGCAATAAATCCTAAGAAGATGACTAGAATTAAAACGATATTGTAAAGCGGTAAGAAAATAGCATTTTTACGAAGCGAATCTGCACTTTTAGCAGTGAAAACACCTGTAGCAGCGTGGGCCCACATGAATAAAGCTAAAGCAGATACGAGTGATGCTGTAATAAACCATGGAATGCCTTTAGGTCCTTGTGTTGGGATCGTTAATAGCTGAGGTGCATCCTTTGCAACATTGTCGATCATGTTGCCCCAGCTTCCAAAATGCATAATTGGCAGAGAAACAACCATAAATAACATAATCGCCCATACTAAAATATCTTTAATAATTGCCGTATATGTGGGACCTTTAATTCCGCTGAAAAAGGTATAAAGAGCCACAAGAAAGAATGAAAGAATAACGACAGCTTTTACGTTAATGTAGCCAGTTCCTGCAACGCGAAGAGTATCTTGAATACCGCTAAGCTGAAGATCAATATATGGAATGAGCATCAATACACCTACTATGGCAATTAAAGAGGAGAGAAATTTACTGTTAAAACGTTCTCTGGCATAATCAGCAAGCGTAGTAAGTTTGTGCTTTTTAGCAACAGTCCAAAGCTTTGGAAGAAAAAAGTATGAAATTAAAAAGGCTAAAACAGAGTAAGGAATGGCAAAAAATGCGATGCTTCCTCCCTGATAAGCTGTACTCGTAAGACCTAGGAATGTATAAGCAGTATATAAATCTGCTCCTACTAAAAGCCAGACGAGCAGGCTTCCAAAACGTCTTCCACCTACAGCCCACTCTTCAACTGAGCTTCTAGATGATTTGTCACGTCCCGCTATAAAGCCAATTGCGATAACGACAAGAACAATTGCTGATGTGATTAAAAGTGCGGTTAAATTTCCTTGCATTATTCAATGTCCCCCCAAGATTTTTGTAAACGATAAATAATAAATGTACACACAGGCGTTAAGAAGACCCATAAAAATAACCATAAATGCAAAAGAGGTAATCCAAAAATAATTGGATGAATGTTATTTACAAAAGGTAAAAAAGCGAATTGAGCAATAAATGGAATGATGAATAAAATAAAAATTATGAATTTTCTGTTCAATTTTACTCCTCCTACTAAAAATTTATCTAACAATGTTCACTATGATAGCAAGTCTGACATGGTAAAGCAATAAGTTTTTTGAAAATTTAGTTATAATCTATGGAAATTTTTTTAGAAAAACAAAAAAGAGCTTATGATGGGAGTATATTTGAAATGATTATGCAAGAAAAAAAGGGGGATAATCTAAGCGAAGTTGCTCTTGAAGCAAAAAAGAGAACGGAAAAGAAGAAATTTAGTTTTGACCGGGAAGTTTTTGTTATTTCGCTGAGATAAAGTATATTGCTATTGCATCATAAGAAAAGAATTTGTATGTTCAAATAGAGATTCATGGAAAGAATAAAACAAAGCAAATAAAAAAACTAGACAATAAGTGCTTGTCTAGTTCCACCACTCTGTCAATGGTCCTTTGTCGCCATAAACAGGATCTGTTGTAGGAATAGGTACTTGTGCAATTTCATCAAATACGTGAGGGCGATCAGTTTGTTTTCCTGTTCGTAAATTGTACTCCATGCCCTCTGGATAAGCTCCAACCACTTTAAAATCAGCAGTTGACTGCAGACGCATATGCCCTGTACCTGCAGGAAGTACGAGCACATCACCAGCATGCACCACGATATTTTCCCCCATATGTCCACCTAGTTTTAAACGCGCAGATCCGCTAATTACACCTAGTGCTTCATGAGAATTGCTGTGGTAATGGTGAAAATCATATATGCCGCCTACCCAGCTATTTTTCCAGTCGTGAGAATTAAAAATGCTCTCCACTTTCGCTTTCTTACTAATAAATACGTGTTCATACAACAAAACTGGAAGACGAGGGTGATTTGGAATGGTTCCGTCGTCATCAAAATAAAGAACTTTTACATTTGCATAATTCATAAGCATCCCTCTAACAATCTTTTTTTCGTAATTTTCCCTGTTTTTTGCTGGCGTAAACAGAGAAGTTTGCTCGAAGTACTTCATTTGTTGCGAAGTGCATGATATGTAGGTTTTAACGTTTTCCTAAAAGAAGTCTCCCACTTCAAGCGTAGCTATGTGGTGGGCAGTTCCCTTTAGTATCTTTTCTTCATATTGTATATAAGTAAAGGGTCTAGTGCAAGAATTCTATGGATATATAGCTGTTAATTCTTATTTTGTAAATGAATAATGTATATTAATATAATTTTTAGAAGGTGATCTGCTCGTGGAGTAAAAGAATCAAATAATAGAAAAAGTTAGGATTTTAGTTCTTTTTATAATTAAAAAGAGATTTTTAGAAGATTAATTCGGAATTTTACGAATAATTTATTATTTTTAGAAAAGTAATGTAAACATTTTTGTGTATTGAGTAATAGTAATGAATGTTATATACTGATAAAAAATATATTCCTATATGTGACTGGCGCAACATGGATGACCATGGGGGAGCATATAGCGTATAAGCCGCGCGCCTGGGCAAACACTTGAGAAAATTTCGCAAGTGTTTTTTTTATTTTCCTAGGGAAGAGGAGTAGATTTGGATGAGCAATATGCAAAGGAAGATGGGAACATTTGCTTTAACCATGACAGGCATAGGTTCGATTATCGGTTCAGGATGGCTGTTTGGAGCATGGAAAGCAGCTCAAATTGCGGGACCCGCGGCTATTTTTTCATGGGTTATTGGAATGGTGGTTATTTTGACCATTGCTCTATCATATGCTGAACTGGGCGCGATGTTTCCACAAGCAGGGGGGATGGTCAAATATCCTCAGTATTCACACGGATCATTTATTGGTTTTTTGGCTGCTTGGGCTAACTGGATTTCAATCGCTTCAACGATAACAGTGGAGGCTATTGCATCTGTGCAATATATGAGTACTTGGCCGTGGAAATGGGCTCGCTGGACTCATGAATTAGTAGACAATGGCATTTTAACGTCCAAGGGGTTGGCAGTTGCGTCTTTGTTATTATTCGTTTACTTTTTTGTGAACTATTGGACGGTAAATCTCTTTGCTAAAGCAAACTCATTTATTACGATTGTTAAATTAATTATTCCTGGTTTAACGGCAGGGGCTTTATTTTTTGCTGGTTTTCATAGTGGAAACTTTTCAAGTGAGCATGGGGTAGCACCTTACGGATGGGCCAGTGTTTTAACGGCAGTGGCAACATCAGGTATTGTGTTTGCATTTAATGGGTTTCAAAGTCCTGTAAATATGGCAGGAGAAGCAAAATCACCTAATAAATCGATTCCGATAGCTGTAATTGGTTCAATTTTTATTGCAGGAATTGTATACATTATATTGCAAATTGTCTTTATCGGAGCAGTAAGTCCGTCATCAATTGCTGATGGATGGAATCATTTGAATTTTAACTCTCCTTTTGCTGATTTAGCGATTGCGCTTGGAATTAACTGGCTAACAATTGTGTTATACGCAGACGCATTTGTTTCTCCTTCCGGCACAGGTGCTACATATACGGCAACTACTTCTAGAATGTTATACGGGATGCAGCAAAATGGATACTTGCCAAAGATATTTGGTACTCTTCATCCACTTTACAATGTCCCGCGCCCAGCTATGTGGCTAAATTTAGCAGCTTGCTTCTTGTTTCTCTTTTTATTTAGAGGATGGGGTGTCTTAGCAGAAGTGATCTCAGTAGCGACGCTTATCTCTTATATTATGGGTCCTGTAGCGCTTATAACATTAAGAAAAACGGCTTCACACTTTTACCGTCCATTTTATTTAAAAGGGGCATCAGTTATTGCGCCATGCGGCTTCGTTTTTGCTTCCTTGACGCTTTACTGGGCAAGGTGGCCACTTACAGGTGAAGTGATCTTTATTATGGCAATTGGCCTGCCTGTTTATTTTTATTACCAAGCGAAAAATAAATGGGTGGGCTTTAAAAAAGAATTTTTAACCGGGGCTTGGATGCTTATCTATTTAGCGTGCATGATTTTTATTTCCTACATAGGAAGCGAAAAATTCGGAGGAAAAAATATTTTGCCTTTCGGATGGGATATGCTAGTGATTGCTTGCGTATCATTAGCTTTTTATTACTGGGGAATTAAAAGCGGCAAATCTAACCGATATATGAAAGAAGCTGAACAAATCAATCAAGAAAATTTTAAATCTAAATAAAAAAACACGAGCCCGTGCTCGTGTTTTTTTATTTAGGTGAGTAGAGAATTTAGACTTATTTTTTATCAAAATATTGTAAAAAATATAGATTTTAAGGTTTAAGTATTTATACAGAGGGAACCTTTATTTGGGATAAAGTTCTAAAAAAACAAAATAAAGGGGATTAGGCAGCTGTGAAAAAAATGAATGTTTTGGCTTTGGCTTTTGTACTTATGCTAGTATTAGCAGCTTGCAACAGTTCCAAGGAAACGGGAGGATCCACTTCGGCTAAAAATAAGGCGATTGAAGCATCCATTGACAGCGCATCTTATATTTTAGTAGATAGTGATGAAGGAGCTACAAGTGAAGAAAAAGGGCTGTTGAAAGTTGATTTAAAAGTGAAAAATGTATCCAAAAACAGTATATCTTTATCGGATTATGACGGTGTGTATTTATACGAAGGAGATGAACAGCTGTCTCCAAAAACGGGAGTGAACAGTCGTGAGCTTGGACTAGAAAGCAGTGCATCTGACAAGATTGGCGCTGGAAAGCAAAAAAATTTAACGTTTGTCTTTGAAGTCAAAAAAGATAAAAAGTACAAAATTGGGCTTCAGCCAAAATCATCTGATTATGATGAAGAAATTGACGAAGTGACATTAACACTGGATACGAAAAAGTACGCGAAAAGCTATAATAAGCTGCAAGACCCAGAAAAAGCTCTGCAAGCTTACACAGAAGTCCTTTACTTAAACAAAGAAAACGTAGACTATGATAAATATGTAACAGCAGATAAAACAGCTGTCATAGAAGAACAGAAAAAAGCGTTTAATGAGGAATTAAAAGGTGCGTTTTCTAACAGTTTAACCGACAAAGCAAAAAAAGATTTTTTTAACATGTATAAAGATGTTTTAAAAGAAAAAGCAAGTGTGAAAACAAATATGATTGCGAATGCAAATAATAAAGCCGTAGTAGAAGTGGAGTACACTACTCTTGATTTATCAGACTTATATTCATACGTATCGCAGCTTAAGCGAGCATACACAGATGAAACGAAAGATTACGATACACAACACTCTGAAGAGTTTGCGGCTTCTAAATTCAAAGATATTGTAAATGAATTAGAAACGAAAGAAGGAAGTCGTCCCCTACGAATTTTTATGGTGAAAGAAGATGGGAAATGGACTGTAAAGTCAAGTGACCTATACAGTGATTCTTTAGGTAAAACGTTTGGATCAAGCTATATTCGATAGACAAAAAAGAGAAGAATTTTTCTTCTCTTTTTTGTTTTCTGTAAATAAATCAACGAGTTTTTTGTAAAGCTAAATTTATCAAAATATGCTAGTATAGGTTCATTCATTCTTTTATTCTTATTATGATAGGCATCAATGGAGGTTCTTACTAATGAAAGCAAATTATTGTAAAGATACAAAGGCCGTTCGAACGAGCCGCATTTTTCCTAATGATATTAATAATCACAATACGTTATTTGGCGGAAAGTTAATGAGTGATATTGATATGATTGCGTCCATTTCAGCTTATCGTCACAGTCGTACAGAGTGTGTGACAGCTTCAGCAGACTCTATTCATTTTCTGCACCCTATTACGCCTCAGGATTCTGTATGTTTGGAGTCATACGTATCATGGACAGGTCGTTCATCCATGGAAGTGTTTGTGAAAGTGATTAAAGAAAATTTAAAAACCGGGGAGCGTCAAATTGCAGCTACATCATTTTTAACTTTTGTGGCAATGGATGATGATGGAAAGCCCCGCGCAGTACCGGAGCTTATTCCAGAAACAGAAGAAGAAAAATACCTGTTTCAAACGGGGGCAGATCGCGCTGCCACGCGTAAACAAGTGCGTAAAAAAAGCAATGAACTAGCCTCGGTATTGGATTTAGGACAACCTTGGTAGCATAAAAGAGAGGCCGAGACAAAAGTATTTTAGCTCAAATGAAAAACGAACCATTAATCAAAATGTTTGATTAGCGGTTCGTTTTTTTTGTTATGGTGAACGTAGGTTTCATCTGTTTCGTTTCTTCTAGCAGTTGATTGGAGGGCAAGACGAAGACTCCGGGGGGAAAAGCGGAAGCGACGAGGAGGCTCAGCGACCACCTGCGGAAAACAAAGTCTTGCACAGAAATCAACTGCGGCGTCACAAGCGGTTCGGCTTATGTATCCCATTTGTTCGTCTTTAGATTGGATTCATTTAGTTATGTCTTAACCTCTCTTTTATATTTGATGAATCTCCTCTCCTGAACGAGAGGAGGAAATAAAATTATATGAAATTTATTTTCGTTCATGGTAATATGAATTTAATATAATTTTCTAAAAAGTTTAAAAAGTACAATATTTATGAAGAAAGGTGTCGTGTCTAATGGTAACAGTAGAAGCAGCAGAAAGACAAAACAGCAGCACTGCCCTGCGCCGTGATGTAAAGTTTCTCGGTCAATTGTTAGGGAAAGTTCTGGTTCACCAAGGTGGAGAAGAACTGCTCAGCAAAGTAGAAAAAATACGCGAAGTAGCAAAATCACTTAGAGAAAACAAAGATGAAGTTATCTATAAAGAAATAAAAAATGAAATCGTTACTCTTGAACAGCCGATGCGCGAGCAGGTTATTCGGGCGTTTGCAGTTTATTTTCATTTAGTTAATATTGCAGAGCAAAATCATCGAATTCGTCGCAGACGCGAATATCAGCAGCAAGAAGATTCTATTATGCAGCCGGGCTCATTGGAAAGTGCCGTTGTTTCGCTTAAAAATAATGGCGTGGCGCCAGACGTAATTGCTAACTTGCTTCAAACTCTATCTCTAGAGCTCATCATCACTGCTCATCCAACAGAAGCCACTAGACGAAGTGTCCTTGATATTCATAAACGAATGGCTGAGCTTCTGAAAAACTTGGATAATCCAACGTTAACAAAACGTGAACGTACGGAAATTGAAGAAAGACTGTTTAGCGAAGTATTAATTTTATGGCAAACAAATGAACTGCGAGATCGCAAGCCGACTGTGATGGATGAAGTATCCAATGGATTATATTATTTTGATGAAACGTTATTTGAAGTGCTTCCTCAACTTCATCAGGAGTTAGAAAATTCATTGCAGGAGAATTACCCTGAAGAAAATTGGAAGGTGCCTAATATTCTTCGATTTGGTTCATGGATTGGCGGAGACCGAGATGGAAATCCAAACGTAACTCCTAAAGTAACGTGGCAAACGCTTGTCAAACAAAGGAAGTTAGCTATTCGTAAATATAAAGAGTCGCTTACTCAATTGAGACAAAGGTTAAGTCAGTCTACAAAAAGAGTCGCAGTTTCAGATAATCTTCTTGATTCTATTAATCAAGAAATATCGCTGCTGCCTGAGAAAAAGCGATGGAGAATCAAACACGAAGTATATCGCTGCAAGCTTACGATTATGCTTCATAAATTAAATTTAGTTGGAGAATCGGAAGCAGGCTATCAAAGGTCGGAAGAACTTCTACATGATTTATTTCTAATCAAAGATAGCTTGCAAAAGCACCAGCCTCAGGATTATCAGTTAAAAAGCTTATGTAAATTAATTCGCCAAGTTGAGCTGTTTGGTTTTCATTTAGCAACGCTTGATATCCGTAATCACAGCGGGGAACATGAAGCGGCAATCAAAGAAATTTTCCATGCTGTTTCTTTAGCTGAAGATTATTCAGCGTTAACGGAAGAGAAAAAAGTTGAGCTGCTAGGGAAAGTTCTTCAAGACCCAAGACCTGTGATATCATTTGTAGAGAATTACTCTAAAGAAACGCAGCAAGTAATTGAAGTATTTAATATGATACATCGAGCACATAAAGAATTTGGAGAAAGATCTATTGAAGTCTACTTAATCAGTATGACGCAGTCTGCAAGTGATTTATTAGAAGTCATGGTACTCGCCAAAGAAGCGGGTATTTATCGCCTTCATGCAGATGGCCGCATTGAAAGTAAGTTAAATATAGCTCCGCTGCTTGAAACGATTGATGATCTCACAGCAGGTCCTAAAATCATGGAACAGCTATTTCAATTAGATTTTTATCGAGAGCACTTAAGGAAACAGCAGGATTTGCAGGAAATTATGCTTGGCTACTCAGATGGAAGTAAAGACGGAGGAACGCTTACTGCTAATTGGAAGCTCTATAAAGCGCAGCAGGAAATTCACGATATGGCGAGGAAGTATCAAGTTCGTCTGAAGTTTTTCCATGGCCGAGGCGGCTCACTAGGCCGAGGAGGTGGGCCGTTAAACCGAAGCATTTTATCTCAGCCTGTTGAGACGCTAGGAGACGGCGTCAAAATTACAGAGCAAGGAGAAGTTCTTTCTTCTAGATACTCTTTATATGACATTGCTTACCGAAGCCTTGAACAAGCGGTTTCAGCTCTTCTTACAGCGGCAGCAAATGTTTCTCAAGAAGCTGAACAATGTGATATTCGTACACATGAATGGGAAGAAACAATGGACGAGATTTCAACTGCTTCTTTACGTAAGTATCAAGAGCTTGTTTTCAAAGATCCAGACTTTTTAACGTACTTTAAACAAGCTACACCTCTTCCTGAGCTGGGGGCTTTAAATATTGGGTCACGTCCAATGAGTCGAAAAGGAAGTGATCGCTTTGAAGACTTGCGAGCAATTCCGTGGGTATTTGCATGGACGCAAAGCAGACAGCTGCTTCCAGCCTGGTACGCTGCAGGTACAGGCTTACAGCATTTAGTAGAGAAATCCGGAGATATACAGCTTCTTCAGCAAATGTATAAAGAATGGCCATTCTTCCGCTCGACCGTCGATAATCTGCAAATGGCCTTAACAAAAGCAGATTTAATGGCAGCAAAAGAATACACGGAAATGGTACAAGATCCGGTTATTTCAGAGCGGATTTTTACCGCCATTAAAAAAGAGTATAATCTCACAAAAGAAATGATTCTTCAAATCACAGGTCAAAAAGAATTAATGGATCATCTTCCTACGATTAAAGAATCTATTAAATTACGAAATCCGTATGTGGACCCTCTAACGTTCTTACAAGTTAAGGTCATTTCCAAGCTGCGTGAAGATGAGGCTGGAACGTTAAATGAAGAACTTTTAAAAGAAGCGTTATTAACGATTAATGGTATTGCAGCAGGGTTACGTAACACAGGCTGATGATACTAAAAGACACCTCAAGAAAATAAAAGAGGTGTCTTTTGTTTATTCTTCTCACATAAAGAACTGCCTGTCAGTTCCCTCTCTTTTAAAGAGAACTTCCGCCTGCGAAATAGGCATTGAGAAAAATCAATGATAGAATAGAGAAGGAATGGAAATATTCTACAAATGGGTGCGGGTGACGGGATAACTAGATTGAATATGGAGGACGAGGACAATGGTAAAAAATTCGCAAATCTTCATTGAAGCTGACTCCGAGAATTCTATATTTATTGGACTGGAATTTTGTGAGTATACACAAAAAATGAATCCTACTTGTTTGTCCAAACAGCATATAAATGTGCTTATTCATCCAGAAGAACTCACTGTGGAATTTAAGAAAACAAAAAGTGATAGAACTATCGACGATTTTCATCTGATGCATATCGTTCCGGTTCATTGCTTTAATTATTTATTATGTTCGATTTCGCAAGGTATTGTTACAGATGTTCAGCTGAAAGCGGTCGGTCATCAAGGAGAAACGTTGTTTGAAGAAAATCTTACATTGAAGTTTCATGAAAAAGCGACGGATTATGAAGAAACCCTCTCATTTTTCAAACATTTAAATCAAGAAATACAAAAGCAGACGAAAAAATATACAGCCAGTTATATGAGCTCATAATAAAGCAAGCTGCGGTTTTTAAAACCGCAGCTTTTATTCGTTTAACCGAAAAAATTATGTTAGAGATGCTTACAAAGCAAGAGATTTTTCAGTGGGAAATTGATAAAGTAAAACTAAGAGAAATCAGTGGACAGAAAAGCTTTTAGCGGCTGGCCGCTCTTTATTCAATATATAAGGGTTAGATTTTAAGATTAAAAAAATAGCGATGAATACGTATTGTCATTGTAGATGAAGTGCTAAGGTCGCTCTATCTGCAATCATGTAGAATCTTCGCGCGCTTATAGTCTGTTTTACGGAACGAAAAAGCTGCGGAATTAGAAGCACTCCTTCTATTTCTGCGGTTTTTTTTATAAACAAGAAATAAATTTACTTATTGTACGGAGGCGATGCAGATGATTAAAGATTTAGTATTGGCTAAGGAATGGCTGCCTGCAGCTTATTCACATGATTTAACAGATCAGCCCTTGCAAGTAACGATTTTAGAAGAGCGAGTTGTGCTTTTTCGCACAACTAATGCCATTAAAGCATTTAAAGATTTGTGCATCCACCGCGGTGCAGCGTTATCTCTTGGAAAAGTGGTAGATGATTGCATTGTATGCCCTTATCACGGATGGAAATACGATGATGCCGGGGCTTGTGTGAAAATTCCTCAACAGCCGCCGGGAAGAGCTATTCCTTCAAAAGCAAAAGCACAGGTGTATGACTGCGTTGAAAAGTACGGGATTATATGGGTGAAGATGAACAGCGAGGCAGGTGATACTCCTCTTCCCTTTTATGATGAACATCTTAACTCCGGATTCAAAACGGTTTGCGCCAACCCTCATACTCTGCAGGCAGCAGCTCCTCGTGTGGTAGAAAACTTTCTAGATGTAAGCCATTTGGCTTTTGTTCACGAAGGAAGCCTTGGGCACTCTGACTACGCCGAAATTCCTGATTATAAGGTGCATTGGAAAGATAATCGCTACGTTTCTGATGAAATTGCTGTGTACGCAGATGCAGATGGTACGGGTAACTTTGCGACTATTTATTATACCTTTGAAATTCTTCGTCCTACCGTTGCAAGGTTGAAAAAAGTGAACTACGAAACGGGTGAAATCTTTTCAATGCTGTTTGCGGTTTTACCTGAAGAGGAAAGGAAGTCCACGGTGTTTGCGCTGGTTTCTAGAAACTATTCGTTTGATGCACCTGATCAATATTTCCGCGATTTTCAGCAGCTTATTATTGAACAAGATACCAGTATTGTGGAAAGTCAAAAACCAGAAGAGCTGCCGCTTGACTTACAAGCAGAGCTTCATTTGAATCCGGACCGACTGAGTATTGCGTATAGAAGATGGCTCGGCGATTTAGGAGTAACCTTTGGAAGTGACATAGGATCAAGATTAAAAAAAGCTGCTCAATAAAAAAAGAAGAAAGGAGTCTCCTTTCTTTTTTTATGTATGCTCACGGATAAGCTGCTGATAGCTATTAAAAAGGGTAGGGTATGTTAATCGGCTTAAGATGACGCAGGAAAGCGTAGCAGACGCTAGAATAGTAAAAACGATAAGCAGCTGGAATTTGACAGCTTGTATCGGATCTGCCCCTCCAATAATCTGGCCTGTCATCATACCCGGAAGCTGAACGAGTCCAATTGTTTTTTGACTTTCTACAGTAGGAATCATGCTAGCTTTGATTGCGGCATTTAAAATACTATGAATAGCTTGTTGAGGAGTGCCGCCAAGCGCCAGAATCAATTGAATTTCGTCTCGTCTTCTATTTACTTCAGCATCTAACCGATTTAAAAATAAATTGGCCAAAATCATCGAATTTCCAATAATCATACCACTGACAGGAATGATATATCGCGGAGTAGCAGGGATAATATGTAGTCCGAGCATAACGCTTTGGGTCAGGATTTCTACAATAAAAAGAGTGACAAATACACGAAAGAAAGCTTTAAATCCCTGCTTTTTTTTCTTTACAACATTTTGGGAAGCGACCGTCAGCATAACGAATAAAATGAGAATCATAAAAGCAGGGTGATTCGCGTCAAGAATAAAAGATAAAACATATCCTATCACTAACAGCTGAACGGCTGCTCGAATACTGGCAATGATAATATCTTTTTCGAGTCCTATCCGAAAAGATTTTGATAAAAAAAGAGCAATAAAAACAAAAATGATTGTAAAAATCAGTGAAAGTGAACTCATAGAAAGGCTCCTTCAATAAATTGTTTTGTTTCAGCTTTTACAGGAGCATGAAAAAAGGTCTCCGTCTTCGCTTTTTCTACAATCACTCCGTTCATTAAAAGCCAGACTTCCTCTCCTAAACGTTTCGCTTGATCTAAATTATGGGTAACCCAAATAATCGTTTTATTCTGCTCTTTATGTAAATGAGAAATAAGCTGTTCAATTTCATGAGCAGAAGTGGCATCCAAAGCGGAAGTGATTTCGTCTAAAAGTAAAAGGTCAGATCCGTTCGACAGCGTGCGGGCTAATGATAACCTTTGTCTTTGACCACCGGATAAATCTCTTGCATCCTGCTCTAACAAGTCAGGGGAAAGACCGGTTAAGGCACAGAGTTCTTCAGGCATAATATCCTGCTTGCCATGCAGTTTTTGAACAAGCATCATATTATCACGCACTGTTCCATCAATAACAGGAGCTGATTGAAAAGCAATGCCCACTTTTTTTCGTAAATCAGAAATATTCCATTTGCTAATGTCTTTTCCATATACTTCAATGCTTCCTTCATCAGGTGCGGAAAGTAAATTGCACATGGAAAGAAGGGTGCTTTTTCCGGATCCTGATGGTCCTACCATCATGACGAGCGAGCCTTGCATCACTGTACCCGATATGCCTTTTAAAACACTATGTTCTTTATCCTTAAATGTTTTATGAACGTCTGTAAATGTGATAGCAGGTATTGAATTGAACGTGTTCATAGTAACTCCTTTTTCATTCGTTTTGTTTATTGTAGCATAAGCGAAAGTATAAAAAGTTATTGGATGATATAAAAAAAGCTGTGAAAAATCACAGCTTTTAAACAGTTGTATTCACTTTTTGGCTGGCTTTTAAGGCATAATCTAAATCTTCAAGAAGGTCGTCGATTGCTTCTGTTCCAACCGATAAACGAATGAGTTCTGGCGTCACACCCGAAGCTTTTTGTTCGTCTTTAGATAGCTGTTGATGAGTGGTGCTTGCCGGGTGAATAATGAGTGATTTAGAGTCGCCGATATTGGCTAAATGAGAAAATAACTGAACCGAATCAATTAACTTAGCCGCAGCGTTTTTTCCTCCCCTTACACCAAAGGTTAAAATTGCTCCTTGCCCTTTAGGCAAGTATTTTTGTGCCAAAGAATAGGAAGGGTGGGAAGGAAGCCCCGCATAATTTACCCATTCTACTAATTCATGCTGCTCTAAAAATTTCGCTACCTTTAATGCGTTTTCGCTGTGACGCTCTAATCGCAGATGGAGTGTTTCTACCCCTTGAAGGAGTAAAAAGGAATTAAAAGGTGATAAAGCAGCTCCAATATCTCGTAAAAGCTGAACGCGCGCTTTTGTAATATAAGCAGCTTCACCGGCAGCTTCTGTGTATACAAGGCCATGGTAACTTGGATCTGGAGTTGTTAAGTCTGGAAATTTCCCGCTCGCTTCCCAATCAAATTTTCCACTGTCTACGATAACACCCCCAATTGCTGTTCCATGCCCTCCAAGAAACTTAGTAGCAGAATGAACGACAATATCTGCTCCGAAATCGATGGGACGAAGAAGGTAAGGGCTTGGAACCGTATTATCAATAATAAGAGGAATTCCATGTTCATGGGCAATGTCTGCAACTGCTTCGATGTCTAGCACATTTCCCTGCGGGTTTCCAACGGATTCAGCATAAATTGCCTTTGTTTTGGAAGTGATTGCACTTCTAAAATTTTCTGGATTATCGGCGTTTACAAATTTGACGGTAATGCCCAGTTTAGGAAGCGTAGACGAAAAGAGGTTGTATGTTCCCCCATATAAACTGCTTGCTGATACAATTTCATCTCCTGCGGAAGCGATATTCAAAATGGAAAAGGTAGTAGCTGACTGACCCGAAGCTACTCCTAGAGCACCTACCCCGCCTTCTAACTCAGCAATTCGCTGTTCAAAAACGTCCGTAGTAGGGTTTACAATTCGAGTGTAGATGTAGCCTTGTTCACTTAAATTAAATAAAGATGCAGCGTGCTCCGTATCTTTAAAACCAAATGAGCTTGTTTGATAAATAGGTACCGCACGCGAAAAAGTAGCCGGGTCAAGCTGTTGGCCAGAATGGATGGCTTGTGTTTCAGGACGAAATGGTTTCTTAGCAGACATTGAAACTCCTCCTTAAATATAAAACTTACAAAAAACATAGGAATAATAAACTTTAATCATAATATACGAATTATATTGAACGATGTCAAATTATAATTAGAATATTTAGAAAATATAAATAAAATTAATACTGTAATTCAGCATTAAGACATCTCTTTAATTTCTAAAAATACCATAAAAAATATAAAATGTAAGAAAAATGTAAATTTATTTGTATAATTATGTTAGAATATTAGGTGTTTGAGAGTTTCTTAGAGAGAGCCGATTTTGCTAGAAGACTTTAAAAAATAGTAAAAGACGGGTCTTAAGAGCTAATAACGAAACAAAATAAAAGGAGTTTGATTATGAGCACAGAAGTCAATGTATCTTCGGAAGTCCAAGAGAAAGGAAAGCCTTCTATTTTTGGTTTTATTACGAGTCCGGTTGTACAGTTTGAGAAAATGAAAAGCAGCCCGGTCATCTGGGGACCTCTTTTTCTTATCCTCATCTTAACAGCTGCAACAACGATTCTAGCCGTCTATACCCCTCAGGGACAAGAAGCGCTGCAACAGCAAAAAGAAGCTGGCATTGAAGTGAATTCAACATTTAGTATGATTGGCGGAGCGATTGGAGGAGTTATTGCAGTAGTTGCTACACTGGCATTCACAAGTTTGATTCTGTTTTTAATTGCAAAGTTAGGGACTGGAAAAACAACTTACCGCCAAATGTTTAGTTTGAATTTGTTTGTTACGTTCATCACAGCAATCGGTCAGCTAATTAATACGGGAGTAGCTGCACTAGCCCATACTTCAGCTAATGTGACTTCGTTAAATGGAATGGTTGGTGCTAAAGGTGCTATGGGAGGAGTATTTACTTCCATTGAAATCTTTTCTATCTGGGGACTTATTCTGACAGCAGTAGGACTACAAAAAGTGGCAAATGTATCAAAAGCTGCTTCTATTATTACAGTGATTATTTTATTCATCTTAGGAGCCGCTATTTCAGGAGTTGGAGGAGCTGCTTCAGAAGCGCTTAAAGGAGCAGGGTTGTAAATGAAAAAAGGAATAATTATTACAGCTGTAGCAGTTGTTATTGTTGCGGTTATTGGGATTAACGTATATCGTGCACAAAGTGTAAGTGGGAAAGCAGTCAATGTTCACGTAGCAAATATAAAGGAAAAAAAGTTAAGAAATACAGTTATGGTTCCGGGTACGTTAAAGCTTGCTGATGAACAATATGTCTATTTTGATGCTGAAAAAGGCGAGGTTGAACGATTTCACGTAACAGAAGGCTCTCGTGTACAGCAGGGCACCTCTCTTGTAACATACGAGAGCGATGCGCTTGATTTAGAGCAAGAACAAAACAAGCTAGAAAAAAAATCCAGTCAGCTGCAAATTGACTCAGTAAGTAAACAGCTTTCTAATTTAAATAAAAAACAAAAAGAATTGGAAAAAGAAATGAGTAAGCAAGAAGCGAGAGATCAAATCGATACAGAGCGTACGCAGCTCAATCTCGATTTAGAAACGGCTAAAATTGATTTAGAACGAAACAAACTAGAAGCCAAATCAATTGCTAAAAAAGAACGTAATTTAGACGTAGCGAGTGATATTAATGGGACGGTGCTAGAAGTAGATAAAGAAGCGGTTAATAACACAAGTGACGTTCAAAAACCGCTTATACATATTGGTAATACCGATGAATACTTAGCTACTGGCGTGCTGTCTGAGTATGATGCATTAAAAATTAAAACCGGTCAAGCTGTTAAAATTACATCAGATGTGCTGCCTGATAAAGAATGGGCAGGGAGCGTCAAACAAATTGACTATCTACCTCAGCAGCAGGCATCAGCAGAAGCGGGCAATGATGCGGCTAATCAATATCCAATTGAAGTAAAAGTAGATGACCAGGATATCACGATGATTAAGCCGGGATTTAAGCTGCTGCTTGAAATTGAAACAAGCAGTAAAAAAGCTTCATCTTTGCCGATAAAAGCAGTTGTAAATGAAGACGGAGAAAAATATGTATATGTAGTGAAAGATAAAAAGGCGGTTCGTAAGGAAGTAAAGATTGGAGAAACAACAAATAAATTTATTGAAATCAAAAGCGGCGTATCTTCTAAAGACAAAGTCATTACAAATCCTACAAAGAACTTAACTGACGGTGCGGAAGTGACTGTTCAATGATTGAGCTTGTGAATATTCATAAAAGTTATCATCTTGGCAAAGAGGAAGTGCCAATTTTAAAAGATATTAATTTGAAGATTTATGACGGTGAATTTGTTGCGATTATGGGACCTTCTGGCTCAGGTAAATCAACGCTAATGAACATTATCGGATGTTTAGACCGTGCGTCTTCAGGGTCCTATTTATTAAATGAACAAGAAATCTCTACTTATAGTGATGAGCAGCTTGCAAAAGTAAGGAATATTCATATCGGTTTTGTTTTTCAGCAATTTCAGCTGTTGCCGCGTTTAACAGCGGTAGAAAACGTAGAGCTTCCAATGGTATACGCCGGTGTAACGCGTAAGGAAAGACGAGCCAGAGCAGAAGCTGCGCTTGAAAAAGTAGGGCTGAGTGAGCGGATGAAACATTTACCGAGCGAGTTATCAGGAGGGCAAAAGCAGCGTGTTGCTATTGCTCGTTCTATTGTTAATAATCCGACGCTTATTTTAGCGGATGAACCGACAGGAGCTCTAGATACAAAAACAAGTGCTGATATTATGGAACAATTTTCTAAACTTAATGCAGATGGCACAACAGTGGTAGTCATTACCCATGAACCTGAAGTGGCAGAATACACATCGCGTACAGTTATCGTTCGTGACGGTAAAGTGTTAAGTCATAGCGATAAGGAGAACGATAGCTTATGAGTTTGATAGAAAATATTCGTATGGCTCTCTCTTCGGTTCTTGCTCATAAAATGCGCTCTATTTTGACGATGCTTGGTATTATCATTGGCGTAGCGGCTGTTATTATCGTTGTAGCCATTGGTCAAGGCGGAGAACAAATGATTAAGTCGGAAATAACAGGAGCAAGCAATACAGTTGATGTATACTATCAGCCTCCTGAAGACGAGATGCAAGCTGATGACCTTTCAATGACGGGTGAGCCCATCTTTACAGAGGATGATATTAAAGCTCTTTCGACTATTCCCGGAGTGAAGAATGTGGTGGCTTCTAGCTCAATGGGAATGGGGATAAGATATAGAGACAAGGAATCTGATACGACTGTTAATGCTATTAACGAAGGATATATTGAAGTTAATCAGCTGGAAGTTTCAAAAGGAAGAATGTTAGACAGCTCTGACTTTTTATCAGGTAATCGAGTAGGTGTTATCACAAGCGATATGAAAAAAGAGCTATTTGATAAGAAAGAAGCTCTTGGGCAAGTAGTATGGGTTCAAGGACAGCCTATCAAAATTATTGGTGTCACAAAAAAGGCAACGGGCTTTTTAGCATTTGAAATACCGACCATTTATATTCCGAATAATACGTATAAATCAAGCTTCGGTAAGCTCGATTACACCAACCTTAGTGTTCAAGCAAAAAGCTCTGATCAACTAAAAAAAGTAGGCAATGACGCAACGGATTTGTTAAATAATTTGCATGATGCGGAAGATGCTTACCAAGTGCAGAACTTAGAAGAAATAGCAGATAGCATTGGAAATGTAACGCGAATTATGACAACGATTATTGGATCGATTGCAGGCATTTCACTGCTTGTTGGCGGGATTGGCGTTATGAACATTATGCTGGTTTCTGTAACGGAACGTACAAGAGAAATTGGTATTCGTAAAGCGTTGGGAGCATCTAAAAGACAAATTCTAACTCAGTTTTTGATTGAATCCATTACCCTCACGTTAATTGGTGGTTTGCTTGGAATTGGCCTCGGCGCGGGCGGGGCAGCTCTTGTTTCGTTATTTGCTGGCTGGCCGTCATTAATTTCGTGGCAAGTAGTACTTGGAGGAGTGTTGTTTTCCATGACGATTGGCATTGTATTCGGCATGCTTCCTGCAAACAAAGCGGCAAAGCTAGATCCAATCGAAGCATTAAGATATGAATAAAGACATGCGTTCGCATGTCTTTATTTCAATTTAACGAGAACCAAGAAGATTTCTCGTTTTTCTTATTTATTACTTACTAGGACTGATGCGGGCTACGTTAATAATATCATGTATTTTTTCTACCAAATCGAGCATGAGAAATCCGTTTCCTTCAGAGCTTTTTCGATATCCTAGAGGAAGCGTCCTTTTTACAAGTTGAGCATAGATTTCAGCTTCAATTAAAGACCGGCCAAATTCCTTCTCACATAAGTTAATCAATAGAGCTAAAGCTCCAGCCACGTGGGGAGTTGCCATTGAAGTTCCTGAAAGAGTAGCATATTTACCTTCTAAAAAAGTAGAGATGATGTTAACTCCGGGTGCGACTAAGTCTACTTCTTCATTGACATTGGTAAAAGGAGCTAAACTTAAGCTGCTGTCTACAGCTCCTACTTGAATGACTTCGTTATAACTTCCCGGATATGAATATTCAAAGGTTTCTTCACGGTCATCACCTTCATTTCCAGCTGCAACAACAACAGAAACGTCTTTATTCACAGCGTTTTGAACAGCTTCGTGAAGTTCTGGAACGTCCTGTGGTCCGCCGAGTGACATGGAAATCACTCGTGCTCGTTCATTGTTAGGGCCCCGCCATTCGACGGCGTAGTTAATAGCGTCAATAATCCATTCGTAATTTCCGGATCCTTCACTGGTAAGTACTTTTAAGCTGAGAATTTTTGCTTTGGGTGCCACTCCTACTACCCCTTCATTGTTGAGCGCAGCAGCAATGGTACCAGACACGTGAGTACCGTGCCCATTATTATCTTCAAATACAGAAGAATCTCCGTTATGATCCGAAGTGAAGTTTCTTCCTCCGATAATACAATCTTTTAAGTCAGGATGATTTGTGTCAACACCAGTGTCGATAACTGCAATTACAATGCCTTCTCCTTGATTGCTTTGTTCCCAAATAGCAGGTGCTTGAATTAAGCTTACTCCTTTAGGCGTTTCGTTTGTTGAGTCGATAATCGACTCAATTGTATAAGGAATTAATTTGACTTGTAACGGTTGTTGAGTCATAGTCATCCTCCTTAAAATGAATTCCATAAAAATGGAAGTTGCTTAATTATAAATTCCCAACTATTGCTATAAATTAAACGCTTTTCATGCGAATCCTTTCTTTTTGAATGAAAAGACTCACAAAAGATGTGAGAAGAGGAAAAAAGACCCTAAAGACAAGCCCGATAGAGATTTTTAATGTTATCTGTGTATTCACTTTTAATGTTTATCTCACACTATAGAAGAAAGAAACTCCAAGAAAAATCACATAGGACTGGTGACTTTTGATATAATTACGAACGGTATGACATTCTCAAAATACATGATATTTATAAATATACATCAATTTGCAAATTACGAAGGGGCTGAGGATAGTGTCAACTTTAACGTCTCAATCCGTCATTAAATGCGGAAAGTATGAACTTAATTATGCAGACCGTACGCTTATTATGGGGATTTTAAACGTAAACCCGGATTCATTTTCAGATGGCGGAAAATACTACGATGTAGATAAAGCGGTTGCTCATGCTGAGGAAATGGTGAAGCAAGGAGCAGACATCATTGATATCGGGGGAGAATCAACTCGTCCTGGTTATACAAGAATTAGCGATGAAGAAGAGATTAAACGGATTGTGCCCGTTATTTCTGCAGTGGCTAAGCGCGTAGAGGTGCCGATTTCTGTAGATACATACAAGTCGGAAGTGGCCAAGCATGCGCTAGAAGCAGGAGCACATATTATTAATGATATATGGGGCGCAAAGGCTGATCCCAAAATGGCTCAAGTTGCAGCTGACTATAATGTTCCTATTATTTTAATGCATAATCGCCATGAGCCCAATTATACAAATCTGATTACAGATATGATAAGTGATTTGGAAGAAAGCATATCAATTGCAAAAGCTGCAGGAGTTCGAGATGATCAAATTATTTTAGATCCAGGCGTTGGCTTTGGAAAAACGGCTGCGCATAATGTAGAAGCGATTCAGCATCTAGATCAGCTGACAAAGATGGGCTATCCTGTGCTGCTTGCTACTTCTCGTAAAGGATTTATTGGGCAAATAGTCGATGCTCCTCCTACGGAAAGAATGGAAGGAACTGCAGCTACTGTATATGCAGGGATTGCACAAGGCGTTCAAATGGTTCGAGTTCATGACGTATTAGAAATCAAGCGCTTTGTAAAGATGGCAGATGTACTGGTAGGAAAACATTTATTTCAGTTTTAATAATCATTTAAGCAGACGCGTAAGCGCTGCTTTTTTATTTTCCTTGATTTCTCCGGATAGAATACATACCTTTAGATAAATTTAAGTAATATGAAGTTTGTAAAAATGGAGGGTGAAAATGAGAGCGGTAACGTATCAAGGGCCTAATCAGGTAAAAGTAGCAGAAGTAGAAGATGCGAAGTTAGAGAAGAAAGATGACATTGTCATTAAAATAACGTCAACGGCTATTTGTGGTTCTGATCTGCATTTATATCAAGGAAGCATGCCATTGCCTCACGGTTATATTATTGGTCATGAACCAATGGGGATTGTGGAAGAAGTAGGACCGGATGTTACAAAAGTAAAAAAAGAGATCGCGTTATTATTCCGTTTAACGTAGCATGCGGACAGTGTGCGTACTGTAAGGATGATTTAACGAGCCAATGTGATAATTCTAATCCACATTACGATTCTGGCGGCTATTTCGGTTATACTGAAAAGTTTGGAAATCATCCAGGAGGTCAAGCCGAATATTTAAAAGTGCCATTTGGAAATTTTACACCATTTGTCATTCCGGTTATGCCGAAATTGTATGATCAAATTGTAAAAGGAGAATTCGATCCAAAAGAAATTATTACTCATAAAGTCGCTTTAGAAGACGCAGCTGATGCCTACAAAATCTTTAATGATCATCAAGATAACTGCATTAAAGTCATTTTAAAACCTTAAAATTCCATTTCTATTAGGTGAAGATTCCTGAGCAGTGAAGCTCGGGAATTTTTTATGTATGTAAAGTGGTGGAGGAAAATAATGCACGATTGGATGGTTGATTTTACATAATTTAGCTTTATGATAGAAAGAGAAGATATAACGCTTTCATATTCTGATTAAATCGTGCTGCTTAAAATGAAATAAATAACATCATGGTATTCAGTCTTATTCAATCACCGAAATATGGAGGAGAGAATGAATGAAATTAGCATTGCTTCTTGTCATTATTATCGGCGTTGCTGCCCTTGCAGGTACGATCAGTGCTGCAAAGAAAGTAGATGAAGATTACGGAAAATCTAAAAAGAAAAGTATAGTGAATTTATCTATTATTTACGGAGTCGTATTCATAGGATCAATCGTAGGAGTAGCGTGGTATATTGCAGTGAGACCATAAATAAAACGAACACTTCCGTGTTCGTTTTATTTTGATTTTAACGTTAATTCTCCGCTTGAAACAGCTACATCAATAGGATATTTTCCATTTCCATGCTTTCCTTTTAATACATCTTCTGTTACGGTTGCATTGCTTAACTTAAAGTCATTGTTTATATCACCGCTGCTTACTTTTCCATTCACTTTAAAACCAGCGCTTTTCGGAAGAACCAGCACGGCATCTCCAGATCCTACATCTACAGAAACGGCCTCTTCTAGCTTTTTAAAATCCATATAAAGATCACCAGATCCAATGCGCGCCTGAAGTTTTCCTTTATAGTTTGTTCCTTTAATTTCCCCAGAGCCTACAGCAAATTTAGCCGTTTGGCTTTCAACATCACTCAGCTGTAAATCTCCAGAATTGACATCCGTGCGAAGAGAGGTGCTAATCAAGTTTGAAATACTTGCATTTCCAGAACCTACTTTAATCGAAACATCTTTCAGCTGAAGCGCTTGCTCAGGCTGTGCAGCAACTTGAAGGTCCCCAGAACCTACCGTAAGCGCAAGGTTGTGGTGATAATCTCTAGGAATGTAGATTGTCACTTTTGTGTTTGAAAAAATAGAAAGCCATTGAAAAGGACTTTTTTGATAAGTGATGACTAGGGTGTCTCCATTTTGCTTTACATCTACTTTTCCTTTCCCTTCTACTTTTGTTTTAATATCTTGACGATCTTGCGGCACGACAGTTGTACTAATGCTTGGAGAGTCAATTTGAATATGCTGAATATCACTTGATAACGCTGCTTCAGACTTGGACGTCTTGAATGAACTTAACGACCAAGAGGAAGGTGCAAACGCAGTAGAAAAGAGGACTGCCGTACCACCTATCACTAAAATAAAAGCCAATATTTTTTTCACGTTATAACCCGCTTTCTACCTAAATTAAATTTGTTTTCTTCTACCATAAAGTGTAAATTGAAAAGCGGTTAATTTCAACGAACAGCAGGATTATTTTTTTCTACGTCTCAAGTCGTAAAAACGAAACATTTTTTTGAGGAATTAAATGAAAAGCGAAGTAGATATTTAAACATACTCATCAAAGAATCAATTTCTTTGCTTCAAAAATAGGAAAATAATTGAGTTAAAAGAACGATTAAATTCACTTTTTTTGTGTGATTTTGGGATAAGTAGTTCAAAAGAAGTGATAAATAAATAGAATTTTCATACCAATTTTATTATTCCGAAAAACTTTTAAAGTGTTGATTATTAAAAAAATAAAGGGTAGAATTTGTTCATATCAATTGAATACAGCTAAGATTACGATCTTGTATATTATCAGTAATATGGTCTGATAGTCTCTACCTAGTAACCGTAAAAAACTAGACTACAAGAAAGTTTGGATATAAGCAGCAAAAAGAAGGGCGTATTATCATAGATACAGCCTTCTTTCAAAGCTCTTACTTTTCATACTTTCTGTTATTGTCAGAATTTATGAAAAGTAAGAGCTTTTTTTGGTTTTCAAATACACACCTGGGAGTGGCTTGCATGTACTTTTTATTAAATTTATTAGGCGTTTTTGTAGTAATGGGTGTCGTCTTCTTATGTTCTCCTAAAAAGAAAGAAATAAAGTGGCGTCCTATTGCTTCACTGTTGGTCGTTGAAGTGCTCATTACTTGGTTTATGTTAGGAACTTCAATCGGAACATGGATCATTAATAAAATTGCTTCGTTCTTTACTTGGCTAATTTCCTGTGCTAACGATGGAATTGCTTTTGCGTTCCCATCCGTAATGGGAAATGAAACGGTTGACTTTTTCTTCAGTGCATTACTGCCTATCATCTTTGTCGTGACATTTTTTGATATTTTATCTTACTTTGGTATTTTAACGTGGATTATCGATAAAGTAGGCTGGGTCATTTCGAAAGTTTCTCGTTTGCCTAAATTAGAAAGCTTTTTCGCTATTCAAATGATGTTTTTAGGAAACACGGAAGCATTGGCTGTTATTCGTAATCAACTTTCTGTGTTAAAAGACAACCGTTTGCTTACGTTTGGAATTATGAGTATGAGCAGTATTAGCGGATCTATTATCGGTGCTTATTTAACGATGGTTCCCGCTACGTACGTGTTTACAGCAATTCCACTGAACTGTTTAAACGCGCTTATTTTAGTGAGCTTATTGAATCCAGTTCATGTTACAAAAGAAGAAGATATGATTTACGTACCGCCAAAGTCGGAGAAAAAAGACTTTTTCTCTACCATTTCAAACAGTATGTTAGTCGGAATGAACATGGTTATTGTTATTTTAGCGATGGTTATTGGATATGTAGCTCTTACATCTGCGCTTAACGGTATTTTAGGCGTTATCGTAGACGGCTTGACTGTACAAAAGATTTTCTCTTATATCTTTAGTCCATTCGCATTCTTACTAGGGCTCACGGGGCATGATGCAATGTACGTAGCTCAGCTGATGGGTATCAAGCTAGCAACAAATGAATTCGTCGCGATGATGGATTTGAAGAAAAATCTAGATACACTTCCACCGCATACGATTGCAGTTGCTACAACATTCTTAACATCTTTTGCTAACTTCAGTACGGTGGGTATGATTTATGGAACGTATAATTCTACGTTATCAGAAGGTAAATCAACGATTATTGGAAAAAACGTATGGAAACTGCTTGTGAGCGGTATCGCTGTTTCATTATTAAGTGCTATGATTGTTGGATTGTTTGTTTGGTAAAAAGTGTGAAAAAGCTGTGCTTTCGTCTTCGAAAGCACAGCTTTTTTCTTGTTGCATCCTCTATTCATTTGAAGAAAAGCGGTTATGAATATCAACAGTAAAAGAAAATTACACTATTCAAGAAAAATTCATTTTACTTTTGCAGAAAAACATTTTAAATCTAGTGAGCATTATGTTAAGATTACAAAAGGCTGTTTCATTTAAATTGAGAACACCGCATAAATATGTAAGTAAATATGCATAGAAAACAAAGGTTTATTAATTTTTTTCTAGGTAATATCTCGTAATAAATAGGTTGAAAGGAAATGTCGTTAATATGATAGAAGGACAACAGCAAACAAATGAATTAAAAAAGACGATGAAAAGCAGACATTTGTTTATGATTTCGCTCGGCGGGGTTATCGGTACCGGTTTCTTTTTAGGAACAGGATACACGATTAGCCAAGCAGGAGCGATTGGAGCTATCCTTTCGTTTATCGTAGGTGGCTTCATTATGTACTTAACAATGCTTTGCTTGGGGGAACTTGCAGTAGCAATGCCAGTTTCCGGTTCGTTTCAGACATATACAACAAAATTTATTGGCCCTGGTGTTGGTTTCGCTTTTGGATGGTTATATTGGTTGGGCTGGGCTGTAACGGTTGCATTAGAATTTTTGTCAGCAGGTCAGCTCATGCAAAGATGGTTTCCTGATTCTCCTGTATGGATCTGGTGTGCTATATTTGCACTTTTATTATTCTCATTAAATGCACTGTCAGCTAAAGCGTTTGGTGAAGCGGAGTTTTGGTTTGCCAGCATTAAAGTGTTAGCTATTATTTTATTTATCGTGCTTGGTGGAGCTGCTATGTTTGGTTTTCTTCCATTAAGTAATGGAGACAGCGCACCGCTTTTCTCTAATTATACGGCTCACGGCGTGTTTCCTCACGGAATTAGTGCCGTGTTGATTACCATGATTACAGTTAATTTTTCATTCCAAGGCACGGAGCTTATTGGTGTAGCGGCTGGGGAAAGTGAAAACCCAGACAAGACTGTACCAAGAGCAATTAAACAAACGGTATGGAGAACGCTTGTATTTTTTGTACTAGCTGTAGCTGTCTTAGCGGGTATGATTCCGCTTGAAAAAGCAGGCGTAGTTGAGAGTCCATTTGTTGTTGTGTTTGACCAAATTGGTATTCCATATGCAGCAGATATTATGAACTTTGTTATCCTAACGGCACTGTTATCTGTAGCTAACTCAGGTCTTTATGCAGCAACGCGTATGCTGTATTCATTGTCAAAAGATAACATGGCAAGTTCAGCTTTCATGAAAGTAAATAAACGCGGTGTGCCGATGAATGCCCTGCTTTTAACATTAGGCATTGCGCTTTTATCTTTACTTTCAGGATTCTTTGCTCAAGAAACAGTATTTGTATGGCTCATTTCTGCAGCGGGTTTAGGTGCACAAATCGGCTGGATTACGATTGCTGCATCACTGCTTGCATTTAGAAAAAGATATATCAATCAAGGAGGGCAAATCGAGGATTTAAAATTTAAAGTCCCTCTTTACCCGGTATTACCTTTAATCGCATTAGTATTAAATACAATCGTATTGGGAAGCATGGCATTTGATGCAGAACAGCGAATGGCACTGTATGTTGGTATTCCACTAGCGCTGCTGTTTTATGCTTATTATCATGCCCGTGTAAAAAAGAAAGTTGATTTATCTATCAGCCGTCAAGAAGTGCAGCTTAAAGACAACAAAAAAGTAATTTTATAAAAATCAAAAAGACGCAAAAGCCCAGGTTTTTGCGTCTTTTTTTATTACTTATTTGTCAACTTAAAATAAAATTAAGTTGACAAATAAAAAGAAATTATTGCAAACTTAAAGCAACGAAAAGAGAAAGGAGGGTAAATATGAAACCGAAAACAATGGCGTATGTTTCCTTATTTGCAGCTTTAACGGCGATCGGTGCATTTATAAAAATTCCTATTCCCTACATACCGTTTACTCTTCAAATTGTTCCTGTTTATTTAGCCGGTGCGCTGCTAGGTCCGCGTTTAGGCTTGTATAGTCAGCTATGCTACATAGGTATTGGGTTAATCGGTGTTCCGGTTTTTGCAGAAGGAGGAGGTTTAGGGTATATCTTCAAACCAACGTTTGGCTATTTAATTGGCTATGCTGCAGGTTCATTTATGAATGGCTATCTTATTCAAAAATATGACTTAAAGAAACCCTTTTCTATCTTTTCAGCTAATTTATCTACGTTAGCTATTGTGTACGCAGTCGGTTGCTTCTGGCTTTACGGAGCAATGAAATGGATAATTGAAAAGCCTCTTTCACTGAGTGATACACTTCTTTTTGGAGCTGTTTTGCCAATGCCTGGAGATCTTTTATTGTGTATTTTATGTTCAGTGCTGATTCACCGGATGCAGCCTCAATTTAGTCGTTTGTCATCAAAGCGGGTTAAAGCGGGGTAACTAAGACATAGAAAAAAAGGAGAAAAAAGAAAATGGGCAAAGCGTATTTTATTACGGGAACTGGAACAGATATTGGAAAAACCCTGGTTACAAGTATTTTGTATAAAGTGCTTGTTCGTCTAGGAATAAAAACGACAATTTGCAAACCATTTCAAACCGGCTACCAAGACGAAATTGGAGGTTATCCGGATATTCACTGGTTTGAAACAAGGCTCGGAGTAGCAGATACGGGTATTTATCAGTTAAAGCCGGAGACGTCTCCTCATTTGGCTATTGCACTGAGCAACAAGCAAATAGAGCCTTCAATCGTCTTAAAACGCATTAATGAATTAAAAAAGAAATTTGATGTAGTGCTCGTGGAAGGAGCGGGAGGTCTTGCCGTACCTTTAATTGAGGAGGAAACAACATTCTATATGACAAAAGATTTGATCATAGATGCACAAATGCCGGTTATTGCTGTTGGAACAACGGGGTTAGGAGCCATTCACGACGCGCTTTCTACCTTTTCATATGCAAGTGAGCATCACCTTAAAATCAACGGACTCATTTTTAATCGTTTTAATCACAGCAGTATCATTCATAATGATAATGTTCGAACGATTGAAAAGCTGCTTCAAATATCATCTTTAATGACCGTTCCAGTATTCACACATATCGATGAAGAGTTAGATGCATATATTGAGAAAATGATGAGGCAAAAAAGTGTTATTCAACATATTCAGGAGGTGTTTGACTGTGCCGTATCAAAAAGCTGAGCTGGAGAAATGGGATAAAGAATATGTATGGCATCCGTTTACACAAATGAAAGCTTACCGTCAATCGAATCCTCTTATTATTGAAAGAGGAGAAGGAAGCTATTTATATGATGTAGAGGGAAACAAATATTTAGATGGATACGCTTCTCTATGGGTGAACGTGCATGGACATAATGATCCGGAATTAAATACAGCTTTACATATACAAGTGGAAAAATTAGCGCATTCTACGCTGCTTGGATCCGCAAACGTTCCATCCATTTTGTTAGCCAAAAAGTTAGCGGAAATTACTCCTGACAGCTTATCGAAAGTCTTCTACTCTGATACAGGATCCGCCGCTGTCGAAATTGCGTTGAAAATTGCCTATCAATATTGGCAAAATCTCGACTCTGTAAAGTACAAAAACAAAAGTAAATTTATCTCATTGAATGAGGCATATCACGGAGATACAATTGGGGCAGTCAGTGTGGGAGGCATGGATTTATTTCATCGCATCTTTAAGCCTTTGCTGTTTGAACGAATTCCCACACCTTCTCCTTATACTTACCGTATGGAAGGATTCGAAACGGAAGAGCAAGCTTCAGCTTACTGTATTCACCAGTTAGAGAAGCTCTTGCAGAACAAAGGAGAAGAAGTAGCCGGTTTGATTATTGAACCGCTTGTGCAAGGCGCAGCGGGTATTATTACACATCCTCCTGGTTTTTTAAAACAAGTAGAGCATTTGTGCAAAGCGTACGAGATATTGCTGATTTGTGACGAAGTAGCCGTTGGATTTGGACGAACAGGAACGCTGTTTGCATGTGAGCAAGAAGATGTTGTACCGGATATTATGTGTGTAGGAAAAGGAATAACAGGAGGGTATATGCCGCTTGCTGCTACGTTAACAACCGAACAGATATTTAATGCTTTTTTAGCTCATCCAGATGAAAATAAAACCTTCTTTCATGGACATACGTATACGGGAAATCAATTAGCCTGTGCAGTAGCGCTTAGAAATATTGAACTGATAGAAGAAAGAGAGTTAATCCGTAGTGTAAAAGAAAAGGCAAAAGTTTTTAAACGTTATCTATTAAAGCTTTATGAACTGCCTAACGTGGGAGACATTAGACAAAGAGGATTAATGGCAGGAATCGAAGTTGTGAAAGACCGCCAAACAAAATCTGTTTTTGAAGATAAAAAAGTGATGGGAGACATTATTTTAGCGGCTCGCCAAAAAGGTTTAATTATTAGAGAACTAGGTCCTGTGGTTACAATGATGCCTATTCTTTCAATGACGGACGAAGAATTAAAAAGAATGGTTGAAATTGTATATGAATCAATTAAAGAAGTAATCGCACGCTATAAAGTGAGCTAAATAAAAAGAGGGTAGGACAAAAGTATTTTATTTAATTGAAAGAAGATCCGAACGATGAATCGTTCGGATCTTTTTATGGTTATGATAACGTGAATTTACTCTATTTAGCTGCTTCTAGCGGTTGATTGGAAGGCAAGGCGAAGGCTCCTGCGGGAAAAGCGGAACAGGTGAGAACCCGCAGGAGCGTAAGCGACGAGAAGGCTCAACGGCCGCCCGCGGAAAGCGAAGTCTTGCACGGAAATCAACCGCGGTGTAACAAGCAGTCCAGATCATTTGTCCAATTTGTACGTCTTTAGATGGGGTTGGTGTAGTTATGTCTAAATCTCTTCTTTTTTTATCAATAAATATTTTTAATACTTGATAGGCGAAGTGATCGTACATGCTGATTTTCATCTTTTAATAGAAGAGTTTGTTCAAGTAAGTTTAAGTTTTGAATATAACCTTTTACCGTTTGAACAAAACCGTTGTTTTGATAGTTAATAGTTAATAATTTATTTGTTTTTAGCGCTTTTAAAATCATACCTATTTTCTCCCTTCTTATGTCGTAGCGGTCGAAAAACTACAAAATAACGAAGAAGCATTGGAGGCTTGTATTATTTATAAAAATTACTCTATTTTTTATAAATGCTCTCCTGCTACTAATAGTAGAGGGTGATGGTGAAAAATAGATGAAAGATAAAGGATAAGGTTTGATTTATTGTAATGAACTGACTTTTCCTTTACAAATCCCTATTTCAAATTTCTTTTTAGTGATAAAATACTGTTAGTGAAATAACTACTTCTCTTCATTAAAGGGTAAGAACGGGTTATATTGATAGAGTTTTAGTTCTCTATTTCTAGTAATGAAATAAGAGATAGAGAAATAGACTAATAAAAATCAATCAAGGAGTTTTTTTATGGATCAGAGTTTTATTTTAAATCTTTTAGAAATTTTACTGATTAACATTGTACTGAGTGGCGATAACGCAGTCGTGATTGCTTTAGCTTGTCGGAATCTTCCGGACGAGCATCGAAACAAAGCGGTTGTTTTCGGTACATTAGGAGCGGTTGTATTACGTGTAGGGCTAACGTTTGTCGCTGTATATTTATTAACAATCCCATTTTTAAATTTCATCGGAGGCCTGCTTCTTCTATGGATTGCGATTAGTCTTTTAAAAGGTGAAGATGACGGAGATATTAAAGCGAATTCAACTCTAGCAGGTGCTATTAAAACAATTATTATAGCGGATCTTGTTATGAGTTTAGATAACGTAGTAGCGGTTGCGGGTGCGGCTAACGGCAATATTCTACTCATTATCCTTGGTCTTGTTATCAGCATTCCGTTAATCATTTGGGGAAGTCAGCTTTTAATGAAAATCATGGAAAAATTCCCGATTATCATCATTGCCGGAGCAGCGCTTCTTGGCTATACTGCTGGTGAAATGATTTTTAAAGACAAAGCGGTGGGACATGTATTAGAAGGATTAAATCCGCATTTGCATATGATTGTTCCTATTTTGTTAGCTATTTTAGTTGTTGTTGTTGGGAAACTTAGCGGACGTTCTAAAAAAGAAACGCATTAATCCTAAAAAAGAGGTTGGGACAAAAGTATTTGATGAAGTGAAAAACGAACCACTAATCAAAATGTTTGATTAGTGGTTCGTTTTTTTGTTGTGGTGAACGTAGGCTTCCTTTGTTTAGATCCTTCTAGCAGTTGATTGGAGGACAAGGCGAAGACTCCTGCGGGAAAAGCGGAAGGGATGAGACTCCGCAGGAGCGTACGCGACGAGGAGGCTCATCGGCCGCCCGCGGAAAGCGAAGTCTTGTACGGAAATCAACTGCGGTGTCATAAGCGGTTCAGCTCATGTATCCCATTTATTCGTCTTTAGATTGGATTCATTTCGCTATGTCTCAACCTCTTTTTTTATTACTTAGCTAATGGAGGTGCGGAATTAACGTCTTGTATCGTCTCTACAGGAGGATGAAATTCATTTTCCATTTTCGATACAACTACAGTTGCTACACCATTTCCAATTAAGTTTGTAATGGCACGAGCTTCCGACATAAAGCGGTCTACCCCAATTAACAGCGCGATTCCTTCAACTGGAATCATCGGGAATGCAGCAAGCGTAGCTGCTAGTGTAATAAATCCAGAGCCAGTAACTCCGGCAGCTCCTTTAGACGTTAGCATTAAAATACCAAGTAGCGTAATCTCTTGCATTAACGACAGGTCGACTCCATACGCTTGAGCGATAAAGATAGCAGCCATGGATAAGTAGATGGCTGTTCCATCTAGGTTAAATGAGTAACCAGTTGGAATGACAAGTCCTACCACAGATTTTGAACATCCGTACTTCTCCATTTTGTCCATCATTTTTGGCAGTGCAGATTCCGAAGAAGACGTACCTAATACAAGTAGAATTTCTTCTTTAATAAAAGCAATGAATTTAAAAATATTAAATCCATAAATCTTAGCAATGGTTCCAAGTACAAATACAATAAATAAGAACATAGTAATGTAAACAGATCCCATTAAGAAACCGAGTTTTTGAAGAGAGCCTATTCCAAAGTTACCGATCGTATAAGCCATCGCTCCAAACGCCGCAATAGGTGAAAGTTTCATAATCATATTAACAATTCCAAAGAAAATATCTGTACAGCGTTCAAAGAATGTAATGACAGGAGCCGCTTTTTCGCCGAGTGTAGCTGTAGCCATTCCAAATAGTACGGCAAAGAATAAGATTGGCAATAATTCACCATTTGCCATTGCCCCAAATACGCTGTCTGGAATAATTCCCATGATAAACTCCATAAAGCCATGCTCCGCTTCAGCTGCTTGCTGCGTATATTGAGTAACATCAGCTCCGCTTGCACCATTGATATTAAAGCCAGCCCCAGGTTTGATAAAGTTTACAACGATAATTCCAATTGCTAAGGCAAAAGTAGTGACAATCTCAAAGTATAAAAGAGCTTTACCTCCAATTCGTCCCACTTTCTTTAAATCTCCCATGCTTCCGATACCGATGACCACTGTTAAGAAAATAATTGGGGCAATCACCATCTTAATTAATTTAATGAAGATATCAGCCAATACTTTTAATTTAGCTCCAAATTCAGGAAACATGAAGCCAATTGCAATACCAAGAAGGATACCGATAACAACTTGAACAGTTAGATTTTTAAAACTTAATTTCATACGTAATGCTCCTTTCGAGAGTGTTTTTGTTAACGCTTACATTATTCTTATCCTTATATTAACTGATAATTTTAACTATTTATATTTCTGGTGATAATGTTCTTTTTGGTCATTTTGGTCAAAAAAAGTGATGACTATATAGTCATCACTTTTTGCTTTCGATATTTTTTATTTGTTGAATGATATCAAGCGTTTGTTTTGTTGCATTGTTTTCAAAAGATTGATAAAGAGAGTTAAACTGTTTTTTCCATTCGGCTTTTTGTAAATCATTTAAGTAATAAACGCGCATGCCAGATTTATTTTTTATTTGCTGCAGCTGTTCATCGTTCATCATTTTTGATTGAGTCCAAATCCAGTTAGTTGTTTCTACCATTGCATCACTTAATAGTTGTTTTACATCTTCAGGGAGGCTGTCCCAATACTTTTCATCCATTAAAACAGCGTAGCCCAAGTATCCATGGTTGCTGATGGTCATATATTTTTGCAGCTCGTACAAACGTTTTGAATAAATATTAGAAATGGTATTTTCCTGTCCATCAAATTCCTGTCGTTCAAGGGATTGATATACTTTATTAAACGAGACAGCCTGAGGCTTGGCGCCAAGAAGTTCGAATTGTTTTTTGATTACTTCACTTGGCATAATGCGAAACGTTTGACCTTGAAAATCTGCTGGATAGAGCAAAGGCTTCGTATTGCTAGTCATTTGTTTAAAGCCGTTGCTCCATAAAGCAAGCCCTTTAATGTTTTTCTCTTGCAGCGTACTCAACAAATCCTGTCCGATTTTACCGGTAAACACTTGTTTTGCCTCGCTGTAATCATCGAAAATGAAGGGAAGATCAAAAAGTTGCCACGTAGGGGAGAGGTCGCTTAGCTTGGAAATGGAAGGTGCAATCATTTGTACATCATTTCGACGAAGGGCGGCAAGTTCTTCGTCGTCTGAATACAATACACCGTTTGAATATACTTCAATTTTAACTTTACCATCCGATTTTTGATTAACGATTTCAGCAAATTTTTGAGCGGCTAAGCCTTTTGGAGTGTTTTCAGCTACCACATGGCTAAAATTAATCACAATTTGCTTATTTAATCCTTTTTGCTCATCGTCATGATACACATTATCCTGATTTATAACCGTATACTGCAAAAAAACATAGATCATCAAGAAAACGCTGACAATTATACTTGCCCCTATAAACATCTTCAAAATGTCCAACCCCGCGATTCAATAATTTTTCTCTACAAATATTCTAACACGCAATTTCTCAACGTGGTAAAATTAAAATAAACTTCAATCAGCAGTAGGTGTTCCGCTATGATGCGCTTATCGATGCAAACGAAAATGACGGGGTTAATCTTTTTTATCGTGGCCTTTTCGTTGTTTTTAGCAAGTATCGTGGTGATTAATAATTTTGTACAGTCAAAAGAAAATGATTTAGAGCAAAGGGCTTTAATCACTTCGAGAACAGTTGCTGAAATGCCTGAAATTCGAGAAAAAATTGAAAAAGATAGTAAGAACATTAATCAAATTGTAGAGCCGATTCGCATTATTCACGGTGCTTATTATGTAGTAGTTATGAATATGAATCATGAACGTTTGTCTCACCCTTTGCAAAGCATGATTGGAAAAATCTCTAAAGGAGATGATGAGGGACAGGCGTTTGCAGAACATACCTATACCGATAAAGCAAAAGGAGAAGGCGGAATGGTCATTCGCTCTTTTGTGCCCGTTGTAAACGATCAGCATGAACAAGTAGGAGTGGTTGTCTCAGGCTATCTTCTTCCGAAATTTACAGAGGTCATTTTAAGTTTAAAAAAAGAAATCTTTCTTATCTCAGGTCTTGCTCTTTTTTTTGGAGGATGGGGAGCGTGGGCGCTTGCATCTCGTATCAAAAAAGAGATGTTTGAGCTTGAACCTCATGAAATTGCTCGTTTGTTCGTAGAACGAACGGAGACCTTTAATGCCATGCATGAAGGAGTCATTGCCATTGATAAAGAGGAGAACATCACTATTTTTAATCATAAAGCGAAAATTATGATGGATGTACCCGATGAGGTAATTGGAAAAAAGATCTATGATGTGATTCCAGATACAAGGCTTCCAGAAATTCTGCAGCTTAATCAGCCTGTTTATAATCGAGAGCTTCAAGTTCGAAATTTGAATATTTTAAGCAATCGTGTGCCGATTAAGGTTAATAATCACACAGTCGGTGCGGTCGCTATTTTTCAAGACAGAACAGAAGTTAAAAAATTAGCCGAAGAGTTAACAGGAGTTAAATCATTTGTAAGCGCTCTTAGAGTTCAAAACCATGAATACATGAATAAACTTCATACGATTGCAGGGCTTATCCAACTTGGAAATAAAGACAAGGCTCTTCAGTATGTTTTTCAAGTGTCTGAACAGCAAGAAGAGCTCACCCAATTTCTTCATAAGCATATTAAAGATGAAAGTATATCGGGATTGCTGTTGAGCAAAGTCAGCCGTGCCAAAGAACTTGGAATTGAGTTAGCAATCGATCGCCACAGCGAGCTTCACTCATTTCCTCCTTACTTAGATCATCATGATTTTGTGATTATTATTGGTAACTTAATTGAGAACGCTTTTGATTCGTATCAACATATGGAGCGTCGTGAACGGAAGATCTATATAAGTATGGAACAAAATGACGGCATTCTTTCTATACTAGTTGAAGATAACGGGTGTGGCATGAATGAGGATCAAGTAGAGAGAATCTTTGATGAAGGTTTTTCAACCAAAGCAAAGGAAAATAGAGGAATTGGTTTGCATTTAGTAAAACAAATTGTTGAAAAAGGAAACGGTCAGATCGAAGTAGAGTCAGAATTAGATGTTGGAACGACTTTTATCATTACATTCTTTTTATAGGGGGAGTGGGAAATGAATAAAAAAGAATGGACGGTGCTTCTCATAGAAGACGATCCTATGGTACAAGAAGTGAACCGCCAATTTATTGAACAAGTTGAAGGGTTCATCGTTATCGCTGCAGCTTCGAATGGTTTAGAGGGGGTACAGCTCATTAAACAGCATCAGCCTGATTTAACGATTATTGATATGTATATGCCTAGTCAAGATGGCTTAACTACCTTACAGCAAATTCGAGCAAATGGCTATAAAACAGACGTGATAGCAGTTACGGCTGCAAGTGATATTGAAACCGTACGGAAAGTTCTTCAATACGGCGCGGTAGATTATATTATGAAACCGTTCAAGTTTGAACGAATGAAGCAAGCGCTTGAGCAGTATCGTTCGTTTCAAGTTAAAATAAGTCAAAAAGAACATATTACTCAGTCTGAATTAGATTCTATGCTGTTTCAGCAATTCGAAGAAAAAGCCGATTTGCTTCCAAAAGGGCTAAATGCGGTTACGCTAAGGAGGATACAACAATATCTTTCCGAACAAAATCATCCAATTTCTGCTGAAGAAGTGGCGGACGGCGTAGGAATTGCGCGTGTTACAGCAAGAAGGTATTTAGAGTTTTTAGAACAGGAAAACGAGCTGAAATTATCAGTTGAATACGGCAGAGTAGGGAGACCTATTAATCGCTATATGTTAAAAATAAATTAAATGATACAAAACAGCTTTTATTTGAAAAAGCTGTTTTTTTGCGTTAGAAAGTATATCTTTTTCTCTCCTAGAACAAATTAAGGTATACAGTTTTCGATATCCAAAGAATATTTCGTGCGGTCATTAATTCATAAAATGTCCCTGAAAAAGGATTAATGGCGGAAAATTTGGGGAATATGCACTTTGACATTTAATTTTAGCACAGGAAGGTTTTGAAACATGGACATATTTTTAGCTGTCTTACCAGCCATATTTTGGGGAAGCATTGTGCTTTTCAATGTGAAACTAGGCGGAGGACCTTATAGTCAAACGCTTGGAACCACATTGGGAGCTTTGATTTTCTCCATCGGTATTTATATTTTTGTACACCCTACGCTTACACCTTTAATCTTTGGGGTTGGAGTTGTATCGGGGCTATTTTGGGCAGTTGGACAAAGTAATCAGCTGAAAAGTATTGATTTAATTGGAGTTTCTAAAACGATGCCTATTTCAACTGGGCTTCAGTTAGTTTCCACTTCATTATTTGGAGTAATTGTGTTTCACGAGTGGTCTACAAAAACTTCAATCATTCTTGGTGTGCTCGCTCTTATCTTTATTATTGTAGGGATTGTTTTAGCATCACTTCAAAGCAAAGAAGAGAAAGAGGCTGAAGAAGGAAAAGGAAACTTCAAAAAAGGAATTGTTATTTTATTAATTTCAACCGTTGGTTATTTAGTTTATGTTGTAGTAGCCCGTCTATTTAATGTAGACGGATGGTCGGCTTTATTACCTCAAGCAATTGGTATGGTTATTGGAGGAGTATTGCTGACGTTTAAGCATAAGCCATTTAATAAATATGCAATTCGCAACATTATCCCAGGTCTTATTTGGGCCGCTGGTAATATGTTTTTATTCATCTCACAACCTAAAGTAGGCGTAGCGACAAGCTTTTCGCTTTCTCAAATGGGAATCGTCATTTCAACATTAGGCGGGATCATCATTTTGGGTGAGAAGAAAACGAAGCGTCAGCTAGTTGGGATTATTATCGGGATTATACTGATCATCATAGCAGGAGTCATGTTAGGACTCGCCAAAAGCTAACTAGGAGGTTATTAACAATGTATAAAGATTTAGAAGGAAAAGTAGTTGTCATAACAGGTTCATCTACCGGTTTAGGAAAAGCAATGGCGATTCGTTTTGCGACAGAAAAAGCTAAAGTAGTTGTGAATTATCGTTCGAAAGAAGAAGAAGCTAACAGCGTTTTAGAAGAAATTAAAAAAGTCGGCGGAGAGGCAATTGCGGTTAAAGGTGACGTAACAGTTGAGTCTGACGTGATCAATTTAGTTCAATCTGCTATTAAAGAATTTGGAAAGTTAGACGTTATGATTAATAACGCAGGAATGGAAAATCCGGTTTCATCTCATGAAATGTCTTTAAGCGATTGGAATAAAGTAATTGATACGAACTTAACGGGAGCATTTTTAGGCAGCCGTGAAGCGATTAAATATTTTGTGGAAAATGATATTAAGGGAACAGTTATTAACATGTCGAGTGTTCACGAGAAAATTCCTTGGCCATTATTTGTTCATTACGCAGCAAGTAAAGGCGGAATGAAGCTCATGACCGAAACACTTGCATTAGAATACGCTCCAAAAGGTATTCGTGTAAATAACATTGGACCGGGAGCGATTAATACACCGATTAACGCTGAGAAATTTGCTGATCCTGAGCAGCGTGCAGATGTAGAAAGCATGATTCCAATGGGTTACATTGGAGAGCCGGAAGAAATTGCAGCGGTTGCTGCATGGCTAGCTTCTTCAGAGGCAAGTTATGTAACAGGGATTACGCTCTTTGCTGACGGCGGTATGACACAGTACCCATCATTCCAAGCAGGACGAGGATAAGAAAAAACGCACTCTATAATAGAGTGCGTTTTTTAGTTTTCCTGAGCTTTTTTTTGGTTCTTAGGAGCTGACTGGTGTTGAATTCGTAAAAAAAGCAAAATCAAAACGATGCAGCCAGTGATGCTGTACATCCCAAGAATAAGCGGCTGCTGTGTATCTGTTCCAGAAGTAATGCCGTGATACAGTGCGAGCAAATAGCCTGGAAAAGCAAGAAAATGAATGGCTTTCCAAGTTTTTCTCCCCAGCTGTTTTATAAAATCGGATGTAATAATCAGTACGAATAAAATGTAGAGTGAAATAGTACCAAGACCTGTGCTAATTGGTTTGTAATCGGAAGTGAATGGAATTAAAATATCAGAAAGTGGAAAGTGAATCGATTGATCAAATGATAAAACAAGTCCGTGAATCATGCCAAATAATAACCCGAACCACCCTGATGATTGATGAACCAGCAAGAACTGTTTTTTTCGTTTTGGTTTAAAAAACGAAAAGCTGTGAGAAATGCCAGCGGCAACCGATACAAACATTAGTAAATAAGAAGTTAAGCCGGCTGCCCGAATGGTATTCCAAACGGGAAAGTGGGCACTAAATTGCGCGAGGAGAGTAGCCATAGTGGTATACCTGACCTTTCGCATTTTTTTCGATTAACACCTTGCCTTCTTTTGTAACCGCAATTACCTCTAAAGAAGGGTGATGCATTTTAGCTAATCTTAATCCGGCGTCCCATCCGAGAATAAGCATGCATTTTGCATAGACTTCAGAAACGGTCAAGTCTTCTGAAACAACCGTTGCTTGCAGAAGCTCTGATGAACTAGGCTTGCTGATTCTGCCGTCAATAATATGATGGTGAGTGTGTCCGTTTACTTTCCACAATCGCCTGCCCACACTGCTTGTGGCAATGCCACTGTTGCTCTTTACTTTAATGCTCATGAGATTTTTTGATAAATCAAATGGATGAGAGAGCGCGATAGACCAGTGCTTGCTAGCAGGCCCCCACGTTACAATATCACCGCCTCCGTCGATTGCCCCAAGTGAAGTTCCTTTTTTCTTTAATTGATTCGCCATTTGCTGAATGCTCCAACCTTTTGCGATTCCGCCTAAATCCAGACCGACATTAGAAGCAAGCTGAATACTTCTCATTCCTTTATGAATCATAATAGGGTTAACAGCATCAAAAGCTGCTACTTCTTGAGGAAGCTGATTGTTAGGCAGTTGTTCAAAACTTTGGTCATATCCTAGAGTTTGAATAGAATGATACAGAAATGGGTTGAAAATTCCGTTTGTCTCATTGTAATAGTAAGAGGCTGTTTTTACAGCTTCATACAACATTTTTGACGGTAAAAATAATCTTCCGTTCAGCGAATTAAGCTGTGAAAGCTCGCTTGTTGGAAGAAAGCGGCTTAGCGTTTCTTCTACAAGATAACACCAGCTCTCCACTTTTTGGCTGACAGGTGTTTCAAGCTGGTATACGTTAAATGTAGTATTCATTGCTTTAAATGAGTAGCTCATTACATCACATCCTTAAGAAGGTCTTGACTGCATAGAAGAATCATCGTTATTGCCCCAATTATCCTGACCATTTGTGGAATCATTGTTTGACCACTGATCTTGCTGGCTACTCGAATCGTCGTCATTCCCCCATCGGTCCTCTTGACTGTTTGAATTATCATCCGACCATTGATCGCCCTGTTCATTAGAGTTATCATTTGACCATTGATCTTGCCCGTTGGTTCCGTTTTCTGTATTGGAGTTTGATCCTGAATCTGGAAATAGGTCCGTCTCATCTTCCGTTTGAGTTTGAGATGAATTATTGGCTGATGTATCGTTATTTAGTGCTGTAGCTGTTGAATTTGTTTGATCATATTTTTGAGAAAGCCCTACAAATGTTGTAAATGCAGCAACGCTCGATAAACCAACCATCCATTTTGTCCATTTATTAGCTGCCATTGATATGCTCCTTTTATCTTTCATATTTTGCAACTGAACACTGAAGAAAAATTGCAGTGGAAGGTAACATTCATCGTTCAATTGTTATAGTTCAATATAGACAGAAAAAATGAAAAAATAGTGAAATAGACAGATGTTATTTAGATTTTGGGAAATTTTTATTAGAAGAATAGAAAGAAGCTTTATTCCATATAGGATAAAGCTTCTGAAAAATTAATAAATGGTAGTAAGTTCGCATGTGGTAGCAACGGTATGTAAGAACTGCTGAAATGTTTTTAACGATCGTTCGATTAAAGCTGTATCTATATCTCGCACAATAAAAATTAAGTAAGATTCTCGATTGTGTGATGGCCATTGCTTCAAATGCTGCGGAGGATGAATAATATGTTGAACGCCATTTAACACAACGGGTCCGTCTTCTCCAACGTCCAGCATGCCTTTTACCCTCATTACCTTTTCACCGTTCGCATGAAGTAACATGCTCAGCCATAGCCCGAATGCTGTCCAGTCCAGAGGCTGTGAAAACGAAAACGAAATAGAAGATACATTTGAATTGGGATGTGTAACAGGTGAAGGTAAAGAATGAATAACTTTTAAGCGATCTACATTAGATGCTTCTTGGATAATAAAAGGATCTACTTTTCCATATACAGCAGGTATGATTACACACGATGGATTTAGAGACTGAATATGTGTCAATATAGCATCGTGCTCTTCGGGTGAACAAATGTCTGTTTTGGTTAAAATAATTTTATCAGCAACGGTAATTTGTTTAATTATTTCTGGATTGTTCTGAAGCTGCAGCATACCATTTTTTGCATCTACTGTAGTGATCACACAATCAACTATGTACCGATGCTGTAAAAGAGGGTTGGTTAAAATCGTAAACAAAATAGGAGAAGGATCTGCCATTCCCGTGGTTTCGATCACGACACGCTCAAAAGGAGATTCTCCGCTTTCGTCTGCATACAACAGCTCTTTCAGCTCTTCTTCTAGATCGGCTCGCGAATTGCAGCATATGCAGCCTCCTTTAAGTAAAATAGTTCGTTCCTCAGCCTGACGCAAGAGGTGATGGTCGAGACCAATTTTTCCGTATTCGTTAACAATAACTGCTGTATTGTTATTAATAGAGGGTTCTTTTAAAATATGCTGCAACAAGGTTGTTTTACCGGATCCTAAGCATCCTGTTACAATTGTTATCGCTTTTTTTCCATGAGCTTTCATTGAGCGGAACTCCTTTCTGTTATTTTATCCAATAAACTTCCATCTAGTGGATCAATAGGGTATCCGATCATTGCTTCTACATGATGCCAAATTGTTCCGAGGTCATGAACAATTTCAGCATTGCCTTTTGCATCTCGTAAAATAAACTTGCTGCCGTTCCATTCCTCTAACGTCAGGCGATAATGGCTCAGAAGTTGATTACAAAGGTTAGCGCGGTGAAGGCGGCTGCGCTGTCTAATCCGCTGTTGATTTCCAACTGTTATTTCTGTATCTGTCGAATCTGTGTAATCGGTCCAATGGACTTGCATAATAAATTCGCCGCATAAGATGCACATGTTTATTCCTCCCTGTAAAGTAGGGGATCCGTTCAATATGAACGGATCCGGCTTTTTATAATTGTTTAGCTTCAACCGCTTTTTTGCGAGGGTTTCGTTTTGCGAAATCATCTGCAATTTCATCGAATGTCACCCATCTAACACCTTCATGAGAACTGATATGCTGAATTAAACGTTCATGCATTTTTAGCACCTGAGGACGTCCGCTCACATCAGGGTGGATAGTCATCGTGAAGACTCCATAGTCCATATTCTCATATACCCAATCAAACTGATCTCTCCACATTTCCTCTAAATCGCGCGGATTTACAAAGCCATGGCTGTTAGGTGACTTTTTAATAAACATCATTGGAGGAAGATCGTCTAAATACCAGTTAGCAGGAATCTCTATTAAATCCGTTTCTTCTCCTCTTATTAGCGGTTTCATCCATTCATTTGCTTTTTTTGCATAATCAATTTTTGTCCAGCTGTCACCAATTCTTACATAATAAGGAGAAAAGTCATTATGCATTAAGCTGTGGTCGTACTTAATGCCATGTTTGTCCAGCAGTTCATTTGTTACATTAGAAAATTCCCACCAAGGTGCTACATAGCCTGTCGGCTTTTTACCCGAAAGTTCTTCAATTAGTGTAATCGATTTTAATAAGACTTCTTCTTCTTGTTGAGGAGTCATTGCAATAGGATTTTCATGAGAATAGCCATGTGCTCCTACTTCATGTCCTCGTTTGACAACTTCTTTCATTTGTTCGGGAAACGTTTCGATAGAGTGACCCGGAATGAACCAAGTGGTTTTTAGCTGATACTTATCAAATAAATCCAATAATCGAGGTGCTCCCACTTCTCCTGCAAATAACCCACGAGATATATCATCTGGAGAATCTTCGCCTCCGTATGATCCCAACCAACCAGCGACAGCATCTACATCTACTCCATAAGCTACTAAAATTTCTTTTTTGCCCACAGTGAACCACTCCTTCTTCTTTATGATTTCTTATTAAGAGTTGTTGCAAAAAGTGTGCCAAGTATAAAAAAAGGAACAATCAGCGTTTTAATAAGAAGCTATGGTAGAAAAACAGGAGGAAATATGCGTAAAAGCATAAAAAATATGTTTTTTTGCATAGATTTCAGAAGATTCTTAATGATATGATATTATTTTTAAGAGTAATTGAAAAATCTGATGGTTGGGGTGAGTGTAATTTGTCGAATTCAAATCTTCATATGGTACAGCATACATCTATACGGGCAATAGAAGAGTTAATTGAGGAATTTCCCTTTTCTATTGTTATTTATCAAAAGGATTTACAAATTAGAATTGCAAATAAAAGTGCAGAGTCACTTCCAAATGTTTTCTATCAGAGTGAAGAGATAAAGCAACAAGTTCGAAGGTGCTTCAATCAAGAGAACAACGCCGAAGAACATATTCAAGTAATAGACGGTCACAAATATATACAATTTTTCTATATGAGCGAACTAGAGTTAGTTTCGGTCTTAATAATGGATGACTACATAACTGAATATGAAAAGTACAAATCGGAAAGTATGGACTTAAAAGCTATTTTTGAAACTTCTTATGACGTAATGTACGTGTCAGATGGCGAGGGAAATACGATTAGAGCAAGTTCAGCTTGTTTGGAACTATGGGGAAAAAAAGAGAACGAATTAATAGGAAGAAACGTTATTGATCTGGAGAAAGAAGGAATCTATACACCGTCTATTACACGATTAGTATTAGAACAAAGGAAAAAAGTTTCTGCTATTCAGACTACTAAAGAAGGCAGAAGGCTTATGGTTGTAGGAACGCCTATAAAGAATGAACAAGGAGAAGTTATCCGGGTTATTAATGCCTCAAGAGATATCACTGAAGTGAGTCAAATGCAGTCAGAAATCAGTGAGATGAAGCGGTTAATTGCAGGTTACAAACAAGAACTTATGGAACTGAAAAAAGATAAAACAGAAAAGGTAAAACTGATTTCTTACAGCAAAAAAATGGAGAAGACTCTAGAATTAGCTAGACGAGTTGCCAATGTAGATTCTACTGTGCTTATTCTAGGTGAATCAGGGGTTGGAAAAGAAATGGTCGCCAACCTCATTCATGAAACGAGTGATCGAAAAAACAGTCCATTTATAAAAGTCAACTGTGGAGCTATTCCTGAGAACTTGTTAGAATCAGAGCTTTTTGGCTACGAAGGAGGAGCTTTTACAGGAGCAAAAAAGGAAGGGAAAATGGGACTTTTCGAGTTAGCTAACAAAGGAACGTTATTTTTAGATGAAATTGCGGAGATGCCTCTAGCCCTTCAAGTGAAATTACTAAGAGTTCTTCAAGAACGAGAAGTGATGAGGGTGGGCGGAGTGAAGCCAGTTGCAGTTAATGTGCGAATCATTGCAGCTACCAATCGAAACTTGCATGAAGACGTTCAAAAAGGGAATTTTCGTGAAGATCTATACTACCGACTAAACGTTATACCACTGTCGATTTTACCGCTTCGCGAGCGCAGAGAAGATATTTTGCCTTTAGCCTCTTATTTTATTGAACAGTTTAATCAAAAATATTTAACGAAAAAGACGCTGTCAGCTGAAACGGCCGAAGCGTTTGAACTATATAACTGGCCAGGAAATGTAAGGGAGCTTCAAAATATTGTGGAAAGACTCATTGTGATCTCAGATGGAGATGAAATTCAGCATTTGCATTTGCCAGAAGAAATTACAAACTTATCATCTAATAGAGATAAGGTACAGGTGCTAGACATCCTTCCTCTAAAAGAATGCATGGAAATGGCTGAAAAACAGCTCTTGCGTCTAGCTAAACAAAAATATTCCTCTACAGTAAAAATTGCCGATGCACTGCAAGTAAATCAATCAACCATTAGTCGAAAGCTTCAAAAGTTAAACGAATAGTAAGGGTTCAAAAGAAGTCTATCTTTTCCTTTTAAGGAGGTAGACTTCTTTTTTATTATGCAACGCCGCATATATTGCAGAATTTTATATGTTCATCTGCATACAAAACAAGTTCTTAACGAATATAAAACAGCAACGCCGCTCTTTTTCTAAATTGGCATGCATCTTGCAATTAGGAAAATAAGCTAGCTAATTGATAAAGGAGAGGATAGGATATGGTTGCTATTAAAAAAGAAGTTGAAAAAGGTAAACAAGCTCCTGCTGGTTTTATGAAGGCAGTTGTTTATCAAGGTCATAAACAGGTTGGGCTTCAATACAAAGAAGTTCCAAAGGCAAAAGCGGGAGAAGTAGTCATTAAAACAACGTCTACTACTATTTGCGGAACAGATATTCATATTTTACACGACGAACATAAAGTAGAAAAAAATCGAACGTTAGGACATGAGCATGTAGGAGTTGTTCATGAGGTAGGGGAAGGAGTAACAGGAATAAAAGTAGGAGAACGCGTTATGTGCGGATCTTGTACACCTTGTGGTTCGTGTTATTATTGTCAAAAAAATTTATCTTCTCAGTGCATAGGGCCAGAAGGGGATTTTAAAACTCCAGGAGGATGGCGCTTAGGAAATACGATAGATGGAACGCATGCAGAGTATTTTAAGATGCCTTTTCCACAGTACAACTTAACTAAAATTCCGGATGAATTATCCGATGAAGATGTACTGCTGTTAACGGATATCGCTTCAACTGGAATTGCTGCAGCTGAAAACGCACAAATTCAAATAGGAGATATAGTGGCAGTCTTTGCGTGTGGCCCTGTAGGGCTTTGTGCCATTGCAGGGGCCAGATTAAAAGGAGCTAGCCTCATTATTGGAATAGATGGGAATTCCCAGCGCCTAGGCCTTGCTAAAAAGATGGGAGCAGACGTGACGTTAAACTTTAACGAAGTGAACGTAGTGGAAGAAATAATGAAGCTATCAGGAAATAAAGGAATAGAAGTTGCTATTGAAGCTCTAGGAAAAGAAGAAACGTTTCAACAGTGTTTAAAAGTAATTAGACGCGGAGGCTGTATTTCAAGCGTAGGCGTATATTCGGGGCATGTTGAGATTCCAATTGAACATTTTGCAAGCGGAATGGGAGATCACCGAATTGTAACAACTTTGTGTCCCGGCGGAAGAGAACGTATGCAGCAGCTTATGAGTCTAGTTATTCAAGAGCGTATTGATTTAAAGCCGATGATTACACATCGATTTACTATTGATGAAGCAATTGAAGCTTATAGATTATTTGAACATGCGGAAGATCAAATTATTAAACCGATTATTACGTTTTGAATGTAGGAGGAGTAATAAAATGAAACATCAAACATTTATCGCAGCAGCTGTTCAAATGAATTGTGAGCTTGGAAATGCAGGCATTAATTTAGAAAAAGCATATCATTTAATTGAACAAGCAGTTTTAAAAGGTGCTTCATTTATTGTATTGCCAGAACTATTTAATACAGGATATCGAGTAGAGGAAAAAGACTGGCAATATGCTGAGTATATTCCGGGTTATACGAGTGAATGGCTTGTTCAAACTGCACAGAAGTTCAATGTGACAATAGCCGGGTGCATTTTAGAAAAAGAGAGTGATTGTATATACGATACATGTCTAGTAGTAGACAGAGACGGAATTCAAGGAACATATAGAAAAATTTACTTATGGGATCAAGAAAAACAAAGGTTTCAAAAAGGGGACAGATATGAAGTCACTCAATTAGGTGAAGTAACATTGGGCATGCAAATATGCTATGAAGTAGGATTTCCAGAAGGTGCGCGCGTGCTCACGTTAAAAGGAGCAAACGTGTTGATTTATTCTTCTGCATTTGGCTCCTTAAGAAGGTATGCATGGGATATAGCGACTAAAGCAAGGGCTTTAGAGAACGGCTGCTTTGTTATTGCATCAAACCGTACGGGCACAGAAAAGAATGAAACAGTGTTTGGAGGAGGAAGTCGAATTATAAACCCTCAAGGAAAAGTGTTAACAGAAGCTACAAAAGAAGATGAAGTCATTGTGGCAGAAATTGATTTGGTACAAGTAGAAGAACAGAGGAAAGCAATTCCCTATCTTTTAGATTTACAGAATGACATGTATAAAGAACCGTCAAAGTAATGTCTGTAGAAAACTAACTATTTTATTAATAGGAGGAGTGCTAGTTGAAAAACTCATTGATTTCGAAAGATATTGTACCAACATTAGCAAAACAGCGTGTCATTTCAGGGTTTGGTTTCTTTAATATTTGGGTGGGGATGGCTGTTATTATTGCAACGTTTCAAATTGGTGCAAATGGAATTGACTCTATGTCTTTATGGAAGTTAGCAGGAGCAATCTTACTTGCTAATATTATCATTGCCATTATTGGAAGCTTAAGTGGGGATATTGGAGTAGAGCACGGTCTTTCATTTGCTGCTTATTTACGCGCTCCTTTTGGAATTAAAGGTGTTCATATTCCGGCAGTTAGTAAAGGGATTATCGCGTCAATCTGGTTTGGCATTCAAACCTACTTAGGAGCTACAGCAATCAATTACATTTTTCATAGTTTAACAGGATTTGATTCTTGGTTCTTTTGGTATGTAGCATTTGCTGTTGTACAAATTATTAACACGGCAATGGGAATCAAAGCGATTGATCGTTTTGCAGTTGTTGCTGCACCTTCTATTATTTTAATTTCAGTGTGGATTTTCTTTAAAGTGGCAGGAATGGCAGACGATAAAGGAATTGATGTGTACAGCTATGTCGGGACAAAAGATACCACCACTTGGTTTTTAGTGATGGCTGCTAATATGGGATTTTGGTCAGCACTCGCGGTAGATATTCCCAATATCACAAGGTATGTAAAAGCACCTAAAAATGAACGAAGCTGGCTGAAGCGAAACAAAAATAATTATATTCCGCATCTTACAGCTCTTCCTATCGTACAAACTTTTATGGGTGTAATTGGAGCCGTTAGTTTTCTCGGGACGGGTCTTTGGAATCCCATTGAAGTTATTCAACAAACTTCTACAGGATGGGTAATGGCTGTTGTGCTTATTATGGTGGTGTTAGCTCAGTGGTCTACTAACTCTGCTGCTAATCTTATCCCAGCTTCTTTAACATTTGTTAATGCAGGTTCTCGCTTTAAGGTGTCATACACAGTGGGCATTATTCTAGCTGGAGTGGTAGGAACACTGTTTCAGCCTTGGGCAATTTTAGATCAATTATTCATCTTTTTAGGGTATTACGGGGCTGTTTTATCTGCGCTTGCAGGAATTATGTTATGTGATTATTACATTATCAGAAGGCGCCGTTTGAATGTAGAAGAACTATATGCAGAGGAAGGTCAATATAAATTTGATGGTGGAGTAAACTGGGCGGGTATGATTTCATGGATCATAGCTGGAGGAGCGGCTATCTACTTTTTAGATTATATGTATATTGTTGGTTTTCCACTAGGAATAGCTTGTTACTTTGTGTTAATGAAAGCATGGTATTTAAAACGTCACCCTCAAAAAGAAATTGATAGTCGTTTCTCTGATGACTATTTAGGTACAACAGTAGGAAGAGATTGGCATATTGAAGTGCCGGAAGAAGCGATCCAGCCTTCTTTAAATGAAGTTGGAGTAAAGAAAGGGGATTTAGCATGAAGCTGGAAGGGAAAACAGCAATCATTACGGGAAGCGCAAGAGGAATTGGAAAAGGTATTGCCCTTGCTTATGCCAAAGAAGGAGCAAACTTAGTGTTAAACGTCTATGGCGTAGAGCAACAAGAAATCGAAGAGCTCAGTAGGGACGTAAGTTCTTATGGCGGACAAGTTGTCATTATTGAAGGAGATATTACAAAGAAAGAGATCGTTGAAGAAATGGTTCAAACAGCTCTTTCACGTTTTCAGACCATTGATATTTTAGTAAATAATGCAGGGATTTTAACTCAAAGTCTATTGAAAGATATGGAAGAAGCTCAGTGGGACCAAATGATAAATATTGATTTAAAATCAGTATTTCTAACCACAAGAGCAGTTGTTCCGTATATGATAGCGCAAAAATCAGGAAGAATTATTAATATCGCGTCTCAAATTGGTCAAAAAGGTGGCGTAGAATTAAGCCACTATGCTGCTGCGAAAGCAGGAGTGATTGCTTTTACAAAGTCCATTGCGCTCGAACTTGGAAAATATAATATTACAGCTAATTGTATAGCACCTGGACCAATACAAACACAGCTCGTAGACGATATTAATGAAGAGTGGAAATTGCAAAAGCAAAAGGAATTAGCTGTTCCTCGATTTGGCACAGTGGAAGAAGTGGCGCCAACAGCTGTTTTGTTAGCGAGTTCTCCAGATGGAAATATCTATACAGGACAAACGTTGGGACCAAATAGTGGAGATGTTATGCTGTAATAAAAAAATGGTGCTGTCGCTACAGCACCATTTTTTTAATCAGCGATAAATCTTACTAATTGATACGTAATAAACCGTTAACTGCACAAGAGAAAGAAGCAAAAGAACGGCAATGGGATAGAAGCTAAAAGAATTAGGCAACAGCGGATAAAAAGCTATTAATATAGCACCTATAGGAATAGAAAATAGGAGAAAAACAAAGGCTTTTTTACAAGCTTCTGCTGTTATCATCTTTTCACGTTCATCTTCTTCTGCAAATTCAAAAGGAAATAATAAAGGCGAAACGTTCTTCGTCTTTTTACGCGCGCGGTAGTAAAAAAATGAGACAATTAAAAGGACAATTAAAGAAGCAAAAGAGCCTATAGACATAGTAATTTCCCACGGGGGTTCAGGGTCGGTCATAACTTCACTAAATTGAATATTTAGGCTTAAAAAATCATATAAAAACCACCCTACGCATAACAGAGACACTACATTCAATAAATAAGATTTAATAACATTACTCAATATTTTTCTCCTCCTTTTGAAGTCTAAAAACATCTTCCATTTTTAATTGAAAGACATCACAAATTGTTAAACCAAGTAGTAGGGAGGGAACGTAATTTCCCTTTTCAATAGCTGCAATGGTTTGGCGAGTGGCTCCAACTTTTTCAGCTAAATCTCCTTGTGTATATCCATGTTTAGCTCTAAGCTCTTTTACGTGATTAATAAGAGTCAATATGATCACCCGCTGCCTTTTTAATAAATTTGTTAAGTTGATTTAACATTATGTAAAGTTAATTTAACACCAATGGGATGATTTTTCAATAAGTAATGGATAAAAAATACAAAAAAGATCCTAGAAGAATTCTTCAGGATCTTTTTTGTTAATAAATTTCTTTAATGCCAGACAAACGAATGGAAAAAATGTTTTGTTTTTCATCTCGTAGGGAGAGGGTTTGGTCGGTTAGGTTTAAATTTTGGATTTTTCCTTTGAAGGTTTGAAGCAGGCCATTTTCGTAATAATTCACGGTTACATGTTTGTTTTTCTTTAGCGCTTTTAAAATCATTTATTCATCTCCTTTCATGTGTGCATCTGTTATGAAAAGAAAGCTGTGGCTTAAGCATAGGAATTTGGAGAATGCTCAAGGCAGAATTATTATTATACAGCAAGATGAGAATAGTTTGTAGATAAATTGTGAAAAAATGCACAAGTTTGCAGTACGGGTGTTGCAACAGAATACAGTATATGAGGGGAGAAGGGGTTTTATGATAAAAAAAGGTGATTTTAGTTTATTTATTTGTGGGTATTAGGTAAACTAGTAGATGAATTTAAAGAATCTATCTATAGTTGTGAAGGCTAGGATTTCATTTAATTTTCATTTTCTATGAGTATAATGATAAAGGTTTTCTATATGTTCTTTGTGAATCTACTCATAAACTAATCGAGAAAGGAAAATCAAAATGAAGCGAATCGTTTCTAAGCCGCTGCACTATTTCATATTAGCCGCTGTTTTAATGTGGATAAAGTCGTACGTGGCTTATAAAACTGAATTTAACTTAGGCGTAAGCGGCGTAATGCAGCAAATGCTGCTGTTCATAAACCCTGTGAGTTCAGTGCTGATTTTTTTAGGAATCGGCTTATTTTTTAAAGGAAAGAAAGCAGGAGCTTGGATTCTTGCAGGCAGTTTCATTATGACGCTGCTGTTATACAGCAACATTCTCTATTATCGTTTTTTTAACGATTTTGTAACGCTTCCTACACTATTGCAGACAAGTAATGCGGGAAGTATGGGCGGAAGCATTATGGATTTATTAAAAGCACATGATGTTTTTTATTTTGTTGATTTTATTATTTATTTTTTCTTCTTTTTTAGTAAAAAAATTGACTGGCATAATGAAAAAGTATCGGTTAAGAATGCTGTAACTATTCTTTCTTTAGGATTCATGGTCTTTTCTGTCAACTTAACATTAGCAGAAATTGATCGCCCGCAGCTTCTATCTCGAACTTTTGACCGCAATTATTTAGTAAAGTATCTAGGCGCCTATAATTATACGATGTATGACGGTGTTCAAACTGCTCAAAACTCTAAACAGCGAGCTTTTGCAAGCAGCAATGATTTAACAAACGTCGTTAATTTTAAAAACAGTCATTATGCGGAACCTAATTCCGTTTATTTTGGAAAAGCTAAAGGGAAAAATATTATTAAAATTCATTTGGAATCATTTCAGTCTTTTTTAATTGATTACAAATTAAATGGCCAGGAAGTGACACCTTTCTTAAATTCGTTGGCCCATGGAAATGACTTTACGTATTTTGATAACTTCTTTCATCAAACAGGACAAGGAAAAACATCAGATGCTGAGCTGATGATGGACAACTCTCTATACGGCCTTCCTCAAGGTTCTGCCTTTGTACTGAAAGGAAGCAATACGTATCAGGCAGCACCAGCTATTTTAGATCAAAAAGCTGGCTATACGAGCGCTGTGCTGCACGGAGACTATAAGACGTTTTGGAACCGTAACGAAATTTACAAGCAGTTCGGTGTGGATAAGTTCTTTGATGCAAGTTATTACAATATGACGGGTGAAAATAAAATTAATTATGGCTTAAAAGACAAACCGTTCTTTAAAGAATCTGTTCCAATGCTGCAGTCTTTACCACAGCCGTTCTATGCGCATTTAATTACGTTAACAAATCATTTTCCATTTTTACTTGGAAACAATGAGGCAAGCATACAGCCGGCTAACACGGGCGATGCAACAGTTGACCGTTATTTCCAAACGGCTCGTTATTTAGACGAATCATTGCAATCTTTCTTCCAAGAACTGAAAGCTTCTGGGCTTTATGATAATTCTGTAATTATGATTTATGGAGATCACTACGGTATTTCTGAAAATCATAATGCGGCAATGGAAAAAGTAATGGGAAAAGAAATTACGCCTTATGAAAATGCTCAGCTGCAGCGTGTACCTCTATTCATTCACGTTCCTGGAGTGAAAGGCGGAGTTAATCATACGTACGGTGGAGAAATTGACGTTGTGCCAACTCTTCTTCATTTAGTAGGGATTGACAGCAAAGAGTTTATCCAATTTGGCACAGATTTATTTTCTAAGGATCATGATGATGTAGTGGCATTCCGCAATGGCAACTACGTATCTCCGAAATATACATTAGTGGATGGAACGTATTATGATTCTAAAACGGGCCAAGCGCTTAAAGAAAATAATCAAATGAAAGCTTATAAACAGAAGGTAGCGAAAGAACTGGAATTATCTGATCAAGTGCTTTATGGAGACTTACTTCGTTTCCACAAGCTGAAGGATTTCCAAACAGTCGACCCTTCGAAATATATGTACGGGAAAGAAGAAACAGAAACATCAGCTAAATAAAGCTAAAATCAAAAGAACATGATGACTTCTGCAAAGCAGAATGAACATCATGTTCTTTTTTACTGTAAACTATTCATCAATAAATTTCTTTAATTCCCGATAAGCGAATAGAGAAAGTATTTTGCTGTTCATCTTTTAATGAAAGCGTTTGGTCTGTTAAATCTAGGCGCTGTACTTTTCCTTTAAACGTTTGAAGCAAACCGTTTTTATAATAGTTAATTGTAACGGCCCCGTTTTTTCTTAATGCTTTTAAAATCATTTTCAAAACTCCTTCCATATTTAAAATGTGTATGATTAACGAGCTGTAACATTCATTTTCATTTGCATATTTTTATTATACACAAAAATAGAAAGCGTTTTCACTTAAAGTTTGAACACTTTGTGAAAACTTTAACAGAGAATGTGACAAATACATACAGAAACTGATTTATTTGTCGTATTCATCATAAAACACATTTATGAAAGGAGTGTTAAGAACGTGTTAAAACTTTATGGATGGAAGAATATTATAAAATATCGTTTGAAATGTCGTAATGAATCCATTCATCGTTCGTTACATTTCCGCCCATTTTTCTGTAAAGCATTTGGGCTCTTGTATTATCATAAGCCGTTTCCCAAGACATAGCTGCATACTGATGTTCTTTTGTATACTGATGACTGGCCGAAAATAACTTTTCTCCAATTTTTTGTCCTCTTGCTTTTTCAGTAACGTACAAGTCATTTAAGATCGCTACAGGCTTTACACGCGTGGTGCTAAATGTAAAATAAAGCGTCGAAAACCCTACTGACTCGTCATTTTGAGTCGCGATAAACTGAACGCCAGCATCCGGATGGTGAAACAAGTGATTAATTAAATTTCTCAGCTGCTTTTTGGTAGGCTGAGGGCGCTTGTAAAAATCAACAATGTATTCGTTCATTAATGAAATAAGTGCTTCCATGTCAGCGGCATTAGCTTGACGAATTGTAATAGTAGTCATTAAATCTTCTCCTTTTTAATCAGATGATCTACACTTATAGTAAAAGAAATGTATCCCCTCTAAAAGAGCCAGATTTGAAAAATAAAATAGGGACAGATGAAAGGAGCTAGCGTGAAGTTCACACCTTTATTAAACCGCAAAGATGATATGCCTTTGTATCACCAGCTATATGAATATATAAAAAAAGAAATTGTATCCAGCAGGGTTGAAGTAAATGACAAACTGCCTTCTATCCGGTCTCTTGCTGATTACTTGAATGTAAGTCGAAATACTGTAGATATGGCCTATCAGCAGCTTTTAGCTGAAGGATATGTAGAAAGCAGGCCCAAAAGTGGACTGTACGTAACGAATACACAGTTTGATTTACTGCAAACAGATAAAAAGCCGACTGTATTTTTACACCCTCACTCAGAAACAAAGTTGTGTACCTATGATTTTCGGTATGGAAAAGTTGATAGCCGTTTGTTTCCCTTGAATGAGTGGAAAAAACGATACAATGAAAGTCTTCAAACTTATAGAGAAGCGCTGTTCACGTACCAAGAAAGTCAAGGAGAAGAATCACTGCGAGAAGAAATTGCGACGTACCTTTATCAGTCAAGAGGAGTGGTTTGTTCAAAACATCAAATTATTATTGGAGCAGGTACGCAGCAATCACTCAGTTTATTAGCGCAGATGTTAAAGCAAAGCATCAGAGATATTGCCTTTGAAAATCCTTGTTATGACGGGGCTAGCTTTGTATTTAAGCAGCATGGATTTTCCTTAAAACCCGTGTCGCTTAATAACAAAGGTATAAACATCCAAGAGCTTTATGATAGCCTAGCACGAGCTGTTTATGTTACACCATCTCATCAGTTTCCATACGGAATGATCATGCCTGTTTCAAGAAGAATAGAGCTTCTTAAATGGGCGAATGACCGCAACGGGTTTATTATTGAAGATGATTATGACGGAGAATTTCGTTATAAAGGCTCCCCCATCCCTTCATTGCAAAGCTTAGACACTAAGGGGCGCGTCATTTATACGGGTACATTTTCAAAATCTTTTATGCCTTCTTTAAGAATCAGCTACCTTGTACTACCTGAAGTTCTTCTAAAAGAATATCATGAACGTTTCTCTTTATACGAGCAAGCTGTTCCAACTCTCCATCAACAGACGCTCGGGCTGATAATGAAAAATGGAGAGTGGAGTAAGCATTTAAGAAGAGTGAGAACTGCTTATCAACTGAAACACGGTACTCTTTTAGCAGCTTTACAGAAGGGGCTTAACAAAAACATCACGGTGTCAGGAGAATCTGCAGGTTTGCATATACTTGTACGCGTGCACAACGATATGAACGAACAGCAATTAATTAACGCAGCTCGAAAGCAAGATGTCTCCGTCTACGGTACCTCTCGTTATTGGCTTACGGAAGTACCTAAACAAAAGCCTCATATTTTGTTAGGCTTCGGAAGTTTGGGGAGAGAAGAAATAGAAGAAGGAATAAAACGATTAAAAAAAGCTTGGTTATAAATCCATGCTCGTTTTTTCGGTTTCTTGACAAAAGTTGCCTAGTCCTTTAGACTTTTTTGCATATATTTTAAATTATCTGAAAGGAGGATAGGGTAATCGAAGCTAACTGCTAGTGGACAACCCTAGATTAAACAATGAATCCTATCCAACAAATTTTACATACATTCCCTGTGATTGTACTAGATGGTGCAATGGCAACTGAACTTGAAAGATATGGCTGTGATTTAAACGACAGCTTATGGTCTGCAAAAGTGTTGATGGAGCAGCCGGAACTGATTAAGAGAGTGCACCAAGATTACTTTGCAGCGGGAGCTGACTGTGCAATTACAGCAAGTTATCAAAGTACATTTGAAGGTTTTGCTAAACGTGGTTTGAGTGAAGCAGAGGCTCGCGAGTTAATTCAAGCATCTGTAAAAATTGCGGCTGAAGCAAGAGATGAATTTTGGCAGCAAGAAGAGAATCGTCGTAATCGTCCAAAACCAATTGTCGCCGCTTCGGTAGGGCCTTACGGAGCATTTTTAGCAAACGGATCGGAATATACTGGACAGTATGACGTAACAGAAGAAGAGTTAATGGAATTTCATCGTCCTCGTATGAAAGCATTAATTGAAGCAGGAGCGGACGTGTTAGCTTGTGAAACCATTCCTAATGTAATGGAAGCAAGAGCCATTGCGAGGCTGCTAGAAGAGTTTGAAGGAGCGTACGCATGGATTACGTTCAGCGCAAAAGATGATCTGCACATTAGCAGCGGAACATTAATCTCGGAGTGTGCACGCTACCTGGATTCCTATGAGCAAGTAGCGGCCCTTGGAGTTAACTGTACGCCGCCTCAATATATTTCTTCACTTATTAAAGAAATTAAATCTCAAACGGATAAGCCGGTCATTGTGTATCCAAATTCAGGGGAGCATTATGATGCTGAATCTAAAACATGGAACGGGACATCTGCGGGCGAAACGTATGGCTGCAGCGCTCACAGCTGGTATGAAGCAGGTGCTCAGTTAATCGGAGGGTGCTGTCGTACAACTCCAGATGATATCAAAGGCATTACAAAATGGGCTAGAAAATAACAGATTGAAAGAAAGAGAATGTGAGAAAAGTGTTTCGCTAACGTTAAACACGAACGATCTATCAAAAATAGATAGTTCGTGTTTTTTATGGTCATGGTGAACGTAGGTTTCGTGTGCGCATGTCCTTCTAGCTGTTGGTTGGAGGGCAAGGCGAAGACTCCCGCGGAAAGCGGAGCCTTGCACGGAAATCAACAGCGGTGTCACAAGCAGTTCAGCTCATTTATTCCCATTTTCCGTCTGTAGATTGGATTCATTTTATTATGTCCCAACCTTTTTTTTCTGTAAAATAAAAGAATACAAGTTGAAAAATCTTTATTTGAACGAAAGAAGGGATGATGAAAGTGAAAGATATTAAAAATATTTATTGTGTAGGCCGGAACTACGCACTGCATGCAAAAGAATTACATAATGATATTCCAACATCACCTTTTTTATTTTCCAAACCTACTCACGCTCTCGTTGAAGCAGCTGGACAATCAATTACTCTTCCTAGCGACCAAGGAGAGGTGCACTTTGAAACTGAACTGATTCTTCATATTGGACAATCTTACAAAGAAGGCATAACAGTGGATGAACTTGTTGACGAGATGACGATTGGATTAGACTTGACGCTTCGAGACGTGCAGAGCGAATTAAAACAAAAAAAGCACCCTTGGCTGCTTGCAAAAGGATTCAAACATTCAGCGGTCGTGGGAAACTTTATTCCATTTGAAGGAGTAGAAGCATCTAAGAAGAAAGACTTTTCGCTAGTGAAAAACAATGAACGCGTGCAGCTGGGGAATATTAAAAATTTGATTTTTGACTTACAAACGATTATTGATTTTACAGGAAAACATTTTGGTCTTGATAAAGGAGATCTTATTTTTACAGGGACACCTGAGGGAGTAGGTCCGCTTTCTCATCATGATGAGCTTTCACTTAAATGGGGACAGCAAGAGCTTGGTTCCTGCATCATTTCCTTTCGTTAACAAAAAGAGGCTGGGACAAAAGTAGTTTAGTTGAAGGAAGATCCGAACGATGAATCGAGATTCTTGATAGAGAATCCAACTCGTTCGGATTTTTTATTGTGATGGTGAACGTAGATTATATATTTGCTTCTAGCTGTCGATTAGAGGGCAAAGCGAAGACTCCTGCGGGGGAAGTGGAATGGATGAGACCCTGCAGGAGCGTAAGCGACGAGGATGCTCAGCGGCCGCCCTCGGAAAGCGAAGTCTTGCACGGAAATCAACAGCGGCGTACCACGCAGTCCAAATCATTTATCCCATTTGTTCGTATTTAGATTGTCTTGATTTCGTTATGCCTCAATCTCTTTTTTTGCGAAGTCTTAATTTTTTAGCCTTCAGAATGAATTTAATATCCAATGGGAAAGCTGTTTCTATCTCCTGTAGAAAACGAGGTCCTCAGCATGGTGCTCTTAATCCTTACAACGGTGATTTCTATTTTGAGCGTACTAGTTATGCCAAAACGTATCAGCTGGATAGAAATGTACACAACTTCTTTGTTTGTAATGTTTTTAGGATCAGTAGCAGATGTATATCTTGATGTTAAATATAATCCTTATGGATTCTTTACAAAAGGAGTACCCAAACAGAAGTGTTTTATTATAACGAATGGAAGACGCTATACTCATTTTTTTGCTATCCTTTTCTTTATATAGCAATGGTTTTAAATTTGAAAATGATACGCAGGCTTCAGATTATCGATAAACAAAAATAGAAATAAAAAAAAGTAATGATAAATCATAAAAAAATGATATTTTATTAATGGCTACATATGTAATATAGTAAAAATAGAAAATAAACGAAGCAGCATATAAGCAGGGTTAAAAAACATCAAAACGGGAATCTTGACATTAACTTCATGTTTTTAACCATGTATTGTGAATGAATATACTTATTGCTAAATAATATGTTGTAGAAGGAATTTAGCAAAGGAGGCAAGAAGATGTTTAAGCGTAGTGAAAAAATCCAAATTCATGGCGTAACATTTCATGGAGTCATGAGTGCGAAGCAAAAAGCCGTCCTGCAGGAAATTGCTAATGTAACAGACGAAAAAGACTGGGATGGGCTAAAAGGTGTATATTGCTTAGGCAGTGTAAAGGTGCAAGGAAAAGATGTGCTAGGTGTGTACTATGGCCAATTTAATGATAACCTTCCAAAAGAGAAGCGCAAACTTCAGTTTGAAATTGACTATATTAAATATACAGTAACGGAATGTCCTATTGTCTTTATCGATACAACAAAAAATAAAAAGCCTCATCAATTTGCTTTTATCATTCTGCATGAATTAGGCCATCATGTGGATCGTATGACAAATGGAACGCTTTTAAAAGAAGGAAATAGAACGCAAGAAATGTTTGCTAATACGTATGCTTTAGAGAAATATTCAAAAATAGAAAAGTTCCAAACAAAGAAGTTGAAAAACATTCCATTTTTAGAGGAGTCTCTTACTCAATGGAATAAAACTCCTCATCCTGGAGCTTATTCTCTTAGAGTTCAAATTGAATAATTCACGAGAATAGTTCCTCTCTCTCCGTTTTTTATTTTCCTATCTTTTTTCCTCTTCCTTTCTTTTATCCTTCCAATGAACAAAAAGGATTTAATTACCCATAAAGTTTTAAAAGTTTTTATAGTACGAATTATTTACACTATACCCTCCTGTAAATTATGATTATTTTAAGAAAAAACAGAAAATTTTAAAGTTTTAAGGTACAACTTAATAGTGAACAAGCGATGTTGTAATCGTATAGACGAACTGGCATACATATGCGAGTCATACATACAAACGAATCGCTTCCACTGTTATGAAAGCGGATTCAAAAATAGGAGGGGTAATAATGTTAGCTATTCTTGGGTTTTTGATGGTTTGTACATTTATGTTTCTAATTATGACAAAACGATTAACGCCGCTTATTGCTTTAATGGTTATTCCAGTATTGTTTGCAATCATAGGGGGATTCACAAGTGATATTGGAGAAATGGCTTTAAATGGTGTAAAAGAATTAGCACCTACAGGCGTTATGTTAATGTTTGCTATTTTATATTTTGGAATTATGATTGATGCTGGTTTGTTTGATCCAGTTGTAGGAAGAATTTTAAAAATCGTAAAAGGTGATCCACTAAAAATCACAATTGGTACAGCTATTTTAGTTCTTATTATCTCATTAGACGGAGACGGAACAACAACATATATGATTACGCTTTCAGCGATGCTTCCGCTTTATAAAAAGCTAAACATGAAGCCGATGATTTTAGCCTGTATCGCTATTATGGGTAGTGGAGTTATGAACTTAACGCCTTGGGGCGGACCTACTGCTCGTGTGATGAGCGCATTGAAGTTAGATGCTTCACAGGTGTTTACACCACTTATTCCAGCCATGATTGGTGGAGCTGGTTGGTTATTATTCACGGCTTACTATTTCGGAAAAAAAGAGCGCCAGCGCTTAGGTGTTATTGATATTCAAGACGTCACAAATGCTCAAGTAGCTTTTGCAGAAGCAGCCGCTGCTGAAGGAATCGAGTACAAGCGTCCGAAGCTTTTATGGGTAAACTTTGCTTTAACAGCTCTATTATTAGTAGGACTTATCACAGCAGTTATGCCGCTTCAAATTCTATTTATGATTGGATTTGCAATCGCTATCATGATTAACTATCCAAATTTAGAAGTTCAAAAAGAGCGTATTACAGCACATGCTGGTAATGTACTTGCTGTTGTATCTCTTGTATTCGCAGCAGGCGTATTCACAGGCATTTTATCTGGTACAAAAATGGTAGATGCAATGGGTAATAGTTTAGTAGGATTAATTCCAGATGCGTTAGGGCCTTACATGTCTGTGATTACAGCCATCACAAGTATGCCATTTACGTTCTTTATGTCAAATGATGCTTACTACTATGGGATTTTACCAATTATTGCTCAAGCAGCTTCAGCATACGGTATTGATGCTGCAGAAATTGGCCGTGCTTCATTGATTGGTCAACCTGTTCACTTACTAAGTCCTTTAGTTGCTTCTACGTATCTATTGGTCGGTATGGCAAAAGTCGAGCTTGGTGAATTCCAGCGCTTTACTTTAAAGTGGACGATTGGAACAGCGATGGTGATGCTTTTAGTAGCTATTATTACAGGAGTTATTACGCTGTAAAGATCATGAACCTAAAAACTTATCAATTCCGCTTTTGGGATTGATAAGTTTTTTTGTCTAAAAAGCTTTTGGAATAAGGAGCGGATATACAAAAAAATTTGATAAAATAAAAGAGGAATAGAACTATAAGGTAAAGGCTAAAGGTGCGATGAAATGAAAAAATGGTTTCAAGTATCGCTGCAAACAAAAATCGTAGGTTTATCCGCAGCATTAATCATAACTGTTATTGTTCTTTTAGCGAGTATTTTCTCTTACATGCAGTTTGTAGAATCTAAAAGGCAAGCCGAGCAGCTGGCTCTACAAGCAGCCAAATCAATATCATTTATGCCCGAAGTCAAAGCTGCTTTTCAAAAAAAACAGCCGAGTCGCTATATTCAGCCGCTTGCCGAGCAAGTGAGGGAACAAATCGGAGCAGCAAGTATTGTGGTTCAAAACCGTGAGCAAATCATCTATTCTCATTCTAATCAAAAATGGATAGGAAAGAAAAACAAAGAGCCGGTTAACGATAGAGCACTATTATTCGGCGGATATTATACGCTTGACGGAGAGGGAACCACAGGTCCTGCTATTATGGGGAAAGCGCCTATTGTCATCAGTCACGGAAAGTATACGGAGGTCGTAGGAGTAGTGACGGTTGAGTTTTTAAAGTCTCATGTTCATGCTCAGCTTATTACGCGTATTCAGCAAATTATCATATTTTCACTAGCTGTTTTATTACTTGGTATGATCGGAGGTATTTTTTTAGCTAAAAGTATTAAAAAAGATACTCTCGGTCTTGAGCCCCATGAAATCGCTTCTTTATACCGTGAACGAAATGCGATTTTACTTTCGATAAAAGAAGGAATTATTGCTATTGATCATCAAGGCTTTATTACGATGATGAATACATCAGCTAAAAATATGCTAGGGCTACAGGCGGAATATTTACATCATCATATCATTGAAGTATTTCCTTATACGAATATGATTGAAGTGCTAGATACAGGAATAGCCCGAAGCGACCAAGAGATTTTTCTAAATGAAAAAACGTTTATCTTAAACTTAACACCTATTATTGAACATCAACGAATTGTAGGAGTGGTCGCTAGTTTTCGTGATAAGACAGAATTAAAAAGCTTAATCAATACGATTTCAGAAGTACGAAGGTATTCAGAGGATTTACGAGCTCAAACGCATGAGTTTACGAATAAGCTGTATGTTTTGTCGGGTTTGCTGCAGTTAGGGCAGTACAAAGATGCATTTGAGTTTATTCAAAAAGAATCAGCCGTACACCAAACACAAAATCGTATTCTATTTGATCAGATATTAGATTCTAAAGTCCAAGCAATATTGCTTGGGAAGATTGGAAAAGCATCTGAAAAGAAAATTCACTTTTCGGTTGATTCGGAGAGTACACTCGATACGCTCCCAGAACATATTGAAATTTCTCATCTCATTATCATTATTGGGAACTTAATTGATAATGCATTTGAAGCGGTGAGTCAGCAGTCTAAAAAAGAAGTGTCGTTTTTTATTACCGATATTGGTCATGATTTAATTATTGAAGTGATGGATAACGGACCAGGTATATCAGAAGAAGTACTAAATCAAATTTTCACAAAAGGTTTTTCAACCAAAGGTACAGATAGAGGATACGGACTGGCAAATATAAAGAAAATGGTAGATGAACTTGGAGGATCTATTGAAGTGTATAATCAGCCAGAAGGAGGAGCCATTTTTTCAGTTTACCTTCCAAAAAACTGAACCATGAGAAGTAAGGGGAGAGTCGAAATGTTACGAGTCGCAATTGCAGAAGACGATTTTCGAATTGCTCAAGTTCAAGAGCGATTTTTATTAGAAGTAGATGGTGTAGAAGTTGTAGGCAAAGCGTTGAATGCAAAAGAGACGCTTGAAATGCTAAAGGAGAAGAAAGTTGATTTACTTCTTTTAGACATCTATATGCCAGATGAAATGGGAACGGATTTACTGCCAAAAATTAGAGCGCAGTTTCCACAAGTTGACGTTATCGTGGTAACGGCTGCAACAGAAAAAAACATTGTAGAAATCTGTTTGAGAAACGGCGTCGTTAATTATTTGATTAAGCCCGTTATGATGGAATCCTTCATTAATGCTATTAAACAGTATCAAGAGAAAAAGGAACTGTTTAGTACGCATAAAGAAGTTGATCAATCATTTATTGATGCGTACTTTGGACATGTCAGAACAAAGCCAAAAGCGGATAAATCTCTTCCTTCAGGTATTGATGGTATCACATTACAAAAGTCAAAAGACATTTTAAAAAGCATCAAAGGAATTACAATCGAAGAGATGGGGCAACAAATGGGAGTATCTAGAACGACAGCTAGACGATATTTAGAGTATCTAGTATCAACTGGTGAATGTCACGTTGAATATGATTATGGGATTATTGGACGGCCGGAGCGCAAGTACTATTTAGCGTAGCATTAGCCTTGAAGGATGGGATATATGATCAAAAAGCTCATGATAGTGTTTATAAGTGTATTGCTTGTTAGCTGTTCTTCTCCCACTAAAAAAGAACGTATTGATATGAAAAAAATTGAAATTGTGGCAGCCGGTGCAAAAGGCGGAGGAGCAGATGCAACAGTAAGAGCCATTCAACAAGTGCTAACGGAAAAGAAGATTGTGAAGGTACCCGTTTCTGTTAGTAATAAAATAGGTGGGCAAGGTGAAGAAGGATGGAAATATATTAAACAGAGAAAAGAAGGGAATATTGTTTCCGGAAATTCCAGTTTGCTGATTACAAATAATTTGCTAGGGCAAAGTCAATTAACCTATAAAGACTTTACTCCGCTCGCTATTTTAACATCTGAATGGGAGGTCATCGTGGTCCCTGCTAACTCTCCTATATATAATTTAAAACAGCTCATACGCACGTTAAATCAAAGTGAATCCAGTATGAAAGTGGGAATATCACCTCGCTTAGGAAACGACGATCATTTATCGTTCATGCAGCTAAATAAAAAAGCAGGCGTAGACTCTTCCAAGCTTGAGTTCTTCGTTTACAACAGCAGTCATAAAGTGATCGATGCGCTCGTTCATCATCAGCTAGATGTAGCACCTATGTCATTATCAGAAGTAAAAAAGCAGTACGAACAAGGGCAGGTAAGAATACTCGCCGTTTCTTCTCCCAGCAGGCTAGAAGAGCTAAAAGAGATCCCCACGTGGAAAGAAGCGGGAATTGACGTAACATTTAGCCATTGGAGAGGTCTAATGGGACCGCCTAATATGACCAAAGAGCAGGTAGCATATTGGAATAAGACAGTGTATGAAATGGTTCATACAAAAGAATGGGAACAACTGCTTAAAGATAACGATTTAACCTCTTTTTATAAAAATAGCAGCGGTGCTAAAGTCTTTCTTGAGCAGCAAAGCAAGCTGTATTCTGACTTAATGGGTGGAACAAACGATGAATAAATACAATAGAAAGACGTTGGGACAAAAGAATTTTAGGCGAAGTGAAAAACGAACCATTGATCAAGATGTTTGATTCGTGGTTCGTTTTTTTGTTGTGGTAAGCATAGTTTCATCTGTTTCGTTCCTTCTAGCAGTTGATTGGAGGGCAAGACGAAGACTCCTGCGGGAAAAGCGGAACAGGTGAGACACCACAGGAGCGTAAGCGACGAGGAGGCTCATCGGCCGCCCGCGGAAAGCGAAGTCTTGCACGGAAATCAACTGCGGTGTCAAAAGCAGTTCAGCTCATATATCCCATTTGTTCGTCTTTAGATTGAATTCATTTCGGTATGTCTCAACCTCTTTCTATCAGTGTACATCCTTTAAATCCAAGTTTTGAATGAACTCAATAAAAGCTTTTACGATGTTAATTTTTAATGAATCCTCATGATAAAACATCCATGTACTGCGTGTTAAAGGCTGCTGGTCTTTTGTTTTTAACGTGTATCTGTAAATCTCTGCTGCGTCATCAAGCAGCATACTCGGCAAAATCGCATAACCGAGTCCGTTTACAACCATCTTTTTGCATGTTTCTGCTTTATCCACTTCAATACTGACAAGGGGAGGCTGAGAGTAATTTTCAGCCCACCAGTTATCAACAGATGTTTTTAAAAAACGATCTTGGTGATAGTCAATTCGAGGTATATTGGGAAGGTTGTTTATGTCAACAGGCTGTGCAGACGCAATGCAAATCGTTTCTTTAAAAAGCAACTCTTTCTGATCCTGCCAGTTATAATCACCTTTTACAAACGCAATATGAACATCGTGCTTATAAAGTAAGTGGGCCATGTCACTGCTCCATCCGGTCGTGACTTTGAATTCAACGTCAGGAAATCGCTCTTTAAATAACCGTAATAGTCCAGGGAGCTTGTAGTCAGTGAAAAAGTTAGACACTCCTAGACGTAAAGTACCGGTTAATTGATCATCCATGTTTAACACATTTTCTTTTATTTTTTGAAGCGTGAGCAGCATTTCTTCTGCGCACTTCACTAAATATTCTCCCTGCGGTGTAAACTGAACTCCGCGGCGTCCTCTGTTCACAATCTGAACATGAAATTCCTTCTCCATCTGCTGCAGTCTATGCGTAAGCGCAGGCTGAGAGATAAACAGCTCCTTGGCTGCTTTTGTAATGTTTTTTTCTCGATACAACACTTGTAGAATAAGCCAATCTCGATCGTCCATACTACCCCTCCAGGAATAAAAAAAATGAATGGTTTATAATAAAATTTCGATATTTTAATTATCTCTAAAATTATACTATAGTTAAGAAGAGGAATGTTCGGTGTAAGAAAGAAAAGCCTTGTAGAAGGAAGGAAGTAGATATGAACGCAAGAATTATTTTTTTACAATCTATATTTTTTATTTTATTAACAAGCGTGGGAGGATTTCTTTTATCGTTAACAGGCTTATCCATTGGCTGGATGCTTGGGACCCTCATTTTAGCTGCTATTCTAGCTTTCCGAAAGCCGGGTTTTTTATCTCAAACAAGCAAAAAAGGTATTCCAAAATATTGGCTGTACGCAGGACAGTGTATTTTAGGAATTGAATTAGGTCAAAAGATTAACTTGTCTGTATTAACTACGTTTCAATCTCACTGGTCCACCATTACGATCATGCTTTTGCTGTCCGTTGTTTTTTCTCTTTTATCCGGTTATTTGCTATGGAAGTTCAGTTCCACAGACTTATTAACAAGCTTTTTCGGCACGACTCCTGGAGGAATGAGCGCAATGCCAGGCATGGCTGAAGAGGTAGGGGCCAATACGGCAGTTGTAAGCATCATTCAAACGATGCGCGTGTTTTTAGTTGTGCTTGCTGTTCCTTTATTTGTGGTCTATTGGGGAAGTAATACAGGTCGGCATGCAGTGTCAGCTACTCCAAGTATTTTTGGGTGGGAATCACTGCTATGGACAGGCGTTTTAATCGTTACAGCAGTAGTAGGCTATTATATAGGAAAAAAACTAAAATTTCCTGCTCCTTGGTTAGTAGGGGGAATGCTTACTGTTGCGATTGTTCAAACAGCTGCTTCATCGTACGCGGGCTATAATCTTCAAGCATACTGGCCTCATTCTGTGATGATTTTATCGCAAATTTTTATCGCGTCAAGCATTGGTTCTCGCTTCCATAAAGAAATGTTTATTGGCGTAAAAAAAATTATAGTTGTTGCGCTTATTAATACAATCGGCTTAATTGCTGCTATGTTTGTTTGTGCACTATTCGTCTCCAAAATAACTGGAATTGAGCTTATTACGTCTATTTTAGCTTTTGCTCCTGGAGGCATTGCAGAAATGGCGACTACATCCATTGTATTGCAAGCCGATTCGACGTTGGTAGTAGCGGTCCAAGTGCTTCGAATTTTAACCATTTGGCTGCTTCTTCCTCCGCTGTTTCGCATGTTTCATCAATGGGGAGAAAGAAAAAGAATACATTCACACGTTTCATAATAAATATGTGAATGCACTAGGCAAAGTAAGAGAGAGTTTTAAAGAGGGAAATGGGGGGAGAATAGATGAGTAATAAAGAAATGGTGGTCAGTCAGTTCGGGGGGAATGCTGGAAAGTACGTCAAAAGTAAAGGTCATGCGAAAGGCAAAGATTTAGCTGTTTTAGCGGAAATTGCTGAAGAAAATAGAGGAGGAAAGCTGCTTGATGTAGCAACAGGAGGAGGACACGTGGCAAATAAGCTAGCACCTGTCTTTCAAGAAGTAACGGCTTTTGACTTAACTCCTCAAATGTTGCAAAGTGCTGAAGGCTTCATTACAGGAAATGGTCATGAAAACGTATCTTTTGTCCAAGGAGATGCTGAAGATATGCCATTTCAAGATGACGAGTTTGATACTGTAACGTGCAGAATTGCACCGCACCATTTTCCAAACATTAAACAGTTCATCAAAGAGGTATATCGAGTGTTAAAGCCAGGCGGACAATTCTTGCTCATTGACAATGTAGCCCCGGAAGTGAATGCTTATGACGAGTTTTATAATCGAGTTGAAAAGACAAGAGATCCAAGCCATTATCGTGCTTATAAAAAAACAGAGTGGCTTTCTATGCTTGAAATGCAAGGATTCCGTATAGAAGTGCTGACAACTTTTCCAAAGCGCTTTTTATTTGATGACTGGTGTGGGATGATGAATGTTCCGGAAGAGACAAAGCGTGATCTTACTCAATATATGCTGAATATACCAAGCGGATTTAAGCAGTTTTTCGAAATCAAAACGAATCAACAAAGAATTGAATCGTTTCAAGGAGAAGCAATCTTTGTAGCTTGTTACAAGAATAAATAAAAAGAAGCCAACTCACCGGAGTTGGCTTCTTTTTTACTTATGCTCGTTGTTTTGAACGATTTCCAAAATATTGAGTAATACGGTCTAAAATAATCGCTAAAATAACGATTGAAATTCCGGCTTCAAAGCCCGTGCCAACTTCAAGTCGAGAAACTGCACGATATACTTCCGCACCAAGTCCCGGAGCACCTACAAGAGAGGCGATAACAACCATTGAGAGAGATAGCATGATGCTTTGGTTAATTCCTGCCATGATTGTTTTTGTAGCTAATGGAAGCTGTACTTTAAATAATTTTTGTTTTGTTGTTGAACCGTAGGCATTTGCTGCTTCTACTAAGTCAGCGGGTACTTCACGGATACCTAAGTTCGTTAAGCGAATCGTTGGAGGCATTGCAAAGATAACAGATGAGATAACACCTGGTACCACACCGATTCCAAAGAAGAAAAGTGCTGGAATCAAATAAACAAATGCGGGCATTGTTTGCATAAAGTCTAAGATTGGCGTAATAATTCGAGCCGTCTTTTCGCTTTGAGATGCCCAAATGCCTAGCGGGATTCCTACTATAATCGAAATAAATACGCTTGTTAAAACGAGGGCGAGTGTGTCCATTGTTTCTTGCCAGTAGCCAAGGTTAAGAATAAATAACAGGCCAATCATCGATAAAATAGTAAACGACCATTTTTTACTTGAAAACCAAGCAATGATTCCGACAATTAAGATTAAAATTAATGCTGGGGGAAAGGTTAGCACTAGTACAATAAAACTTACAATACCATCGACAATAGCTGAAATAACATCAAAGAATCCTTTGATATTGTCATTTAAAAACGTGACAAAATGGTCAATCCAATTGCCAACGGGAATTTTAGGGATACTATTCATTTACGTTCACCTCATTACTATCAGTACCGGCGAGTGCTTCAATCACTCGTTCTTTTTTTATGATGCCGCGCAGACGATGGTTTTCATCTACAACTGGTAGCGGAAAGCGACTGATAACCATTTTGTCGTACAAGTTTTCTAGTAGCGTATCTGTTGTAACAGTCGGAATATCCGTATCTAATACGTCTGCTGTCAGTTTATCTTGTTTAATGGCGCGGCTAATATCATCTGCAGTTACAACTCCTAGAAGAGTTTTTTTCTTGTCTACTACATAGATGCTTGAATAACCAGCTTCTTGCATAATTTTAAGCGCCACGCGCGGACCTCGGTCTACGGTAATGGATTCGGCACGATTCATCACGCTTTCAGCTGTGTATACTTTAGCTACATTAACGTCTTCGACAAAGCGCTCGACATAATCATTAGCGGGATTTGTCATAATTTCTTCGGGTGTTCCTACTTGAACAACACTGCCGTCTTTCATTAATACGATTCGATCTCCGATTCGAAGGGCTTCATCAAGATCATGGGTAATAAAAATGATTGTTCGTTCCATTTTTTCTTGAAGCTCTAGTAAGAAATCTTGCATATCTTTACGAATAAGCGGATCTAATGCACTGAATGCTTCATCCATTAGTAAAATGTCAGGGTCATTGGCAAGCGCTCGAGCGAGTCCGACACGCTGCTGCATACCGCCGCTCAGTTCACCAGGATATTGATTTTCGTATCCTTTTAAACCTACTAGTTCAAGCGCTTCTTTTGCTTTTTTTTCACGTTCGGCCTTTGGTGTACCTTGAACTTCTAATCCGTATTCTGTGTTATCAAGAACTGTACGGTGAGGGAATAAGGCAAAGTTTTGGAAGACCATGCTCATTTTTTTTCGGCGCATGTCGCGAAGTTCCTCTTTGTTCATTTTTACTACATCGGCACCGTCTAAAATAAGGGATCCAGATGTTGGTTCAACAAGGCGATTAAACATACGAACTAAAGTGGATTTACCACTTCCAGACAGTCCCATAATAACGAAGATTTCACCGGATTTGATTTCGAAGTTTGCTTGATTAACTCCGATTGTCATTCCTGTTTCTTCTAGAATTTCTTTTTTTGTTTTTCCTTTTTGAAGTAAATCAATCGCTTTTGACGGATTCTTACCAAACACTTTGGTTATATTTTTTACTTTTAATTTTACGTGTTCCATATGTCCACCTCAATTGTTGTTTTCTTTTACGTTCATTAATCTTTTGTCCAACTGTCGACTAGCTTTTTATGCTTTTTTACCCATTCTTGCGCTGCTTCTTCAGGATTGGAAGATTTTTCGACTTGTGACAGAAGAGGACTGATTAATTTATCATTCATCTGTGCATTATTCATCCATTTTATGACTTGAGGATTTGTCTTTTTAAATTCCTTGCTTGTCATTGTGTATATGTTGTCAGGGTCTCCAAACGAATTTTTAGGATCTTTTAAGTATTTGATATCAAAGTCTGCAAAAGCCCAGTGCGGATTCCACATAGTAACAACAATTGGTTTTTTGGCATCATAAGCTTTGCGCAGTTCACTGAGCATAGCTGCTTCAGACGATTTTACAAGCGTATAGCTTTTTAGGTTATAATCTTTTAACGCTTGTTCGGCTAATCCGTTAATACTGGAGCCTGGGTCAATTCCAATGACTTTGTTATCGACATCGGAAGCAACTTTAGCAAGGTCTTCCGTTGTGTTCACGTCTTTCATGTAGGCGGGAACTGCGAATCCTAAGCGTGCGTTTTTAAGCCAAGGGTCTTCAATGTTCACTTGATCTTTATATTTTTTGTAAAAAGGCGCATCTGTTGTAGGGAGCCATGGTGCAAATGAAATATCAATGTCGTCATTAGCTGTTCCTACCCAAACACCAGCTTTCTCTAAGAAAACAGTTCTAACCTTGTAGCCTCGATCTTCTAAAATGTGTTTCCAGACGTACGTGTAGGCGATGTTTTCAGTATAGTTATTCATGCCGATGGTAATGGTTTTTTTATCTTTAAATGCTCCATTACCGTTACCGCAAGCTGAAGTAATAACTAGAAGAAAACAAGTCATGCTGATTAACAATAGTTTCTTCATGCAATGTAACTCCTTTATAAAGTTTTAAATCAAACTGATTAATATGTAAAACGGCTACTAAACACAACGAAATGTATACCCGCTTTTTCAAATGATAAACCTAGAAAATTTAAAATGTGAAATAAACATAGTGGATGATTTTAGATGATGTAAAGTTATTTTTAACTAAAAATGTACATCGTAGTTAAGAGAAATTATGGGAAATAAATGGATGGAATAAGTGACTGTTGAATCAGTTTTACATGTTACCACTCTTTTTTTTACTCCGTCAACTTCAAGTCAAGAGTAATTAGACGATCAAGCTGTATAAATAAACGCGAAAAAGTATCTTTCTAATATAGTTATTTTTTCGGAAGAATAGGTGCTTAAAGAGCGTTGTATCAGCTTTTGCCTTGAATTATAAAAGGAAGGGAAATAACAGTGAGATATATAAGAACCCTGAAGGGAAATTGATAAAATAAAAAATATTTTGGAAGCCGGCATACGACCAATTTTTTAATTAAATTTAAAGATTCAGAAAATTTTATCTTGCGTAATTCTGGTTGCTTATAGTAAAATGAATGAAAGTCATTCATTTTATAGGTGGAGGGAAAGAGTTGGTTACAAGCACAAGTGAAAAATACGATAAAATCTTACAGGCAGCGATTGAAGTTATATCTGAAAAGGGGCTTGATAAAACGTCAATTTCAGACATTGTAAAGCGTGCAGGCGTAGCTCAAGGAACTTTTTATCTTTATTTTAGATCCAAAAATGCCCTTGTTCCTGCTATTGCAGAAAACTTACTTTCTTTGTCGCTTGAAAAAATTAAAGAAAGAGCTAAAGCAGCAACAAATTTTTTAAGTACATTAGAGGTAATGATTGACGAAACGTATAAAACAACAGATGAATATAGAGATGTTCTTGTTTTATGCTATTCGGGGCTTGCTTTTGACTATTCATTAGAAACATGGGAAGCTATTTATTTACCTTATTACAACTGGTTTGAAGAGGTATTAAATGAGGCTGTAAAAAAAGAAGAAGTCATCAAGCAGCTTAACGTTAAATGGACAGCTAAAACGATGATCAATTTGATTGAAAATGCTGCTGAACTTTTTTATATCGGGCGAGAGAAAGATGTCACACTTGAGCAATCGAAGGAAGAACTTTTTCAATTCTTAAAGCGTTCTCTTGTGCCATCCGTGTAATATTAGCGCTGCTGGTATTACACCTATCAAAATGACTGACATTCATTCAAAATATATAATCAATTATCAGAATTATAAGTTTTTAAAAGTTTAAAATGACTGACAATCAGTCGTTATTTAATAAGGAGGTATCTTATGGATCGTACAGCCGTTAAAACGTTAACTTTGAATATGTACATAAACGGAGAGTGGAAAAAAGCAGAGAAGCAGCGTCCTACTGTTAATCCAGCTACAGGTGAAGTGATTGGATATGCTGCAGAAGGCAGCATAGAAGATATGAAAACAGCGATTGGAGCAGCACGAGAAGCTTTTGACAGCGGAATTTGGTCTGAGACTTCTGCATCTGAAAGAGCAGCTATCTTATTTAAAATTGCCGATAAGCTTGAAGAAGCGAAAGAAGAATTAGCAGCGCTAGAAACAATGGATAACGGAAAGCCCTATCGCGAAGCTGAGGCTGATGTGGAAGATGCAGCTGCTTGTTTTAGGTATTACGCTGGATTAATTACAAAGCCAGACGGTCAAACGTACAGTGTTCCGGCACCTATGCAAGCAATGGTTATAAAAGAACCAATTGGGGTGTGCGGACTGATTGTACCTTGGAATTATCCGCTGTTGATGAGCGTGTGGAAAATTGCACCTGCTTTAGCTGCAGGAAATACGATTGTATTTAAACCTTCTGAAGTGACACCGGTTACTCCTACAAAACTTTTTGAGATTTTAGAAAGCGTAGGATTGCCAAAAGGAGTAGCAAACCTTGTTATGGGAGCCGGAGATACTGTGGGAAATACGCTTATTCAAGATAAGCGTGTTGATAAGATTTCCTTTACAGGAGGAACGGTAACTGGAAAACACATTATGCGTCAAGCAGCAGAGAATGTAACGAAAGTCTCTTTAGAACTTGGAGGAAAGTCACCGAACATTATATTTGCTGACGCTGATTTTGAAACAGCTGTAGATTATGCCTTATTTGGAATTTTTGCAGGGAGCGGCCAAATTTGCGCTGCAGGTTCTCGTATTTTAGTAGAAGAAAGCATCGCTGAGAGATTTATCGAACGTTTTGCAGAGCGTGCTCAAAAAATTAAAGTAGGAAATGGAATGGATCAAGAGATTGAAATGGGCCCTCTTGTAAGTGAAGAACATATGAAAAAAGTATTAAAGTACATCGAAATCGGAAAGCAAGAAGGCGCCCGCCTTGTATGCGGAGGCAATCGAATCACTAGCAGTGGATTGGAAAAAGGATTCTTTGTAGAACCTACGGTTTTTAGTAACGTTACGTCAAATATGAAAATTGTGCAAGATGAAATCTTTGGACCCGTTGTCGTTATTCAAACGTTTAAAGACGAAAAAGAAGCTATTAAGCTTGCAAATGATACGGAATATGGTTTGGCAGGCAGTGTGTTTACAAACGACGGCGCAAAAGCTCTTCGGGTGATTAAAAAGCTGCGTGCGGGCATCACTTGGGTAAACACATATCATTTTACATTTAACGAAGCGCCTTGGGGCGGATATAAGCAGAGCGGAATTGGTCGAGGACTGGGCACGTTTGGATTGGAAGAATTTCAAGAAGTAAAACAAATTAATATTAATTTACAAGTAGAGCCAATCGGCTGGTTTAAAAATTAAAAAGTAGAGAAGGAGCGATATAAAAATGAATACAGTGACGAAAAATCAAGAGGTAAACAAAGCATATGGTGAAGTAAACGAATATATCAACAAAGTATTGGGGCTTATTGAAAAAAGCCAAGTGTCAGCTGAAGAAGCACAGTGGATTACGAAAGAAACAGTAGACGGATTTCGTGAGCATGTCAACCCAGGCTTTTTAGAATATCGCAAAACAGTAACGGTGGATACGCAGTTTGCAGCTGTTGAATGGTCAGATGAAGGCTCTTGTTTTACGGATGTAAACGGTAAAAAATACATTGATTGTTTGGGCGGATTTGGAATTTATAACGTGGGGCACCGCCATCCTAAAGTAGTCAAAGCTGTTCAAGATCAGCTTCAGCGTCAAGCGCTCCATAGCCAAGACTTATTAGATCCACTTCGTGCGATGCTTGCGAAAATTTTAGCGGATATTACACCGGGTGATTTGAAGTATTCCTTTTTCACAAACAGCGGAACAGAAAGTGTAGAAGCCGCTTTAAAATTAGCGAAAATGTATAGTGATCGAACAACGTTTATTTCCACAACACGTTCTTTTCACGGAAAAAGTCTAGGTTCTTTATCAGGTACGGCAAAAGGAATGTTCCGTAAACCATTTCTGCCGTTAATTCCAGGTTTCCGTCACGTGCCGTTTGGTGATATTGACATGATGCGTAAAACATTTGAAACGTGCGCGCTTGTAGGGGAAGATGTGGCAGCTGTTTTATTAGAACCGATCCAAGGAGAAGGTGGCATTATTCTTCCTCCTGAAAATTATTTAAAAGAAGTGCGTGCACTATGTGATGAGTACGACGCTATCTTAATTTTTGATGAAGTTCAAACAGGTATGGGACGTACCGGTGAAATGTTTGCATCAGAACTATATGATGTTGTACCCGATATTTTATGTCTTGCTAAAGCGTTTGGAGGAGGAGTTATGCCTGCTGGGGCAGTCGTAGCAAAAGAAAAAGTGTTTTCAAGCTTCTTTGATAATCCTTTTATGCACACAACAACGTTTGGAGGCAACCCGCTTGCCTGCGCAGCCGCTATTGCAACCATTAACGTGTTGATTGAAGAACAGCTGCCAAACCGTGCAAAAGAGCTGGGAGAATATTTCCTTGCTGGTTTAAAGAAAGCCGCTGAAAAACATGGAGATAAAGTACTTGAAATCAGAGGGCAAGGTTTAATGATTGGAATTGAGTTTCACCAAGATGAAATTGGCTACGCGCTTTCTAAAGGTATGTTTGATGAAGGGATTCTAGTAGCCGGGACGCTTGTAAACTCTAAAACAATTCGTATTGAGCCGCCGTTGACTATTTCAGCGGAAGAAGTAGATCAAGTCATTTCTACATTTGAAAAAGTATTAAATGAGCTGAACCACCAATAAATGTAACAAGGAGCAATGAATATGAGTCGGCAAACGTTTCTTATTCCCGTATTGCTTTCAATGATTTTAGTAGTGGAAATGCCTAGCGACTAACTGAAATCATTGAAACGGAGGAGTAAATTATGAAATATCCATTGTCCCCAGATGTCAAACCAGAATTTTGTACAACGGGCTCATTTATGAGGCTGCCAGCGGAAAGAGAAAATGCAAAAGTAGGGCTAGTAGGGATGCCGTTTGATACGGCAGCATCTTTTAGAGTAGGTGCGCGCTTTGCACCTCAGGCAATTCGGCAAGCTTCCATGACGCTGTTTCCTTATCACCCGGTACACGACGTATATCCATTCGATGATACAAATGCTATCGATATTGGTGATGTGCCCGTTATTCCGCATAATATTCACAGAAGCTATGAATTAATGGAGGAAGCAGTAGGCACTCTTATGGATAGAGGAATTGTTCCAATTGGAATTGGAGGAGATCATTCGATTACCTTAGCAAGCCTTCGTGCTGCTGCTAAAAGATATGGTCCAGTGGCTATGATTCATTTTGATTCTCATACAGACACGTGGGATACGTATTACGATGAAAAATATTGGCACGGATCTCCTTTTATACGCGCATATGAAGAAGGGCTAGTAGATCCAAAGAAGGTCTTTCAAATTGGTATCAGAGGAACATTAAATCATCCGGGAGATGTTCAAGAAAGCAAAGACCTTGGTTATCATGTAGTAACGGCAGGGGAGCTTGAACATCAAGGATTTTCAGTGATTTTAGAGCAAATGAAGACAGCGATTGGAGATACGCCGTGCTTTTTAACGTTTGATATTGATTTTGTTGATCCTTCTTGTGCACCAGGAACAGGAACACTTGAAGTAGGCGGATTCAGCAGCAGAGAAACGCTAAAAATGATCCGTTCTCTGACGGAATTTAACTATGTTGGATTTGACCTGGTGGAAGTGCTGCCTTCTTATGATCCAACTCAGATAACCTCGTTGCTTGCAGCTACAATCATTCATGATTTTGCTAGTTTAGTTGCAGTGAAAACGAAAAGAGAGTCATTAGATACGATGATTGAATAACGGCTTGTAAGCAGAAATCCCTCTTATTCAGAGGGTATTTCTGCGTTGATATAGCAGGAGATTAGGAACATATAGCTATTTAAAATAAAGCGCTTTCATAATATGATAAAAGAAAAAGATAGTTTGTTAGCAACCCTTACCAACTTAAAGAAATAAATCATATATTTGTTATAGTAAATGTAACTACTCTTTATATAAAAAATGAATGAAAGTCATTCATTTTTATATAAAGAAATTAAATACAGGCATTTATGGATTTAATTGTCAGAATGTTCTTAATAAATAGAAGGGGGAAGATAAATGAAACATGAAACAGTAACATTAAAAAGGTCGTTGAAATTATGGCAGATTGTATTAATGGGGATCGGATATATGACTCCGATGGTAGTGTTTGATACGTTTGGGATTGCGTCTGATATGACGAATGGACACGTTCCCACGTCTTATATAATAGCCCTTGTCGGGATGCTTCTCACGGCAGTAAGCTACAAAAAGATGATTCAAGTGTTTCCAAATGCAGGGTCAGCTTATACATATACGCAAAAGACAATCAATCCGCATTTAGGGTTCTTAGTTGGCTGGTCTGCACTAATGGATTATCTCTTTTTACCGATGGTTAACGCACTTATTTTTCAAATTTATTTATCATCTATTTTTCCTTCGGTACCATCGTGGATTTGGGTTGTCAGCTTCGTCATTATCGTTACGCTGCTAAATTTACGAAGCGTTAATTTCACCGCCAATTTCAATACGTTTCTTGTTATATTTCAAATGACGATTTTAGTATTGTTTGTTGCTGTTTCAATCAAAGCCTTGCTAGGAGGAATGGGAGAAGGTACTCTTTTTTCTATGAAGCCTTTCTTTAATCAGAACATGACGTCATCAGGGCTAATAGCGGGAGCCACACTTATGTGTTTTTCCTATTTAGGATTTGATGCAGTGGCTATGTTATCAGAAGAAACGCCCAATCCTAAAAAAACGATTCCGCAAGCTATTTTTTTAGTTGCATTAATCGGAGGAGTCATGTTTACCGTGACATCTTATTTTATTCAAGCGGTTTTTCCAACGTTAGAAGGATTTAAGCATCCAGACTCTGCGGCTCCTGAAATTGCTATGTATGTGAGCGGTACGCTGTTTCAAATTGTCTTTTTAGCTGGAGGAATTGCAGGAACATTATCATCAGGCATGTCATCGCATGCAAGCGTTTCGCGTTTATTATACGTAATGGGACGCGATCGAATTTTACCTCAGTCATTTTTTGGTTATGTTCATCCTAAGCTGCGCACTCCCTCTCGAAATATTGTATTAGTCGGATTTGTATCAGCAACTGCCATTTTCTTCAGTCTGGCAACGGCTACGTCATTTATTAATTTTGGAGCACTCATTGCGTTTTCTTTTGTTAATATTTCGGTTATTGCGCACTATGCTGTTCATCAAAAGCAGCACCGGTCGGCTAAGGGTTTTTGGTCATACATTATTATGCCACTATTAGGAGCAGCGGCGATTGGCGTTTTATGGCTTAACTTGGAGCGCAATTCATTTTTACTTGGTATTGGCTGGGCGATTGCTGGTTTAGTTTATTTAGTGTATGCAACGAAAGGTTTTAGAAGGCAGCTGTCTTCCATTGAGTTTAAGGAAACAGAAGAAATGTCACCTTTGATGAAAGTCGGAGAAAAGTAAGGATAGAAACTACCTGTTTAAGCCTATCTTATTAAGGAAGCCACATTTATGGATTACGTATTTTGAACGTGTTACTATGTAAGAACGATAAGATAGAAAAAGGTAGGTAAATTATGATTAAAGCAGTTGTGTTTGATTTTGATGGATTAATTATTGATACAGAATCAGTGTGGTATGAGGTATACCGCGAAATGTTAGAAGACAGGGGAGTAGATCTACCGATTGCAACGTTTGCTTCTTATGTAGGAACGGATGCTACAGCACTTTACGATTACTTGCTTCAGCAGTTTAACAATGAGTTCACAAAAGAGGAACTAGCTCAAGAATCGTTAAGACGTCATCAAGAAAAAATGAAATCATTAGTAGCCCGAGAAGGTGTAGCGGAGTACTTGGCAGAAGCAAAAGAACTTGGATTAAAAATTGGTTTAGCAAGCAGCTCATATCGAGACTGGGTAACAGCATTTTTAAAAGAGCTAGATTTGCTGCACTATTTTGAAGTCATTCAAACGCGCGATGATGTAGAAAAAGTGAAGCCAGATCCGGCTCTTTACCGAAATGCAATTGAAAAGCTAGGAGTAGAGCCCTCTGAAGCTTTAGCATTTGAAGATTCTTCTAATGGTGCGAAAGCTGCTATGGCAGCAGGCTTACGCTGTGTGATTGTACCAAATCCGTTAACTAAACATCTGTCATTCGAGAGATATCACTTACACATCGAATCGATGAAAGAGAAAACTTTAAAAGAAGTGATTCAGTATCTTTGTATTGAAGACTAACGCTAAAAGCGCCACATTTTTCAAAAGAAAATGTGGCGCTTTTTTTATTGTTTTACTGCTTCTTCAGTCAAATCAAAAGGATTATCTACAGGGTTATAGACGCCGTCGTAACGCTTTTTAATATATGCTTTCATTTCTTTTGAGCCATATAATTCAACTAGTTTTTTAATCTGTTTATTGTCTTTGTTTTTGGGAGTGACTGCCGCAAATGTTGCAAACTTATCACTGTCTTCTAGGAACAATGCGTCTTTTTTAGGATTATATCCATTTTGCAATGCATAGTTGCTAGGTATGATAGCAGCATCCAAGTTTTTTAAAGTAGGTGCTAACATTCCTGCTTCGAGTTCTTTAAACTTTAGGTTTTTAGGATTTTCTTCAATGTCTTTTATGGTTGCTTTGCTGTTTGTACCGGGTTTTAATGTAATAAGACCGGCGCTTTGATAGATAAGTAAGCCTCTCCAAAGATTAATTGGGTCATTTGGGATGCCTACTGTGGCGTTTTTTGGAATATCTTTAATATCATTGTATTTTTCAGAATAAATAGCTTGAGAGCTAGTATATGCTTTAGCGATTGCGGTGATATTTGTTTTGTGATCCTTATTATATTGTTCTAAAAATTGACTTGTTTGATAAACATTTACGTCGATTTTACCTTGTACTAGAGCTTGATTAGGTAAAATATAATCATTAAACGTAGTGACTTTAACAGTAATACCTCTATTTTTTGCTACTTCTTTTAGTTTATTTGCAATTTTTTCAAAAGGACCAGATGTAACTCCAATATTAATGATTTGCGTTTTCTCAGAAGTCGCAACAGAATCCGGTTTGCTACATCCTGCAACTGCAAAAATGATTAAAATAACAATTAATAACCTTACTAGTTTGTTATTCACTTTGATTTTCCTCCTTATTAGTAATAATTAACTTTATTTTCGCTGCAATTTTTTAGAAAAATAATTACCGCTAGATTGAACGAGTTGAACAATTGCGATTAAGATAATAACAGTAATAAACATTATCTTTAAATCCCACTGTTGATATCCATATCTTAACGCCAAATCACCAAGTCCCCCGGCTCCAACCGCACCTGCCATAGCAGAAGCCCCAATTAAACCAATAGTTGCAATAGTAAGACATAAGATAATACCGGATCTAGATTCGCGTAACATGATTCGAAAAACAATTTGTACTTTAGAAGCTCCCATTCCTCTATAAGCTTCGATGACTCCCCAATCTACCTCTAATAAAGTAGTTTCCATCAAACGTGCAATATAGGGGGCAGTATATACAATTAGCGGTACAACAGCTCCTCTTATACCAATAGGAGTACCAACTATAAAAGTGGTAAATGGAATAATAGCTACGAGTAAAACGATAAAAGGTACCGATCTTAAAATATTTATAATCGTGTTGAGTATTGTGAAGATATATGTATTAGATAATAAGTGGTTTTGTCTAGTGATAACCAGAAGAATTCCTAAGGGTATTCCTATAAGAGTAGAAAGAATGAGTGAAATCAAAACCATAACAGTGGTATCAATGATACCTTGAGAAAATAATGAGTATAATTCTTGCATTAGATATTCTCCTTTAAATGATTATGAAGTAATAGACATTCCTTGGTTTTTTAGTTGAGGTTTTGAAATTATTTCTGTGTAAAAAACATGATTTTGTATATAGTTCGTAGCATTCGCTATATCTAGGTGTGGGCCGTTGATTCGAAGAAGTAAAATGCTTAATGGATTGCCTTTAACGGCAGTGATGGTACCAGATAAAATAAACGTAGATACATTAAACTGTTGTTTTAATTCTTCTAACAATGTAGCGGTATTATGTTCTTCTCTCATGATAATTTTTATTATTAGCGAATCTTTAAAGCTTTTATTAACAGTTGAAAAAGAAAGTTCCTCATTAAAAATGGTCTTTACAAAACTTTTCGTAATAGAGTGTTGAGGATTACTAAATACGTTAATGATGTTTCCTGATTCTACAATTTTTCCTTTATCCATAACAGCAACCTTGTCGCAAACTCTCTTTATTACTTCCATTTCATGCGTAATAAGTACTATGGTTAAGTTGAACTTTTTATTGATATCTACTAAAAGTTGTAGAATAGATTCTGTTGTTTGAGGATCTAATGCTGAAGTTGCTTCATCACACAAAAGTATCTCCGAATTAATAGCAAGCGCTCGTGCAATACCAACACGTTGTTTCTGTCCCCCAGAAAGATTTGCCGGATAGGCGTAAACCTTATCTTCTAAGCCAACAAGCTTGAGGAGTTCCATTACGCGTGAGTTGATTTCTTTTTTAGGGTAGTGATGAATTTTTAGCAGTTCTGCGATATTCCCGTAAACATTAAGTGAAGATAATAAGTTGAAGTTTTGAAAGATAATTCCTATTTTCTTTCTGGCCTTTAATAATTGCTTTTCAGTTAAGGTAGTTAAGTCAAGGTTATTAACAAAAACATGTCCATTATCCGGACGTTCTAGTAAATTTATTGTTCTTAACAAGGTACTTTTACCAGCTCCGCTTAACCCAATAATCCCGTAAATCTCTCCTTTATCCACCTTTAAATTAATCTCGTTTAAAGCTTGAACAGGTTTGTTTTTTATAAAAAAATCCTTATTTACATTTTTGAGTTCAATCATGTTATCAACTCCTTTAATTATTGTATAAACCAACTAAATTTATTGGTATAGTTAGTTAATTTACAGTTATTAGAATCATAAGTCAATAACCTTTAAAGAAATCCTAATTCAGCATTAGTAATGGCTTCATTTATTTTTCATTATAAAGAGAGAAGTTTCATTGACACTCTGGAAGAATATGTTTTAAGATTACTTCCAAACAGATTTAATTCTTAGTTAATTTATGTATTTAATTAGTTTTGGAGGTTTCTATGGGGAAACATATTTATTTAAATGCGTTTGATATGAATTGTGTTGTACATCAGACACCTGGTTTGTGGACGTACCCAAGTGATCAGGCGGCCGAATATAAAACGTTAGATTACTGGGTGAAGTTAGCTAAGCTATTGGAAAAAGGAAAGTTTGACGGTTTGTTTTTAGCCGATGTATTAGGTGTTTATGACGTTTACAGGAAAAGTAACGAAGGAGCTCTTAAGCAAGCTGCTCAGCTTCCAGTGAATGAACCAACTGCGCTTATTTCCGCTATGGCCTATGCCACAAAGCATTTAGGGTTTGGGGTAACGGTTTCTACTACTTATGAGAAGCCTTATGCGTTTGCGCGAAAATTTTCGACGTTGGACCATTTAACAAATGGACGTATTGCATGGAATATTGTGACTTCATATCTTGAAAGCGGGTCAATTAATCTAGGATTAGAAGAACATTTTACGCATGAAACCCGCTATGATATTGCCGATGAATTTTTAGAAGTTTGCTATAAATTATGGGAAGGAAGTTGGGAGGAAGGAGCTGTTGTAAAAGATAAAGAAAAAGGGATCTTTACACTTCCAGACCGGGTTCATCCGATTAATCATAAAGGGAAGTGGTTTAGTGTTCCTGGTGTACATTTATCAGAACCTTCCCCGCAGCGAACTCCAGTTTTATTTCAAGCAGGGGCTTCTGCCCCAGGAAGAGCATTTGCCGCCAAACATGCTGAGTGTATCTTTACAAGTTTTCCTACTAAAAAAGTAGCCGCAGATTATGTGAAAAAAATGCGCGCTCAAATCGCTGCAGAAGGCAGAGACCCACAGAGCGTATTAATTTTTAATTTATTTACACCAATTGTTGGACGAACTGAAAAAGAGGCTGAGGAGAAGCTTGCTCAGTTTGAGAGCTATGTCAATTTCGAAGGAGCAGCTACGCTGTTTAGCGGCTGGACGGGAATCGATGTTTCTGCCTATGAACCAGAACAGCCTATTGAATTTATTGCGACGAATTCAGTTCGTTCCGCTTTAGAGAAATTTACAATAAGTGATCCCGATAGAAAGTGGACGGTAGAAGAAGTAGTGAAATTTGTCAGTATCGGAGGAATGGGACCGGTTACTGTGGGAAGTCCAGAACAAGTAGCTGATTTTATGGAAGAGTGGATAGACGATACAGGCATGGATGGATTTAATATGGCTTATGTGACCACGCCGGGAACGTTTGCTGACTTTATTGATTTAGTGATTCCTGTTTTGCAGGAAAGAGATTTATTCAAAACAGATTACAGTGAAGGAACTTATAGAGAAAAGCTATTTAAAAAATCACATTTCTTGCCTGATGAACACTATGGCGCTCAGTATCGAAAGACGAGCCAAAAGGAGAGTTTAACATGACTGCAACAACTGTAAAGGAAGAAATTTATCTTGATCAAGCAAAAAAGCTGTCCGTTTTTTTTGCAAAGGATGCAGCACAAAGAGATAAAGAAGGCGGAACACCTAAACAGCAAAAAGATGCTATTCGCCAAAGTGGGCTGTTAAATTTATTAATTCCTCAAAAATATGGCGGAGAAGGCGGGAGATGGTCAACGGCTTTAGCTATTGTTCGAGAGTTGGCGAAAGGCGATGCAGCATTGGGTCATCTATACGGCTATCACTCCTTGTTTGTCTCAGATATTCGAATCAAAGGCACAGAAGAACAGCAGGCCTATTTTTATCCTTTATCTGTTCAGCAGCAAGCTTTTTGGGGAAATGCCTCTAATCCTTTAGTAGAAAGCCTAAAAGGTGACAAGCAATTACAAGGTTATCTGTTAAATGGAACGAAAGCGTTCGGTTCTGGTTCACCTGATTCTCAGTACTTATGGCTATCATTTAATGACAGAGAAACAGGGCAATATTTAAACGGCGTCGTGCCTACTGACAGAACAGGCATTACCGTCAAAGATGATTGGAATGCGATGGGACAAAGACAGACGGGAAGTGGAAATGTAGATTTTAAAAATGTACGAATAGAAGAACATGAAGTGATTCGAGATTTTGTTGAAAATCCTACTCCTTTTTCAACTATTGGAGCCTCGCTGTCGCAAATTATTTTAACGAATGTCTTTATAGGAAGCGCTTTTGGAGCAATTGAAGAAGCACAAAACTACACGGCTTCTAAAACAAGGCCTTGGTTAACATCAGGAGTAGAAAAAGCTTCTGATGATCCAGGTATACTGCGAAAATACGGTGAACTCTGGATTCAAGCAAAAGCAGCCAGTGCACTTGCAGATGAAGCAGCTCTCATATTGGATGAAGCGTGGGAAAAAGGCAAAAAATTAACGGAAGAAGAACGTGGAAACCTAGCAGTTCACGTAGCGGCTGCCAATGTTTTTGCTGGTAATGCTGCACTGGATATCACAAGTAAGATATTTGAAGTTATGGGAGCGCGTTCGGTTCATGCTGAATACGGATACGACCGATTCTGGCGTAATGTAAGAACTCATACTCTTCATAATCCAGCTGAATACAAGCTTCGAACGGTTGGGAACTGGGTGTTGAATCAGCAGTACCCTATACCTAATCCATATGCTTGATTTAAAAATAGTAAAAAATGAAGCTATCAGACAACTGAGGCTCCTTATTGCAGTTTATTTGTAATAACGGAGTTTTTTTATGTAGCTTTAAAAAGGGGCGAATACAAGTGGAGTTATTTTGGTTTATTCCAACGTATGGAGATGGACGTTATTTAGGAAGCCATGAGGGAGCCAGGGCTGCAAGCTATTCTTATTGCAAACAAGTTGCACAAGCTGCGGATGAGCTAGGCTATAGCGGAGTTTTGCTTCCGACGGGAAAATCATGTGAAGATGCATGGATTGCTGCCTCTACTTTAGTGCCAGTCACTGAAAATCTGAAGTTTTTAGTAGCGGTACGCCCGGGTTTAATGTCGCCTACACAAGCCGCAAGAATGGCTGCAACGTTTGACCGCTTTTCTAAAGGAAGGCTTCTTATTAATGTCGTAGCAGGAGGAGATCCCGTTGAGTTAGAAGGAGACGGAGTGTTTTTAAACCATCACGATCGCTATGAGCTGACAGATGAATTTTTGACAATATGGAGAAGGGTATTAAATGAATCCGATGTTCACTTCGACGGAGACTACTTGAGTGTTAAAGGTGGCGACGTGCTTTATCCGCCGATCCAAAAACCGTATCCTCCCCTTTATTTTGGAGGTTCTTCTCCTGTAGCGATGGACGTTGCTTCAAGGCATATAGACGTCTATTTGACTTGGGGAGAGCCTCCTGCACAAGTCAAAGAAAAAATTGAACGAATGAAAGAAAAAGCAAAGCAGACAGGAAGAGAAATTCGATTTGGCATCAGGCTTCATGTCATTGTTCGTGAAACTGAAGAAGAAGCCTGGAAAGCTGCAGATGAACTGATTCAACATGTAGATGAAGAAGCTGTTAAATCAGCCCAAAAAGTATTTTCTCGAATGGATTCAGAAGGTCAAAAACGTATGAGCGCCTTGCATCAAGGTGACCGTTCAAACTTAGAGGTAAGTCCTAACCTATGGGCTGGTGTAGGGTTAGTTCGAGGAGGAGCAGGGACTGCTTTAGTAGGAGATGCTGATACGGTGGCACAACGAATCAAAGAATATGCAGAGTTAGGTATCGAAACATTTATTTTATCTGGATATCCTCATTTAGAAGAAGCATATCGAACAGCAGAGCTTTTGTTTCCAAGGCTTCCAGTTAAGTGTAAGCACGATGAGAACGAGCGCACATTTATCAGTCCATTTGGTGAAGTGAAAGTGAATGATAAAGCACCCGCTAAAAGGTGAGAAAGGAGGGTAATCATGAACAACACCCAAACGATTGCAGCGTCTCAAGAGAAGATCCTTGAATTGGCTAACCAGTTGGCTAAAGAGTTTTCCAAAACTGCTGTAAAAAGAGATAGAGAAGGTGGAACGCCTCTACATGAGCGTAATCTGCTTAGAAAAAGCGGTCTTTTAGCCCTCCCAATTCCTAAGGAATACGGAGGTTATGGAGCCGGCTGGCCGATTGTTTTTAAAGTCGTGAATATCATTGCGAAAGCAGATAGTTCACTTGCACACTTGTTGGGGTATCATTATTTGACGGTTTGTTCAACGTTTCTGTTTGGAAGTACTAAGCAGTACAAAACTTTTTACAAAGAAACAGCAGCTCAGCAGCTATTTTGGGGCAATGCCTTTAATCCTAGAGATTCAGGACTAAAAGCAGTTCGAGAAAATGGACGATTAATGCTCAGCGGAAGCAAGAGTTTTTGTTCCGGGGCAACGGATTCAGACCGTTTGTTAGTATCGGCTCAAGAAGAAGGAAGCGGTGAGGTATTGCTATGTGTACTTCCTACTCATAGAGCCGGAATCGTTACTGAAGATAATTGGGACGGATTTGGACAGCGCCAAACGAATAGCGGAAGTGTAAAGTTTGAAGATGTTATCGTTTATGAAGAAGAAATATTGTATAAAGCAGCCGAAGAGCAAAAGGTTTTTCCTACGGTACGAACGCATTTGGCTCAGCTTATGCTCACTCACTTATTGTACGGAATTGCTCAAGGAGCTTTGGAGGAATCAAAAGCTTATGTGAAGGCTCATACAAAGCCGTGGATAAGTTCGGATGTTGAAGCAGCGGAGCAAGATCCTTACATTATTCAGCAATACGGTGAAATGAGTTTAAATCTTCATGCTTGTTCAGCACTTATAGAAAAAGCTGTTGCAGAATTTGATCATGCATGGAAAAAAGAAGATGCGCTAACGAAACAGCAGCGGGGCGAGTCCGGAGTTGCGATTGCGTTGGCCAAAACATTTACTGTCAAAACGGTCTTACATATTACCTCTACTATATTTGATGGGATGGGAGCGAGAGCAACGTCTGATCAGTATAAATTTGATCGATACTGGCGCAACGCCCGGACAATTAGCTTACACGATCCTATTGCTTATAAGCTGCGTGACATAGGTAAATGGTGTCTTAGCAGTGAACTGCCGCCTATTACACCATATTCATAGAAAGTCTGCTAAAAAGAGGCTGGGAGAAAAATAGTTTAGTTGAAGGAAGATCCGAACGATGAATCGTTCGGTTTTTTTCATGGGTAGGGTGAACGTAGGTTTCATATATTGAGTTGCTTCTAGCGGTGTCTCAAGCAGTTCAGCTCATATATCCCATTTGTTCGTCTTTAGATTGGAATGATGTAGCTATGTCTCAATCTCTTTTTTTGTAGAATAGATATAATTTTTTTAATTAAAAAATAACGAATCAGCTTGTTTAAATAGATAAAACTGATATAATGATAACGATTATCAGTTTCAAGAGTCGATTATCTACATAAAGATACAAGCAGGAGGAATGACATTTGAATAAGAAAAAAATAGGACTGCTGGCTTTTATTACAATGCTGGCAATCGGAATGCTTATCGGCTGCAGCAGCACGAATAAGGAAAATTCAGCTGATGAAAAAAGTGAAAAAACAAGAGTGGTCAAGCATGAGCTTGGAGAGACAAAGGTAAAAGAGAATCCAAAGCGAGTAGTCGTATTAGAGTTAGGCTTTATTGATGCATTGTTAGATGCTGGTATCAAACCTGTAGGAGTAGCTGATGATGATAAAGCAGAACAGCTTATTGATAAAGATGTACTAAAAGAAATCAAAGGATACAAATCAGTTGGCACGCGAGCGCAGCCAAGCTTGGAATCGATTAAACTGCTGAAGCCCGATTTGATTATCGCCGATTCAGAACGTCATAAAAATGTATACAAAGAATTATCGAAAATTGCGCCAACGATTGAGTTAAAAAACTTAAATGCTAATTACGATGATTTACTAAATACAGAGTTAAAAGTAGGAGAAGCGGTTGGCAAGAAAGCAAAAGTTGAAAAAGTGGTAGAAGAGCATAAGAAAAAAATGAAGGATTTAAAAGCAAAAGCACCAAAAAATCCGGGCAATGTACTTGTTATCGCTGATGCAAATGGTAATATTAATGCTAGAACTTCAAATTTCTTTACAACGGGTGTTCTTGAGCAATTAGGCTTCAAAAATGCATTAACAGATCCTACAAAAGAGTACAGTGTAAAAATGACAATGGAACAGCTCGTAAAAGCAGATCCGGACAAACTCATTGTTATGCGAAATGAAAAAGGTCATACGCCTTTAGCAAAACAGCCATTATGGAAAGAGCTAAAAGCGGTTAAAAATAATCAAGTGTATGAAGTTGATGTATTTAAATGGTCTCTTCGCCGAAGTGTACAAGGTGCAAATGGTATTGCAGATGAAGCAGAAAAGTTATTATTTGAAGGCAAATAATAACGAAGAAAAGAACAATCCAGCGGGATTGTTCTTTTCTTTTTATTGAACTTTCAAATGAAAGGAGGCGCAGTCTACTATGAAAGCTGTTCACGGCTTATCCAAAAGAAACAAATCTCCGCTTCGTATAATAGCTATTTTTCTTGCGGTTATTATTCTTTTACTGATTTCAATGTTTTTATCTATTTCCATCGGTTCTATACATATTTCTTTTGGAACGATTAAGCAAGCTATACTAAATTTTGACGGATCAAAAGAACAGTCTATTATTCAAACTGTCCGTCTGCCTCGCTTACTGGTAACCACATTTGTTGGCGCTAATTTGGCTGTCGCTGGAGCGTTGATGCAAGCATTAACTAGAAATCCATTAGCTTCTCCTGGTATTTTTGGTATTAATGCCGGCGCATCAGCGGCAATGGTATTTTTAACGGTTTTAGTGCCTAGTGTAAGCATGATTGGCGGGGTATTCGGTGCATTTTTAGGAGGCGCATTTGCTGCTGTTATTGTTTATGTCATGAGTTCGTTGATTAAAGGAGGCGACAGTGATGTAAAGCTTGCTTTAACAGGTGTTGCTATACAAGGTATGCTTATGTCTCTCACGCAAACACTGCTGATTTTTAATGAAAGCAAAACAGAAGGCGTTATGTTCTGGCTCACCGGTTCAGTTATTGGGCGAGATTGGGGACATGTTCATGTATTGGTTCCTTTTAGCATCGCGGGCCTGCTTATTGCGTTTGGTCTGGGAAGAGCGTCTTCTTTATTGTCTTTAGGAGATGACGTAGCTAGAGGACTCGGGCAGCGAGTCTTTGCCATTAGAGCGTTCACTGCAGTTGTTGTGATTGTATTAGCAGGTGTTTCGGTGGCAATTGCGGGTCCCATTGGCTTTGTAGGGCTTGTTGTTCCTCATATGGTACGCTATTTAATAGGTGTAGATTACCGGGTCGTTTTGCCAATGAGCGCGCTGCTTGGTGCATCTTTATTGCTATTAGCAGACGTATTATCACGATTTATTACATACCCGTATGAGACTCCTGTAGGTGCAGTAACAGCATTGCTCGGAACGCCGTACTTTATTTACTTAGCGAGACGCAAAAAAACAGAAAGGAAGGCATGAGTTATATGCAGACTGTCAATAAAACAAAAAAGCAGCCATCTCGATTCAAGTCTGTCGGCCTGTTTATCATTCTTTCTGTCTTAATTATAGCGCTGAGTGTCATAAGCCTTAGCTTAGGAGACATTAACATACCTCCTCTAGACATTATTACGTCTTTTATTGGTATTGGCGATCCTGACTTGACGTCCATTTTAGTAGAATTTCGTCTACCTCGTATTTTGCTGGCTATTTTAACAGGAGTCGGCCTAGCTGTGTCCGGAGTCGTCGTACAGTCCATTATGAGAAATCCGCTCGCTAGTCCAGATACATTAGGTCTATCAAGCGGATCAGGATTAGCAGCTGTTGCAGTCACTATTTTACTGCCTTTAGCAAGCCCATCTGTTTTATCCGCCGCTGCGTTTGCAGGAGGATCGCTTGTCTTTGTCATCGTCTATTTGCTTGCTTATAAAAAAGGAGTAGAACCTATTCGATTTGCATTAATAGGTGTAGCAGTCAGCGCTTTTTGTTCATCCGGTATTCACTTGTTAATTTCAAAAGCAAATCCAAACGTAAATGCGGCACTGATTTGGCTGAGCGGCAGCTTATGGGGAAGGACATGGGATCAATTAATTGGTTTACTTCCCTGGGTCGTTATATTAGTACCGCTGATTTGGCTGTTAGCTGCCCGATTAGATTTAATTCATTTAGGTGATGAAGTGGCTCGAGGACTAGGGGCTAGAGTAGAGTTAATTCGTTTAGTATTGCTAGCAAGCGCGGTGGCAATGACGGCTGCGGTTGTATCGGTTGTTGGCACCATTGGCTTTGTAGGGCTTATTATTCCTCATGTGGCCAAACGGTTAGTGGGACCGAGACACAAAAAATTGATTCCTATAGCCGCTTTGCTTGGCGCTTTGTTTGTACTAGGAGCAGATTTAATTGGGAGAGGAATTGCTCCTCCGATTGAAATTCCGGCCGGATTAATCATTGGCATTATCGGCGCTCCGTATTTTCTTTATTTACTGTGGAGAGAATCTAAAAAATGAGGCTGTGACAAAAGTAGTGTAGTTAAAGTTAAACACGAACTATCCATCAAAAATGGATGAATAGTTCGTGTTGTTTTGTAATCATGGTGAACGTAGGTTTTACAAGCAGTCCAACTTATATATCCCTATTGCTCGTTTTTAGATTGGGTTCATTTCGTTATGTCCCAATCTCATTTTTATTCCAAATGAATTTTTGGGAATGGAATATGCGGAGGCTCTTCTAGCCATCCTTGTTCAATACTTATTCTTGATACTTCTTTGGCGTATTCCAAAATTTCATTCGTGAAGTTTGTATAGTTTAAAGCGAGATCTAAACGCGGGCTCGTTGACATCGCAAGCCCGTATCCACGTACATTTTCAGTAATCATCGCGGCTAGGTGAAACATCATGAGTTTTTCTGAAAATGGAGGAACGGAAGACTTTTCTACTCCGTAATCCCACTTCATTGTGACCGGTATGTTTTCTACCATTAGCGGTTGTGACAGGGATTCAATGTGCTGCTGTACCTGCTCTCTACCTTTTAACAAAAAAGCTTGAATTTCCTGAGAAGGAGCTGTTTGAGCAAACCCTAAAATTAAATCCTTTGCAATTAAGTTCGTCTGTATGCTTGACACGATATGAGAAATTTCAATGACGGTTAACGGCCGCTTTTCATCAAAATAGCTTCCCAAGAAGAGTTCTTTTATCGTTCATATCAGACGCATCTGCAATAGGAATAGGAGGAAGCTCTATAAAAATTTGTTTTTCTAACAGCAAATCTGTAATCGTTTGGTTAAGCTTTTCTGCTTTTAATAGCAAGCTGCGAAAAAAAGATCGTACATCATTTCTTGCGGCAACATCGACACCCGTAGTTGCTGATAGCAGAAGGACATTTGAAATATGCTTCAAATAAAGCAAATAAAAAGAATCCGAAAATAATTTTGGAGCTTCAACATCAAGGTCTTCTTCGCCGAAACCGAGCGGGATTGGCATATTTTCTTTTAAAAAGATAGCAGTGAGCGCATCACTGTTTTTTGTTGTGATGTGCAGTGTACCTTGAATCGCTTTTTGAATATCTAAATCGTCTACATGACACAGAAAATGTTTAAGCATACAAGAAATTGCTTTATCGTTCATATATTGCTTCCAAATAACAGCCATCTCGGCGGCTGATAGTGGAGAAAATGATTGATTATTCATAATAAACTCCTCATATATAGATAATTAACAAGTTTCTAAAAGGTTATCAGCTAGTATAAGTCAAAGGAAGTAAGATAAACACTATAGAAAGTAAAAAAAGGTATCAACATTTTACTATAAGAGTAACCGTCATGCATAATTTAAAGGTTCTTTTAGGAAAAAAAGAGTTCAACCGCTTCTTTCTTGCAAAGCAGAAATAAAACCGAAATAATAAATGAAGAAAGTCAGGCAAGAAAGGAGTTTCATTATATGCCAGAAGGTCCAGAAATTAGACGAGCAGCCGATGAAGTGGAAAAAGCGATTATCAGTCTTCCCGTTAGAGAGATATGGTTTGCTTTTCCATCTTTACAGCATTACGAAGAAGTATTAACGGGTGCTCGTATTAAAAGGGTAGATACAAAAGGGAAGGCTATGCTTATTCGTTTTGACAACGGCTATACCATTTATTCACATAATCAGCTTTATGGAAAATGGTATGTACGTTCGTCTTACAATTATCCATCTACAAACAGACAGCTGCGTCTTGCTATTCATAATGAAAAGAAATCAGCGCTGCTCTATAGCGCTTCTGATATTGAAGTATTACGTGATGAAGAAGTTTCTGCTCATCCTTTTGTATCAAGAGTAGGTCCGGATACTTTAAGTGAAGAAGTAACGGCAGATGAGCTTTTAGATCGCTTTTACTCTAAGCCATTTTACCGCAGAAAATGGGCGTCGCTGCTGCTAGACCAAAGCTTTATAGCGGGGATTGGAAATTATTTGCGCAGTGAAATCCTATTTGTAACGGGAATTAATCCTGCAGCTCGTCCAGTAGACTGCACGGAAGAACAGCTTAAAAAGGCAGCTGAAGCAACCATTTCTCTTGTAAAACAGTCCTATGAAACAGGTGGCATTACAAATGATGTAAAGCTTGCTGAAACGTTAAAAAAGAAAGGCCAAAAGCGCTCTCAATACCGCCACTGGGTTTTTAACCGTGAAGGAGAAGCTTGCCGAATTGACGGCACGCCTATCTTAAAAGTGCAAGCTGCTTCTAGAAGGCTTTATTACTGTCCTACTTGTCAAAAATAGCAGGATATATTTATTCTGCTATTTTTTTGATGTGTAAATGAATGACTGTTCATTTTTGTGATATAGTTAAAAAGTAAAGTCATAATCTTAAGGGGAGGGATAAGATGGAATGTAAAGCAGGAGATACATTTACGTGGCAAAGAACGTTTCAAGAGGAAGAAATCATGCAGTTTGCGGAGATGACTGGAGACCGGGGCAAACATCATATAGAACGTGACGAAAAAGGGCGGCTAATGGTGCATGGACTTATGACTGCTAGTATTGGGACAAAAATAGGAGGAGACTTAAACTACATTGCAAGAGAAATGGTGAGTGAATTTCTTCGTCCAGTTTTTGCGGGAGATACAGTTACCTGTGAATGCATATTAACTGAAGTAGAAAAAGCAGATGGTTTTCAAAAAGTGAAAATCAAATCAGTGTATCGAAATCAACAAGGTAAAGAAGTACTGATAGGAACAAGTAATGGAATTATTAGAGATTAAAATGAAAACGCTAACAAGAAATAAGTTATGAATGTTGTTAGAAAAGTCACGGGTTCGTGACTTTTTTATGTTGTTTTTTAAAACGAAATTTTAAAAAGAAAGAAAATTATCGAAATTATATTTTAAAGAGATTATAATAACCATAACTTTACTACAAGATTAAAAAGGAGCTAAAAAGATGAATGAACAGCTTACATTGTTAACCACAGAGTCTCAAAACGAGTAGGCAATGAAGGTAGATGCGGCTAGTAAAAAAGAAATTTTAAACGTAATAAATAAATGGTAATTCTCTTATTGGAAAAGAAGCGGACCATAGTATTGAGGTAGTAGTAGGTCCGGAAGTGCTAACAGGTTCCACAAGGTTAAAAGCAGCAAGCGCTCATAAAATGATTCTCAACATGATTTCTACAGCGGCTATGATTAAAGTAGGAAAAGCGTATGAAAACTTAATGATAGATGTTCATGTGAGTAATGAAAAGCTTAAAGAACGAGCGATAGGTATTATTTGTAAAATTACAGGTGTTTCTTATGAACAAGCAAATCAAACGCTTGAAGAAGCAAATAATGAGGTGAAAACAGCAGTGGTTATGATCAAAACAAATGAAAATTACGACACCGCGAAGATGTTACTGAATGATGCGGGCGGTTATGTGAGAAAAGCGATTGAACATTACGTATAAAGGAGAGAAACGATGTCAACAGGCGGATTAACAATGATTAAAAACACGGTGGCAAAGCTTCCTGATTCGGAGAGGAAAATTGCTGAATATATTTTAAATAATCCGCATACTGTGGTAAACAGTACGGCTGGGGAATTAGGTAGACTAGCGAATGCTAGCAGTGCTGCTGTTATTCGTTTGTGTAAATCTATCGGGGTTAGCGGGTTTCAAGAATTAAAGGTAAGAGTAGCCGGAGATTTAGCTAGAGATACGGAGCAAGGATACCGCGATATTGAAACAAATGAAACGATTCAATCTATTGTCAAAAAAACGGCAAGCAACAGCATTCAAAGTCTAAGTGATACGGCCGAGCTTGTGAATTATAAAGAAGCAGAGCGGGCTGTTTTGGCACTGATTGAAGCCAAAAATATTCATTTTTTTGGAATCGGTGCTTCACATATTATTGCTATAGATGCGCAGCAAAAATTTCTTCGAATTAATAAAAATGCTACGGCTTTTGCAGATAGCCATCTAGCAGCTACACTCATCGCAAATGCAAGTAAAGACGATGTAGTTGTGGGCATCTCTTTTTCAGGGGAGACTCCTGAAGTAAGCAACGTCTTATCTTTAGCTAAAAATCGCGGAGTAAAGACGATTAGCTTAACCAAATACGGACAGTCTACCGTTTCGTCTTTAGCTGATATTTGTTTGTATACGTCTTATTCTCAAGAAGCGCCGTTTCGAAGCGCAGCTACATCGTCTCGTTTAGCCCAGCTTTATGTGATTGATGTGTTGTTTTTAAGTATTGCAGCGCAGCAGTATGACCAGACGGTTGAGTATATTGATAAAACAAGGGATGCCATTCAGTTTTTGAAAACTAAGAAATAAAAAAGAAAGCGATTACAAAAAGGGGATTTTGTGGTCTGTTTCCTCAGTACCGTATCCATCTAAGAGGAAAATACAAAGGGGGATTAACATGTCTTTAGATAATCATCAATTAGCAAAGGTTATTTTGGAGATGCTTGGGGGAGCATCGAATATTGAAGCGTATACGCATTGTATGACTCGGCTGCGGGTGACTGTAAAAGATGATTCAATTGTAAAAAAGGCAGATATACGAAAGCTTGAAGGCGTGCTCGGATTAGTTGAAGAAGAAACGCTGCAAATCATTATTGGTCCTGGAAAAGTAAACAAAGTAACAGAGGAATTTGGAAAGTTAATTGATGAATCCGGCGGTATTAATTTAGAAAATCGTGCGGCTCAGCGGAAATCGGAGCTGAAAGAAAAAAATGCAACTCCGTTTAAGCTCTTGCTTCGCCGAATTGCGAGTATTTTTATTCCGTTAATACCTGCTCTTGTAGCATCCGGACTTATCACCGGAGTGACAAAAGCAGCTGTTCAAGCGAAGTGGCTTCCGGCAGATTCACAGATTGCTATTCTTTTAACCGTTATCGGGAGCGGTTTATTTGCCTATCTTGGTATTTTAGTAGGTATTAATGCCGCAAAAGAATTTGGTGGTTCGCCGGCTCTAGGAGGCTTAGCAGGCATTTTAGTCATTAATCCTGCCGTAGCTGATATTAAACTTTTTGGTGAAGCTCTTTTGCCGGGGCGTGGCGGCTTAATAGGCGTGTTGCTTGCAGCAATCTTTATGGCCGTGGTAGAAAAACGAGTACGTAAATTTGTCCCTCAGTCACTGGATATTATTATTACACCAACCGTTACGGTGTTAATTACAGGCATTATTACGTATGTAGTATTCATGCCAATCGGAGGCTTAATTTCAGATGGAATCACAAAAGGTCTTTTAGGAGTTCTAGAGGTTGGAGGAGTTGTAGCAGGCTTTGTTTTAGGAGCAACGTTTTTGCCGCTCGTTATTACAGGACTGCATCAAGGTCTTACTCCTGTTCATTTAGAGCTTATTAATTCAATTGGAGATGATCCGCTTCTTCCTATACTAGCAATGGGCGGAGCCGGTCAGGTAGGTGCAGCTTTTGCTATTTATATCAAAACAAAGAAAAAACGTTTAAAGCGAGCAATTGGAGGGGCACTTCCTTCAGGTCTGCTGGGAATCGGAGAGCCGCTTATTTTTGGAGTCACACTTCCTTTAGGGCGCCCATTTTTAACCGCTTGTCTTGGAGCCGGAATCGGAGGAGCGTTTCAGGCGCACTTCCATATTGCAACTGTAGCAGTGGGGGTATCCGGTTTGCCGCTTACGTTTTTAGTTCATGCGCATCAAATTCTTCTTTATTTACTTGGATTAGTTATTGCTTATGCAGCAGGGTTTATTTGTACCTATTTCTTTGGATTTAACGATGAAATGGCGAGGGAGTTTGAATGATCGGTATTTCGTTTTATTTAAATGATAGTGATGCCAAAAAAAGATTAATAGAAGCGAGTGAATGCGGAGTTACACGCGCATTCACTTCGCTTCACATTCCAGAAGAAAAAGGAGATTTGGCTGAACGGGCAAAAGAATTGCTTCATGTGGCTAGAGATTGTGGAATAAGCGTGTATGCAGACGTATCCAAGCATACGCCGGTTCATTTAGGTATTGAAAGCCTTATGACGCTATCTTCACTTGGCGTATCGGGTATTAGACTAGACGATGGCTTTAGTGTAAAAGAAACTCTTTCGCTTGCGAATGAATTTTATATTGCTGTTAATGCAAGTACGTTATCCAAAGAAGAAATAGAATCGCTGTTATCTGCAGGCCTTCATCATCATCAGCTGCTTGCATGGCATAATTTTTATCCGCGGCCTGAAACAGGACTTGAAGAAACGTTTTTTCAACAGCAGACAGATTTATTTAATGAACTTCGTATCCCAGTCTGCGCTTATATTCCTGGAGAAGGCGAAAAAAGAGGCCCTGTTTATCAAGGTCTTCCTACTAGAGAAAAAGACCGTAATAGATGTCCTTTTACCTCTGCAGTAGATTTATACGGATGCGGAGTAACGGAGGTTTATATTGGAGATCCATACGCCGGTTCAAGTTTATTAAAGCGTTTAGTTCGATATCAAGAAAACCGCATTATTCCGCTGCGCATTCGTTCACTTCATATAGAGGGAACGTACAGCGTGCGTCCGGATGTATCAAGAGACGTTCTGCGGTTGGTTGATACTCGATCTGTAAAACCAGTGCCGCCATTTCGTACAGTAGAACGCAGAATCGGAGCAATTACAATGGACAATGATGGCTACGGACGCTACAGAGGAGAGGTTCAAATAGCTAAAACGAATTTGCCTGCAAATGCTAATGTTAACGTGATTGGGTATGTGATAGAGGAAGATCATGAGCTACTTTCATTAGTGAGACCGGGGCGAAAACTTGAGCTTGTCACTGTCTAAATGGAAAAATCGTGTATTTTTAAAAAAGCCGATAGCTAACTAGTAAGCTTATAAAAGTAAAGAGCACACACTGCTTAAAAAAGGTGTGTGCTTTTTATTTTACTAAAAAGGAAACTATTTTCATTGCTGAATCATGAACCTTTCTATTGAATAAACCGCTTTACTATGATAAAACTATTAAAGGTAAACATATGATAATAGTTTAATTTCATAGAGATACAACACCACTAGGGGTGCTTTCGAAGCTGAGAGAGACGAGAAGTCTTAACCCTTATAACCTGAACTAGGTAATACTAGCGTAGGAAAGAGGTATTGTAATGGATGTTTTGTATGGGATTTCCTTACGAACTCGTTATAATAATTTTGTGTATATAAACAAAAACACTTCTTTCCTGCGAAAGAAGTGTTTTTTTATGCATAAAGGAAGGTGTCATACATGGAAGAAACAATTGATTTGCTTGTCAAACAGGTAGAGGAGCGCAAAGGGGAGCTAATCCAGTTATTAACAACGCTTGTTTCATATAAAACGCCGGCGCCTCCTGCACGAAATTCTCATGAAGCGCAGCTATACGTAGCGGATTTCCTTAAAAACTGCGGTTTTTCCATCGATATGTGGGACTTATATTCCAACGATCCCATCGTAGTAGGTACGTTAAAAGGGAAAAAATCAGCTGACTATCAAAGCTTGATTATTAACGGGCATATGGATGTTGCTGAGGTACAAGAAAATGAAAAGTGGGAGACAAATCCGTTTGAAGCTGTGGTAAAAGACAATATGATAATCGGACGCGGAGTTGCTGATATGAAAGGCGGCTTGGCAGGAGCATTATTTGCAGTGCAGCTTTTAACGGAAGCAGGAATTGAACTGCCGGGAGACTTGATTTTTGAATCCGTTGTAGGAGAAGAAGTGGGAGAAGCAGGTACGCTGCAATGCTGTCAGAAAGGATATACAGCTGACTTTGCGCTTGTAGCCGATACGAGTGATTTACATATTCAAGGTCAAGGCGGAGTAATCACAGGATGGATTACGATAAAAAGCAGCAAAACCTATCATGACGGTACACGCCGAAGTATGATTCATGCTGGAGGAGGGCTGTTAGCTGCGAGCGCTATCGAAAAGATGGCAAAAGTGATCGGAGGGCTGCAAGAATTGGAGCGCCACTGGGCTGTTACAAAGAGCTATCCAGGATTTTTGCCAGGAACAAACACGATTAACCCAGCAGTAATCGAAGGCGGAAGGCATGCTGCGTTTATTGCAGATGAATGCAGGCTGTGGATCACCGTTCACTATTATCCTAATGAATCATACGACCAAGTATCAAAAGAAGTGGAAGAATACATTTTAGCTATTGCAAAAGCAGATCCATGGTTAAAAGATAATCTGCCAACCTTTGAATGGGGAGGCACATCAATGATTGAAGACAGAGGAGAAATCTTTCCGTCATTAGAAATTGATGAAGGTCATGCAGGAGTGCAGCTGCTTGCACATACTCACGAACAAATTGAAGGGAAAAAGCCTCCAATTGATGTGTCAACTAGCGTAACAGATGGCGGTTGGCTAGCTGATGCGGGTATTCCAGCAGCTATTTACGGTCCTGGGAATTTAGCAAATGCACATGCTGTGAACGAACAATTAGATATCAATCAGCTTATTCAATATACAAAAGTGATGGTGCAGTTCATTTATACGTGGCTGCATACGCATAAGGAGTGATCATCATGAAATTTAGTGAACGATTATATGAAAAGCTGCAGCCGATTTGGCGCCAAAATCATAATCATCCCTTTGTAGAGGGGATGGGAGACGGAACGCTTGAAAAGGAGAAGTTTCGCTTTTATATGATTCAAGATTATCTTTACCTAATTGATTATGCTAAATTATTTGCGATTGGAGCCATGAAAGCTACCGATGTTCAAACGATGGGGAAATTTGCTGCACTTTTAGATTCTACATTAAACGAAGAAATGAGCCTGCACCGTGAGTATGCCAAGAAATTTGAAATCAGCGAAAAAGAATTAGAAAAAGCGCAGCCATCTCCTACAACGCTTGCATACACACACTATATGCTGCACGTTGGTCAAAGCGGAACATTGGCTGAATTAGTGGCGGCTCTTTTGCCTTGTATGTGGAGCTACTGGGAAATAGGAAAAGAACTCAGTGAAAAGCCTGGAGCTAACAATGAGTTTTATCGTGAGTGGATTGAAATGTACAGCTCAGAAGAATTTGGAGAACTAGCGACGTGGTGTATCAACTTATTTGACTCACTTACTGAAGACAAATCAGAAGCGGAGTTAGAAAAGCTCGAAGAAATTTTCTTAAACACAACGCGTTTTGAGTATATGTTCTGGGATATGGCTTATAACGAAGCGATGTGGCCAATTTATGAATAAGTCTGTGTTATCTTTTCAAAACGTAAGTTTTACGTACAAAAACGGTGATCAAGCGATTTTAAAATCATTAAATTTAGACGTGAAAGAAGGCGAGTTTGTAAGTATCGTTGGAGCAAGCGGATCTGGAAAAAGTACGTTGTTTCGTCTCATTACAGGTCTTGAACAGCAGAGTGAAGGCGATATCATGATTAACGGACAGTCTTACGAAAAACGTCTTGGAAAAGTAGGCTACATGCCGCAGCAAGATTTGCTTCTTCCGTGGCGCACGATTCTAGACAATGCAGCACTGCCTCTTGAGCTTCACAATGTGTCAAAGGCAAGTGCTCATAGGCAAGTATCTCAGCTGCTCGAAGAGTTTGGGTTAAAAGGGTATGAAAACCGTTTTCCAAGTGATTTATCCGGAGGGATGAAGCAGCGTGTTTCTTTTCTGCGAACGGTATTAAGCGGTTCTAACGTGCTGCTTTTGGATGAGCCTTTCAGTGCGCTTGATGCCATTACGCGTCTATCGATGCAGGAATGGCTGCTTGAACAATGGCAAAAGCGTAAACACACCATCTTATTTATCACTCATGACGTAAACGAAGCGCTTTTTTTATCAGATCGTATTTTTATCTTTTCAGACAAGCGGGTAAGTCATCTTGAAGAGATTCAAGTGCCGCTTAGCAGACCTCGAACGCAAAAAGATTTGAATCAACAGCGTGTGCTTGACGTGAAAGATTATTTAATTGAACAGCTTAGATCGAAGGTGAACACATGAAAAAGTACGGAGCTTCAGTGATATTAGTAGTCATTTTACTGGCTGCTTGGGAAATTGGAGCACGCATTGTAAACTATCCGTTTATTTTACCAACGCCCACCGGTATTTTAACAAAGCTTTGGGATTTGCGAATGGATTTATTGTTTAAGCATTTACCAGCTACGTTATCTATTGTCGTAATTGGGCTGCTTATATCCGTTGTGCTAGGGGTTCTGCTGGCCGTGTGGATGAATTGGAGTCCGCTTATTGAGCGTGCTTTCTATCCGCTTATTATTGCGTCACAAATGATCCCGACCATTGCCATTGCTCCTGTATTTGTTCTCTGGTTTGGCTACTCCATTTGGAGCAAAGTGATTGTGACCGTATTAATTACTTTTTTTCCTATTACGGTTAGCACATTCGACGGGCTTCGTTCCACAAACAAAGAGTTAAAAGAACTCATGCTAACGATGGGAGCAACAAAAAAAGATATTTTCTTTAAGTTGAACATTCCTTCTGCACTGCCTCATTTTTATTCAGGGCTCAAAGTAGCGGTTACCTTTAGTATAATAGGTGCTGCCATTGGGGAATGGTTAGGTGCACAAGCAGGCTTAGGATATTTCAGTCGTCGCATGATGACACAGTTTGATGCAGCTGGTGTATTTGCACCAATTGTGATTTTATCCGCGCTTGGTATTTTATTCTTTATTATTGTAGTAGGTTTCGAAAAACGTTCATTAAAGTGGAGGAAAACAGAATGAAAAAATGGTTTGCGATTGGGTTAAGCCTGATGCTTGTTTTGATGCTCGCTGCTTGCGGCCAGGACAAGGAAAATAAAGCTGGTGACAGTAAAAAATTAAAAGACGTTACAATTATGCTTGATTGGTACCCAAATGCAGTGCACAGCTTCATTTACGCTGCACAAGAAAAAGGATATTTTAAAAAAGAAGGGCTGAATGTAAAAGTACAGTTTCCTGCTAATCCAACAGACTCGCTTAATTTAGCAGCTGCGGGGAAAGTTACGCTCGGACTTTATTATCAGCCTGATGTAGCAATGGCACGAGCAAATGAAGATGTGCCGGTAAAGTCGGTGGGAGCGATTGTAAGATCTCCGTTAAACCGAGTTGTGGCGCTGAAAGATAGCGGTATTAAGCGTCCTAAAGATTTAGAAGGAAAAGTAGTAGGCTACAGCGGAACACCATTAAGCGAGTCTGTTCTAAAGAAAATGGTAAAAAGCGATGGAGGAGATCCGAATAAAGTAAAACTAGTAGACGTAGGATTTGAGTTGAATTCATCGCTGATAAGTAAAAAAGTAGATGCTGTAATAGGGGCATATATTAATCACGAAGTACCATTGCTTCACAAAAAAGGATACAAAACGGTTGACATTGATCCTTCGGATTACGGTGTACCATCTTATTATGAGCTAGTGGCAGTTACTGGGGATCAAACGTGGGCAAAAGATTCTGATACGATTAAAGCGTTTTGGCGTGCTGCGACAAAAGGGTATGAGTACACAGAGAAGCATCCAAAAGAATCACTTCAAATTCTATTAGATAACCAAGATAAATCAAACTTCCCTCTTGAAAAAGACGTGGAAACAAAAAGTTTAAATATTTTACTTCCGAAAATGAAGTCTGACCAAGGATTTGGCAGTCAAACGAAAGAATCATGGCAGTTAAATGTGGACTGGTTAAAAGAGTCAGGATTAATTAAGAAAAAGGCAAATGTAGATGAAATGTTTGAGAATATCGGAGAATCCAAGTAAATAATTTAAGACAAATTTAAAAAAACCTTCTTATACTGAACGTAACTTTCTGAACGAGAAAGTGAAAAGGTAAAGGAGGTTTTTTTATGGCTTTTACGATAGTAGATAAGGAAAAATGTATTGCTTGCGGAGCATGTGGAGGGAGCGCACCAGATCTTTATGATTATGATTCAGAAGGTCTTGCTTATGCCGTGTTAGATAACAACGAAGGAACAAAAGAAGTTCCTGAACATCAGCAAGATGAGATGATGGAAGCGTACGAAGGATGCCCCACAGAATCGATTAAAGTTGCAGAGCAGCCCTTTTATGGAGATGCACAAAAATTCGAATAGGGCTTTTGAAAAAAGTAAATAATGATAAAGTACATTTAGTTTCTATGTGAGATAAGTTAACATTTCGGCATGTTCAGTATAAGGTTTCAAAACAAAAAGGTCTTGCCTAGGCAAGACCTTTTTTTATTCTAAATTTGCATGCTTTCCGTACATTGTATGGGTATCAAGTTCCTTCTTCTCCATGAAGCGAAGAATCAGCGCATCGTAAAAGAGAAGAAGCGTTTGTTCAAACAGTGACGCCATAGGCTGCACTGTTTGATAACTGCTTTGTTCTTGATCCTTCGGAGCACCGGGCAGCTTCACGATAAAGTCAGCCAGCTTGCCAAGCGTGGAGTCGGGAGAAATTGTGACTACTCCAACTTTTCCCCCAAGTTCTTTTGCTTTTTGAGCGATAGGAATCAAGCTCTTCGTCTCGCCAGAACCTGATCCGATGATTAATAAATCATCCTGCGTGAAAGTGGACGTCACGGTTTCTCCAATGACATAAGCATCAATGCCCATATGCATCATACGCATAGCAAACGACTTGCCCATAAGGCCTGAACGGCCTGCTCCTGTGACAAACACTTTTTTAGATGAGATGATGCCATTTACAAGCTGTTCAGCTTCATCGTCAGCGATTAGAGCTGTTGTTTGTAAAAGCTCATTCATAACCGTTTTTAAATGTTCGCTCGTCTGCTGTTCGCTCGTCTGCATAGAAAGCTCCTTAATTTGTAATAAGCTCTTTCATTTGAGAAGCAACTGATTTTTTATCGTCTTGGCTCGTGATTCCTCCGCCAACGATAACAAGATCAGGCTGTGCTTTTACTACTTCAGGTAAAGATTCTAATTTAATACCGCCAGCAACGGCTGTTTTTGCATTTTTTACAACGCTTTTGATTGTTACTAAATCTTCAAAAGAGTTTTGGCCAACTGCTTGAAGATCGTATCCTGTGTGTACACAGATATAGTCAACGCCAAATTCGTCTAGCTCTTTTGCGCGTCCTTTAATATCTTTTACACCAATCATATCGACTAGAATTTTTTTACCTTGTTTTTTGGCTTCTTCAACTGCACCTTTGATTGACATATCTTCAGCCACACCTAAGATGGTAATGATGTCTGCTCCAGCTTGAGAAGCTTGCTGTACTTCATAACCAGCTGCATCCATGATTTTTAGGTCAGCTAATACTTTTAAATTAGGAAATGCTTCTTTAATTTCTTTAACGGCGCGAAGCCCTTCATTAATTACAACGGGCGTACCGATTTCCACGATATCAATATGTTCTTCAACTTCTTTTACTACCTCTTTTGCTTGAGAAATATTAACAAGATCTAATGCTAATTGTAATTCCATTCTACTCCACTCCACTCCTTATAGAAATCTATAGATACCTTTTGTGCTTTTTTACATAAAAAGCAGCTGGTGTAGTTATTGTACCCGCAGTTTGAGGTTCTTAAAAGTACGCACTTTTCCCACAAATAGTGTGGGGAATGATAGTATACAGAAGTATACTAATGGACATATCAGTCTTGTAACCGCTTAATTTTCATTGAAAATGCGGATGATATTGATTAATATCATCCGCATAAAAAAATAAAAACTATGGAATAGAAGGATTAGTTTCCATTATTTAATTAACGTTTCTGCCTTTTGTTCTTGATTGATCAGCACTGTATCACGGTAATTTTTACCCCAATCGTACATGGCTGTCAAAATAGGCATTAAACTTTCTCCTTCTTTTGTAAGTGAGTATTCGACTTTAGGTGGTACGACAGGATAAACTTTACGGTTAACAATTAGATCTTCTTCCAGTTCCCGCAGCTGGTTAACCAGCATGCGCGGCGTAATATCAGGAATAAGCGATTTTAGTTCCCCGAACCGTTTTGTTCCTTCACGTCCTAAGTGCCATAGTATCAGCATCTTCCATTTTCCACCGATAATAGCAAGCGTTAATTCTTTTTCACAGTTAAATTCCTTATTAAGCTGGCTCAATTGCTTCACCCCTATGACCAATAGTATAAAATTTAAAGTACTACTTATTATACCGGTGCTGACAATCCTTTTACAAAAATCCGGCTTGTATCTTCCCATTAAAAAGCTCAGCTTTTCTTACTATATAGTTATTCTTGACTAGTGAGGTGTAAAAGGTGGCCTTTAGTCATGTTTTTTATTTTTAAGGAATTCAATTGTTTAAATATAAAAAAAGATGGGAAATCACTCAATAACAATGCTAAAGGAGGCAGTAAAAATGGAAAGAAGCCGATCTGAATTACAAAACCCTGCTTTAAGCAACAGCGCAGGCATTAATAACGACGTAGGAATCAATAACAATCCACAGACAGCTAATAGCACTACTGCTGTTAGCGCTGGAAAAAGCTGCAGCAGCAAGCTAGTAAAAGGTGTTGTTGTCGGGGCAGTTGTGGGTGGATGTATAACATTGCTTGATAATAAAACTCGCTCATCTGTTAAAAGAAGAGCCGTTACATTAAAGGACTCTTCTGCAAACATGATTAATCAAGTAAAAGAGAACCCTCAAGAAACAAAAGAAAAAATGGTGCAACAAATGAAAAACGCATCGAATCTTTTAAAAGATGCAATTAATGATGCTAAACATTTGTACGAGCGTGTAAATGAAGATTTCTTTAAGCAAGCAGAAGATGTGAAAAGCGTTACGCATGATGCAAAATCGACGGTAGAAGATGCTAAAAGTGATTTACAGCAAATTGGTGAAAAAGTGAAAGATGCAACTTCTGAAATAAGTAAAGAAAAAATGACACCAGACGAAAAACCAGAAGCTGAGCGTGAAAGAACATACCAGTCTATTCACTAAAAAGGAGATGTTAACTGTGAGTCAAATGAATGAAGGAACTACAAAAGACATGAATAAAATTGAAGAAACGGCAGATAATTTAGGGACGGAGAAAAAAGAAGCAATTTTGCAGAACTTTGATACGTTTACTGATTATTTGAGTCAAAAAGTTCATGTCGGTAAAAAGCTCGGGTTAAGCGAGGAACAATTAACGGCTGCTACAAAAAAAGTGGCTAGCTATTTAGCCAAAAATGAGGAGCCTCGAAACCGAGAAGAAAAAGTCCTTCATGAGTTATGGAAAGTCAGCAGTGAAGAGGAAAAGGAAGTCCTTTCTCATCTCATTTTAAAACTAGTTGCGTAACATTAAAAAAGCATCCCATCTATCAGGATGCTTTTTTAATGTATTAAGATGATTGATTTTGAGCCTCTTGAATCGTTTTATCCCAGTCAATACCGCAATCATCCGTTGTACAAGAAGATTGCTGTGCGCAGCTTGCACATTTTCCCTGAGTACTCTTGCGGAAGAATTTTGTCATATGATAAAGGGCATATCCAAATATCAAAACCCCAATTAAAATGTTAATAATCAATATTATTCACTCCTTTTAAGAAAAACCAAGTACTTTTCCAATAGTGTGTACAAGCAAAGCTACGAGATAAGCGACAACCAAAGGGTAGGCCACAGCAAATGCTGTCCATTTCAATGAGCCGGTTTCTCGTCGAATAACAGCGACGGTTGCTAGACACGGAACATAAAGAAGAACAAACACCATAAACGTATAGGCTGTTAGCGGTGTAAAGAATGTCTTCATTGTGTCGCCAAGCTGTCCTTCTTGTACTTTATAAATGATGCTCATAGTTGAAACAACCACTTCTTTTGCTAGGAAGCCTGTAATCAGTGATGCTACAGCTTGCCATGTCGCAAAACCTAAAGGGATAAATAGAGGAGCGATAGCACCTCCAATAATAGCCATAAAGCTATTTTCCATATCTACTCCAAAACCGCCAGGGCCAGCGTAAGATGATAGCCAGATAAATACAGAGCCAGCTAAAATAACCGTACCTGCTTTTCGGACGAAATTTCGGCCTTTTTCCCACGTGCTTCTCCAAAGAGTCTTGGCTTGAGGTACGCGGTAAGGAGGAAGTTCGACAATAAAAGTTGATTGTTCGTCTTTAAGAAGCGTTACTGATAAAATTTTCGTTACAACAAGTGCTAAAATAATGCCAAGCAAGTACATAGAAAACACCACAGCTGCTCCGTTTTGCACAAAAAACGCACCTACAAACAAAGCGTATACAGGAAGGCGTGCTGAGCAGCTCATAAATGGATTTACTAAAATGGTCATAAGGCGCTCTTTTCGCTGTTCAATTGTACGCGCGGCCATGATCCCCGGTACGTTACATCCAAAGCTAATAATCATCGGAATAAATGCTTTTCCGTTCAAACCGAAAAATTCCATGATACGATCCATTACTACAGCAATTCGAGCCATGTATCCTGAATCTTCAAGCAGTGAAATGAAAAAGAACAGGACAAAGATTTGTGGTACAAATACTAGTACGCCGCCTACGCCTGCGATGATGCCGTCCACAATTAAATTATGAATAAATGGAGCAGCACCAGCTGCATTTAGAAGAGAATCAGCGCCTTTACTAAGCGTTCCGCCAAAAAAACCGTCCAGTTTATCAGAAAGAGGAACGCCAATCCAAGTAAACGTAATATTAAAAATCAAATACATTAAGCCAAGAAAAATAGGGAGACCAAGCCACTTATGCGTCACAATTCGATCGATTCGATCTGTGAAGGTTAGAGGTGTTTCACTGCCCTTTACGATACACTCGCTGGAAATGCGCTCGATAAATGCTGTACGCACGTCGAAGAAATGCTCGCTAAGCGGCTTGGTTAATTTTTGTGCAGCTGCTTTTCGAAGCTCAAGCAGCTCTGAGTAACTCGTTTTTTCTTTTAATGTTGATTCAATTACGCTATTTTCAGCTAAAAATTGAATGGCAATCCATCTGCTGACATCCGCTTTTGTTTGAATCATATGAATTGCGTGTTCAGCGGTTTCCCCGTAATTTAGTTGAAATAACGGGGCTTTTAAATCTTGCTTCAAAGTGGAGAGAAGCTCATTAATTCCTTTTCCATTGCGGGCAATAATTGCAGAAACCGGAATATGTAATGATTTGCTAAGCTTCTCCAAATGAAAAGTCAATCCGCGTTTTTCCGCTACATCAATCATATTTAAGCCGATTACTAATGGCTTTCCATATTCCAATGCTTGAATAGTGAGATGCATGCTTCTTTCAAACTGAGAAGCGTCTACAATATTCAGCATACTGTTAAATTCTCCGGTTAACAAAAAGTTAGTTACCACTGCTTCATCTGAAGAAAGAGGAGTAAAATCATACACACCCGGCAAATCAACCAGCTGGCTGTTTTGCTTTTTAATAGACCCAACTTTCTTTTCAACGGTTACACCGCTCCAGTTTCCTACGTATTCATAGGAATCTGTTAATATATTGAATAAAGAAGTTTTTCCTGTGTTTGGATTTCCTAAAAGTGCAATTGTACTCATGCTGTCTCAACCTCAATTTTAGCCGCATCGCGTTTTCGGATGCTAATCATTTGACCTTGACATTCAATAATACAAGGTCCTCCTAAGATGGTTTTTTGCTTCATGCATAGTTCGCAGCCTTTTTTTACTCCAAAAGAAAGAAGGCGGCGTTCTAATGATCTATCTAAAAATTCAATGTTTTTAACTTTTACTTTGTCGCCAATACTCACGGTAGTTAAATTCATCATTCAGCACTCCTGTTAATGATAATCATTTTCAATTTGTATCTATCTCGATTATACATAAGGTTCTAAAATCAATCAATGCTTCTAGAGCGTTACAATTAAAAATATATATTTATAACTATATTTTTCAGGTGAAATTATGTACGATTTTAGCAGCAAATTGTCAGGAGGGATGTGAGTGGAGGTAATCATTCGCAAAATGAGAAAAGAAGATATTACGTCTGTTCAATACGTCGCAAAGATGAGCTGGTATGATACATATGAAGGAATTATTCCTAGAAGCGTTCAGAATCGGTTTCTTTCAGAAGCATACTCCAATAAAAGGCTGCTGTGGCGCCTGCACAATTCGTTCATTTATGTAGCAACTATTGATGAGAAAATCGTAGGGTACGCTAACTTTTTCCGACTACAAAACAGAGGGGAAATAGAACTAGGATCTATCTATATACTGCCTGCTTATCAAGGAAAAGGAATCGGTTCGCAATTGTTAGAAAAAGGAATGAAGCGCTCGAAGGAATTAAAAATCGTTTACATTAACGTAGAAAGGGAAAACGGAATAGGCCGTGCTTTTTATCAATCAAAAGGTTTCCAGCTCGTGGGTGAATTTGATGATGAATTTGAAGGGCATTTGTTAAAAACGATGCGGATGAAGTTAATGATTTAAGCCTGTAGCATGAACGTTATCTTAAAAAAGCTGATTTTAAACTTTCTGCTAAAATCAGCTTTTAATTACAGAATAACGATTGACCTTATTCTTGTGAATATGGTAACATTAATCAGAACTTAATGACCGAAAATGTTTTTCGGTCAAACAGTCAGGCGGAAGTAAGGATTATTGGAGGCTAAAAAACATGAATATGATTAAAGGAGAATGGAAAAAAATCTTTTCCAAACCAATGACTATTGTTGTGATTTGCGGATTGTTATTTGTTCCATTACTTTATAATGTCATCTTTTTATCTGCTTACTGGGATCCATATGGAAAAACAGATCAAATTCCAGTTGCAGTGGTAAATGAAGATAAAGGTGCTACGTTAGATGGAAAGAAATTGAATGTCGGTCGTGATTTTGTTGATGATTTAAAGAAAAACGATAAATTTGACTGGAAATTTACGAACAAAGAAAAAGCGTTAGAAGGCTTAAAAAATGAGGACTACTATTTAGTTTTAGAAATTCCAAAGAATTTCTCCAAAAATGCAACAACATTAATGGATAAAGATCCTAAAAAAATGAAATTTATCTATCATACAAATGCCGGAAAGAACTATTCAGGCGCTCAAATTAGCTCAAATGCAGTGGCTAAAATCAATGATCAGATTAAAGAAGCGGTCACAAAGCAGTATGCTGAAACGGTATTTGACAGCTTTAAGCAAGTAGCGGACGGTCTTCAAAAAGCAAGTGACGGTGCAGGAGAGCTCGAAAACGGCTCAAAAACCCTGCGAGATAACATGAAGAAATTAGCAGACAGCACCGTTACATTCGAAGACGGTACAGCTAAATTAGCAAACGGGTTAACGGATGCACGAAAAGGAGCAACAGATTTAAATGCTGGTGCAGCTAAGCTACTAAACGGTGCGGACACAATTAATGAAAACTTAGGCAGCCTAAACAGCGGTTTAGGAAAGTTAGAAAGTGGGAGCGGACAGCTTTATGCGGCTTCTAAAGAACTTGAAACAGGTGCAGGAAAGCTTAGCAATGGATTAGGACAACTACAAGACGGAACTGCAAAACTGCAAGGTGCGACACAACAGCTCAATGAAGGAACAAAGACACTTCAAGGGAAATTACCGCAGTTTACAAGCGGCTTAAATCAAGTGGACGCTGAAGTGAGCAGTGTTACGCAGCAAATTAATCAAGCGGAACAGGAAATTACGCAGATTAAACAGCAGGTCGATTCAAAAAAATCAGAGTTTGAACAGCAGCAGCAAGCCCTCATTGACAGCATTAACAGCAACGAGTCCATTCCTGATGAGCAAAAACAAACGCTGATTGCAGGAATTAAAAAACTCACGTCGCAGCAGTTTATGGATGAACAGCAGCAAAAAGCAGAGCAGTTAAAAGCAAAAGTAGATAAAGTGCAAGAGTTATCTGCGGCTCTTCAAAAGCTGTCTAAAGGCGGAGAAGATATTCAAAGCGCTATTAATAAAATTGCTGATGGACAAAGTCAGCTGTACAATGGCCAAACAAAATTATATAATGCCCAAACTCAATTATACAACGGTGCTGTTAAACTAGCAGACGGAGAAAAGCAGTTCAACAGCAAATTTGCAGAGCTAAACAGCGGTATTGCTGACGCTCATACAGGAGCTGGAAAGCTTGCTGACGGGCAGCAGCAAATTGTGGATGGGCTTAAGAAGTCTGAACAAGGAAGCGCAGCGCTAGCAAATGGTTTAACACAGCTAGAAAACGGGGCAACCAAGTTAGCAAATGGTTCTAAAGAGTTAACAAATGGTTCGTCCAAACTATATGATGGTTCATCTAAATTATCAGATGGAACGAGCGAGCTTCATTCATCTTTAGCAGATGGTGCAAAAGATGCAAAAGATGTTAAAGCGGATGATAAAACATATAGCATGTTTTCAAATCCAACGGATTTAAAATCAGATAAACAAAACAACGTAGATAAGTACGGTGTCGGATTAGCTCCATACATCTTATGTATTGGCTTGTTTGCGGGAACATTAATGTTTTCAGCGGTATATCCAATGAAAGAGCCATCAATTCGACCGACATCAGGCATTTCGTGGTTCTTAAGTAAGTTTAGTGTCATCACTATTGTAGGTATGCTGCAGGCAGCGATTGCTGTTACAGCTCTTCTATGGGGCTTGCATTTAAACGTAACAAGCATTTGGCACTTCTATATCTTTACCATGATTACAGGTGTGACGTTCTTTACACTTATCTTGTTCTTAACAACAGGGTTAGGGAAAGTAGGGCAGTATTTAGCCTTCATTATTCTGCTGCTTCAAATTGGCGGCAGTGCAGGTACATTCCCTAAAGCACTTGTGCCGGAATTCTTCCAGGCAATTAATCCGTACTTGCCTATGACCTATGCAATTCGCGGTTTCCGTGAAATCATTTCAATTGGTGATGATTTCGGCTATGTATGGCATCAGGCTGGCGTACTTGGAATCTTTGCAGCAATCTTCATCACTCTTTCATTGATAATGTTTTATATCAATGCCAGAAAAGAGAAGCATCACACAGAAGAAGAGGCAGCAGCATAATTTAACTAATATAAAAAGAGAGTTCCAGTTTAAAAAGGAACTCTCTTTTTCTTTATGATAGTATAGGTTTACGTATAAAAGAGGGGAACGTGAATGCATGCAGCTTACAAAATTTTCGGTATATGAAAGTGATCGTGTAAAAAAGTGGCAGGAAGGGCTGAAGGAATGGGACGGTTCAATATCGGAACGGATGATAAACGACCGAGCTGAAGATGAATTTTGGCAGCAGTATTTAGAGAAAATGTCTTTTAATTCAGTAAATGACCCTGTAGTAAAACAGCTTCAACAAGAACTTCTTGCTTTTTTGAATCCAAATGACTCTGTTATGGAAATTGGCCCTGGCTGGGGGAATTATACGTTTTCGATTGCTGATTATGTAAAAGAACTTACGTGTATGGATTGTTCGCCAAGCATTATTCGCTACTTACAAACGCAATCAGATGCCCGCTCTAATCTAAAGTTTATAGAAGGTAAATGGGAGTATGAGCGTCTAACAGATAGCTATGATGCCGTAGTAGGAATAAACTGTTTTTACCGTATGCATAATATTGTCGATGGTCTCTTAAATATGAATGATTCGGCTAATCGTTTGGCGGTTATCGGCATGTCAACGGGTCCAGAAAAGCCTCATTACGTAGAGTTACATAGAAAACTTGGGTACGAGATTAAATGGCGCCGTAAGGAATATATTGACTTACTAAATATTTTATATGAACTGGGTATTTACGCAGATTGTAAGCTGGTTCCTATAACCAAAACGGTAACCTATGAGACGTACGAAAATCTCATCAAGAAGAACTCGACAAAGGTGCTTTCTAAAGATATTGACAAGTTAGAAACGGAGAAGATTATTTTACAGCATGTAAAGAAAATAAATGGCAGATATGAATATACGTATCAATATCATATGGCTTTTATTTATTGGAAACCGATAAAAAGAACCCGTTGAGTAAAATCAACGGGTTCTTTTTAGTAGTGATAAAGCTGTAATTTAGAATAAGCAATATTAAAATCGTCGCCGCTTAGAAGAACTTTCAATTCCTGCTTCTTCACGGTATTTAGCTACTGTTCTTCTTGAAATTTGAATTCCTTCGCTGGAAAGAAGAGACATGAGCTTTTGATCTGAAAGAGGTTTTAATTTATTTTCTTCGGCAATTAATGTTTTAATTTTTTCTTTTATAAAGGCAGTAGAATTGCTTTGTTCGCCATCAGTTCGCTCTAAAGAATTGGTGAAAAAGTATTTTAACTCAAACAGCCCGCGTGGCGTTTGAATATACTTTCCGTTAGTCGCACGGCTTACCGTTGATTCGTGACAGTCTACTTTTTGAGCAATATCTTTTAAGGTAAGCGGCTTTAGCCCCGAAATACCCATTTCAAAAAAATCTTGCTGATGTTCCACAATGGCTTTGGACACGTTGTAAATCGTCGCATTACGCTGCTCAATACTATTGATTAGCCAAGTAGCTTCATGAATTTTTTCCTGTACGTATCGATCGGTTGTTACGCATGCAGAGCGATGAACCAGCTTTTGATAGGTACCGTTAATTTCGATGGGCGGAAGCAGCTCGCTATGAAGAATAACATGATAGCGGCCGTCAACTTTTTGTACCGTTACATCAGGCGAGATGTACTTCGTAAGCGGGACGTGGAAATCTCCTGCTGGACGAGGATTTAATGTCCGCAAGCAGTCAACAATTTCTTGTACTTCACGCATCGAAATAGAGTATTTTTTTGAAATGTTCCGATATTTTTTGTTAGCAATATCTTCAATATCGTGTTTTACCACGTCGTATAAAAGAGGAGGCTTTGACGTTTTGGCCTTAATTTGAATAAGCAGTGAATCGACAAAATTTTGAGCGCCCACGCCAATCGGATCAAAGCTTTGTAAAACGTGAATCATATCGTTGACTTCGTTAATTGAAACATTCAACAGTTCGGCTGCCAGTTTTGGCTCAATTGCTAAAAAGCCGTTTTTATTTAAGTTTCCAATTAGAAATTGAACGATGTGTTTTTGGTGTGAGTGTAAATGATTTAGCATAGACACCTGCTCTAATAAATGACTCTCTAATGTCACAGTTTGATCAGATATATAATTAAACGGATTATACTCGTGGTCGGTATAACCTTTTGAATATGAACGCTGTTCTCGAGTATCAAATGAATCTTTTTGCTGAGAGTCGCCAGCAGACAGTTTAATTACAGGATTTTCATTGACTTGCTGATGAAGATAATGAACTAAATCGGCCGTAGAATAATTTAAAATGTTGATAGACTGACGTAATTCAGGTGTCATGGCCAATTTTAATAGTTGTTTTTGGGATAAATCTAAACCTAATTGCATCATTGAATCACCTATCATTCTTGAGTTTTATTTCGACAATTCTGGCTGCATCGTTCGACATCATCATAGCTGAAAATGCGAAAGAATTCTATAGTGTTGTCAGATGTTCTTACACAGGGACGAATCGCAAGAAAGAGTAGGAGAATAGATAAAACAAAAACGAATAGCTCTTGGCAATAGCTATTCGCTTGTTTTAACAGAGCCGCTAGGAGAACTTAGCTGCAATTTGGGGTGTTTCCCATTCTTCTATCTCCCCATGCGCACATCATATTTAAAATTTCTCGTAAGGTTTCGCCTTCTTCACTGAGTGAGTACTCTACTTTAGGAGGAACTTCATTGTATACCTTTCTATTAACCACACCGTCTTTTTCTAATTCTTTTAGCTGTTGGGACAGCATTTTTTTGGTAATAGCAGGCATAGCTCGCTGAAGTTCACTAAAACGTTTTTCGCCTTCTTTTAATAGGCATAAAATAACGACTTTCCATTTCCCGCCGATTACTTCAAGCGTTGCTTCAACAGGTACATTATAGTGGGGTGCTTTCACCGTTAATCCTCCATTCATAAACAGATATGAAATATGGATATAATAATTTAATATCCATAGACCTAGGTTACCGGGAAGGTACCTGGTTACATGAAAGTGCCGTCTTTTGTAAACAACATGTATTTATTATACTGAAAAAGAACTTTTAATTGAAGGAAGAAATGTAAAAGGGGAGATCTTGATGAAAGCTTTACTGCTAGAAGGCAAAGGGAAAGTAAGTGAGATGAAAGTCGGAAATATCCAAAAGCCGCATCCAGCTAAAGGTGAAATTTTAGTTAAAATTAAAGCTACTGCCCTGAACCCTGTAGATTATAAAACAGGAAAAGGCGGTAATCCTAGTTGGACATATCCTCACGTATTAGGACTTGATTCAGCTGGCGTTGTCGAGGAAGTGGGAGAAGAAGTCACAACTGTCAAAGTCGGAGACCGCGTTGTATATCATAGCGATTTATCAAAAAAAGGCGGGTTTGCACAATACGGAGTGACAACAGCCCACACAGTTTCTCTTATTCCGCAAGGAGTTTCATTCGAAGACGCTGCGGCTATTCCATGTGCGGGATATACAGCATATCAAGCATTGTTTCACAAAATGAACGCTTCAAAAGGCCAAACGATTTTAATTCACGCAGGTGCTGGAGGGGTTGGAGGGTTTGCCATTCAGCTTGCCAAAAATGCAGGCCTTACAGTGCTCACAACCGCATCTTCTGCCAATCATGAGTTTGTAAAAAGTTTAGGTGCTGATTATGTAATCGACTACCGTAAAGAAGACTTTGTGAAAAAAGTGTTGGAGCTTACCGATGGAATCGGTGTAGATTTAGTCTTGGATACCGTTGGACGAGACAATGCAGACGAGTCGGTAAAGGCTCTTGCTTTTAATGGTCAAATTGCATTCATCGCAGGACCGCCTAATGTAAACGATGCGATTTCGTTTGTGCACCCACTATCGTTTCATCAAATTGCATTAGGAAGTGTACATCAGTCTAATAACGTAAAAGAACAGCGGAAGCTTGCTGAGATGGGAAATAGAATGCTTTTGCTTTTACAAGAAAATAAGCTAAATGCACTCGTGGAAAAAGTCATTTCACTAGAAGAAGTGCCAGCAGCATTAGATGAACTGGCGACTCGTCGAGTAAAAGGGAAAATTGTAGCTGTAATAGATAAATGATAGAACGAAAAAGAGATTGAGACATAACTACATCAATTCAATCTAAAGACAAATAAATGGAATAAAGGAACTCGTATCGACCATTTATTACACCGCTGTTGATTTCCGTGCAAGGCTTCGCTTTCCGCGGGCGGCCGATGAGCCTCCTCGTTGCTTGCGCTCCTGCGGGGTCTCATCTGTTCCGCTGTTCCCGCAGGAGTCTTCGCCTTGCTCTCCAATCAACAGCTAGAAGCAACTAACTGGATGAACCCTACGTTTACCAACACAATGAAAAGGTCCGAACAATTACTCGTTCGGACCTTCCTTAAACTAACATACTTTTTATTTTACTCTTTTAAATCGTAAACTGCTGCGTATAGAGCTTGTGATAAAACCCTTGTTTTTCTAGCAGCTCGCGATGATTTCCTTCTTCAATAATTTGTCCGTCTTTTAAGACAAGGATTTGATCTGCATTTTCAATCGTTTTAAGGCGGTGGGCAATCACAAAGCTTGTTTTTCCTTTTAATAGATTACTCATTCCTCTTTGAATATCAATTTCTGTTTTTGTATCAATGTTGGAAGTAGCTTCGTCTAAAATTAAAATATCACAGTCAGAAAGCATGGCTCGAGCAATCGATAAAAGCTGCTTTTGACCTTCACTTAAATTTCCTCCGCCAGCTGAAATCACGGTATTGTATTGCTGCGGCAGATGCTTGATAAACGAATGAGCATTGGCCATCTTTGCGGCGCTTTTAACTTCTTCGTCGCTGGCATCTAACCGGCCAAATCGAATATTATCCGCAATCGTACCGGAAAATAAATAGGTATCTTGAAGAACAATGCCGATTCGGTTTCGTAAATCATGGATGTTATAGTCACTGATGGAACGTCCGTCAATTTTAATGTCTCCGTTTGAGATGTCATAAAATCGTGTGAGCAAGTTAATGATTGTTGTTTTACCAGAACCTGTCGGACCGACCAAAGCAACCATTTCACCTTTTTTTGCTGTCAGTGTAACATCTTTTAAAATCATTTTTTCATCGTTATAGCCAAATGATACGTTCTCAAAAGCAACGTCTCCTGCAAATTTTGTAACAGAAAGAGCGTTTGGTTTGTTTGTGACGTCCGGCTGCTCATCCATAATCGCAAACACGCGCTCTGCGCCGGCAATAGCCGAAAGAATGGTGTTTACTAAGTTTGCCATTTGACTGATTGGGCGAGAGAACTGACGTGAGTAGTTAACAAATGAAGCGATCATCCCAACTGTAACGCTACCTTGAACAGCCATAAATGCTCCCGCTCCAATCACTAGTGCTAAGCCTAAGTTGTTAATAAAGTTTGTGACAGGACCTAAAAAGCCTGAAAATGTTTCCGCTTTTGTTGCTGAACTTCTCAGCTGTTCATTTCGTTCATTAAAAACAGTTAAAAAGTCTTTTTCCTTACTAAAAAGCGTAACAACTTCTCCTCCAGAGATTGCTTCTTCTACAAAGCCGTTTAGCTCACCTAAATCTTTTTGGCGTTTGACAAAATTTTCACTGCTTCGTTTTAATATTTGTCGAACGATTATAACCATCAATGGAATAACAATCAGCGTGATAATGGCAAGAATCCAGTTGAGCGAGAACATCGCAATGGTAATGCCCACTAAAGACAAAATAGAGGACAGAGCCTGAATAACGCTTTGACTCAGAGCGTTGTTTAGATTATCAATATCATTTGTGACTCTGCTCATTAACTCTCCGTGAGCTCGTTTGTCAAAAAAGCGAAGGGAGAGAGTCTGAAGCTTTGCAAATAAATCTTGGCGGAGCATTCCAATAGTCGTAAACGAAACGTTCACCATTAAATAGGTTTGCAGCCATGTTAATAAAGATGTCGTGATATAAATTCCTGCAAGAATAAGGGACATTCGTATAGTCCCGCTGATATCTTTAGGAATAATATGCTCATCAATAATAACCCCAATTAAATAAGGGCCTAATAAATTAAGCAGGGAAGTCACAATAACTAAGATTATCGCAGCCGCAAGCGGAGGTTTTCGTTTCCCCATATATGACCAGATTCTGTACAGTGTTTTTTTCGCATTCTTTGGCTTAACTACAGGGCCTTTCATCATTCCTCTAGGGCCGCGAATAGAGCTCATTTGATTTTTACCTTGATTATTCACTAGGCAACACCTCTTTTCCGCCTTGTGCAAGATAAATGTCGTAATAAAGAGAGCGATAACGAAGCAATTCTTCATGAGTCCCTTGTTCAGCAATTTTGCCTTCATCCATGACGATAATATGATCAGCGTGGAGAAGAGACGAAATTTTAGAAGCAATGATGATAACGGTCGCATCAGCAAACTCTTCTTTTAAATGTTTTAGTACCTGTGCTTCTGAGACAGCGTCTAATGCCGAAGTTGCATCATCGATGACCAGGATAGCGGGCTTTCTAACAAATGCACGCGCGATTGAAAGACGCTGCTTTTGCCCTCCTGATAAATTGGTTGCCCCTCGCGTTAAAGGATACTCATATCTTTCTGGGAGTTTTTCAATAAACTCCGTTGCGCATGCAAAATCCGCAGCATCTTCAATTTCTGAGGAAGAAGCATGATCTTTTCCCATTCGAATATTCATATCAATCGTACCGGTAAACAGCGTAGCTTTTTGAGGAATAAACCCAATGGATGAGCGAAGCTCTTTTACGTCATAGTCCGTAAGATTTTTTCCATCTACAAAAATTTCGCCGCCATCGGGATCATATAAGCGGGAAATAAGTTTTGCAAGCGTCGACTTTCCGCTTCCAGTAGAGCCAATAATGCCAATGGTTTCCCCGTGTCTAGCAGTAAACGAAATATCTTTTAATACGTTTTCGCCATTTTTACTATAGCTGTATGTAACGTTTTGAAACGATAGATCACCTTTAAGTCTGTTGATTTGAGCAGCAGAGTTTGCTGGAGGAATGTCTATTTTTGTTTTTAAAACAGAATCGATTCGTTCAGCTGAAGGGAATGCGCGTGTAATTTGCATCAGCACCATGCTGCTTGACATAAGTCCGTTTAAAATAATCGTTAAGTAATTAATAAAAGCTAAAATCACACCTGCTTCAATTTTTCCTGCTTCGACTTGAAGTCCTCCCAGCCATAGAGTAGCTACCATTCCGATATTTACTACAAATAAAATAACGGGCATTAAAAGCGAAATAAGCTGAACAGCACTCATATTAGCTCGCGTCAAGGAACTGTTTGCTTCTTTAAACTGATTGATTTCATACGATTCTCTTACATACGCTTTTACTACACGCATCCCTGATAAATTTTCTTGGACTTTTGTGTTTACACGATCAACGCTTTGCTGAACTTTTTTAAAAAGTTTTCCAGCTTTCGTGATCACAAACCAAATGCATAAAAATAAAATAGGGACGACCACGACGATAATAGGAAACAAAGAACGAGCGGTTAATAACACGATGACAATACTTCCTGCAAAAAGTAAAGGACCTCTAACTAATACTTTGAGCGTCATATTCAATGCGTTTTGAACACTCGTTACATCATTTGTGATGACGGTAATTAAGTGACCAGTCCCTAGTTTGTCTCTGTTGCTGTTTGAGAGGTTTTCAATCTTTTCAAAAAGCGATTTCCGAATATCGGTAGAAAAATTTACTGCCGCTTTTGTGCTAAGGATGGCGCAGACGATACCGGCAGCTAAACCAATGAGTGCTAACATGAGCATAAGGATACTTCGGGTGATAACATATGTTTGATTGTTGTTTGCAATGCCATAATCAATGATATGCTGCATAATAGTAGGCTGAAGAAGGTCAGCTAACACTTCAATTACCATCAATAGCGGGGCAAACAGCGCGAGCCATTTGTAAGGTTTTAAGTAAGGGTACAAAGATTTAATTGTATTCACACATTGTGGCACTCCTTTCTGTAAAAAATATGGTAACATAGAATAAGTTTAGAAGTTTGTTTCAAGCACCATTTATTATACGCCAATGCAAGCAGAAATCCACTTTTTGAGAGGGTCAGGTATGCAATGAATCAAACATTACGAGTACATCATCCACTTTTTGGATCTTTGTTATATGACTCGGCCTGGGTTGGAGAAAAACAGGTCACTTTCTTTGGACAAAAACAACAAGTGTTGCTGACAATTGATGGAGATAAAGAGAAGCCATTTCAAAAACGACAAGAAGAGGCCTTTCAAGCATTTTGGCTTCAAGGTGAATTATTGTTAAAGAGGACGGAAAAAGCTCTTTTTGATTATTATCAACAGGTGCGAGATGAATACAGAACTCAAGTTGAAAAAGACGTGGTAGACTTATTAGTTCCGAATGTAAAAAAGCGAAAAGACATCGGTTTTTTAGTTGAGTGTATTCAAATCTTTGTTCCTGAAGCACCTCATGATACAAGAGAACTTGGTTTGTTTTTTGAATGTACGTGGGAAGAAGAGCATATGTTAGCTGTAAAATTTAGAAATGAACAAATTTCCGCTATTGGTTTACAAGAAGATTTATTTTAGTAAAAAGCCTTGAAGCAAAAGTGCTTCAAGGCTTTTTGGCATTAATGTTTGACAGGCTCTTCGATTCCCATACCTGTATTTGCTTTTACTAAAATCTCATCAAATTTCTTTTCGTCTGCTTTTTTAGACGAAAGAAGTGTTCCTATAAAAGCAGCTAAGAAGCCTAGAGGAATAGAGATAATACCAGGGTTTGTTAATGTGATGAGCGGTTCACCTACAAAGATAGCAGCTCCAGGCTCAGGTGCCCACACGTTTGGACTAATGGCAACTAAAAACAGTGAGCTGAATAGTCCAACCAGCATGCCAGTGACTGCTCCTGCTGTATTAAAACGTTTCCAAAAAATAGTAAGAAGAATAATTGGCAAGTTAGCGCTCGCTGCTACAGCAAAGGCAAGTGCAACTAAAAATGCTACGTTCATGTTTTGAGCAAATAATGCAAGAATAATAGATAGAATGGATACCCCAATAGAAGCCCATCGTGCAGCCACTACCTGTTCTTTTTCAGTTGCAGCTCCTTTACGGAGAATATGACTATAGAAGTCGTGCGCGAATGCTGAAGCTGCTGAGAGCACCAGCCCAGCTACAACAGCTAAAATCGTAGCAAAAGCTACAGCTGAGACAAACGCAAAGAGAAAGTCTCCGCCAAGAACTTGAGCGAGCAGGGGAGCTGCCATGTTTCCTGCTGCATTTGCTTTGACAATATCATCGTACCCTACAAATGCAGCAGCACCGAACCCTAAAAAGATTGTCATAATGTAAAAAACGCCAATGATCCACGTTGCATAAATAACAGACTTTCGTGCGGTGATGGCATCTTTTACTGTAAAGAAACGAATAAGGATATGAGGAAGGCCTGCTGTACCAAGAACAAGAGCTAAATTCAACGAAATCATGTCCAGCGGATTTTTGAATTTATTTCCTGGATTTAAAAAGCCGTCACCAAGAGGAGTTGCGGTTTTCATCTCAGAAAACATTTTAGCTAAGCTAAAATCAAATTTTGAAAATACAATAATGGAAATAATGAACGTACCAATCATCAGAAGCAAGGCTTTGACAATCTGCACCCAGCTGGTCGCCGTCATCCCTCCAAATACAACGTAAACCGTCATCAAGACGCCGACAATCAAGACAGAATACACATAATCTAGACCAAGTAATAAATGAATTAATGCCCCTGCTCCAACAAGCTGTGCAATCATATAAAAAATGGAAATGGTGATCGTGTTTAACGCAGCAACTCCCCGCACTTTCTTTTCGTTAAAACGAGCTGCTATCATATCTGCCATCGTGTACTTTCCTAAGTTGCGAAGTGGTTCAGCTACAATGTATAACACGACGAGATAGGCAACTAAAAAGCCGATGCTGTAAAAAAAACCGTCAAATCCAGAAAGCGCTACCATTCCAGCTATGCCTAAAAATGACGCAGCAGACATATAATCTCCGGCAATCGCCATGCCGTTTTGCCAGCCGGTTAAACTTCCATCTGCTGTATAAAAGTCACTGGTCGTTTTTGTCCGCTTGGATGCCGCATACGTAATGATTAGCGTAAGACCTACAATGGCTAAAAAAAGTGAAAAAGCTAGTACGTTCATTCATTTAACCCCCTATTCAATTTGCAGCTTCTTTTTTTATCGTGTCAACAAGTTCATCAAATTTCGAGGCTCTTTTTGTGTATAGAATGCATAGGGTCCAGGTCATCACAAACTGTGCAAAAGCAAATACCCATGCCCAGGTCATAGAAGCAAAAGCTGGTTTGTTTAAGACGGTTGTGTAAGCCGTTAAGATAGGCAAGGTAAAATAAAAAGCAAGAAAAAACAGAGAGAGCGGTAAAATAAAATTGCGTTTTTGTTTCAAAAGCTTTTGAAATGAAGCAGACTGTACAATTTCTGTGTAATCAGGAGAGGAAGAAGCATTGTTTACCTTCTTTAAAGAATTTTCATTCATCGCCAAGCGGAATTCCCCCTTTGATAATAAATAGATGAAGCGAAAAGCTTCATATCACTTGAATTATATTATTTTCGGAATAAAAAGTAAATTCTGTCTTTTTGTGAGAATGGTAACTGTGTAAGTTTTTTAATATACTGAAGGTTCACAATAAATGCATACTGCCATAATAAAAAAAAGAACAACATTCAATACAAAGGAAAAATCATTCGCAAAAGAAATGTTGAAATTCATCCTTAGTTTCTTTTATATATAAGGCTTTTCTTTATTATTTAAACGTTATTTGGTTGTTTGATCTTTTGAAAAAAGAAGAGAAGATGATGATAAAATTATAAGCACACAATAATGCTTAGAGAGGAAACAGGTTGAGAAAATAAGCTATTATTTAGAGATGGTTATAAATAGACAAGATATTATGAAAGATTTCTATATGAATGATATTTTTTCTTTATAGTAAACAAATAATGTGACTACTTATATAAAAGAGAAAAGGTGAAAGAATGGCATTTGGAATTAAACGCCCGGAACTAAACGCATGGAAAGCAGCTGTTAAGCGAGGAGAGATCGCATTTTTAACTCATTATTGGCTTGATGAGCGTTTTCCACATGCAACTACCGTAACAAAAGTAGGTTGCAGTGACTTAAATAAGCTGATTAAGTGGGGAAAAAAGTATGGTATTCCCGCTAAGTATATTGATAATCGATCCGGCTATCCTCATTTCGATTTACTAGGCGAGCGTCAGAAAGAAATTATGAAAAAGGAAAATCAGCTGGAGCAGCTGAAGCGATTTGAAGAAGTTAATGAGTGAAAAGCAAAACTAATTTAAAAAACTGTAAAAAAATTCTATTGTTAAGGCTTTTTTTATGTTTAAATAGAAAAAATAGTGGAATAGATTAAGAAGAACAATTACGTCATGTATTCTCTCATATAGGGAAAACAAATTAGAAAAGTTTCCTTATTTGATACAATAAAGAGCTTTGCTTTATAATAAAATTGTTGTTCGGATAAAAGGAGGAAGAAGGGCATGTCCGAGGTTGGAACTTTAAAAAAAGGATTAGATATCTTCTCTTTGCTTTTAAACCGTCCGAATATGACTATTCCAGAAATGATGGAAGCGCTCGGTTTTAATAAGAGTACGATGTATCGTCTTGTGAGCACGCTTGAACAAAATGGATTTATTGTAAGAAACCCGTCTAACCGCTATACGGTTTCACCACAACTGGTGCTGGCACTCGTGCAAAATACGATGCATACGAACTATGAAATGAATTGGCTGTCTGTTCCTGCTATGCAGAAGCTGAGTGAAGAGACCAATGAGACCATTTACGCGGGAATTCTCCATCATAAACAAATGGTTACAACTCAGGTGGTGAACGGGCAATATAGCACTCGTACGCATTCCGAAGTAGGAAATAAAAAGCCGCTTCATGCAAATGCTATTGGGAAGTGTATTCTTGCTTATCAAGAGGACAGCGTGCAAAAATCTATTCTTCACGAACTTTCGCTTGAAGCTTATACAGATCGAACGATCACCGAGCTGGACGAGCTTGAAGCTGATTTGGCTTTAAGTAAGGAAAGAGGATATGCTGTCGATGATGAAGAACGGGAGCCTGGCGTTCGCTGTATTGCAGCCCCTATTTTCAGAAAAGGAAAAATAATGGCGGCTATTGCTTTATCAGGTCCATCCGTTCGTATTTCACAAGAGAAAGACGAAAAGCATGCTGCACTTGTTAAACAGTGCGCAGAACAAATTTCACAAGCAATTACTCTTTACGAATAATTCAACAGTAAAAAAGGGGATGAACAGCAACATGGAAAACTTACAGTCAACGACGACCTTAGCAAACGGCGTTAAAATGCCTTGGTTAGGTTTAGGTGTTTATAAAGTAGAAGATGGTCAAGAAGTTGTAGATTCAGTTAAATATGCAATCAAAGCTGGATATAAAAGCATTGATACGGCTAAAATTTATGAAAATGAAGAAGGCGTGGGACAAGCGATCAAAGAATCAGGTGTTTCTCGCGAAGAACTATTTGTTACATCAAAAGTGTGGAATGCAGATCAAGGATATGACACAACTCTTCAAGCGTTTGAAACAAGCTTAAACAAGCTGGGTCTTGAATATTTAGATTTATACTTAATTCACTGGCCAGTTCAAGGTAAGTATAAAGATACGTGGAAAGCACTTGAAAAGCTTTATAAAGACGGGAAAATTCGTGCAATCGGCGTATCGAATTTCCAAGTTCATCATTTAGAAGACTTAATTGCAGATGCAGAAGTCAAGCCGATGGTAAACCAAATCGAATTTCATCCACTTTTAACACAAACAGAAGTGCGTGAATACTGCAAAAAACAAGGAATCCAAGTGGAAGCATGGTCACCGCTTGCACAAGGTGAGCTGCTTGATAACGAAGTGTTAACTCAAATTGCTGAAAAGCACGGAAAATCAACTGCTCAAGTTATCTTACGTTGGGACTTACAAAACGAAGTAGTAACTATTCCTAAGTCAACAAAAGAACATCGTATTATCCAAAATGCAGACGTATTTGATTTTGAATTAAATGCAGAAGAAGTTGAAAAAATTAACGCATTAAATCAAAATCATCGCGTAGGTCCAGATCCGGATAACTTTGACTTTTAATTTTAAAGCAAGACTAAAACGTCTTGTAAGATAAATAATAAACAAAGCGCTATTGTCATTCATGCAGTAGCGCTTTGTTTATTAAAAAGTAAATGTGACGGTTGAACGAGGAGGAAAAGTAATGAAAATGTCAGGAAATACTCTTTTAATTACGGGCGGAGCATCCGGAATTGGGTTGGCGCTTGCAGAACGTTTTTTAAATGAAGGAAATGAAGTCATTATTTGTGGAAGAAGGGAATCAAAGCTGCAAGAAGCAAAAGAAAGATTCCCTTCATTACATACAAAAGTGTGCGACATATCAATGGAAGAAAGCAGAGTAGAGCTAGTAAAATGGGTGACTCAAAGGTTCCCAAAATTAAATGTTATTGTGAATAATGCAGGCATTCAGCAGCGCGTAAATCTTTTACATATGCACGAAGAGTGGCAGTATTACGAAAAAGAACTAATGAGTAATGTAAGTGCTCCTATTCATTTAACGTCGTTATTGATTCCTCATTTCGTTCAGCAAGAACGTGCTGCGGTTATTAACGTAACGTCCGGGCTGTCTTTAACACCTGGAGCATGGGTGCCAATCTACAGCGCAACAAAAGCAGCGTTAAGGTCGTTTACGATTAGTTTAAGACATCAATTAGAAGAAACAAATACCGAAGTGATAGAAATTCTTCCTCCAGCCGTGAACACGGATTTAGGAGGACCGGGACTTCATACATTTGGAGCACCGCTTGATGACTTTGCTGATTCGATATTTGAAGAATTGAAAAAAGGTAAAATCGAAATTGGCTATGGGGATAGCGCTAAGAGGCTTCAAGCTTCCAAAGAAGAAATTGAGAAAGCTACAGCACAGGCTTGGAATGGATTTTTGAAAAATAATCCTGAATTTTAAAGGCAGCAAATAAAAAGCTTCCTAAACTCGTCAAGAGTAGCGGGTCATAAAAAGCGTGTGTCCATAAAATAAATGAACACACGCTTTTTGGCATTAACGATCCACAGTTTGTCTAATTCGTTTTTCCATTTTTTCAAGCATGCGGAGGTACTCATCCTGTTCTTCAGGAGTTAGAGCAAAAAGCATGTCTTGCCAAAATAAATTTCGCTGCTCAATTACATAGTTCACTAATGTTTCGCCAGCCTCTGTTAAGGATATCCATACAATTCGGCGGTCTTTTTGGTCACGTACGCGCTTAATGAGTGCATCATCTTCTAATTGATTTAATAAAATGGTAGTAGCCCCGGAGGTTAGCTTTAGATTTGAAGAAATTTCGGCTACCATACGTTTAGAGCTGGCTCCAATGAATTTTAGAATTAAAAATTTCGTAATGGTCAAATTATAGGGCTGCTCACTGATTTTATCTTCCAAGAGCTTTCGCTTGAGTTCAAATAATGAGGTTTTAACTTGGTCAAGTTTTTCTAGTTTATCTATTAACTGCTGATCCATTATAATCACCTTCTCTTTATCATTATAGGTGTTAAACAAGTGCTGCTAGTTACCTATTGTGGTTTATGTATATAGGGAGTTTGTTCCAAAAAAAGGAGCTGTTTTTGTGTATAACCCTATGCTTATATATCTAACTTTAAAGTAAAGTAAAGTACTTGTAAAGAAACCAAAACTTTTAAGTTGTATTTCAGTTAAAGATGTAGTAAAGTATTCAGTCGGGAAAACTTTATGAAACATAAATGTTTAGTTTTAAAAATAAATTAAAATCAAAGTTATTTACAACTAAATATCTTTGTGATAAAGTTATCTAGCGTAATACTTAACTGAATGAAATATTAAGGAGGTAAAATAAATGTCAAGAGGGCGTTTAATTTTAATGAACTTTATCGGAATTATTGTAGTATTAGCTTTAATTATTGGTGGGGGATACTATTATATTCAAAAATCTAATTATGTATCCACAGACAATGCAAAAGTGTCCGGCGACCTTTATACAGTAGTAGCCCCAGCGGCAGGTAAAGTAGCAAGCTGGAACGTTGAAGAAGGTAAAGATGTTTCAAAAGATGATGAGGTAGCTAAAATCCAATCAGAAGATGGAGAAAAAACAGTTACAGTACCAGAAGACGGTAAAATCATCAAAACACAGGTAAAAGAAAATCAAATGGTTCAAGCTGGTCAACAAATTGCTAGCGAAGTAGATATGAATAACTTATTCATCATTGCAAACATTAAAGAAGACAAATTAAAAGATATTGAAGCTGGCGATGACGTTGATGTAACAGTTGACGGAGATACTAAAACAACAATCGATGGAAAAGTAGAAGAAATCGGTTATGCAACAAACTCAATTTTCTCATTAATGCCAAGTTCTAATTCAGACGGCAACTATACGAAAGTATCACAAACAGTTCCTGTTAAAATCTCTATTTCTAACTACTCTGAAAACGTACTACCAGGTATGAACGCAGAAGTTAAAATCTCTAAAAACTAAGAACGTACATGATTAAGAAGAGAAGAAAGGAGGAAGGAACTGATGTCAGCAAACACGATACAACCAGAGGAAAGCTCAGTTAAAAAGCATATTCCGCTGCTAGTCGTACTTATGCTTGGATTGTTCTTAGCAATTTTAAACCAAACGCTGCTAAATGTTGCGATTCCGCATCTGATTACAGAGTTTGGTGTTACGGCTAATACGGCACAGTGGTTGCTTACAGGATATATGCTTGTAAATGGTGCACTTATTCCATTATCAGCCTATTTAATTGAACGTTTTGGAGTTCGTCGCTTATTCTTATTTGCAATGGCCTGCTTTACAATAGGGGCACTTGTCTGCGGAATTGCGCCTACTTTCTCGATTATGCTAATCGGACGTCTGGTTCAAGCAGTCGGAGGCGGAGTGCTAGCACCTCTAGTTATGACCATTATCGTATTTATTTTCCCTCCTCATATGCGCGGAAAAGGAATGGGTATCTTTGGTTTAGCCATGATGTTCGCTCCGGCAATTGGACCGACGCTTTCAGGATGGGTTATTCAGAACTATGACTGGCACATTTTATTTACGGGAATGGTGCCACTAGGTGCGATCGTACTTATTATTGCAGCTTTTAAATTAAAAGATATTAAACCACCTCAAAATGTAAAAGTAGATCTAATTTCTGTGTTTACATCTCTTGCAGGTATGGCTTTACTTCTATACGGCTTCAGTGAAGCTGGAAACGATGGCTGGACGGATTCAGTTGTATTGTCAACGATGATTGGCGGTATTGTCTTATTAATCATCTTTGTCGTGCAGCAGCTTCGACTTAAGAGTCCATTACTTGATGTGAGAGTATTTAAATACAGTATTTTCTCATTATCTAATATCATTAGTATTGCCATCACAATTAGCATGTATGCTGGTATGTTCTTATTGCCAATTTACTTGCAAAATATTCGTGGCTATTCAGCATTTGATTCAGGTTTATTAATCTTGCCTGGTGCACTTGTTATGTTAGTTATGTCACCAATTTCTGGTACACTGTTTGATAAATTAGGACCGCGTCCACTAGGGATTGTCGGGATGTTGATTACGGTTGTGACAACATTTGAATTTACAAAATTAACGCTTGAAACACCGTTTAGTCATATTGTTATTATTTATATGATCCGTGCATTCGGTATGTCATTATTGATGATGCCAATTATGACGGCTGGTTTAAATCAGCTGCCGGCAAAATTAAGCAGCCATGGTACATCAATGGCGAACACGCTTCGTCAGGTGAGTGGTTCAATCGGTATCAGTTTAATGACTACAATCTTTACAAATCGCACAACATATCATGTGAATGAAATGAGCAGTTCAATGACTACATCCGATCCATTCTTTATGAATAACTTCCAGGTATTTGTTCAAAAGATTGCTCAAACGCTTCACCTTTCTCAAACAGAGGCGCAAAAACAAGCTTTAACAACATTAGCTGGAAAAGTTCAAGCGCAAGCAACTGTACAAGGAATTAACGACGCGTTTTACTGGACAGTTATTATTGCCATTATTGGATTGATTTTAAGTTTCTTCCTACGTGATGTTCGTAAAGATGCAGTAGTAGAAGTAGAAGAGACAGAAAAAGAAACAACAGACGATATTCGTATGTTACCGGCACCAAAAGATATGAACTCATAAGCAACGGAGGGATAAAGGATGAAAATTTGTATCGTATATGATAGTGAAGGCGGGCATACAGAGGCATTAGCAAAAGCGATTGCTTCTGGCGCCGAGCTGTCTGGAGAAGCAACCGTATATGTAAAGTATGTCGAAGATGCAGATGTACGTGAACTGCCTGAAATGGATGCTATTATTTGGGGCTGCCCAGGGCATTTTGGAACAATTAGTTCAGGGTTAAAAACGTGGATCGATAAATTAGGTTATCTATGGGCAGAAGGTAAATTAATTAATAAAGTAGGTGCGGTGTTCTGTACAACAGCTACAACGCATGGTGGCTTAGAAGCGACGCTTTTAAATTTAATTACACCTATGCTTCATCAAGGTATGATTATTGCTGGGTTACCAGGTAACATCCCAGAAAATGCGCTTTACGGTACTTATTACGGTGTTGGAATTACTTGTCCAATCGAAGGTGACGAATTATTAACAGAGAACGACCAAGCGCTAGGTAAAGCATTAGGAGAACGTGTTGTTCAAGTGACTAAACGAATGACACAAGGACAGTAGGTGACGGTATGTTAGGTATTTTACTGATCGTTGTAGCTGTGATTCTGGTTGTACTAATTATTACAATGAATGCCAAAGCATCATCTTCTAAGCGCCAGCGTACAGTTCCACCTAAAAAAGAAGCGGCTGCTTCAAATGCTCCTAAAGAGCCGAAAGTAGAAGAGAAAAAAGTAGCAGAAGAAAAACCTGCAGCACCAAAAGAGCCGCAGACGAAGACGGAAACAAGAACATCTAGACATAAGAAAGAAAAAGATGTCATGAACGATGATATGTATCGTCAAGTGCTGCAAAAGTTTAGAGAAGGCGAAAAAGACGACACGGTTTTTACAAAAGAGGAACGTGACGTTATGAATGATGACGCTTTTCGTAAGGCTTTAAGATCGTTTAAGAAAAACGATAGTGAATGAGTTTCTTCTATTATAATAGTACGGAATAAAATAGATAGAAAATAGGTTATAAGCATTCCGCGAAACCAGCCGCTCTCCCCAGGCTAGGTTTCGCTTGGAGTGTCAGGGGGCTGACATGTTAACATCGACTCCCTGATTATAAGAAAGGGGACGTCAAAACATGGAACAGCTCACATTTATTGAAGAGGTCCAGAGAATTTCGATATCCCTTAACAAAAAGGTAATGACAGAGATAAAAGAAAGGTTACTTTCACAAGGGATTACACCTTTTCAATATCATATCTTATTAATTATCGGTAAGTGCAGTCACATTGGGGTAACCAAGCTGGCAGAAGAGATGCGCGTCAAGCCTAGTGCGATTACTCCTGTTATTAATCGTTTAATAGACTTAGAGTTAGTTTCACGCTATCACTCTAAAGAGGATCGCCGTAAAGTAAACATTGAGTTAACAGCTAAAGGTGAACAAGTGATTGAAGAAGCAAATGAAATTGTGCAAAAGATGATTGCTCATTTCTTTTCTTGCTATGAACCGAAAGATCAAGAGCAATTTTTGAAATTATTTAAGAAACTAGACGCTAATATCTAATGAAAGAAAAATCACTTCTTAATGAAGTGATTTTTTTTAATAAAAAGATTGTCAACTTCACTTTTCCATGTTATCATTTGTGTAAACGGTTACATATATGAAGGGAGGGAAATAAGGTGGTAACAATTCGCGATGTAGCAAAAGAAGCAGGCGTGTCCGTTGCGACCGTTTCGCGCGTTTTAAACAGTACAGGATATGTAAAAGAAGACACGCGTGTGCGAGTAATGAATACAATTCAAAAATTAAACTACAGCCCTAACGAGGTAGCCCGTTCGCTTTATACACGTGAATCGCGTTTGATTGGTCTCTTGCTTCCAGACATTACAAACCCTTTTTTCCCTCAGCTTGCACGAGGAATAGAAGATGAAGTACATAGCCATGGATTTCGTTTAATTCTTGGCAATAGTGATGAGCAGTTAGAGAAAGAATTAACCTATCTCCAAACGTTTACGCAAAACCATGTAGTAGGGATGATCACGGCAACAACAAGTCTAGCTCAGAAACTATATGAAGGTCTTACATTTCCCGTTGTGTTTTTAGATAGAAGTTCTGATCAGTATCCATCCGTTTATGCTGATGGTTTTGAAGGTGGAAAACTTGCTGCAGAAGAAATAATTAAAAGAGGAAGTAAAAGAATTACACTTATCAAAGGTCCAGTAAATGTAAAGCCTGCCCAGGAACGTTTTCAAGGCTCTCTGTCTGTTTTGAGTCAGTCTGATGCAGACTTTTACGTATTAAATACAAATTCTCTAGCGTTTGACGATGCGCAGAAATGGGCAAAGGAAATCTTTCAAAAGTACCCGGAAACAGACGGGATTATTGCAAGTAATGACATTGTAGCCGCAGCCGTTTTACATGAGGCGTTTCGATTAGAAAAAAGCGTGCCTGATGATCTGCAAGTAATTGGTTTTGATGATATTCCGCAAAGCCGCTTTTCGTTTCCAGCGCTGTCTACAATTCGTCAGCCTGCTTATGAAATGGGCAAGCAAGCAGCATGTCTGTTAATGAAATGCATTAAGAAAGAACCTTTAATTCAAAAGCAAGTACAACTACCCGTTACGTTTATTGAACGAAATACGACACGAAAGGTTGAGGAACATGGCTAAAGTAACTGTGATTGGAAGTTCATCAATGGATTTAGTAGTAACATCAAATATTCGTCCTGGAGCTGGAGAAACAGTGTTAGGAGAATCATTCAAAACCGTTCCTGGAGGAAAAGGAGCGAACCAAGCTGTTGCAGCAGCCCGTCTTGGAGCTGATGTGAGTATGATTGGGTGTGTGGGCGAAGATCATTACGGAAAAGCAATTCTGGAGAATTTCAAATCAAACGGTGTATCCGTGAAAAATGTGAAACCGGTTACAGATTCAGATAGCGGAACAGCTCACATTATACTCGCTGAAGGAGATAACAGCATTGTAGTTGTCAAAGGAGCAAACGATTATATTACTCCAGACTACGTAGAAAAAGCAAAAGAAAAAATTAAAGAAGCTGATATCGTACTTATTCAGCAAGAGATTCCAGAAGAAACGGTTGAATATGTTGCTCAGCTTTGTCAGGAACTTAAAGTACCGCTTTTGTTAAATCCAGCGCCTGCAAGACCATTAAAAGCAGAAGTGATTGAACAAGTTTCTTACATCACTCCAAATGAACATGAAGCAGAGCTTTTATTTGAAGGAAAAGAAAAAGAAGAAGTATTAAAACAGTATCCAAATAAATTGTTTATTACAGAAGGAAAACAAGGTGTACGCTATTTTAACGGCGAGAAAGAAGTATTGGTTCCTTCTTATCAAGTAGAAACGATTGATACAACAGGAGCAGGAGATACATTTAACGCAGCGCTTGCTGTGGCACTTGCCGAAGGAATGGGTTTTGAAAAAGGAATTCGGTTTGCTAATCGCGCAGCTTCGCTATCCGTCACTAAATTTGGTGCGCAAGGCGGTATGCCGACTCGAAAAGAAGTGGAGGAGAGTCTGTAAATGAAACGTCACGGAATGATTAACAGTCATATTACGAAAATACTAACAGATCTAGGTCATACAGACACTATTGTCATTGCAGATGCAGGGTTACCTGTTCCGAGTGACGTGCCTAAAATTGATTTATCTTTAAAGCTAGGGGTGCCTAGCTTTGAAGATGTAGTAGTAGCTGTGTTAGAAGATATGGCTACAGAAAAAATAGTGATTGCTTCTGAAATGAAAGAAAGAAATCAAAAGGCTTACGAGCTGATGGAGAAGCAAAACATCTTAGTAGAAGAAGTATCGCATGAACAATTAAAAATGCTGACAAGCAAAGCGAAAGTTGTGATTCGTACAGGAGAAGCAACTCCTTATGCAAACTGCATTTTACAAGCGGGAGTTATTTTTTAAAAGAGGTGAACAGCATGCATATTGCAATGAGAGGGATTCATAAAGCCTTTGGAGCAAACCGTGTACTAAGGGGCGTGGATTTTGAATTACATGAAGGTGAAGTTCACGCACTAATGGGGGAAAATGGAGCGGGGAAATCTACGCTGATGAATATTTTAACCGGCCTTCATAAAAAAGATCAAGGGCAGATTCTGATTGATGGCAAAGAGACGTATTTTCAAAATCCAAAAGAAGCAGAACAAAACGGAATTACCTTTATTCATCAAGAGCTGAACGTTTGGCCTGAAATGACGGTGCTTGAGAACTTATTTATCGGCAAAGAATTAAAAACGCCTTTAGGTTTTTTAAAAACAAAAGAAATGAAAGCGTTAGCAAAGAAGCAGTTTGAAAAATTAGCTGTGACCATTCCTCTTGACCAAGAAGCGGGACTTTGTTCTGTAGGACAGCAGCAAATGATTGAGATAGCCAAAGCGCTGATGACGAATGCAAAAGTCATTATCATGGATGAGCCAACCGCAGCGCTTACTGAAAGAGAAATTCAAAAGTTATTTGACGTAATTAATGCGCTGCGAAAACAAGGTGTATCGATTGTCTATATTTCACATCGTATGGAAGAGATTTTCGCTATTTGTGATTCCATTACGGTCATGCGTGACGGACAGACGGTAGACAAAAAGCCGATTCCAGAAACTAGCTTCGATGATGTTGTTCGCAAAATGGTAGGAAGAGAACTAACAGATCGATTTCCTGCTAGAACTTCTCCTAAAGGAGACGTTGTATTTGAAGCAAAAGGCTTAGAGAGAAAAGGTGTCTTTCAAGACGTTCATTTTTCAGTGCGATCAGGAGAAATTGTTGGCGTTGCGGGGCTAATGGGAGCTGGCAGGACCGAGATTATGCGCGCTATCTTCGGGCTTGATCCGTTAGAAAAAGGCGAAATTATCTTAAATGGAAAGCGTGTCAACATCACAAAGCCCGATCAAGCCATCAAATTGGGTCTCGGCTTTATTACAGAAGACCGTAAGACAGAAGGGCTCGTCCTGGATTTTTCTATTCGAGAAAATATTGCGCTCCCAAGTCTATTCAGCTTTTCGCCAAAAGGATTTATTGAACAAAAAAGCGAGCAGCAATTTGTAGATTTACTTATTAAACGTTTAACGATCAAAACCGAGTCGTCTGAGACGAGTGCGGGTAACTTATCGGGAGGAAATCAGCAAAAAGTAGTTATTGCCAAGTGGATTGGCATTGGACCAAAAGTGCTGATTTTAGATGAACCAACTCGAGGAGTTGACGTCGGGGCAAAACGTGAAATTTATCAGCTTATGAATGAACTGACAGACAGAGGCGTGGCCATTATTATGGTGTCTTCAGAGCTTCCCGAGGTACTCGGCATGAGCGATCGCATTTTGGTTGTGCATGAAGGAAAAATAACGGGTGAACTGACAAGTGAAGAAGCAACTCAAGAAAAAATTATGACATTTGCAACAGGGGGTCAGTAAAATGAAAGCAAACACAGCGATAAAAGAAAATCGGGTTGATAACGTGATGCAAAAGCTAGGTCCGTTACTAGGTCTATTTATTCTTATTGTCATTGTATCAATTTTAAATCCAAGCTTTTTAGAACCTTTAAATATTTTAAACTTGCTGCGTCAAGTAGCCATTAATGCTTTAATTGCATTCGGTATGACGTTTGTCATTTTAACGGGCGGAATTGATTTATCGGTTGGCTCTATACTTGCTCTGTCAAGTGCGTTAATGGCTGGTATGATAGTGTCAGGCGTAGATCCTATTTTAGCTATTTTAATAGGATGTGTGTTAGGAGCTGTAATGGGTATGATTAACGGCTTGCTTATTACAAAAGGAAAAATGGCGCCGTTTATTGCGACGCTAGCGACGATGACAATTTTTAGAGGGTTAACGCTTGTTTATACAGATGGAAATCCGATTACGGGCTTAGGCGAAAACTATTACTTCCAGTTATTTGGTCGCGGCTATTTTCTAGGTATTCCTGTTCCGGCGATTACGATGATACTAGCATTTGCTGTCCTATGGGTGATTTTGCATAAAACGCCGTTTGGCCGCAGAACATATGCAATCGGGGGAAATGAAAAAGCAGCATTTATTTCAGGAATTAAAGTACCAAAAGTTAAGGTTATGATCTACTCACTAGCAGGATTATTGGCAGCGTTATCAGGAGCGATTTTGACTTCTCGTTTGAACTCTGCTCAGCCAACGGCAGGTACGTCTTACGAGTTAGATGCTATCGCTGCAGTAGTACTGGGTGGAACAAGCCTTTCTGGAGGACGTGGACGCATTGTTGGAACGTTAATTGGTGCGCTGATTATCGGAACGTTAAACAACGGCTTGAACTTACTCGGCGTTTCGTCATTTTACCAAATGGTCGTAAAAGGAATTGTTATTTTAATCGCGGTATTAATTGATCGCAAAAAGTCAGCTTAGGAGGGAAAAACATGAAGAAAATTTGGCTCGTGCTATTATCATTTTCATTATTACTGTTAGGGGCTTGTTCACTTCAGCCTCCTGAGTGGGCGAAACCATCTGAAAGTAAAAATTTAAAAGATATTAAAATTGGTTTATCCGTTTCTACATTAAACAATCCGTTCTTTGTTTCGCTAAAAGAAGGGGTACAAAAAGAAGCAAAAAAACTGGGCATGGAAGTAGTTGTAGTAGATGCTCAAAATGATTCAGCCAAACAAATTAACGATGTAGAAGATTTAATGCAGCAAGGTGTTAACATTCTGCTTATTAACCCAACGGATTCAGCTGCTATTTCAACAGCTGTACAATCGGCTAATAATGTAGGCATTCCAGTTATTACGCTAGATCGTTCAGCAGAAAAAGGAAAAGTAGAAACACTGGTAGCTTCAGATAATGTAAAAGGTGGTCAAATGGCTGCTGATTACATTGTGAAAAAAGTAGGGGAAAAAGCTCAAGTAGCAGAACTTGAAGGCGTGCCGGGAGCTTCAGCAACTCGTGAACGAGGAAAAGGGTTCCACAACGTTGCAGATCAAAAGCTAGATATTACGGCTAAACAGTCGGCTGATTTTGACCGTACAAAAGGCTTAAACGTTATGGAGAATGTTCTTCAAGGAAATCCTGGTATCAAAGCCGTATTTGCTCATAATGATGAAATGGCATTAGGAGCTATTCAAGCGATTAACAGCTCAGGAAAAGATGTGCTAGTAGTAGGGTTTGATGGAAACGACGATGCAATTAAAGCGGTAAAAGAAGGGAAGCTAGGAGCAACTGTAGCCCAGCAGCCTGTTTTAATTGGTAAACTTGCTGTAAAGTCTGCTAAAAATGTTCTTCAAGGCAAAAAGGTAGATAAGCAAATTCCAGTGCCTTTAAAACTAGTAACCTCTGACAAATAATAGTTTTATACGTGTGTAGAAAAAAGACGCTCATTTGATTTATGGGCGTCTTTTTATGTATATAAAGTGTAAAAAAGAAGTGAAAAAGTCACAACTTTATAAATAGTGTAGGAATTATGTAGGTGGAATTTATGTAATAAAAAGTAAAAAACACCGAAAAAAGACGGTAAAACACATAATTTTCTGTGAAAAATTTGTAATATACCTGTAATAATAAGCGTTTATTTCTATTTTCAAAGAGCAATTTTGCCCTGTTTATGACAAAAATATATCTTTTTTAATAAACAATAAACCTCTCTATCAAGGGATTCTGGTGATGAATTCCCAGAAAGAGATTCTTGGTTATACAGATTATGGGGAACTTTTAACTGTATTGTAACATAAACAGATAGTTTTTTATGGTATAACTATGTCTATGAGGAAAGGGGACTATTACTTTATGAAAATTTTTAAGCGTATGACTCTTGCAGCAGTCACAGGAATTTTCTTCATGACCGGCATCACAGAGACTCACGCCCAATCGAATGAAGAAGCGCTCCAGAGTACTGAAAATAAAATTAAAGAAACAGAAAAGGCTGTTCAACAAAAAGAGAAAGAGAAACAGTCTATCAATTCAGATGTTCAAAACATTCAATCACAATTAAATTCATTACATACAGTAATCTCTAGCAATAAAAAAGAGTTAGCATCGACTGAAAAGCAGATTTCAGAAGCGAACAAAATGATTGAGAAAAAGAAAAAAGAAATCGTTTTGCTTCAGGAAAAAGTGTTAAGTCGTAAAGATATTATTGAAAATCGATTAGTTGCTTTACAGCAAGACGATAAAACAAGCGTTGTTATTGATACATTAATGAATGCTGATAACTTTGGAGATTTTGTTGCACGTATGGGTGCTGTCACAACTTTATTGTCAGCAGATAATGATATTTTAAAGCAGCATCAAAATGATTTAGATCAAATTGAAAAAGATAAAAAAGAAATTGATAAGCAAGAAAAAGTATTAGAAGCAGCAAAAGGTAGCTTAGCGGCTAAACAAGCTGAATTAGATAAAAACGTTGCCAAACAAACAGCAACGTTAACAACTATGCAAGAAAAATACAGCACGGTCGTAAATGAAATCGATGCAGCTTCTTCAGAAAAAGCAAACCTTCAGTCTGAATTAACAGGCATTCAAGATAAGATTGCAAAAGAAAAAGAAGCAGCTCAAAAGCAAGCTGAGCAAGTGGCAAAACAGAAGGCAGCTGAAAAGGCTGAGGCTGATGCAGAAGCAAAGCGTCAAGCTGAACTGGCAACAGCTAAAAAAGAAGTAAAAACAGAGCCAAAACAAGAAGTAAAAACAGCTGCGGCTACAGAGAAGAAAGCATCCGTTTCTTCAGAAGCAAAAGAAACGAAAAAAGAAGAAAGCACACAAAAGCATTCTGGAAAAGAAATGTATGTAGAAGCAACAGCTTATACAGCTAATTGTGCAGGCTGTAGCGGAGTAACAGCCACTGGACAAAATGTAAGTTCAGGCACTCATAAAATTATTGCGGTAGATCCATCCGTTATTCCATTAGGTTCGAAAGTATATGTAGAAGGATACGGAGTGGCAACAGCAGGTGATACGGGCGGTGCGATTAAAGGATATCGAATTGACGTATTAGTACCTTCCGAGTCAGCTGCAAAAGCATTTGGACGTCGTACAGTGAAAATTACGGTGTTAAATTAAAGAAATAGACTGGAACAAAAATATTTTAGTTGCAGGAAAATCCGAACGATGAATCGTTCGGATTTTTTCATTGTTGTAGTGAACGTAGGTTTCATCTAGTTAGTTGCTTCTAGCTGTTGATTGGAGAGGAAGGTGAAGACTCCCGAGGGAAAAGAGGAAGTGATGAGACCCCGCAGGAGTGTACGCGACGAGGATGCTCATCGGTCGCCCGCGGAAAGCGAAGCCTTGCATGGAAATCAACAGTGGTGTCACAAGTGATCTATACCAGCTCATTACTTCCATTTGTTCGTCTTAGGATTAGGTGGATGGAGTTATGTCTCAATCACTTTTTTGCATGTTTGGTGAGCAAGTTGCTAGCTAATCTATACTCTTTTCGTTACCATACAATAAAGTAAATGGAAGAAAAGGAGTGGGTAAAATGAAGATAGTCGATCCAGCGGTACAAAGTGCAAAAGACAATTATCATTTGTTAACAGGTGTCGTCATTCCCCGGCCGATTGCGTTTGTTACAAGTCAAAACGATGACGGTGTAGTGAATGCCGCGCCGTTTAGTTTCTTTAATGTAGTTGCGGCAGAGCCTCCGCTGATTGCTGTTTCGGTTTCGAGAAGTGAAGGTCAAATGACGAAAGATACGGCCAAAAATATTAGTGTATCTAAAGAATTTGTAGTTCATCTTGTAGACGAAAACTTAGTGGAACAGGTGAATCAAGCGGCATCTTCTTATCCTTCTTCCGTCAGTGAAGTCGAAGAAACAGGATTAACACTAGCACCGAGCAAAAAAGTGCAGGTTCCTGGAATTCAAGAAGCCAGCATTCGGATGGAATGTAAGCTTCACCAAATTGTTCCATTAGGAACGGATGAGGCATACAGCTCAGATTTGTTTATCGGTGAAGTTGTGATGTTTCATATTAGTGAAAAAGTGATAGAAAACGATCGCGTTTCTGCAGAACGTGTGAAGCCAGTCAGCCGACTTGCGGGTTCTAACTATAGTAAATTGGGGCAATTATTTTCCTTAGAACGTCCCAAATAAGCAAGAAAGTGTTACTTATGTAGCAAAAAAATAGTATACATTGGATTTTTTTAAATAAGCGATTGTGTTCTGTTTCAACAACGACAGTACATTCGCTTTTTTTCATGAACGAAAAAGTTAATAGAAACCATAATAACAAAATCAATTTAGAAAAAGGCAAAAATGTAAGGTTTTTGCCTTTTATATTTACCATTGAGGAAAAGGGTATTCATTCATATAATTTAGATTAAGTAAATTGTATACGCTTTCAATATACAGAATTATTTTTCAATAATTCTCTCGAGAAAGAATCATGAGCGTTTACAAAAAAACTTGCCACGCTAGGAGACGAGATTATAGGAGGGGTATTCATTGAAACGTTGGTTTAGTTTAATCAGTTTTGCACTCATTTTAACCCTAGTACTTGCAGGATGCGGAGGAAAGTCCGCTAATGAAACAAGTGGTAGCGGTGGAAAAGAAGTTGTTGCATGGGCTTGGAATATTAACGTACCGGTATTAAAGAAAGCAGCAGCAGAATACCAAAAAGAGAATCCAGGGTTTAAATTAAAAGTAGTGGATATGGGACGTGAAGACGTTTATTCAAAATTAACAACAGGATTGCAAGCTGGCGGAAAAGGCCTTCCTGATATTGTATTAGTAGAAGACGATCGTTTCCAAGGATACTTGGATGCATTTCCAAAAGCATTTTTAAACCTATCTAAAAAAGGATTTGATAAGCAAGAAGATAAGTTTCCAGAGTTTAAGAAAGCTCTTTTATCAAAGGATGGGGACATGTACGGCTTCCCGTTTGATGCAGGTCCAACAGGCGTTTTCTACCGCACAGATTACTTTGAAAAAGCAGGCGTAGATCCAAACAGTATCAAAACATGGGATGATTACATTGCGGCTGGTAAGAAAATTAAAGAAAAAGTTGGCGTTGATTTACTAGGTTTAGATTTTAATAATGACGATGGCTTATTCCGAATGGCGCTGACGCAGCAAGGTACGTTCTATTTTAATAACAAAGGAAAGTTGAATTTAACTTCTAAAGAAGCGAAAAAAGCAATGGAGTTAAATAAGAAGTTAAAAGAAGCAGGCATTGTTAAAAATACAGTGGGCTGGGATGCTTCAATCAGTGCTTTAGCAGAAGGTAAAGTAGCAAGTTCACCATCTGGTGCTTGGCTATCCGGTTCTATTACGCAGCAGGCTCCGGATTTAAAAGGAAAATGGGGAGTGTTTTTATTACCTTCGTTTGAAGAAGGAGGCAACCGTGCTTCTAACTTAGGTGGAAGCAACTATGTGATTTCAGCAACTAGTCAAAAAGCAGATGAAGCGTACAAATTTATGGAGTATTTCTCAACAACGGATAAAGTTCAAGAAGAAGCGATGAAGGGCGGATTATTCCCGTCATTAAATACCGTATATTCTTCAAAATTATTCGCTGCACAAGATGAGTACTTTAACAATCAAACGATTTGGAAAACATTCGCAGATGAAATGAAAGATATTAAGCCGGTTAACTTTACGGGCAATTACTCAGTTGCAAACAGTGAAGCAGTCAAAGCTGTGTCAGAAGTAACAAATGGTAAGGGCGTTACAGACTCGCTTGAAGCAGCTCAAAAACGCTTAGAAAACCGAATTCAAAAATAATCAAGAAGCATAGAAGGTGATTTCTAGAAAATTGCCTTCTATCTCTTCTTCTTGCGGTACTAGGAGGTCATCATGAAGACAAATAAATCGTTGCCTTACTTATTTATTGCTCCAGCACTTTTGCTGTTCGCGCTGTTTACAATCTACCCTATTTTTTCATCGTTTGTTTTAAGCTTTCAGAGTATGGAAGGCGGAAAGTATGTATTTACCGGGTTATCAAACTATACACGTTTGCTCGGAGATGATATTTTCTGGAAAGCGCTTGGAAATACGGGTATTATTTTGATCGTTCAAGTACCCGTTATGATTTTATTAGCGCTTGTACTAGCTAACGCTTTAAACAGTCAGCTTTTAAGACTAAAAGGTTTTTTCCGAGTTTCTTTTTTCTTGCCGGCGGTAACGTCACTAGTTGCCTACTCTATTTTGTTTTCAATCATTCTTCAAGATGAAGGAATTATGAATACTATTTTAGGATTTTTCGGTATTGATGCCATTCAGTGGCTGGGAGATCCATTTTGGGCTAAAGTCTCAATCATCGTTGCGATGACTTGGAGATGGACAGGTTATAACATGGTTATTTTTCTAGCAGCTCTTCAAAGTTTATCTCATGAAGTTTACGAAGCAGCTGATTTAGATGGAGCAAATCGTATTCAAAAGTTTTTCCACGTAACGGTTCCACAATTAAAACCCGTTATCTTGTTCGCTACTATTTTATCGACAATTGGCACGCTTCAATTGTTTGACGAACCTTTTAATTTAACAAAAGGCGGCCCTGCTGATTCAACGATGACGCTAGGCTTATATATTTATCAAAATGGCTTTAAATACTTTGATTTTGGATATGCTTCAGCCATTGCGTACGTTGTTGTATTATTAGTTGGTATTTTAACGTTCTTCCAATTTAAATTTACGGGTGATAAATCATGAGTGTATTAGAGAGAGTAGAAGCAACCGCAGTAGCTACCGTGCCTAAGGTTAAAAAGAAAAGTAACATTATGCGCAAAATAGGATTATACAGCATGCTTGGGCTGTTCACGATTATTTCTATTTTTCCTTTTTACTGGATGATTATCGGCGCTACGAATGAATCAGGAAAAATGTTTACAAACCCTCCAACGCTGAAGCCTGGCGATCAATTTATGACAAATCTACAAAATTTAAATGCTTCAATTGATTTAGGGCGCGTCTTTTTTAACTCAGTATTTGTTTCAGTCGTGTATGTGATTGTAGCTTTAATGGTCTGCTCCACAGCTGCATATGCGCTATCTAAATTTGAATTCAAAGGCCGAAACGCAATTTTCACTACGCTTTTATTGTCTATGATGATTCCATATCAAGCAACGCTCATTCCGCTTTTTCAGCTGATGTCGAATTTTAATTTGCTTGATACGTATTTTGCACTTATTGTTCCGCAGCTGTGCTTTCCGTTTGCTATCTTTTTATTACGTCAGAACTTTTTAGCTTTTCCAACAGAACTTATTGAAGCAGCTCGTTTGGACGGAGCTGGAGAGATGAGAATCTTTTTAACTATTGTGCTTCCTTCTATGAAGCCTGCTATGGCTGCAGCAGCTATTTTCTTATTTATGACACAGTGGAATAACTTTATGTGGCCTCTAGTTGCGACTACATCTAACGAAATGGCTACATTGCCAGTTGCTCTTTCAAGCTTAATTGGCTTATCGATTATTGATTACGGTCAAGTAATGATGGGGGTAACGATTGCAACCATTCCAATCATTGTATTCTTCCTGGCACTTCAACGTCATTTTATTTCAGGAATGCTTGGAAGTGCAGTAAAATAAAAGCAGAAGCTCCTACTATAGGAGCTTTCTCAATGAACAGGGGGAGAGAAGATGGGAGAAATACCTGTAGGAGTTCAGCTTTATACGCTGCGTGAAGAAACGAAAAAAGATTTTAAAGAAACTCTTCAAAAAGTAGCTGCATTAGGATATCAAGGAGTAGAATTTGCAGGGTATGAAGGACATACAGCGCAAGAAGTAAAAGCATGGTTAACGGATTTACAGCTGAAGCCAGCTTCTAGTCATGTGCCGCTTGAACAATTAGAATCTAATTTAGCGCAAGTGATTCACTTTGAACAGCAAGTTGGCAATTCACATATTGTTTGTCCTTATTTAATGCCTGAACGTCAAACGGAAAAAGGGTATTACGAACTTATTGATTCTTTAAATGATATTGATACGTATTGTAAAAAAGAAGGCATGTCGTTTAGCTATCATCATCATGATTTTGAGCTGAAGAAATTGTCAACTGGAAAGTCAGCTCTCCAAACAATCTTAGAAGAAACTGAGGTAAACGTAGAGCTGGACATTTATTGGCTGACTAAAGCAGGCGAAGATCCAGTGGAATGGATGAAGCATTATCAAAATCGGACGCCTTTCATCCATTTAAAAGATATGACAACAGACGGCGAGCAATTTTTTGCTCCTCTTGGTACCGGAGGAGTAGATGTGAAGGCTGTAATGCAAGAAGGATATAGAGCAGGCGTAAAATGGTGGATCGTTGAACAAGATCAATGCAAAGAAAGTCCTCTTAGCAGTATTAAAAAAAGCTTAGCATATATCAAATAAAAAACGAACAGACAGCGTCTGTTCGTTTTTTTATTGATAAGCTGGAGTCCACTCAATTTCTCCGCACTTATTCGTATAATCAATATTTACCTCAAAGTTATGTTTTTCATAAAAATGAATCAATCTTTCGAGATGATCCCAATCGCGCTCAGCGATATCGCCTTTAATGACATGAACATTTTGATCAACCGCTACTTCTTTTAAATAATTCATACATACAGAGCCATATCCCTTATTAGCGGGCCCTTTAATGTCACCAATAAAAATCGTGTGATTATCTTCATATACGCCATCGATGGCAAAATCCCAAGCCCCTCTATAGGCTTTTGTACATTCATTTAGCATAATTTTACATGCGTTTCCGTCATTTTGTGCCGATACAATAACTAACTGATTATCTTCAGGCTGATCGACACCAATAACTTCATACTTTTTAGCAATTTCTTTTAAATTATCCTGCATGCGAAATAGCTGAAACTCTAAATCATCAAGTGTTTCTTTTAGTTCTTCTGCATTCTGGTTTTTTTCTGTAAGCTGAGTAAACATTTTATACTCCTTTCCGTCTGTTTTCGGTCTAAGTGCGCCTATGACAAAGAGGACACGGTGTATAAAGCGAAACTTTATTTAGCAAAGTATCTACCTTAGTAAAAATATAAAAAGGAAAGAACCTGATTTGATTGATTATTCATCAAAACGGCTGCTTTCCTTAACATTCACTTTTAAATTTTTCACAACGTGTATAAGGGTAACAAAGACTCATTAATTTTGTCAATAAGGTTGTAAGTCTATTTATAAAGAAGATAACAGGACATTTTGCTTATTGGGAAGAAAAAATAATGAGTGAAAAAAGAATCATTTTAAAGTAAAATCATTGGAGGAAAAGTATGGTTAAAAAGGAATTGCTTTTCATTTTAAAAAACATACTTAAAATAAAAGTAAGAAAATATTTCATTTACTTACAAAATATTATAAAAAATGGATGGAGTAATATGGGGTAAGTGTTAACTATATCGAACAAAGGGTGTATAAGATGGATAAATATCAAATTGCATTATTAGCTAATGTGCGTAAGCAGCTGCAAGAGTGGACCGATCAAAATGAAGAAATACCTCATGAAGAAGTGTACCGCTTTTTGCATTCAATTTCTGGAACGTCTGCAACCATTGGACTGAATTATTTAGGAGATCGTTCCCGCGAGTTAATGGAAGCTGTTGAAAAAAATCAGAAAAAAACCTGGAATTACGCGGAGTTGAATACATTTTTATTAGATATTATTAAAATTTGTTATCAAGATGAAATTCAATCCGTAGAAGATATAAATAAACCGATAGAAATTAGTGAACAAACAGCTAATGTTTTACTTGTGGATGATGATCTTTCAATGCTGATGTATTTAAAAGAACAGTTTGAAAAACAAGGGTGGTACGTATTAGCAACTGCCTCTAAAGAAAAAGCCATTACGGCTTTTTACGAATTAAAGCCGGATTGTTTTGTTGTTGATGTACATATGAAAGACTGTACAGGCTTTGACATTCTTTCATTTTTACGTGATAAAACAAAGCAACTGTTCGTCCCCATTGTCATGATGAGCGTTGATAATCAAAGAGAGACGCGTTTGAAGGCTTTTAAATTAGGGGCCGATGATTTTTTTGTTAAACCTCTCGATAGGGAAGAAAGTCTACTTCGAATTGGTCACCATATTGAACGAAAGCAGATGTTTAACTCCTATTTAATGTTTGATGAATTAACAGGAGCCTATAACCGAACGTATTTAAAAGAAATCTACAGTCAGCAGCTATCCAGCTACGACCGCTTAAAAGATCCTTTTTGTTTAGCGATTTTAGATTTAGATTTCTTTAAGAGAATAAACGATCAATATGGACATCTTATGGGAGACCGTGTGCTGCAAGCATTTGTAGAGTATATGAAGCATGAAATTCGTCCAACAGATCACATTTTTAGATATGGAGGCGAAGAATTTATTCTTTTACTGCCAAAAACCAATATAAAAGAGGCAGAAACAGTATTAAATAGACTGTTGGATTTGTTTGTGAAAAAAGTGTTCACACATCAAAGCAATTCGTTTTATTGCAGCTTTTCCGGCGGAGTTGTAGAAGTTCATAACACTGAATGGCCGTTAGAAAAAGCTCTTCATCAAGCTGATGAGGCATTATATATAGCGAAGGAATCAGGACGTCAAAAAATTGTAGCTTCTTCTCAAAGCAAGCTGGTCAAAAAGCGAACGCTTCGTATGGCTATTATTGATGATGATTCTATCATTCGAACGATGCTGAAAGAGCTTTTAAGTAAGATTGATGTAGGAGATCGCTATGAAGTGAAAATAGAAGTGTTTAAAGATGGCATCGAATTTTTTGAGTCCCAATGGATTCATTCTAGCGATCAGTACTTTGTTATTTTAGACGGAATGATGCCTAAGATGGATGGCTTAGAAGTGCTGCAAAAATTAAGACAGCATAAACGTCACGATCAGTACACGGTTATTATGCTTACATCAAGAAACAGCGAACAAGATATTCAAAGAGCATTAGAACTTGGGGCAGACGATTACATGACAAAGCCATTTAAGTTAATGGAGCTTGAAGCGCGCGTGCGTCATTTAATGAAGAAGATGAAATAAATGGCGATGTCAATTCAAGTGGTATATGTCTTATTTGGCGGATTGCTATTGCTTTTAGTCTGTTTTCTGAGTTATTTACTTATTCAAAAAGCGCGTTTAAACGCTTTTCGAGCAAAAGTAGAATCCTATAAAGATAGTATGAAAGAATCTCTTTTTATTTATTTATACAGAAAAGATGAAGAACATCGGGTAGAGCCTAAAAATAAAATAGAGCTGGCGGGTGTAGAGGAACTATTGAGCAGTTTTTCTGCAGCTGTGCAAGGCGATGAAATTCTAAATAACATCACGCTCTATGCGGAGAAGGTTTTTACACCCAAATATAAAAAAGAGCTGCATCATTCTAGATGGAGTGTCAGAATGAATGCTCTTTATGCTATCGAAGACTTTGGTCTAACTACGCTAACACACCAATTAGTAGAAATGTATGAGAAAAAAAATAGTACAGCGGCTGAAAAAAATCAAATTTTAAAAATTTTAGTTAAGCTGAACCGCCCTGAGTTTGTTGTGTACATGACGAACGCTTCTAGACCGCTGTCTGAATTTATGTACCGCTCTTTGTTTGGAACTATGAACAGTGAGCAGTTTCAGCAATTTATTAATAAATTTGAACATCTACAAGAAGAAATTCAGCTGCCTCTTATCGATATGATAGGTATCAATCATAAGTTAGAGTATATAGATTTCTTAAAAATGCACATGAAAAGTTCATCAGAAGAACTGCGAATTCGTTCGTTGAAATCACTTAATGCTTTATCTTTTCCATTAAGAATAGAGGAGCTCACGAAACATCTTCAGTCAGGTATTTGGCAAGAAAGAATGATGGCTACAAAACTAATAGGCAAAACGAGAGATGAGAAGGGATTGTCACTTCTTGAGCAGTCGCTAAAAGATTCTCATTTTCTTGTGCGTTCGAATGCTGCTCAGTCAATGATGAAAATCCCAACAGGTAAAGAATATTTAGTTCATGTATACAAAACGACTGATGACAAGTTTTCGAAAGATATGGCAGCAGAATGGCTTGAAAAAGGAGGAGTTACGGTTGTGGAATAGTGTTTGGCATCTTTTATTGTCTATTTGCGGATGGGCTGTATTTGCTTATATGATTTTTGTGCTTTGTTTTTATTTTATGATGTTTATCATCTCTGCTTTTCAACTGCGAAAGCAATATCAATTAAATGATGAAGAACCTTATGAAGATTTGCTTGCGGTTAGCTATACAACACCGTTATCTATATTAGTTCCCGCTTATAACGAATCTGTCGGGATTATTGGAAGCGTGCGTTCGCTGCTTGGAATTGAATATCCGGAATATGAAGTAATTGTAGTAAACGACGGATCTTCAGATGATACGTTAGAAAAGCTAATCGAGGAGTTTTCTCTTGTGAAAATGAATCGAGTTGTGAGAAAGCAAGTAGAGACGAAAGAAGTAAAAGCTGTATATCGTTCTAAATTATACGATTATTTATATGTAGTCGATAAACAAAATGGGGGAAAGTCAGATGCATTAAATGCAGGAATTAATTTATCCAACTATCCTTATTTTTGTTCGATCGATGGCGATTCAGTGTTAGAAAGAGATGCTTTTTTAAAAGTTATGAAGCCAATTATTGATTCAGACGGAGAAGTAATTGCTTCAGGGGGAAGTATTCGAATTGCAAACGGATGTAAAATCGAAAACGGTGCGGTCGTATCGATTGGACTTGATACGCAGCCGCTTGTTGTGATGCAGATTATTGAATATTTACGTGCCTTTCTTATGGGGCGCATTGGTCTCAGTCGCCATAATTTATTACTTATTGTGTCAGGAGCATTTGGCGTATTTTCTAAACGCTGGGTGATTGAGGCTGGGGGTTATTCTCATACAGTCGGCGAAGACATGGAACTTGTTGTTCGCCTGCACCGACTGATTAAACAGAAAAAAACCAACAATCAAATTGTTTATATTCCAGATCCCGTATGCTGGACAGAGGCACCCGATGAAATCAAATATTTGCGAAGACAGCGGAACCGCTGGCACCGCGGTTTATTTGATAGTCTTTGGAAGCATAAAGAGATGCTGTTTAATCCGAGATACGGAAGTATCGGAATGATTTCTATGCCTTATTTTGTGTTTATTGAACTAATCGGTCCGGTCATGGAAATGTTAGGCTATTTGTTTATTGTTATTTCTCTAGTTGTAGGCGGGATTTATGTAGAATTTGCTTATTTGCTTTTTCTCTTGATGGTTGTATATGGTTCTCTTTATTCGATGGCGGCCGTTTTGCTAGAAGAGTGGAGCCTTCGCAAATATCCAAGAGTATCCGATATTGCTAAGCTATTTGTCTTTTCCCTGACTGAATCCTTTTGGTATCGCCCTCTAACTGTTATATGGCGCTGTCATGGATTGTTGGATGTTATTCGCAATAAAAAAGGCTGGGGAGACATGCAGCGAAAAGGAGTTTCACAATGAAAAAATGGTTGTTAATTGGCGGCATTATTTTGGTTATGGCAGTAACGGCTTCTCCATTTCTTATTTGGCAGCTAAAGAAACCAACTGATTTGAATATGCTTGTCATTGATAAAACAGTGCCGGATCAAACGTTTCGAGAGCATCAAGGTTTAATGTGGATGCTGAATCAAGCGAAAGTACGCAAAGACGGGAAGCCTTATAAAATCTCAAAAGATTATGCAGGGTTTTACCCAAAAGGAGATAAAACATACAGCATTAAATCTCTGCCAAAAACAAACTCTGCAGATATGATTTATATCACGGACACGTATGGCGTATACAAAGAAGATTTAGGCGTAAAAGCTAAAAGAGGAGATCGCTCTCAATTGGTGTATGGTGGCATGACTTCTGAAGACGTGAGCTACGTTAAGAAAGCTCTAAATGGACGTACAAAAACGCTGATTGGAGAGTTTAATACATTTGGGAGTCCTACTTCTTTAGACGTTCGCAAAGAACTGTATGAATTGTACAATGTTACGTGGTCCGGCTGGATTGGACGCTATTTTGAGGAATTCGGCAGTGAAGAAGTTCCTGCTTGGGTGAAAAGTGCTTACAAAAAGCAGTACAACAAAGAGTGGAGCCTTACAGGAAAAGGCTTATTATTCGTTAATGAATCCAATAAGCTCGTTATTATAACGGAAAAAGAATTAAAAGAAAATCCAGTATGGTTTCAATACACAAAACAAGGAAAGAAAACATTGAATTTACAGGATGAATCTGCTTATCAATATTGGTTTGACGTAATTGCACCGCAGCAAAAAAGTGATGTGCAGGCTCAGTTTGTCTTTCACTTGGATTCTGAAGGGAAAAACAAGCTAAAGGAAAATGGTATTCCTTTGTCCATACCAGCAGTCGTTCATCATAATAAAGAGCGATATGATACCTATTACTTTGCAGGAGATTTTGCAGATCAAGGAGAAATACCTTCCATTTATCAAACCTCTTTTTACCCGCTGTGGAAGAAATGGACAGAGAAAATCGGAAAAGAAGATGAGTCTTCTTTTTACTGGACTGTTTACCTGCCTCTTATGAATAAGATCATAGATCAACAGCAAAATGAATCGCAGCCTGCTTCTGTTACTTTTAATAAAAATATGGAAATCTATGAAGATGCTGACCTTAAAGTAGCAGGGAAAGTAGGAAAAGATTATTTGCAAATTTATCAAAACGGCAAGTGGCAAGATGTGCTGATTAAAGGAGTAAATATGGGCATTAGTAAGCCAGGCCATTTCCCTGGTGAGACTGCTATTTCGAAAGAAGAATATTTGCGCTGGTTTAAAGAAATTGGAAAGATGAATGCAAACTCAATCCGCGTATACACCATTCATCCTCCCGCCTTTTATGAAGCGCTTGCTGAGTATAACCAAAAAGCCAAAGAACCCATTTATCTTTTTCATGGGGTATGGGTGAATGAAGAAGTTTTCTATGATTCACAAGATGCTTTTGCAAAGGAAAATACAAAAGAATTTGAAGCTGAAATGAAAAGGATTGTAAACGTTATTCACGGAAATGCAACACTGCCAAAACGGACAGGACATGCAAGCGGAACGTATACAGCAGACGTGTCTCCTTATGTTTTAGGCTGGATTATAGGAGTTGAATGGGATCCCACGGTAGCCCTTTCGACAAATGAAAAACATAAAGGAATGAAAGATTTTAAAGGGCAGTACATCTATACCGAAAAAGGCAATCCCTTTGAAATTTGGCTTGCTCAGCTTATGGAAAAAACAATTTCCTATGAGCAGGATAAATATGATTGGCAGCGGCCTATGAGCTTTACGAACTGGGTGACGACGGATTTGCTTACTCATCCATATGAGCCTTCTGAAGACGAAGATAAAGTGTCTGTTAATCCTAATTTAATTCACACAACTAAAAAATTTGAGCCGGGCTTATTTGCCTCTTATCATATTTATCCGTACTATCCTGATTTCTTAAACTATGAATCTCGTTATCTCGCTTATCGAGATCATCGAGGAGAGAAAAATAACTACGCAGGCTATTTGCAAAATATGAAAGAAGTTCATCATATGCCCGTTCTTGTTGCTGAATTTGGCATTCCGGCTTCGCGAGGACTCACCCATAGAAACGTATACGGGTGGGATCAAGGCTTTCATACGGAACAAGAACAAGGAAAGATTCTGTCACGCTTATACGAAGACATTGTTGAAGAAAAAATGGCTGGCGGTATGGTCTTTACATGGCAAGATGAATGGTTTAAGCGAACGTGGAATACGATGGAGTACGACAATCCGAACCGCAGGCCATTTTGGACGAATTTGCAAACGGGAGAGCAGCATTTTGGATTGCTGAGTTTTGATCCAGGAACGAAGCTGAAAGTCAAAGTAGACGGTAAATCAGATGATTGGAAAAAGCTGAACAGCAAGTCGGTATATAAGCCGTCTAAGAAGTTAAAAGCATTGAACATTACAAGTGATGAAGGTTATCTATATCTACACGTGAGTGCAAAAGAACTGGAAAATCAAAAGCTTTATTTCTTGTTTAACACGATTAACAATCAGGGACAGTCAAAGATTCCTCAAATCCCTTCCTTAAAAACAAAAGGAATTGATTTTGTAGCAGAATTAAACGGAAAAGAAGACAGTCATTTATGGATAGACAGCTATTACGATACGTATTATTTTTCATATGCTCATCAGCTCCAAATGATTCCCGCGGTAAAAGGAACCGATACAAAAGACAACGGCATGTTTAATCCAATCAGGCTCGCCCTTAACAAAGAGTTAGCGATTGGAGAGGGGAAAAACAAGAGAACCATTCCTTTTGACGCCTATGAAACAGGGAAGCTCCAAGAAGGAAACAGCGATCCTAACTCTTCTTCATTTGATTCGCTAGCAGATTTTAAAGTGAATGAATCAAATGGAATTGCTGAACTTCGCATTCCCTGGGCGCTTTTAAATGTAAAAGACCCGAGTCAAAAAGAAATAATGGGAGATATTTGGTCCAAAAAAGGATTAGAATCCAGCGAGAAAATAAAAGGAATTCAAGTGGGAGTCGTAGCTGTTAATAAGAAGAGCAATGACGTAGAAGATACGTTTCCGACTCAGAAAAAAGGCGAACTTTTATTAAAAGATTTTTACTTATACAAGTGGAAAAATTGGGAGTATCCAACTTTTCACGAACGAATAAAGCCGTCCTACTTCATATTGCAAAAAACGTATGGACGACTACAAGCGGAGGAATAACAATGGCAAAAATTTTATTAGCGGAAGATGAAGAAGTGCTTCGTATGTTAGTGGTAGATACGCTTGAAGATGAAGGACATGATGTGACGGAAGCAGAAAATGGCGAAGAAGCTTTGGAATTTATTAAAGAACGTGATTTTGACTTAATTATTTTGGATTATATGATGCCCGTGTTCACCGGGCTTGAAGTCATTCAGCAGCTGAAAGAAATGAAAGATAAGCGCCATACAAAAGTATTGATGCTTTCAGCTAAGAGTCAAGCTGCTGATCAAAGCCGAGTGTTAGAAGCAGGGGCTGCGTATTTTATGTCTAAGCCGTTTAGTCCCCTATTACTAGCTGAACGTGTCGAGGAAATTTTAGATGAACAATAAACTAAAACGAAAAAGTATCTCAACCCAGTTCATCCTCTTAGCAAGTATCCTTTTACTTGCTTTTGCGGCGGGTTCAACTGTACTTGTTGTACGGCAAAAAGAAATTACAGCTGATTATGCCCAGTACAGGGCACAAGTACGGGAAAAGGCACAGCTGCTATCTACAATTGATAAATCAATGAACAAGGCTTTTTTGCAGGCTCGTGGGTTTATTGTGTTTGATTCAGAGGATATGTATAACGAGGCTGCAAGTCAGCAAAAAATTATCGAAGAAAATCTTGACCGACTTTCAGGTCTAGCCGCAGATAGACGTGAGCGTACGCTTGTAAATGAAGCGACGGTGATGCTAAACACGTATTTTAATCAAACGCTTCCTTATTTTAAAGATATTTACGACAAAAAAGGTATTGAAGGAGTCCGCTCTAGTCCTGAGCGGAAGGCTGCTTCTAAATCAATAGAACAAATGCAAAAAGAACTTGATGACTACCAAAATGAATTAACTAAAGACTTAAATACACAGTACGATGATACGTCGAGTGACATGCAGAAAAGTCAAACATTCTTTATTTTATTTTTAGCGTTTACAGTGGTCATTTTATTGTTGCTTACACGGGTACTGCTAAATAAGTTTGTAAAGCCACTGAGTCAGCTAGCATATACGGCAAGCGAAATTGCTGCCGGAAAAGAAATGCCTATGACATTTGATGAACATAGAAGAGATGAAATTGGTATGCTATCGCAAGCCTTTTACAAAATGGTATCGACTTTGCAAAATAATGAACAGGAGTTAACGGCTCAAAATGAGGAGCTGATTGCACAGCAAGATGAATTGCACAGTCAGCAAGATGAACTTCAGCACGCATTAGAATTGACAAAGGAACGAGAAGGGGAGTTAGAATTGCGCAATTTATTTGTGCATGGACTAACAAATTCTCTTCACAAGCAAGAGGTTCTCACGAGTGCTGTCACAAACATGAGCCGGGTGATGAAAGCTGATCACGGGTTTATTATGCTAGCCGATGAAAAGACACATGCTTCATTTGGTCTATCTTCATCAAGTGTTCAACAGATGGTGGCAAATCTTCATAATAATTACGTTGATCATGTGCAGAAGACGAAAAAATGTATGGTAGTAAAAAGAGAGTGTATAGAAAATGAGCGCCTATATCATCAGCAAACGTTTTATTTGTATGATGTTATCGTACCGGTGCTGTCTTCACAGGGAGATATGCTAGCCTATATGTTTTACAGCCGCTACGCTGATGAATACACAGACCATGAATTACAGACATTTGAAATACTGGCCAAACAAATCACGATTGCTCTTGAAAAAATTTATATTTACGAAGAGTCTGAGCATGACCGATTGCTATCTCAAGATATTTTAAATTCGATTCAAGAAGGAATGCAGCTTGTAGATACAAGCGGTACGATTCTACAAGTGAATACGAAGATTAGCGAATTGTTTCAATATGAGCATCAAAGCGGGCTTCTTCAGCTCTCTCGTGATCAATGGCTAGATGCTCTCTCTCAAAAAGTCGAAAATATACAGCAGCTGAGACAATACGTTGAAGCCATTTGTAAGGGAGAGCAAGTAGAAAAGTCTTTTGTTTATTACCTGTACACGGAAGGTAAGCGAAAAATTATAAAAGTTTATAGTGAATACGTATATCGAAACCGTCAGATGTTTGGCGTATTGTTCGTTCATCGGGATATTACGAAAGAATTTGAAGTTGATCAGATGAAGTCGGAATTTGTAAGTACTGTGAGTCACGAGCTGCGCACACCTTTAGCAAGTGTATTAGGGTTCACTGAGCTTATGCTAAACAAAACATTAAAAGAAGAAAGACAGAAGAAGTACTTAACTACTATTTATCAGGAAGCACAGCGGTTAACGTCTTTAATCAACGATTTTCTGGACGTCCAAAGAATGGAAGCGGGGAAACAAACCTACGACAAAAAGTATCAAGACATTCTGCCGCTTATTAAGCAGGTGATTGAGGTCCAGAAAATACAAACAAGTAAGCATGAATTTGATATGATTTCCGATCAAGAGCATTTTACAGTAATGGGAGATAAAGATAAGCTGCTGCAATTGTTTAATAATGTAATTAGCAATGCAGTGAAATATTCCCCCGATGGAGGGAACGTTACAGTTAAAGTGTATCAAAAGGAACACGCTGTTTATATTGATATTCAAGATGAAGGAATTGGTATACCAAGTGAAGCGCTAGGTCAATTGTTTACCAAATTCTACAGAGTAGATAACTCCGATATGCGCAAAATTGGCGGAACAGGTCTAGGATTAGCAATTGTAAAGGAAATTGTAAAAGCTCATGGTGGAGACATTACTGTACAATCGGAATGGAAAAAAGGAACAACATTCACGGTTGTTCTCCCGCTTCTATATGAAGTTCAGTACGATGAAGAGATGATAAGTACGAATGATAACCGTAAAAGCGTAGTGATTGTAGAAGATGATAAAAGTTTAGCGACGCTTTTACAGGTAGAATTAAAAGAAAGCGGTTTTCACGTTCGGTATTTTAACAACGGAGAAGACGCATTAAACTCTATTCATCAGCAAAAGCCTGAAGTGGTTGTTCTAGATATTATGTTGGGAGAAAATAAGTTAGACGGCTGGGATGTTTTAAGACAGCTCAAAGAAAATACAGAGACAGAAAAAATTCCTATTTTAATCTCATCCGCTTTAGACGAAAGAAGCAAAGGGTTAGAGCTTGGAGTGTGTGAGTTTCTGATTAAACCCTATCAGCCTAGTGAATTATCCAAAACGATTCTCCAGCTGCTTTTGAAAAAACAAGAGCACGAAGGAGAAATTATGATTCCATCAGATAAAGAAGAGTAGAAATTTGGTGAGGCTTCGTTATATTTGCGGAGTCTCATTAAACGAAAAGAAAATTAGCAAAGTAATATAAAAAAATATTGAAAACGCTATCAAAATGTGGTTTTATAGAAAGTAGGCATAACATGATGACCTTAGAATTACCTTTTTCCACCTCCTTACATGCGTAAGGAGGCTTTTTTGTATAAATATAGTAAGATAAGATAACAAAACCTGATGCAGAATCGTTTATTGAATTTCAGCTAGTTAAGAAACTGCTCAAGAAAGTTTGATAGTGAAAGGAGTGAAGCTCTGGAAATCATTTCACAAAGGGAGGATAGTCTATCCTAGAAGTGAAGGTAGTTCAATTTTTATAATCATAGTATAATAAAAAATACGGTTATAAAAGTTGTGTTTGTTATACATCTTTTATATAGAAGGTAGGATTGAATTTTATATTTGCTTAAAGGAGGTCTTTCCTTGGATATTGCGTATATAATTGCTGAAGAAAGAATTAGACAAGCAATAAAAGACGGTGACTTTGATAAGCTGCCTGGGGAAGGAAAACCATTAAAGTTAGAAGATTTGTCACACATACCTGAAGAACTGCGCCAAGCGTATAGGATATTAAAAAATGCAAACATGATAACGGATGAACAAGAGCTAAAACGAGATATGGCTACAATAGAAGAATTGATTTCTATATGCACGGATGCTAATGAAGAACAAAGGCTAACAGAGATGCTTACGGAAAAGCGTTTGCGCTTTGAGCAGCTCGTTGGCAAGAAAAAGATGACAAGTTCTGCAGCTTACAGGACGTATCAGAATAAAATTTACTCCAAATTTTTTTATTAATGAGTGTAATGAACGAGACGATCGGAGGGTGAGAACTTGCGGCTGTTAATTTTATTGATCAGTATCATACTATTTATTTCGCTTTGTTTTTATATTTTTGCCCCACAAATAAAACGAGGTGCCCAATCGAAAAATGTGCCGGTTTTATTTATTCATGGCTATTTAGGCAGTCAAAAAAGCTTAGGGAAAATGATTAAACGATTTGAACAAAACGGATGGGGAACTAAAGTAGGTTACTGCGTTGTTCAAAAAGATGGAGCTATTCAGTGGAAGCATATTATGAAAGCAAAAGAGGGAAAACTTCCGCTTATTCATATCGTTTTTAAAAAGCCAGATGCCAGTATTGCACAGCAGCAAAAATGGATTGAAGCTATTATGCAAGATGTACGTGATACATATAAAGCATCTTCTGTTGATTTAGTTGGACATAGTATGGGAGGAGTAACAGCAGCAGCTGTTAGTTTGTCTAACCCTCAGTATATTCAAAAGTTAGTTACGTTAGGATCGCCAATTCAAGGATTAGATTATCAGGAATTAATGGAGATGTATCCTCATGCACGCAATCATATTGAATCTATGGGTGCTCGTGATTTAGCTTTTCACTCTATAGCGTTAAACAAGCTGTACGAAAGTCGTCAAGATTTCTCAAAAGAAATCGACGTTTTTTCAGGAGCAGGAGATGTGGGAGATAAGACAGATGGAGTGGTAACAGTAGAAAGTGCGTACGGGCTGCAAGAGTTCACCGAACACATTCATCTCCAAACGTTTCATGAAGCACATTCAGATTTACATGAAAGCTCAGAGGTTGATAAAGCTGTCTATCAATTTTTAAAACGGGATTAAAGGGGGATTACGATGCTTTACTTAATTAGGCACGGCCAAACAGATTGGAATAAAAACAAACTTATTCAAGGGCATGCTGATATTCCGCTCAACGAAGCGGGAAAGCAACAAGCTAAACGCGTAGCGGAACGCTTTCGAGATATCCATATTGATGTAATCTATACAAGCGATTTGCTTCGTGCGCAGGAGACGGCTAGGAAAATTGCAGCAGCTGCTAAAGTAGAGAAAGTCGAGGCTTGTGAGCAGCTGCGTGAGCGCTCTTTTGGAGAACTAGAATCAAAGAACGTAGAAGTTCTGCATGAGCTTGTGCCAAACTATGCGACAAATTGGGGAGAAGAACCTTTATATAATATCGAAACACTCGAAGCCGCTCAAGAACGGATGGTTCGGCGGTTAACGGAAATTATGAAGAAGTCTATCGGAAAGAAAGTAGCAGTTGTTAGTCACGGGGCGGCAATTAATACATTCATTCATCATGTAACAAGCGGAGAACAAGGAACAGGGACTACTATTTTACAAAATACATCGATTACAACTTTTGCTTATGAAAGTGGAAAATGGCGCCTTGAAACGATCAATGATGCCAAACATCTTGAATAAATATACTTAAAGAGGCTGTGACAGTAGTATTTTAGTTGAGGGAAGATCCGAACGATTAATCGTTCGGATTTTTTTATGGTGATGGTGAACCTAGGTTTCATATATGTAAGTACTTCTAGCAGTTGATTGGAGGGAAAGGCGAAGACTCCTGCGGGAAAAGCGGAAGGGATGAGACCCCGCATATTAATTTTATATATAAATATTTATACAATTGATTTTAATAAAAATGCATAGTAAAATAAGTTTTATTACTATTCTATTAAAGCGTTTAGTATAACTGAATTTCCTAATATTGTTTAATAAGTAACTATATTTCGGAATAAGATTAATTGATTTGTATAATTTCAAGGAGGATGTAGTATGTCAAAAGATTGGAGTCACTTATTTGAAAGAATGCCTGAATTGCTAGCACCGACGATGGCTAAAGACCATCCGAATTTGCCCGTTGTGAAGGAAGAAGGATGCTATTATTATGGATTGGATGGTAAAGAATATCTCGATTTTACTTCCGGAATCGCTACGACAAATGTAGGACACAGACATCCGAAAGTAGTAAAAGCAATCAAAGACGGAGCAGATCAATTATTGCACGGTCCTTCAGGTGTTATTATGTACGAATCGATATTAAAGTTAGCCGATGAGTTAGGAAAAGTAACGCCGGGCAATTTAGACTGCTTTTTCTTTGGAAATAGTGGCACCGAAGCAATTGAAGGAGCCTTGAAATTAGCGAGACATGTCACAAAGCGTCCGTATGTTATTTCTTTTTTAGGGTGTTTTCATGGCCGCTCGATGGGAGCTTTAAGTGTTACAACCTCGAAAAGCAAATATAGACAATTTCAGCAGCCTTCGGGACTGACGTATCAGATTCCATATGCCAATCCAAAAGAGTGCCCTGCGGAGCTAGACAGCGATGTGTACTTTACTGAAAAGCTTGAAAAAGATTTTGAAATACTCTTTAAGCACCAAGTCACGCCTGAAGAAGTGGCTGCCGTTATTTTGGAACCAGTATTAGGAGAAGGCGGCTATATTATTCCTCCGAAAAGTTGGATGAAGAAGTTAAGAGAGATTTGTGATCGTCACGGAATATTACTTATTTTCGATGAAGTGCAAACAGGGTTTGGCCGTACCGGCGAATGGTTTGCTGGACAAACGTTTGATGTCGTGCCAGATATTATGGCTATAGCAAAAGGAATTGCTTCTGGAATTCCGCTTAGTGCAACGGTAGCTTCTCAAGAATTAATGAAGCAGTGGCCCCTTGGCACACATAGTACAACATTTGGAGGAAATCCTATTGGATGTTCAGCAGCCCTTGCAACTCTTGAAGTGATGAAAGAAGAACAACTGCTGGATAACACGAAAAAAATGGGCGCTTATGCGTTAGAAAAGCTGCATCTTTTAAAGGGAAAACATTCAATTATTGGGGATATCCGTGGTTTAGGACTTATGATTGGAATTGAAATTGTTAATCCGGATACGGGAGAAGGCGATGGAGACGCCTTATTCGAGATTTTGGACTTAGCTTTAGAAAAAGGCGTGTTATTTTATTTTTGCGGAAATGCAAGTGAAGTTATTCGCATGGTACCTCCGCTTACTGTAACAAAAGAACAGATAGATGACGGCATTCGCATGCTAGATGAGGCTATCACTTCTTTTGAGAAAAAGTCAGCTGTAAAAGCGTGATAAAAAAATTATATATTTGTAACCTAGTTGTCATAGTAATGGTAGCGATATCATAGTTTTAGAGGGAAAAGAATTTTCTGAAAAGTAGTTGACATCTGTTTGTGCAGCATGTAACATAATATTTATCTTATCAACAATTATCAACAAAATTCGACAAACTTCTTATCAAGAGAGGTGGAGGGATAGGCCCTTTGAAACCTCGGCAACGGACTTTATAGAACCGTGCCAACTCCCACAAGCAGTGCTTGAAAGATAAGAAGAGACCAGGCTTACTAACAATTGTGATCCCAACCTCTTCTTACAGGCACTTAGACACTGTAAGTGGAGGTTTTAATTTTATGACAAGAATATGACATTTAGATAAAAAACAGCAGGCGAAATTACCTGCTGTTTTTATATGCTGTAAAATGATAAATAACCTACCAGAATTCCTAGTAAAAGTACTCCAATCGTAATACCAACAATCCACCACATCATTTTTTTCATTATTTATTCCTCTTTATCAATTAACTGTAGCTGTTGATCCGCCTGAAGCGCCGGAAGCTGTACCGTAAGCAGTTTGTCTTTTGATTCCGGCATTTTTAGCTGCAATTTTCCACTGCCAGTCAATTCGCCCGTAGGCTCGATTATTTTGCACCCAAGATTTTGAGCTCTTTTTTGAAATAGACACAAGGGGGTTTACATTTTTCGTGACGACGCCTCGTACACTTTTGACTGAAGTCACCGATGAGTTTTTCGTGTAATAGTCTACATACACCGTTAGTTTTGTTGTTGTAAATCCAGCCGCTTTATAAGAAGCCGTATAAGCTGCTGTTTTGAATAAAGGTGAAGCCGTTCTTGCTCCGTATGCTGCTGTACTTGCAGCTTCGACTGTGCCGCTAGTCTCTTCAATATCCATTTTTAACAGAGATGGATCCTTTAGTGATTGTACAACTTTTTGTTTTTGTTGACGCGACAGTTTTGAAAATTCATACAGTGAACTTTTATCACTTTGCGCTTTCAAGAACTGCGTGTAAGAAGCAAGCGTTAAATGTGCAGGTTTTTCACTAGCCATAACAGAGTTTGGTACGACTAATAGACATAATAACGCACTTATCAGGAAAAAAGAAAAAAACGTTCTTTTTGTAGCCATATTTATATAAATCCTTTCTAGTATTCTATCTTTATAAATAGATAAGAAGTAATTTATCGTTTTGAAGAAGGACTGTGTGCTGACATATTAACTGTCATCACGACACGAGCTTGCTGTACAGATTTCATAAAACATTCGTATAGAGAAGCGAATACTTTATCCACATCTCCTTCTAAAGCTGTTGCAAAAGGCACGGTTTCGGCAAATACTCCCTGTTGTTTAACTGCGCCAATTCCGCTTTTGATGATGTCTACATAATGCGGCGTATCTAATGGATACAAAGAAAATTGAGTGGATACAGGGAACGAAGCACAAAGCTGTTGGTTTGAAGACATGTTTTCTTTTGGTTTTATTTTTCTTTCTTCGAAATATTCTTCGTGCTGCCCTGTTGAAAACGTGGCATTCAGCACAATATGCTTTCCTGATTTTCCAGCACTTTTATAAACGGCTTGCACAACTTCAAATACGTCTTTGGCAGTTCCTTCAATAAACGTACTAACACGGTCTGTTTTTCGCTGAACTTTAGACATATCCACTTCGTTTAGTGCGCCTAAAATAATATCGATAAAGTTATCACTCATAACGGAAAGCGTAAAACGGCAGCCAACATTTATTTTTTCCAAGTTAATCACCCCTAAAATATAGATTTGTAGTTTTTTAATCATACAAATCATAAAATAACTTTTCTGTTTTGTATAGAAACAGAAGATAGATTCTTTATTTTTAGGAAATATTACATAGAAGAAACGAAAATAAATTGCATAACATGAAAAATAAGGGTGTTAAGAAAAGTCACATAATAAAAAAGAATAAAAAAAACAATGTTAGAACTTCTGACAAAAAACTGGTATATAGACTGAAAACACCATATTATAAATACAAGATCACATTATTCTCCTGCGATTTCGTATAACCTCTTGAAAAAGGGACTTGGGATTTTATCATAAATCCAACCTCCTAGCTGTATAATCAGCTAGGAATTTTTTTTACCCAAACTCTCTATCGCGCATGAGGTTACCTACACTTATTCAACTCAGAGCATGCACCATATATATTTAAGACCAGTGTAAGAAAGATTGCTTGAAGATGTTAGTGTTCGGCTTGAGCTAGAAATAGATAGATGTTACGAAAGAGGGGAAAGAAGGTATGACGCACACATTAATTAAAAATGCAGAGATTATTACGATGAATGAGAAGAATGATATTATTTACGGTGACCTTTATATTGTTGGAAATCGTATTGCAGCCATCGGGAAAAACCTGCATCCGGAAAAGGTAGATAAAGTCATTGACGCAGCAAATAAAACAATTGTGCCGGGCTTTATACATACTCATATTCATTTATGTCAAACGCTTTTTAGAGGGCAAGCAGATGATTTAGAGCTGCTAGACTGGCTAAAGAAGAAAATATGGCCGCTTGAAGCTTCACATGATGAAGAATCTATCTATTATTCAGCAATGTTAGGGATCGGCGAACTCATTCAAAGCGGGACTACAACAATTGTAGATATGGAAACTGTTCATCATACGGACTCTGCTTTTCAAGCTATATCTCAAAGTGGAATCCGAGCTCTTGCAGGAAAAGTAATGATGGATAAAAAAGGCGATGATCTGCCAAAAGCTCTGCAGGAGACAACGGCTGACTCGATCAAAGAAAGTGTAGAGCTGCTTGAAAAATGGCATAATTCAAATAACGGTCGTATTCGATACGCATTCTCCCCAAGATTTGTGCTGTCGTGTACGGAAGATTTGCTGCGTGAAGTGAGCCATTTATCAGCTGCCTATAATGTTCATGTCCATACTCATGCTTCTGAGAATCAAGAAGAAATTCGCATCGTAGAAGCTGAAACGGGTATGAGAAATATTATGTATTTAGACCATTTAGGATTAGCCAATGAGCGCCTTATTTTAGCGCACTGTGTGTGGCTAAATGATCAAGAAAAGCAAATTATTAAGAATCAAGGAGTAAAAGTCAGTCATTGCCCAGGATCAAACTTAAAACTTGCATCCGGAATCGCAGATGTGCCCGGTTTATTAGAGCAAGGTGTATTTTTAAGTCTTGGCGCTGATGGTGCTCCTTGTAATAATAATTTGGATATGTTCAACGAAATGAGGCTGGCGGCTACGATTCATAAACCCTCGTACGGACCAACGGCCATGAATGCAAAGCACGTGCTAGAAATGGCTACAATCGGCGGAGCGAAAGCAGTTGGGCTTGAAAAAGAAATTGGAAGTTTAGAGGTCGGGAAAAAAGCGGATCTTGCTATTTTAAATTTAAATCAGCTTCATACCTTTCCATCTTACGGCGTAGACCCTATTTCCAGAGTTGTGTATTCAGCAACGCGAGGAGATGTAGAACTAACGATGGTTGATGGAGAAATTGTGATGGAAAATCGCGTGCTGAAAACAATTGACCAAGGAATTGTATTGAAAGAAGCAAATCATTCGATTGATCGTCTTTTAAAAAGAATCCCGCTTTTAATTTCATAATCATAAGATGTAAAACAAAGAAGAGGCCGGGATAAAAGTATTTTAGTTGAAGTAAAACTCGAATTATTGATTAATAATTCGAGTTTTTTGTTGTCATGGTGAACGTGGGTTTAATCTGTTTAGTTGCTTCTAGCTGTTGATTGGAGACAAGGCGTAGAATCCTGCGGGAAAAGCGGAAGGGATGAGACTCCCGCAGGAGCGCAAGCAACGAGAAGGCTCATCGGCCGCCCGCGGAAAGCGAAGCTTTGTACGGAAATCAACAGCGGTGTCACAAGCAGTCCAGATCATTTATCCAATTTGATCGTCTTTAGATGGGATTGATTTAGTTATGTCTCAATCTCTTTTTTTGTATAAATGATTAAAAAGAGCACTCTTGCCACAGACTAAAGGGATAGAAGAAATAAATTTTCAAAATTCCAAACTAACGGAAGATAAAAATTTTTATAATGATAGCGTTTTCTACCTTTGCATATCTACAAATTAAGACTATAATAGGACAAAAGATTTTACTTTGTAACGTAAAATCCTCCTAAATCGTGTCCTTTTTAGGACATTTGAATAGGTAGGGTTTTTTATTTTTTTTAGAAGTAGGGAGGCGCGCGTGTTGGAGCGTAACGGAATATTAGAGCGCTTGTTTAAACTATCAGAGCGCAACACAACACCAAAACAAGAAATACTAGCAGGACTTACAACTTTTATGACGGTCAGTTATATGGTAATCGTCAACCCCATTATCATGTCTGACGCGGGTATCCCCCGTGAAGCGGCTCTTGCAGCTACCATTTACGCCATTGTATTTAGTACGTTACTGATGGCCCTGTGGGCAAACTTCCCGATTGTAACCGGTCCAGGGATGGGTTTAAATGCGTTTTTTACGTATTCAGTAGTATTAGGACAAGGATTGTCATGGCAAACGGCACTTGGAGCAGTTTTTATATCCGGGGTCTTATTTTTTGTTTTAACGGTAACAGGAATACGTGGAAAGATTATTGATGCCATTCCGAACGTATTAAAGTCTTCCATAGCAGTTGGAATTGGTCTTTTTGTTGCGTTTATCGGTTTGAAAAACGCTGGATTAGTTGTGGCAAACGAGTCTACTTTTGTAGGGCTTGGAAATGTCATGGATAAAGGCCCCTTACTGGCTATTTTTGGGCTGATATTAGCAGCTGTGCTGATGGCTAAAAATGTAAAAGGCGCTCTCATTATAAGTATTTTTGCTACGACAATATTAGCGATGATTGTAGGAGTACAAGCAGTTCCTCATTCGGTGAAAGACGTCTTTTCAGCTACGCCGCCAAGCGTCGGAGAAACATTCTTTCAAATGGATTTAAAAGGTGCAGTTGCCTACGGTATTTTTTCAGTTGTATTTTCTTTCACCATCGTAGAATTATTTGATACGCTAGCGACATTGATTGGACTATCTAAAAAAGCAAACTTAGTAGATAAAAACGGTAAAATTCCAGGATTAAACCGTGCGCTTGCAGCGGATTCAATCGGTACAATGGCGAGTGCTATTTTTGGAAGCACAGCGTTAAATACGTATATTGAAAATGCAACAGGTATTGCAGAAGGAGGACGTACCGGCTTAAAGGCATTAACGGTTGCCATCTTATTTATATTTACCTTGTTTTTTGCACCGCTCATTCAATTTATCCCAAGCGTTGCTACTGCTCCAGCACTCATTATTATTGGTTCGCTTATGCTAAGTGACATTCGAAACGTTAACTTCGACGATTTTACTGAGGTTGTTCCCGCTTTCTTAACAATTGTCATGATGCCGTTAACCTACAGCATTGCAGAAGGGTTAGCATTCGGCTTCATTTCATACACAGCGATTAAACTGTTTACAGGACGCCATCGCGAAATTCATTGGATGATGTATGTAATCACCATTGCCTTTTTTATCAATTTTTATATGAGTTCCCATTAGGAATGAAAAAAGACGTAGCATTAAGCTACGTCTTTTTTTGTTACTGAGTCCTTGTCAGGGAACATCGTGAAAGAATGAAGCTTTTCTTTTATTTTAGATAATTGTAAAATAATTATAAAAGGTGCGTTATAAAGGGTTGGTGGAATAAATTGAAACAAAGTAAACGCAAACGTGTAACCTTACAACAAGTGGCAGAACACGCGGGAGTATCTCGAGCTACCGCTTCGCTTATTGTGCGAAATAGTCCAAGTGTTTCTGAAAAAACAAGGAAAAAAGTTCTAGCTTCGATGAAAGAGTTAGGATACGTATATGACCGAATTGCAGCAAATTTAAGATCTCAAACTTCATCAACAATCGGAGTTATTATTACGGATATATCTAATACGTTTTTTACAGAATTGTTAATTGGAGTACATGAGGAGCTCGAGAAAGACGGGTATACGGTGTTTTTAGGTACGACGTTTGATTCGGATAATCGACAGGATCAGCTGCTTTCTACGATGCTAGAGCATCGGGTAGGAGGCATTATTTTATGTCCTGTTGCGGGTACATCGGAAGATACGATAAGAAAAATTCAGCATTTAGATGTTCCTTCAGTACTAGCAGTAAGGGAATTGCCTGAGGTGGAGTCAGATTATGTAGGGGTAGATTATAGCTTAGGCGTTCAAAAAGCGGTTCAACATCTACTTCAACAGGGACACAAAAGAATTGCATTTTTAGGAGGAACAACGGGTTCTACAACGTGGAAGGAACGAATGGAAGGTTACCAGTTAGCTCTGGAGAACGCAGGGATTTCTATTGATGAAGAGCTTGTTATTCCGAGCGGTCCGACAAGAAGCGGCGGTGTAGAAGCTGCTCATCAAGTATTGAACATTTCTGAACCTCCAACAGCAGTTTTTTGTTTTAGCGACTTAGTTGCATTTGGTGTTATGCAAGGTTTAAAAGAGAAAGGGATTGTTCCGGGAGAAGATATAGCGGTAGTGGGATTTGATAATGTCATGGAATCATCCGTATGTCACCCTACTCTAACAACCGTCTCTTCTTTTGCAAGACAAATAGGAAAAGATGCTGCACGGTGTCTTCATAACCAAATTGTTGATAAAAAAGAACATCATCATCGCATTATTTTAACGCCTCAGTTAGTTGTTCGAGAATCGTCATCAAAAAAAAGAAGCAGTTAATGAACTGCTTCTTTTCCTTGTGAATTATTTAGACGGTTCATAAATATCCCAAGCCATTTTCAAGGAATCAACAATATAATTTGCTACTTCTTCAATATCCAAATTGTCAGTTTCTACTTTGGAGTGGTGGTTGGAATAGATTGCTTGTCGCGTATAGAATAATTCTTCAATATCCTCTAGACTTCTTCCTTGTAAAACAGGGCGACTGTCAATAATAAGGCTGATGCGCTCTTTCCACGAATCCCATGAAAGGTCTAAAAAGAATACAATACAATTTGATAAGCATATTTTTTGAATTTCTTCTTGAAGAAATGCGCCTCCGCCAACGGATATAATTTTTAAACGCTGCTGAGATAACTGGCTAATTACTTCTTTTTCTTTATTTCGGAAAAACTCTTCACCAAACTCTTTAAAAATTTGTGATGTAGGCATTTGAAACATTTTTTCAATTTCTTGGTCTATATCGACAAAATCTCTGTATAATTTCTTAGCGACTAGTTCGCCGATTGTTGTTTTACCTACGCCCATAAAGCCAATAAATACAATGCTTTTTTCTCTAAGAGACATCTCGCTGTAAGTCATTTTTCAAAGCCTCTTTCTGTTTTTAACAATAAAAAACTTATTATTTTGTATTTTAGTTATTAGAATTATAATACAAATTTTACTGTTTGTAAAAACAGTGAAAGGTATATTATGTCCTAAGAAGCAAGTATCAGCTGACGTTTATAAAATTTTTGTTAGTCAACAGATGGTGATACGCTGTAACGAAAATAAATAAGTAATAGTTAAGCTCGATCACAATCATAAATCTTTGTCATATTGACAGTGCTGCTATCTTACATACTCCTACAGTGTATGTAAGAAAAAAAAGGAAGTGAATGTGAGACTACGTAAGCGAGTATAGGCAAACTGAACTCAGGATCAATGAATATTTTTAGAAAATTCTTTAATTTTCTATTGCTAGATTAAAATTTCTGTTGTAGGATTATGATAACGTTTACAAAACGAGTTGTTACTTTAAATCAATAGGATTTATAGAAAACTGCATTAAATTTTAGATCGATCTAAATATAAAAATAGATCGATCTAAAAATAGCAGTCAGGTCAATTGTTAAAAGGAGAGATAACAATGAGCTTTAGACGAGCAAGGCCTTATGTAAATAAAGAATGGCTTGAAGGTAATCGATCAGCAGTAAGTATTAAAAGTCCGTATTCGCAGGAAGTAATTGGTGAGCAAATTATAGCAACGCCAGAAGATGTTGAACGAGCGCTATCAGCCGCCTATGAAGCTAAAAAAACAATTGCGAGTCTGTCTTCTTATGAAAGGGCCAAAATTTTAAAAGAAGCAGCACGGCTTTTGGAAAAGCAAAAAGAAAAGTTTGCTTCTCTCATCTCAAATGAGTTAGGAAAACCGTTGAAGAATACGTTGGATGAAGTATCTCGATCTGTAGAAACATTAGAACAATCTGCGGAAGAAGCAAAAAGGCTTATCGGTGAAACGATACCAGGAGATGCTTCCGAACGAGGGGGAAAAGCGATAGCTTCGACATTCCGTGTGCCTGTCGGGGTTGTTGCTGCTATTACTCCTTTTAATGCACCTTTGAATTTAGTATGCCACAAAATTGGACCAGCTTTTGCTGCTGGCAACAGTGTTATTTTAAAACCGGCTCCGCAAACAACCTTAGTTGCTTCAGAATTTATAGCTCTATTATTAGAAGCTGGAATGCCTGAATGCGCTATTAATATGGTTTTAGGGGGAGTAGAAACAGGACAGCAAATCGTAAAAGATGACCGTGTAAATATAATTTCTTTTACCGGTGGAACAGTGGCAAGCAGAAATATATGTGAACTGGCTGGAATGAAAAAAGTGCTTCTAGAATTAGGAGGAAATGCTTCAACAATTGTTCATGAAGATGCCGACATTAAGAAAGCTGCTGAAATGTGCGGGAGAACAGGGTTTAGCAACTCCGGTCAAAGCTGTATTTCAGTTCAGCGTATTTATGTACATGACTCAGTTGTTTCTGAATTTACAGAGCTTCTGAAGAATGAGGTAACGTCTTTAAAAGTTGGTGATCCTCTGCTGCCGCAGACGGATGTTGGATGTTTAGTAGATGAAAAAGCAGCAAACCGAGTTTTGGCTTGGATTGAAGAAGCAGTCGCTCTAGGTGCAAAGCTGATATGCGGCGGCAAAAAGACAGGGGCTTCTATAGAACCTACTGTTCTATTAAATCCTCCTAAACAAAGCAAAGTAGTGTGTCAAGAAGTGTTTGGGCCTGTGGTAAGCATTATTCCTTATCAAGATATTGAAGAGGCTATTCGGGAAACAAATGATTCATCATTCGGTTTGCAAGCAGGGCTGTTTACAAATCAAATGGATTTAGCTTACCGTGTTGCTGAATCTTTAGAAGTAGGAGGAGTTGTGATTAATGGGACCTCTAATTTTCGACTCGACCATTGGCCGTACGGCGGGATAAAAGACAGCGGCGTTGGTAGAGAAGGACCTCGATTTGCGATTGAAGATATGACAGAAACAAAAATGATTGTCCTGCAGCTATCGTAGCTGAGTTTATTACCTGAAAAAATATATAGTGAATTTAAAGGAGGATATACAATGGAAAAATTAATATCACATCAATTAGTAAATTATCTTGAGGAACGAGGCATCGAGCATATTTTTGGTTTGTGTGGTCATACAAACATAGCGGTACTAACAGCCTTAGAAGAAAGCAAAATTAAATTTATCAACGTTCGACACGAACAAATTGCAGCGCATGCAGCTGATGGCTATGCACGTGTGACGAAAAAAGCAGCAGTAGTATTAAGTCACTTAGGTCCTGGCTTAACAAATGCTGCTACAGGTGTAGCCAATGCAGCGTTAGATTCAATTCCAATGGTTGTCATCGCTGGTGATGTTCCTACTCATTATTATGGAAAGCATCCGCATCAAGAGGTAAATTTACATGCTGATGCTTCGCAATATGAAATTTATCGTCCATTCGTTAAGCGTGCATGGAGAGTTGACCGTCCAGATTTATTTCCAGAAATATTAGAGAAAGCATTTTTACTAGCGGAAAGTGGAAATCCTGGCCCCGTATTAGTATCTGTACCTATGGATATCTTTTCAAAAAAGATCGATGTTTCTTTATTTGACCGATTGCATCGCCAAACGAAATCTTTGCAAAAACCTTCTATCGATGATGAAACGGCAAAGAGTATTGTACAAAAATTAATTAATGCTAAAAATCCAGTGTTATATGTAGGCGGAGGCATCCTATTAGCAGATGCAGCAAATGAATTAAAAGAGCTTGTGGACCACTTGAACATTCCGGTAGCCCACTCCTTAATGGGCAAAGGAGCACTTCCAGATGATCATGACTTGACTCTAGGGATGACTGGTTTTTGGGGCACGAAGTTTATTAATGAAAAGTGTCGGACTGCTGATTATATTTTAGCATTAGGAACACGATTTGCAGAAGCAGATTCTAGCTCCTGGGAGCCGGAATATACGTTTGATTTTTCACAAACAAAATTGCTTCATATTGATATTGATCCTAGCGAGATAGGGCGTAATTACCCTGCCGAAATCGGTGCAGTGGCTGATTTAAAACAAGCCCTTAAAGTCTTAAATCGCGTAGCTAAACAGCTTATTCCGGAAGGAGTAAAAAATGAAGCATTAATCAAAGAGATTGCTTCTTATCGTGAAGAGTTTAAAGCTAGCAATGAAGAATATATTCACGACAATTCATTCCCAATGCAGCCGCAGCGAATTTTAAATGAAGTTCGCGAAGTCCTGCCGAAAGATGCCTATATTACTACTGATGTAGGCTGGAATAAGAATGGGGTAGGACAGCAGTTTCCAATCTATGAAGCTGGAAGTATATTAACTCCAGGAGGCTTTGCCACAATGGGATTTGGAGCGCCGGCAGCTTTAGGAGCAAAGGTAGCTCAGCCTGATAAAGTAGTTGTTTCTCTAGTAGGAGACGGGGGATTCGGCCAAAATCCAGCTGTGCTTGCTACGGCAGCCGAAGAGAATATTCCTGTGGTTTGGATCATTATGAACAACTTTGCGTTTGGTACGATCGCGGGACTGCAAAAAGCACATTTTGGAACCACTCTAGGCACGATATTTGAAAAAGATGGAGAGGTATATTCTCCTGACTTTGCAAGTATCGCTAAAGCTTATGGAGTAGAAGGCATAAAAATTCAATCAGCCGAAGAGTTTAAACCGGCACTTCAAAGAGCTGTTGCTTCTAATAAACCAGTTGTAATTGATGTAGCGATGTTAAACAATCCTGTACCAACGTCAGGACATTGGAACATCATGGATATTTACTCACCGGATAAGAAAGTACACCATGTATCTGTTTAACAAGTATGGAACAAATGCTGAAATGAAAACGGAAACATTTAACTTTGATAAAAAGGAGCTGTTCCTATGTTAGGACGAGGAGAAGGAACTCATTCTCCATCTATTTGTACGCCTTTAGTGGGCAAAGATCGCAAAGAGCTTTTAACAGAACTAGCGGAAATTCTATTAAAAAAACCGGATATAATTGAATGGCGCTTAGATTTTTACGAAGAAATTCAAGATATAAACAGCGTCCTTTCTGCAGCTAAAGATATATATGAAAATGGCGAGCGCACGCCTATTTTGCTTACTGTACGTTCTCAAAAAGAAGGGGGGCAGCCTATTTCCTTATCAGAAAAGGAAGTAGTAGCGATACTTGCAGAGGTATGTAAGCATCCATATGTAGCAATTATTGATTTTGAAGTATCAAATCAGCCAGAGCATATCCGCTATTTACGTGAAGTTTCCAAGGGAAATAATAAGAAACTTGTGCTTTCTTATCATAATTTTTCTTTTACTCCTCCTAAAGCGGAAATTTTTAAAAGCTTATTTCTAGCTGAATTTTACGGAGCAGATGCAGCGAAAGCAGCTGTCATGCCTCAGAACAATCAAGATGTTTTAACTTTATTAGAAGCTACAAGAGAGGCTGAAAAAGAGCTCAGCATTCCTCTCATTACCATGTCGATGGGAGGGTTAGGAGCTATTACCCGAATCGTCGGGTGGATGTATGGCTCTTCTGTTACTTTCGCTGTAGGGAAAAGCAGCTCAGCTCCTGGGCAAGTTCCAATTGATGAATTACGAAAAATAATTCAGTTAACAAAAAAAGTTACGGATCCTGAGAACTATCATTCCCATCAAATTGTTTCGATGTAAAATAAAAAGCACAAGAGCATGCTATGCTCTTGTGCTTTTTATTTATCCTTTAAATGCATGGAAAGATACACCCGAGTATCTTTTTTGCGCTCGTACTTTGGATTAGCGCTTCGCGTATATTCTTTTGACTGATGTTCTATATGGTAGTTCTGTGCAAACTGTTTGATCGCTTCATTAATTTCTTCTTGTTTTCCCATTAATCTTACTTGCAGCATTGTAACGTCTCCTTCCATATACTTTGCTTTTTGACTATATCATGAAATGAAAAAGAAGTAATTTTATTTTTGTTGACGATCTTGTATATACAGGTTAGAATAAAAACATAAAACTTGTATATACAGGTTTGCGGTGAGATTTATATGGGGGATAGGAAATACAAGAGTAAAATGAAAACGGAAACAAGGGGGAAAAGACATGAATCGAGAATCTGTTGAACGCATTGTAGAAGCCGTTGGCGGAAAAGAAAATATCTCTGCTGCAACGCATTGTGTAACGCGTCTTCGACTTGTTTTAAAAGATGAAGGTAAAGTCAATCAACGTATGCTAGATGAGCACGAATTAGTAAAAGGATCTTTTTCTACAAACGGCCAGTTTCAAGTTGTTATTGGTCAAGGCACGGTTGATAAAGTATATAAAGAGATGGTGACGCTTACAGGAATAGGTGAACTGTCAAAAGAGGAAGTGAAAAACGAAGCGGCTAAAAACTTAAATCCTCTGCAGCGCGCAATAAAAACATTAGCTGACATTTTTATTCCCATTTTACCGGCCATCGTAACCGCGGGTTTATTAATGGGAATCAATAATGTATTAACAGGAGCCGGAATTTTTTACGATGATAAATCAATCGTAGATGTTCATACACAGTGGAAAGACTTCGCGAGCATGATTAATTTAATTGCTAATACGGCTTTTGCCTTTTTGCCGGCTCTTATAGGATGGTCAGCTGTTACGCGTTTTGGAGGAAGTCCTTTATTTGGAATTGTCCTTGGGCTCATGCTGGTCCATCCTGATTTGCTAAATGCCTGGTCTTATGGAGAAGCATTAAAAAAAGGAAGCATCGATACGTGGAATTTATTTGGTCTGCACGTTGAGAAAGTTGGCTATCAGGGGCAGGTTTTACCTGTGCTAGCTGCTTCGTTTGTGTTAGCTAAAATCGAATTGTTTTTACGAAAACGAATACCGGATGGTTTTCAGCTTTTAATTGTAGCGCCTGTAGCTCTTTTAGTAACAGGGTTTCTCGCTTTTATTGTGATTGGTCCGATTACGTTTGCAATAGGAAATGTGATTACAGGTGCAGTTGTATGGCTGTTTAAAACGGCTCCATTTATTGGAGGGCTTGTATACGGAGGCTTATATGCTCCCCTTGTTATTACAGGCATGCATCATACATTTTTGGCCGTAGATTTACAGCTGATTGGAAGCGTAGGAAGTACGTTCTTATGGCCGATGGTAGCATTATCTAATATTGCACAAGGCTCTGCGGCTTTCGCGATAATGGTTCTTTCAAAAGACGATGAGAAATTAAAAGGACTGTCTTTAACGTCAGGGATTTCAGCTTGGCTTGGCATTACGGAGCCTGCAATGTTTGGCGTGAATTTACGCTTTAGATTTGCTTTTATTTCTGCAGTGATTGGTTCAGCTATTGCAGGTGTCGTCATATCCGTGGCTGGAGTGAAAGCAGCATCGGTGGGAATTGGTGGTATCCCAGCTCCGTTATCGATTGTTCCACAGAGCTGGTCAGCTTTTATTATTGGAATGGTAATCGTAATTGTGGTGCCGTTTCTTTTAACGTTAACACTTGGAAAGCTTCAGAAAAAATCAACCGTTACATCAACTGTCGCGGCTACAGAATCGTTTCAACATAATCCAAAGAATTAAATGGTGGTGTTAAAAATGCAAGAACCTTGGTGGGAAAAATCGGTTGTCTATCAAATTTATCCTAAAAGCTTTTACGATACGACTGGCAACGGCGTGGGTGATATAGCTGGTATTATTGAAAAGCTAGATTATTTGAAAAAGCTTGGTGTAGACGTTGTGTGGCTAACGCCAATTTATAAATCGCCGCAGCGGGATAATGGATATGATATAAGTGATTATTTTGTTATTCAAGAAGAATACGGAACAATGGAGGACTTCGATCGTTTAATAACAGAAGCGCATAAGCGGGATCTTAAAATCATCATGGATATTGTCGTTAATCATACGTCAACTGAACATGAATGGTTTCAAGAAGCTAAAAAATCGAAAGATAACCCGTACAGAGATTTTTATATTTGGAAAGATCAAAAAGAAGATGGAAGTGCTCCGACGAATTGGGTTTCAAAATTTGGAGGTTCGGCGTGGGAGCATGATAAGTTGACAGAACAATCCTATCTGCATTTGTTTGATGTCACGCAAGCGGATTTGAACTGGGAAAATGAGCGTGTGCGCCGCAGCGTGTACGATATGATGACGTTTTGGTTTGAAAAAGGAGTAGATGGATTTCGTCTGGACGTTATTAACTTAATTTCAAAAGATCAGCGCTTTTTAGATGATGATGGTTCTATCGCGCCAGGAGATGGACGGAAATTTTATACCGACGGTCCTCGCGTTCACGAATATATGCGAGAAATGAATCAAGAAGTTTTTTCAAAATACGATAGCATGACCGTTGGGGAAATGTCGTCGACAACTGTTGACCACTGTATTCAATATTCTCATCCGGACCGGGGCGAGCTTAGCATGACGTTTAATTTTCATCATTTGAAAGTCGATTACCCAAACGGAGAAAAGTGGGCGCTAGCAGATTTTGATTTCATTAAATTAAAAGAGATTTTATCAACTTGGCAAACGGAGATGAATAAAGGAGGGGGATGGAATGCACTATTTTGGTGCAACCATGATCAGCCTCGCGTTGTTTCCCGCTATGGAAACGATGAACTCTATCATAATAAATCTGCCAAAATGCTCGCTGCAACGATTCATCTGATGCAGGGAACACCTTATATTTATCAAGGGGAAGAAATAGGTATGACAAACCCGAAGTTTTCCTCTATTGATGAATATAGAGATGTGGAGTCATTAAATGTGTATGAGATAAAACGTGCACAAGGAATGAACGAAAATGAAATTTTGGAGATTTTAAAACATAAATCAAGAGATAATTCCCGTACACCGGTGCAATGGAGCGATGAGCCAAATGCAGGTTTTACAAAAGGAACTCCATGGATCAATCCGGCCGATAACTACCGTGAAATTAATGTAGAAAAAGCGTTAGATGATGAAGATTCAATTTTTTATTTTTATCAAAAACTTATTGCATTACGCAAGCAGTACGACATTATCACCTATGGAAACTATGAATTGATTCTTGGAGAAGACGAGCAGATTTTCGCTTATATCCGAAATGGAGCAGATGAAAAGCTGTTGGTGATAAATAATTTCTACGGCAGCGAAACAGCCTTTGAACTGCCAGAAGATATAACTTTTGAAGGATATCATAGTGAAATATTGCTGTCTAACTACAAAGATTCATCAAAGGAATTCAAGCAAGTCTTACTTCGGCCGTATGAATCAATCGTGTATCATTTAAAAAAATAGAGAAAAAAGTAAAAAGAACGATGGGTGACAATCTATCGTTCTTTTTATACAATTGGGTATATATAGAAAGTAAAATAGGTGATGGCAATTGAAAGAAAATAAATTTATCAGTATTTACGAACAGTTAGTCGATAAAATTAAACGTGGTGACTGGCGTCCTAATACAAAACTTCCTTCTGAAAATGAGCTTGTTGAACAGTATCAAACGTCTCGTGAAACGATACGGAAAGCGTTAAATTTACTTTCACAAAATGGGTACATTCAAAAAATGAAAGGAAAAGGCTCATTTGTATTGGACGTATCACGCTTTGATTTTCCAGTATCAGGACTTGTTAGCTTCAAAGAAGTGGCGGAAAAGCTAGGGCATACATCGACTACTATTGTAAAAGAATTTGAATTAGTTAAGGCCGATCAAGATCTGTGCACACAGCTTGGGGCGACGAAAAAAGATCTTATATGGAAAGTGGTTCGAGCGCGGGAAATCGATGGAGAGAAAATTATTTTAGATAAAGATTTTTTTCATAAAAAGTATGTTCCTCACCTCACAAAAGACATATGCAAAGGCTCTATTTATGAATACTTAGAAAAAGATCTTGGGCTGAAAATAAGCTTTGCCAAAAAAGAAATTTCCGTTGACGAGCTGACGGACGAAGATAAGTGTTACTTAGATTTAAAAGACTATGAACATATTGTGGTAGTAAGAAACTATGTGTATTTAGAAGATGCAAGCCTTTTTCAATATACGGAATCACGTCATCGTCTTGATAAGTTTCGTTTTGTAGATTTTGCTCGAAGAGGTATATAATGTTTTACTGCCCATGAGTTTTTCCTTTTTGTACATGTTTACAAAAAACTGCTTTAGTATAAAAAACAAAGCAGTTTTTTTATGGGGAAAATTGAAAAAACGTAATCCTTTTGACGATAAAACTTTAAAAAGGTTGAATTTTTCTTTGGAGTTTGTTTTAGTAGAACATAAGATTATTTTATATTTGTATAATGTTATCCATACAGGATAGGGATTTATTGTTCTTTTTTTTTATTAGATATATAAGAAAATGTTATTTAAAAACAACAATTCCATTAGTAATTCTAATGAATGTATCTAACTACAGCATTAAAGGGAGCTGCTCAAACAATACTAAGTAAAAAGGAGGAGACGGAATGAGTCACGATTATCGACTTTATCCTCTTGGTGACAGCGGCATTGTCGTTTCATTTGGAGACGAAATTAATTTCGGCATACACAAACGTATTCAGCAATTTACTGAGGTGCTAGAGCAATCATTATGTAAGGGAATGATTGAATATGTGCCGGCTTTTGCAACAGTTACAATATATTATGATCCTTGGATAATGAGTGAAAAAGGAAGAAGAAATCCTTACACAGCAATATCTACATATATTGAAGAACTGCTTTTCCGCCAGGAAGAAAAATCTGAAGCGGTCGCTAGACAAATTGAAATTCCGGTGTGTTACGGAGGAAAGTACGGCCCGGACTTAGAGAGAGTAGCCGCTTTTCATTCATTAACGCCTGATGAAGTTATCTCCATTCATACAAATGGAGAATATTTGGTGTATATGATAGGCTTTGCTCCTGGTTTTCCTTACTTGGGAGGGATGAGCGAAGAAATTGCGACTCCAAGAAAAGAATCACCGAGAAACAGCATCCCAAAAGGGTCAGTTGGCATCGCAGGAATGCAAACCGGCGTGTACCCAATTGAGACACCTGGAGGATGGCAGTTAATCGGGCGTACTCCTCTTACACTATTTAACCCAGAAAAAGATTCGCCAAGCTTGCTTCAAGCAGGTGATCGCATCCGATTTGTTTCCATTTCTGAAACGGAATATGAAGCCCAAAAGGAGGTGGATGAAGATGAGTATTAAAGTGATACGTCCCGGTTTATTAACAACGATTCAAGATATCGGCAGACATGGATATCAAAAGGACGGCATGATTGTCAGCGGGGCAATGGACAAAGTTGCTTTAAGGATTGCCAACTTATTAGTAGGAAATCAAGAAAACCAGCCGGTTATTGAAATTACGTTAATGGGACCAAAAATTGAATTTCAGCAAGATGCTTTGATTGCCCTGACAGGAGGGGATTTATCGCCAACTGTTAATGATGAAGCCGTAAAGATGTGGCGGCCTTTATATGTGAAAAAAGGGAGCGTGCTACAGTTTGGTGTTCCGACTTTAGGGTGCCGTTCTTATTTATCGGTTTCCGGTGCTTTTAATGTTCCTGCAGTTATGGGAAGTACATCTACTTCACTTCGCGCTCGGATAGGCGGGCTGCACGGTAAAGCATTACAGTCAGGTGACGAAGTATTAAGCCACCCTCCTACAGAAACAGGGGAAGCAATTATAAAGAAACTGGTGAAAAAGCAAACGGACCGCTCTTTTCAGCAGGCTTTTTGGACGATTCATCCTAAACTTCTTCCTTCATACGAGACGTCTATTATCCGCACGATGAAAGGTGCGGAATTTGATTGGTTTACAAAAGAAAGTCAACAGCATTTCTTTAATCAAGAATTTGACGTTACCCCTCAATCTGACCGCATGGGCTATAGGCTAAAAGGGAAGAAATTAGTCCTTGGTCAAGAAAAAGAGCTGCTCTCTAGCGCTGTGACGTTCGGTACGATTCAAGTACCAAAAGAAGGGCAGCCCATTGTTTTATTAGCAGATCATCAAACGACAGGAGGATATCCTAGAATCGGACAGGTAGCAACTGCAGATTTTTCAGCGCTGGCGCAAATTTCCCCAGGGAAAAAGGTTTCTTTTCAAGCAATTTCACTGGATGAAGCGCAGCATTTATATATGGAGCAGGAAAAGAAAATAAATCATATTAAAAGAGCACTTCGAATGAAAATATAAGGGGGAAGAAGATGGCTACCGTTGATTTGAACTGTGACTTAGGAGAGAGCTTTGGGAACTATAGATTAGGAAATGATAAAGAAATTTTACGCTATGTAACGTCAGCAAACATTGCTTGTGGCTTTCATGCCGGAGATCCTTCGGTTATGAGAGAAACAGTAAAGCTGGCTTTGAGTGAAAATGTGGCGATTGGCGCGCACCCCGGATTGCAAGATTTAGCTGGATTTGGACGTAGATATATGAAAATTACGCCTCGAGAAGCTTATGATTTAATGGTGTATCAAATGGGGGCTCTTTCAGCTTTTATACGTGCAGAAGGAGGGACCCTTCATCATGTGAAACCTCATGGCGCTTTATATAATATGGCTGCAGGGGATCGAGACATAGCTAAAGCTATTGCTGAAGCCGTTTATAATGTTAGTGAGGAAGCTATTCTATATGGTTTGGCTGGAAGTGAATCGATTAAAGCCGGAAACGAAATAGGCTTGCGTACGTCTCAGGAAGTATTTGCAGATCGAACCTATCAACAGAACGGCATGCTGACGCCGAGAAACGTTGAAAACGCTGTGATTCAAGATGAAGAAGCGGCTATTTCTCAAGTAATTAAAATGGTCAAAGAAAAGAAAGTATTCACTGTGCAAAATGAAGAGATTCCCATTCAAGCAGATACCGTTTGTATTCATGGAGACGGTGCACATGCTGTTGAATTTGCCAAAGCTATTTGTGACAAGCTAAAAGAAGAACAAATCATTATTCAACCACAATGAGGTGACATCATGAAAAAAGAACGCAACTGGAGCGTGCTGCTTGGAGCAGCATTTTTAATGGCTACTTCAGCAGTGGGTCCAGGTTTTTTAACTCAAACAACGGTCTTTACACAAGCTCTCGCCGCAAGTTTTGGTTTTGTCATTTTACTGTCGATTTTATTAGACATTGGCGTTCAGCTAAACGTATGGCGTATTATTGCCGTTTCAGAAAAAAGAGCACAGGATATCGCTAACAGTGTTTTGCCAGGTCTCGGCTTATTTATTGCTATTTTAATTGTAATCGGAGGCTTAGCATTTAATATTGGAAACGTAGGAGGAGCGGGTCTTGGCTTCAATGCGCTATTTGGTATTTCTCCTAAAGCGGGTGCAGTCATTACAGCCATCATTTCTATCGCAATCTTTTTAGTCAAAGAAGCCGGAAAATTAATGGATCGTTTTGCTCAATTAATGGGCGGAATATTAATTGTTTTAATGGTTTATGTTGCAGTTTCTTCCGCTCCGCCATTAGGAGAAGCAGTCTCTAAAACATTTTGGCCGGATCACATTGACGTAATGGCGATTGTTACTCTTGTAGGAGGAACAGTAGGAGGATATATTACATTTGCAGGAGGTCACCGTTTATTAGATGCAGGAATTAAAGGAAAAGCCGCGATTCCTGAAGTAACAAGAGGAGCAGTATCAGGTATTACGATTGCTTCGATCATTCGAATTTTTCTATTTTTAGCGACATTAGGTGTGTTGAGTCAAGGGTTAAAACTGAATCCTGATAATCCACCTGCCTCTGTTTTTCAGTTAGCCGCAGGGGATATTGGCTATAAATTATTCGGTGTCGTCATGGCAGCGGCGGCTATCACTTCAGTTATTGGTTCGGCATATACATCGGTTTCCTTTATTAAATCCTTTAGCAAAAGGATTGAGAAATATGAAAACTGGATTATCATTGCATTTATTACGATTTCAACCCTGGTTTTCTTAACGATTGGTCAGCCGGTCACTCTGCTTATTTTAGCTGGAGCATTAAATGGGTTAATCTTACCTATTACACTCGGAACAATGCTTATAGCGGCGTATAAAAAGAAGATAGTAGGCGATTACAAGCATCCGACTTGGCTTACCGTTTTTGGCGGTTTTGTGGTCGTTATTATGGCTGTGCTAGGAGTCTATACGCTTGTGACTCAAATGGCAAAACTGTGGTAAGGAATTCTATAACCAATTAAAAAAGGGCCTTCGGGCCCTTTTTTAATTGGTTATAGGCAATACATATAAAATGATTGCTAAAAAGTGGAGTACGGTTCCGCCAAGAACAAACATATGCCAAATCATATGATGAAAACGAAATCCTCGCCATACGTAAAAAACGGCCCCGATTGTATACAACACGCCTCCAACTACGAGAAGGACAATTCCTTGATGGGCAATGTTTTGAGTTAACGAATCCCAAGCAAACACAATCATCCATCCCATAAATACGTAAAGAATGGTGGAAATAAAAAGGAATTTCTTTACAAAAAAAGCTTTGAATACAATTCCTGCAAGAGCGATGCCCCATACAATTCCAAACAGTGTCCAGCCGGTGGTTCCTTTTACTGCGATAAATAAAAATGGAGTGTACGTACCGGCAATAAACAAATAAATAGAAGAGTGGTCAAATATCTCAAAAAGATCTTTTACCTTACCTTCCGGAAAGCTATGGACAAGCGTAGAGGAGACATAGAGAAGCAGCATAGTTACTCCGTAAATAGTAAAACTGATAACATGCCAAGGCGTTCCTTCTAACGAAGAAAGTACGATTAAAAGCGTTAATCCAACAATGCTGAGTACGGCTCCAACGCCGTGTGTAATCGCATTTGCAATTTCTTCTCCTCTTGTAAATGTGTGTGTAGTAGCCATTTACAAAATCCTTTCTTTACACAAATTTATCTTCTATGTTCTCAGAGGATCAGTTTTGAACATACCTGCTGAGAAAAAATCCGTAACTGTCAAAAACATGAGTGAAAAGGTCATTGGTTATTTCTTTATTATAGACCATTCTTTTGATTTTATCTATTTTGACTGGAGGTCCGAAAAGAGGAAAGATGTATATGTGAATGTTCAATAGCTGTAAAAAGCATGTATAGAAGAAAAAATTGCTTTTTGAAAAAATGGAAGAAAAGTTGTCATGAAGGCATGATTTTGAAATACATATAAAATAAAACTTTTAACAGTCAAGGTTACGATTACTGCTTAGCTCATTTGCAATAGATAAGTAACAAGATTGTAAGAAGGCAGGGGGATGGAAGCAGTGAAAAAAGAAGTTATTTTTGATGAAACAGGCACATACAAATACTCTCTATTATGCAAATGGAGTGAAGTAAACGAACGTAAACTTACGTTTATCTTGTCATTTCCAGAAAATACGTATGAATACAGCGATGATACAGCTGTATCCAAATGCATAGAACTAGCGCAAAAGTGGGGATTTGGAGTCTTAGAAATCGTTTATTTATTCAGCTATCAAACCGACCATGTTTCGTTTTTACGCATGCTTTCAAAAGAAGAAGCTGTTGGAACAAGAACAGGTGAATATATTCAAAAAGCAGTGGAAGATGCTGAACTGGTTGTGGTAGCTTGGGGTGATCATGGAAGCATTTATAACCGGCAAGAGGAAGTAGAACGCTTTTTGAAACACAAGCCGGTATACTGTTTTGGAAAAACAAAGCAGCAATTTCCTCGCCATATTTTATCCGTCGTGCACCGTACAGAATTACAAAAATACGAAATGCCAGCTAATCGTGAAGAGTCAGAAGAAGTTTCTTCATTTATTGAAGACATAGATCAAAGTTTTGGTGGAGAGGATTATTCTCCAATTAAACAACTAACAGAAGAAGAACCGCTTATGTTTATCGAAGATATTGCCAGTATGTATCGGTGAAAAGAAGAAGCGAGGTTTATATTCCTCGCTTTTTCGTTAGTATAAAACATCAAGTTTTGTCATATGGTTGTATCAAGAAGCGTGTGTGAAGGGGGAACTTTATGAAGTTGAATGAAGTGTTGCACCGCATCACAACTATTTATAATGAGTTAGAAGAAGAGTGCTTTCAATATATAGGGGCTGTGATCAACGAAAATGCAGAGCTGGATATTTCTCGTCTAGAAGAATTAAGTACGCTGTTAAACTTCGTATATGAATGCTCGCAGGATGTATTAGTAAGTTCTATTTTAACAAAATTGGATTATGGACAACCCATTTATCAATTTGCTATGTTAAAGCCTATTTCCCTTGAAGGAAATGAAGATAAGTTAGATATTTTATATGAAGAAAAGGTAAAAGTAGAAAGAGCTATTCTAGATGTGTATACAGCTCAGCGAAAGAAGTTATTGACTCAAGCAGCTGAAGACTTAAAAGAACTGCACTACGAGCTGCAGACCTATGTGTATGCTTGCAACATATAAGTGAATCTGTTGAACTGGCAAGGCATATATACAAATAAAAGGGAACATGTTAGGATAAGTAAAAAGAACTCCTAATCAAAGAGTTCTTTTTATTGTAAAATATATGATTTTGAACTAGTAAAGCAAAGCATAAAGACGGTGGTAATGGCAGTTACCCTTTTCTTTGTGCTTTTTTTATCCGATTGTGTTGATGATACTGCTTACTGCGTTAAAAAAGTTCATAAGTACCTCGTTTAGCAATGTAATATGCCTCCTCTCTTACTAAATATGTACAATCAAATTATCCAATAGTGTTAATGATGCTGCTTACCGCGTTAAATAAGTTCATTAAAACGTCGTTGAACATGTTTGCAACCTCCTTTATGATAGATTCATATAGTAATACGAGAAAACATAAAGTTTGGATCACATTTTTTTAATGTTTTTTTAGAAAAATAGTTAAAAAGAGAGTTTAATGGAGGTTGAAGAAGATGAACTCGTTTACAAACGACGAAAAGCAAGCGGTATACAAAGCGATTTACGGAAGAAGAGATGTACGAACATTTTTGTCTGATGAGATTCCGAATGAAACGGTTTATAACATTCTACAGGCTGCTCACAGCGGACCTTCCGTCGGGTTTATGCAGCCTTGGAATTTTATATTAGTATCTGATATAGAAGTGAAAAATAAACTTGCCTGGGCAGCAGATAAAGAGAGAAGAGCACTGGCTATTCATTATGAAGGTGAAAAGAAAGAAGATTTTTTAGAGCTAAAGATTCAAGGATTAAAAGAAGCGCCGTTAACTATTTGCGTAACGTGTGATCCAACAAGAGGGGGCTCTCATGTTCTCGGAAGAAACTCAATTCCAGAAACCGATATGATGTCAACTGCGTGTGCGATTCAAAATATGTGGCTTGCTTCATATGCAGAAGGACTGGCAATGGGGTGGGTAAGTTTTTATAAGAAAAATGATGTACGTGACATTTTACATATTCCTCCTCATATTGATCCTGTAGCGCTCATGTCAATTGGCTATACAGATAAATATCCTGAGAAACCAATCTTAGAACAAGCAAACTGGGAAAAAAGAAGGGATTTAGACAAGCTAATTTATCATAATGTATGGGAAAATGAAAAAGAATAGCGGAGAGAAAATAAAGACATACTAAAAAGCGCCGAAATATAGTAAAATTTGAATATTAAATGATACACTATATATAGCGAAAGCGGATATGAGCGTCTAGCGTATCCGTTTTATTTATATGTATACAAATGACTTGGGAAAAAGAGAGATAGGAGAATTGAAGGTTTCATGAATATTGCAAGAAGTTGGCTTCACAACAAACTTACTGTTCGCATCATTACGCTTATTATCATTACAGTTTTACTTGTCAGCATTAGAAGTATGCTTCAGCTGCTGTTATTTACGTTTATTTTTACCTTTTTAATTGGTCGTCTTCAACAAACGTTAAGAAGAAAGCTTCCGCTTAATTCAACGCTTATACTCATCGTCATCTATATCGCACTGATTGGGGCCCTCGGTATTGTAGGGTATGTATATATCCCGGTTATTATGACGCAAGTTACCGAGCTTGTACAGAAGCTGATGTATTTTTACAAGCATCCCCCTGATAATACATTCGTCACCTATATTATCGATAATCTAAAGAGATTCAAATCACCAGAAAATATTCAGCAGAATATTGATTTAGTATACAGCTATTTATCTAATATTGGAAAAGTAAGTGCACAAGTTTTCTTAGCACTCCTGTTAAGCCTATTCTTTTTACTTGAAAAGTCGCGGATTCACCGATTATTTGTCCAACTGGAACAATCTAGGCTGGGCTGGTTTTTCAAAGAAGCTGGCTACTTGGGGAGAAAATTTGTTAATTCCTTCGGCAAGGTAATAGAAGTTCAGTTTATTATCGCTTTTGTGAACAGCATTTTATCCGTTATTGCGCTGTGGGTGTTAGGGTTTCCTAATTTGCTTGCACTTGGCGTTATGGTCTTTCTACTAGGGCTAGTGCCGGTTCTTGGGGTATTTGTTTCACTCATTCCACTTTGTACAATCGCTTACAGTTTAGGAGGCGGTGTAAAAGTACTATCTGTGTTAATTATGGTGGTAGTACTTCACGCACTTGAAAGCTATGTATTAAATCCAAAGCTCATGTCATCTAAAACAAACTTGCCAACGTTCATTACGTTTATCATTTTAGTGTTTGGTGAACACTTCTTGGGCGTATGGGGGCTAATTCTTGGCATTCCTATTTTTATTTTCTTTTTAGATTTAGTAGGAGTAGATTCAGCACAGCAACTGTCAAAAAAAGAAGAGGCTGGAACAAAATGATTTTAGACGAGGTGAAAAACGAACCATTAATCAAGATGTTTGATTAGTGGTTCGTTTTTTTTGTTATGGTGAACGTAGGTTTCATCTGTCTTCGTTCCTTCTAGCAGTTGACTGGAGGGCAAGGCGAAGACTCCTGCGGGAAAAGTGGAACAGGTGAGACCCCGCAGGAGCATAAGCGACGAGGAGCTCAGCGCTCGCCCTCGGAAAGCGAATTCTTGCATGGAAATCAACTGCGGTGTCACAAGCGGTTCGGTTCATATATCCTATTTGTTCGTCTTTAGAATGGATTCATGTCGTTATGTCTCAACCTCTTCTTTTTTAGCGAGCGTATCGTTTTTTGAATAGTAGGATGATCGCGATGCTTAAGTTTATAAGCAAGAAAGATCTGATTTTTTACTGCTAAATGTTCAAGTTCGATTTTCACTTTTTTTTCTCGAATCGCTTCTTGAATTAAATAGCGGGGAAGCAGGCTGATTCCCATGTGATGCTGAATGGCTTTTAACACCGTTTGAAGATTTGGAATTACATGATGAGGCTGAATTTCAGGTCGTTTTTTAAAATGTTGCCGCCAAAATCTCCTGATAATAGGAAGTTCAAGACCATAGCTAATCCACCGCTGATTATATAAAAAATCTTCTACGTCTTTACTAGCTGTCATTTCAAAAGAAGGAGGGACGGTTAAGACAAACTCTTCTTCTTCAATGACCGTATATTCGACTCCTGGTATTTGCAATCTTTGGGTTGTAATAGCAATATCAATTTCGTCGTTTTGTATCTTTTCAAGTAAAACAGAAGCAATACCAAACTGGCTGTAGCAGCGGATACCTGCATCTTTTATTCTTTCTAAAGCTTGTTCGGTAAAATACTCTACGGGAGAACCAATTTTTACGACCGGCAGCGCGTCGGGAGATGAAGCGGTCATTTTTAATTCAATTGAAGCAGCTTCTAGACTTTCAATTAACGGGACAATACGCGTGTACAGTTCTTTACCTTTTTCTGTTGGAATCATCTTTCTCGGTGCACGGATAAATAAACCTTCGCCTATTTCAGCTTCTAAAGCAGCTAAGTGCTGACTCATGGCCGGCTGAGTTAAGATCCTCGCTCTGGCTGCTTCAGAAACGGATCTATATTTGTAAATGCTTATAAAGCTACGATACCATTCAAAATCAATCATTTATGCTATCCTTTCTTATAATTTTATTTATGGATATCTATTTATTTTCTAATTTGTATTATAGACAAGCTCTCTTTAAAATAAAAATAGTAAGCAAATCATTTTTAGATAAAATAATAAAAGCAACGCTAGGAAAATGATTTAAAAAGGAGAGTTAGACTGTGAAAGCATTATTATTGCAAGATAAAAATAAATGGACAGAAATGAAAGTAGAAGAAATAGAAAAACCTCTTCCAAATAAAGGGGAAGTAGTAGTTGAAGTTCACGCAGTGGGACTTAATCCCGTAGATTATAAAACGGCTACTAACGGAAACCCTCATTGGACATATCCTCACATTCTGGGTTTAGACGTAGCTGGGACAATTGATGCAGTTGGAGAAGGAGTAGTTGACTGGAAAAAAGGAGACCGCGTTGTCTATCACGGGGACTTTATGAAAAAAGGCGGATATGCTGAATATGCGGTTACAACTGTTCATTCAATTTCGCGCATTCCTGATGCTGTTACATTTGAAGAAGCTGCTGCTTTGCCTACTGCAGGTTACACGGCGTATGAAGCACTATTTCGTAAACTTCCAATGAACCATATTCAAACCATCTTAATTCACGGAGGAGCTGGAGGTGTAGGGGGCTTTGGCGTGCAGCTTGCTAAAAACGCTGGAAAAACCGTTTTCTCAACAGCTTCAGCACATAATCATGAGTATGTGAAGTCGTTAGGAGCTGATTATGTAATTGATTATCGCGAGGAAAATGTCGTGGAAAAAGTATTGGAGCTGACAAATGGCCGCGGCGTAGATGCTGTGCTTGACACGGTGAGCGCAAAGAACGCAACGGATTCTTTAGATATGATTGCCTATAGAGGACATTTAGCACATATTGCTGGTGCACCTGATTATACAAAAGTAAAGCCTTTTACAAAGGTGACTTCTTATCATGAAGTAGCTTTAAATGCTGCACACCACATTGATGACATGATTGCGCAAGCGGATTTAGCAAAAATGGGCGATGAGCTTTTAGCATTAGTAGCAGAGAAGAAAGTAGCTCCGATGATTGAGCGCATCATCTCGTTAAAAGAAGTGCCAAGTGCATTAGAAGAGCTTTCAAAACGCCATGTGAAAGGGAAAATTATTACTAAAGTTAAATAATAGCAGGACAGAAAAGACTCTTTTATTACAACTAATAAAAGAGTTTTTTTCTGCTATTTTCTTTTTTTGCGTTACTTCACTTATGAACTGCATATGATAGAAGATAATCAAATATAGCAAACGGGTGCGTATGAGCTTTTTTTACTAGTAAAATTGCTTTGAAATCGTGAAATTTTGAATAGTTTGAGTTATGATGAAAGAACGTGAAATTTGTATGATTGAAAGGAGAAAAAAGGTGCAGGGGTTTATTGATTTTGTACAAAATTTAGGCATAGTGGGCATCTTTATTGCTACAGCAATCGAAGCTGCGGCAATTCCTTTTCCGTGTACGTTATCGATTTTGCTCATTGGCTCGGTGCTGCAGCTCTCAATATGGAAAATCCTTATTGTTTCAGCTGTCAATACCGTTATTTATATCGCATTCAACTATATTCCGTTCGTTATGGGATACAGGTTTGAATCTATTACCAAGCGCTGGTTTGGTGAAAAAAATATAAAGCGTGCCCAAAAATGGTTTCATAAATATGGAAAATGGAGTATTACGATTTCTCGTCCCATCAGTATCGCAAACTATATAACCTATTTGGCAGGCCTTAGTAAAATCAAATCTAAGGACTTTGTTTTATACAGCACCTTAGGCATTTTTCCGTGGTTTGTTTTTTTGCTCTATGTAGGAGGACTTGGAGATATTGAAAAAATCCAAAAATATTTGCATGATGTAGATCGTTTAATAATTGTTATTCTTATAATCGGAGTGACAGTTGGTGCAGGCTGGTGGATGAAAAAGAGAAGAGAAAGCCACGCTCAAGAATAAAGCTATAATTATGGTTATAGCTTTATTTTAATATAAAGAAATTCTTTAAATAAAAAGATTTTTCTGAAAAGTAACAAAAAAACATTTTTCCTTTTAAAAAAATGTGATACTATGATACATAAGGTCGCTAAGAGTTGTCTTGGTTCACCGGGTGTTTAATGCAGTCATTTAATAAAAGAATCTAGGTATAGGTGAAAGCTTTGTTTCGAGTAATGTTGAGAAATGCTGCCTTGTGAAGGGAGGTAAGACGTACAGTACGTGTCAAACGTATGTTATTAAAACCGTAAACTTGTAAGCGGTTTCTTGTTTTTTACATGTGAGTAGAGCAGTTTTGGTTTTGAATGCGGCTTGTCAAAGGTTGGTGAATAGTGAGTATAGGTTAAAATTAGATCGATCTAATTACCTGTAGTATATGAATGTGAAATGTGTTTGATCGTAAATGAAAATAAGCTTAAAAAGTACAGGCTAGGTACCACAAGTATTTCTGAAATTTTAATAAAACAGGAGGTAAAATCATGAAAAGCGTAGGGCGTATTAATGGCAAAACTCAGCTCATCGGCCTTTTAGCAACTCCAATTGGACATTCATTATCACCATCTATGCATAATATGGCCTTTAAGAAACTGGGATTAAATTATGCTTATTTAGCTTTTGAGGTAGGAAATGACTCGTTAGAAGATGCGATTAAAGGGCTGAGAGCGTTAAATGTTAAAGGTTTTAATGTATCCATGCCCAATAAGACAAAAATTCTCCCGTTTCTTGATGAATTAGCAGACAGCGCCAAATTTTCAGGAGCTGTCAATACCGTCGTAAACGATAATGGCGTACTAGTTGGGCATAGCACAGACGGCATGGGCTACATTCGAAATTTAAAAGAGCACGGCGTAGATATCACAGGGAAAAAAATGACGTTGATCGGTTCGGGTGGAGCAGCGACGCCTATTGCTATTCAAGCGGCTTTAGAAGGACTTGAAGAATTAACAATTTTTGCTCGTCACGATGAATTTTATTCAAAAGCTGTAGAAAACGTAAAAATTATTAATGAAGAGATGAAACATGTTTCATGTAAAGCGAAGCTGTATTCTCTTGAGGATACAGACATGTTAAGAGAAGAAATTAGAACGAGCGATATTTTGACAAATGGAACAGGAGTGGGAATGAAACCGTTAGAAGAATTCAGCATTATTGAAGATATATCAATGCTGCGTCCTGATTTAATTGTAACCGATGTCGTGTATATGCCTATGAGATCAAAACTGTTAGAACAAGCTGAATCAATTGGATGTCACACCATTAATGGAATAGGAATGATGATCTGGCAAGGGGCCATGGCGTTTGAATTGTGGACAGGAAAAGAGATGCCTGTGGAGTATATTAAGGAACAAATGTTTGAACCGAGCTTACAGTATTAAAAACGCGTATTTTTTAACTTTGCTAGAAAGTTGTATGAATGAAGTGGCTATATCTTCTTTTTCTCTAGCAAAATAAAAAAATGATTCTAAGTCCAGATGATTAATATATAAAAGGTTTTGTTATATTAAAAAAGTGTATATTTTAATTTTCTAAAAATTAAAAATATATATTGCGCAGAGAAATGTAATTCAGTATACTAAAACTCAAGTTTGAATTGATTTTATATTAGGCTGTGTCAAACGACGACGCTTAGTAAAAAAGGCAGGTGTTACAATGAGAAATTAAAAAAGCAGACGTTGATCATCATGTTCGGATATTTGAGTAGATCATAAAATATACAGCACCGTTCCGCAATATGTGAAGAGATTCCCGCTGGAATTAGATCGTTCTAATAAAAATTTATTAGATCGTTCTAATTAGAACTTTCTATTAATCTTTTTAATTCCACTAATAAAATGTTTTTACGAAAGGATAAAAGAACAAGTAAATAGCTAGAGGATTAGGTTTTCAGCATTGCCATCTTTCAACTTTAGTTCAGACAGACTTTATGTAAGCAAGCAATTATAAATGGGATCTGAGCAAAGAAATATTTTGTAAAAATGAAAGCGCATACTTAAAATCTTATGAGTGAGGGAAGATAATGAAAAAACATCGTTGGTCGATTGTATTCTTGATTGCGGTTGGTGTAGTTGTAAACTATTTTGATCGAATTAATATGTCCATTGCTATGCCATTGTTACAAAAAGAATTTAACTTGACAGCAGGTCAGATGGGGATTTTCCTATCAGCATTTGCATGGTCTTACGCTTTACTTCAACTTCCTATAGGGCCTTTGCTAGATAAAATAGGCGTAAAATGGGTAACGCGTGTAGCGACCGTAATATGGACAGTAGCTTGTCTTTTAACTGCAGTAGCAAATGGATGGGGGTTAATTATTTTATCTCGGGTGCTGTTAGGAGTTGGAGAAGCACCATTCTTTCCATCTGCTGCCAAAGCAGTTAGCCATTGGGTTCCGCGTCAGGAACGCGGAAAAGCTATCGCAGCTTATGATTCTCAATCCAAACTTTCCAACGCCATCGGGGCGCCTATATTAGCACTAATTGTAACAGAGTGGGGCTGGCGAGGCGGTTTCTTAGCAACTGCTATTCTTAGTTTCATATATGCTATCGTTTATTGGATCTGGTATCGTGAACCTCATGAAGATGAGCGTTTGACGAAAGAAGAATATGACTACATTGTTCAAGGCGGTTCTCAAAGTTCAGAAGAAGCGAAAGGCAGTGCAATGGAGAACATTCGATATTTGCTAACTAAAAGAAAAGTCTGGGCAGTATTCATTGGGTTTGCGGCATACGGCTATTCATGGTTTTTGTTCTTGACTTGGCTTCCTGGATATTTAGCAACAGAAATGAACATGTCTATTTTAAAATCAGGCTGGTACTCGGCTATACCTTGGATTGTAGGTACCATTACTGAAATAGTAATCGGGGGCTGGCTTGTTGATCGTCTTATTAACAAAGGGTATAACCGGACGCGTGTCAGCAAGTTTTTTCTAGTAATAGGTATGGTATTTGGTTTGTCAATTATTGGGGCAGCGTTTACTCACAGTGCGAACGTAGCTGTATTTTGGATTTCAACAGCACTTGGAGGTCTTGTTGTCACATCTGCTGTTGCCTACAGTATTCCTACATTTATTGCACCCAAAGGAACGGTAGGAACATTAACGGGACTTTTAACATTTGGGAATAACTCGATGGCTATTGTTGCACCTATTACGACTGGGTTTATTGTTCAGGCCACGGGTTCATTTATGTATGCTTTCCTTTTAGCAGCTGCTTTTTTAGTGATTGGAATTTTAAGCTATACGTTTCTGCTAACAGATTTAGACCCGATTGAAAGCAAAGAGTCTATCCTATTAGAAGAAAAAGAGTTAACTTTAGAAAAATAAATAATCTTAATATTTTGACTACTATCATTGGTTTTTAACATACAAAAGGAAATCTACAAATTAATTATCTTAATTAACTATGCAAACAGTTATTACCGGAGGGGATTCAACGTGTTGACCAAAAATTATGGACCTTTAACAGGAGTTCAAATACTAGATATTTCTACTATGATTGCTGCTCCCTTTGGAGCTACTTTACTAGCGGACTTGGGGGCGGAAGTAACCAAAATTGAACTTCCAGGAAAAGGAGATACGCTTCGGACTGTAGGGCCTTGGAAAGGGACTGAACCCTTAAGGTGGCCGGGACTTGCTCGCAATAAAAAGTCTGTTACGCTGGACATTCGGTCAGAAGAAGGAGCAGAAATTTTCAAAAATCTAATTAGTGGAGTAGACATTTTAATTGAAAATTTTCGCCCTGGTACACTGGAAAAATGGAACTTAGGATATGAAGAGCTTAAAAAAGTTAACCCTAAGCTAGTAATGGTGCGCGTATCAGGTTATGGACAAACAGGTCCTTATCGAGAAAAAGCTGGATTCGGTACACCGGGGACAGCATTTAGCGGACATACTTATTTACAAGGATATTCAGATCGTCCGCCCGTCAGTCCTTCTTACTCTTTACTAGATTATGTAACGGGCATATACACTGCGTTCGCTTGTGTAAGCGCTATCTATCATAGAGATGTACACGAACAGCCGGAAGGTCAAGTAGTAGAAATGGGATTATATGAATCTATTTTTCGAATGATGGAGTTTTTAATCGCTGAATATGATCAAAACGGAAAAGTAAGAGAAAGAAGCCCTGGACTTGCAGGTCACTCAAGCCCTGCAGGCACATATGAAACAAAAGACGGAAAGTTTGTTGTTTTAGTATGCAGTACAGACTCTACCTTTGATCGTCTTGCAGAGGCAATGGAAAGAAAAGATATGTTAAAGGATCCGCGATACTATACAAACGTAGAGCGTCTAAAACATGATCATGAAGTTCAGGAAATTGTGTCAAATTGGATTAAGTCCTTCACTCAAGACGAGCTGCAGGCAAAGTTAGATTCATTTGGTGTGCCAGTTAGTCCTATCTACAGCATTGAAGATATATTTAACGATCCTCAGTATAGAGAACGAGAAAACATTGTAGAAGTAGAGCACCCCCGCCTAGGAAAAATTAAGGTTCCGGGAGTAGTACCAAAGTTTTCACATACACCGGGAGCAATTCGTCATCGTGCCCCTGAATTGGGAGAACATAATGAAGAAATTCTAGGCGGAAAACTGGGGTTATCAAGTGAAGACTTAGCGGTGTTAAAAGAAAAGGGGGTTATTTAATGAATACTATTCAAAAAATAGAATTACCGGAAAAAGTCATAATCTGTGAAGTAGCCCCAAGGGATGGGTTTCAAGCTGAACATGAGTGGATTCCTACAGAAGAAAAAATATCTATTATCCGTCAGCTAGCCAAGACAGGCATTCAATCAATGGAAATTACATCTTTTGTACATCCGAGAGCGATTCCTCAGTTAAAGGATGCCGAGCAGGTCGTAGAAAGTGTTCAAGATTTAACAAATATCAAATTTCGCGCGTTAGTGCCGAATGTAAAAGGTGCACAGAGAGCCATTGATGCCGGAGTGAAAAAGTTAAAGCTTATGCTTTCAGCTACAGATTCTCACAGCTTATCTAACGCAAATTGTTCTGTAGAAGAGGCTCAAAAAGGTTTTTATCCTATTATCGAATTAGCGGAAAAGCATAACGTTAAAGTGGGAGGTTCAATTTCGGTAGCGTTTGGATGTCCTTATGAAGGAAAAGTTGCTATAGAACGCATTTCTTCTATTGTAGAACGATACAAAATGATGGGTGTCGAAGAAATTTCTTTAGCGGATACAACGGGGATGGCAAATCCTCAGCAAGTGTATCGTGTGCTAGGGTTTCTTAAACAAAATTATCCCGGCATCATTTTCTCCATGCATTTGCACAATACGAGAGGAATGGCATTTTCTAATGTAGTGGCTGCTTTGCAGCAGGGTGTTATTCATTTTGATAGTTCTATTATCGGTTTAGGAGGGTGTCCCTACGCTCCAGGCGCCACTGGAAATATAGCTACAGAAGACCTGGTTCATGGATTAAGTGAAATGGGAATTCATACGGGCATTGATCTTAACAAGCTTATTGAAGCAGCAAAAGAGGTGAAGCAAGTAATTGGTCATGACGGTGGAAGCTATATGCTGCAAGCAGGTCCTTGTTCACAACTTCATGCCAAGCCAAAGGTTCAAGAGAAATTAGTATAACTAAGCCGTGAACATGATAGCCTGTTAGGAGGTGATGAGAGCGTTTAAATCAAAATAAATTAGATCGATCTATTTTCATCTCATGTAAAAACGTTCAGGTCTTGTTTTATATAAAAGTTTGTTTAATAAAAATGAAAAGTTGGTGCTAAATATGATAGAAACTATTGAAAAGAAATCACAGCCTTATATTAACGGTGGATGGATTATTGAAAATCGAGAAGTTGCTTTAATAAAAAACCCCTATTCTGGAGAAGTCATAGGTGAGCAGCTATTAGCAAATGAAGAAGATGTTGAAAAAGCATTGGCATCAGCCTATGAAGCAAAAAAACATGTCGCCGCCCTTTCTTCTTACCAGCGTTCTAAAATTTTAAAGAAAGCGGCTCTATTACTAGAACAAGAGAAAGAAAAATTTGCTCGACTTATTTCTTTAGAATTAGGAAAGCCTTTGAAAAACACGCTGGACGAAGTGGCCCGTTCAATCGAAACATTGGAACTGTCAGGGGAAGAGGCAAAAAGATTGATTGGTGAAACATTGCCTGGCGACGTTTCAGAACGAGGTGCACAAGCTATTGCATCTACTTTCCGAGTGCCCGTTGGTGTTGTAGCGGCTATCACACCGTTTAACGCCCCTTTAAATCTTGTATGCCATAAAATTGGGCCGGCTTTTGCTGCTGGGAATAGCGTGATTTTAAAGCCATCTTCCCAAACAACTTTAATCGCAACAGAACTCTTAAAGCTGCTGCTGCGGGCGGGATTCCCTAAAAATGCTGTAAATATGGTGCTTGGTCGAAGACAGGTTGCACAGCAAATTGTAAAAGATGATCGTGTGAATATTATTTCATTTACAGGTGGAACAGTAGCTAGCAAAAACATCTGTGAGCTAGCTGGAATGAAAAAAGTATTGCTCGAACTAGGAGGAAATGCTGCAACGATCGTCCATAACGACGCAGATTTAAACCGTGCTGCAGCTATGTGTGCTAAAACCGGATTTAGCAATTCAGGGCAGAGCTGTATCTCTGTTCAGAGAATTTATGTACATCAATCTGTGGTCTCTGAGTTTACCAATCTTTTAAAAGACGAGGTGCTAACACTTAAAATCGGAGATCCCTTATTGCCTGATACGGATGTAGGGTGTGTAGTAGATGTCCATGCAGCTGCACGAGTGACGAGCTGGATTGATGAGGCCGTACAGTCAGGGGCACAAGTGATATGCGGAGGAAAGCGCCGCGGAGCTACGGTGGAACCTACCGTTCTACTAAATCCTTCTAAAGAAAGTAAAGTTATTTGTGAAGAAGTATTTGGTCCTATTATTAGTATTGTCCCGTACGCTACGATTGAAGAAGCTATTGAAGAGACAAATGATTCTGCTTTTGGTCTTCAAGCAGGGATTTTTACGAACAAAATGGATTTGGCTTATAAAGTGGCTCATTCTCTTGAAATGGGCGGTGTAGTTATTAATGGAACATCTAACTTTAGATTAGATCATTGGCCATATGGCGGAGTGAAAAACAGCGGTATTGGCAGAGAAGGTCCACGTTACGCTGTTGAAGAAATGACTGAAACGAAGATGATTGTATTAAGACTGCCTACAGAGAATTAAAATCAAATCAATATGCAGGACGTTTATAAGTATATATCGTCATTTTAATTAGATCGATCTAATTCGTTTCAATAAAGGAGGAATTTATAAAATGCCTAATCAGTTTTCCCTTGCGTATCTTACTGTTCTTGGATGTTCGCCACCTGAAATGACGTATATGGCTGCGAAGGCAGGATATGATTTTGTTAGTTTAAGGCCTATTTACATGGGGTTGCCTGGAGAGCCTAACTATGCGTTAGCTGAAAATAAGCAGCTGATGCGAGAAACAAAATCTGCTATGTCAGAAACAGGAGTGAAGCTTCTTGATATAGAGTTAGCACGTATCTATGAGGGAGTTGATCCAAAACGTTACTTACCTGCAATGGAAGCAGCTGCTGAACTTGGAGGACGCCACGTCCTTAGCAGCATTTGGACGGACGATCGCAATTTTGGTATCGAATGCTTTGCTGAACTCTGTGATCTAGCTAAGCCTTTTGGGTTAACCATTGAATTAGAATTTGTTCCTATTGCGAGCGTATACAACCTTAAAGGCGCAATGGATGTTCTTCATACGGCTAATCGTGAAAATGCAGGTCTTATGATTGATATCCACCATTTTCATCGATCAGGAGATAAGGTGGAAGATTTGGAAGACGTGCCTCGTGAGTGGTTTCGCTATCTTCATCTTTGCAATGCTTCTGCGGAAATTCCGAGTTCAAAGGAGGAGATGACTCGAGTTCTTAGAGAAGAACGATTGTATTTAAATGAAGAAGGCATTGATGTTGCAAGTATTATTAATCGTATCCCGCAGGTTCCTTATTCCATAGAGTTGCCAAATGTAAAACGTGCCAACGAACTAGGATATGAAGAGTTTGCGCGCCAATGTTTACAAACTGCTAAACAATACTTAGATAAGCATCCGCGCAAGAAGTATGTTTCTCATGACGCTGTGGGACAAGATCAGCTGCGTTTTCATTCTACAAGATAGGTGCTCTGGAGAGTATTGTGCAGCTTGCCTTTTAGGTCTATTTAATTGAAGTACCCCCATTTAGCAAGCTTAAAGTGGGGGTATTCTCTGTTAAAACGGTAAACGTAAGAATCAAGAATAAATATAAAAGTGTGAGATCATACCTTCACTTTGTCATAGTTAATGCTAAGTTCTTATTTTTATATACATTGAAGGTTTGATGAAAAAGAGCTGTTAAGAATGTACTCAACAGCTTAGTAAATAATCGATTTATTAGTAAGTTGAGAGAGCCCGCCAGCCTCTATAAGACGTAATATCCTCCGCATCTTCTGTCGCATGAGCTTCACAAAGAAAACCCGCTACTTTACTGCCGTCTTCAAGAGTGATTTTGCCTAGTCCAAGAGGAGAAGGGATAGAATCGGCAAAAGAGCCGAGCAGTGATAAAGGAATTTTCCAAAGTTCAACTTCAATTTTTTCTCCTTGTTGATGTGTTCGCAACAGCCCCGGTTTTGCTGGAGAAGTAGGCAGTTTAAAAAGCTGGTAATAAGGAGCGGTTTGGTCTTTTCGTACGAATGAAGCTCCGTGTTCACGCATTTGAGATTCAAGGGGGAACCCGCGCATATGCAAACCGCAAACAGCTACTAATGTTGTATCTTTTTTTGAATCAGCCGTTCGTTCACCATTTAAAAACAATTCGCTGAGTCCGCAAATGAATTGTTCGCCGTCAAATGTAGAGAAAAATGAAATGCCAAACGGTAAATCAAGATCTGCATCTTGAGATGGAAGAGATACAGCACACAAGTCGAGTAAGTTACAATGATTTGTAAAACGCCCCATGTCACTGTTTGTTTCAATTGGATTTTCTCTTACTTGTTCCCGCGTCCACGTTCCGCCTGCTGTTGGCATAACAAGAACAGCATTTTTAAGCTGATGATATGCTTTATGTTTAAAGGATTGAAGCTTATGTGAAGCTTGAAATAAAGCAGCAGCATTATATTCTGATTTAGCTCCTGAACGAAGGACTTGCTCGGTTACAGGAAATGCTGTTTCTTCATGAGAAGTAATAAATTCTCCTAAGTCAGCCCAGCGCTCCGCTACGTATGGGCCGTCATACAATAAAGCAGCTGCTTCACTTAAATACGAGCCGTCAATGTATTCAATGGGAATAGATAAATCTTCAATCTTTTTCACTGCTTGCTTCCACGCTTCCTCGTACTGCTCAGCAAACGGTCCGTAAAATGAGAGCGGTTCTTTTACCATACAAATTTTTTCAGGGAGAGCCGAAGAAGCCCGAACAACAGAGCGTGACCATGGATCTTGATCGTCTACTCCTCTAATAATAGAATCTACGAGCACTACATCATTCCATTCATGAGCAAAAGCAGTGACGCAGTCTAAGCTTTTACACGCCGGAACTACACCTGCAGATGGCCACGCTCCGAGAGAAGGTTTATAGCCAATTAAACGGTTTAAACCGGCTGGAACGCGTCCTGAACCTGCTGTATCGGTACCTAAAGAAAAAGCAGCATGCCCCCGAGCTACGGATACAGCTGACCCAGAGCTCGATCCACCGCTAATGAGCTCGGACTTTAACGCGTTGTGCGTTTCGCCGTAAGGGCTTCGTGTACCGACAAGTCCTGTAGCAAATTGGTCCAAGTTGGTCTTTCCAAGAGGAATAGCACCTGCATCAATAAGGCGTTGAACAACCGTAGCATGTTCAGAAGGGATATACGTATATTCTTTACATCCGGCTGTCGTCGGTACATGTGCTACATCGATATTGTCTTTAACGGCGAATGGAATTCCCCACAAAGGTAACGCTTCAGGGCTTAGCATAGCTAAGCGATCTAGATAAGGTTTTAACTCACCGAGTGTAGGAGGGGTAATCCAAATATTCATGTCTTTATCAGCTTCTACACGTGTAAGAATTTGATGTACTACATCTTCCGGAGTTAATTCTTTTTTGATATACATATCACGTAACCATTGAACCGAAAATGTTTTAGGCAAGCTCACTGTTTTCATTGTATCCACCGTCCTTAATTAGTAATTGGAGCAAAGGCTTTTATACCGGCAATCAGCTGTCCAGCTTGTACTTCATCGCCGGGTTTTACATGAATAGAACTGATATATCCATCCATAGGTGCTAGCTGTGGAAACTCCATTTTCATGCTTTCTTCGATAATTAACGTATCGCCTTTTTCAACTTTTTGTCCTTCTTCTACAAGAACTTTCCATACGCTTCCCGGCATTGTACAGCGCGCGGCTTCCGTACCTTCGGGCAGTTCTTGTTCCGTAATTTCAGCGGTTTCATGTTCAGAGACGTACTCAGCTAAGCCGAGTGCTTTCCAATTTTCTCGCTCTGTTTGAAAAGCAGCCTGCTGGGTGTGACGAAAAGCAGCCGTGCTTTCTTCAATAGATGAAAGAAAATCTAAATATTCTCCAAGTTTAAACGTTGTCTCCGTAATATCTGCTTCAAATCTCCCACGAAGGAAATCTTCGCGCAGTTTTAAAAGCTCATCTGCTTCTACTGGGTAAAATTGAATTTGATCAAAGAAACGAAGAAGCCACGGTTTTCCTGCTTCAAAACTTTCCGTTTGACGAAGTCGGTTCCACATTTGAATCGTGCGTCCCACAAATTGATAGCCACCAGGACCTTCCATTCCGTATACGCACATATACGCACCGCCAATACCAACTGCATTTTCAGGCGTCCATGTACGAGCGGGATTATATTTCGTTGTAACTAAACGGTGACGAGGGTCTAGAGGCGTAGCAACAGGTGCGCCTAAATATACATCTCCAAGCCCCATTACAAGATAATTAGCGTCAAATACAACTCGTTTAACATCTTCAATGTGATCCAGACCGTTTACTCGGCGAATAAACTCTAGATTGCTTGGACACCAGGGGGCATCTGGACGAACGTTTTGCTGATAGCGTTCAATAGCTAATTGAGTCGCAGGATCATCCCATGAAAGTGGAAGTTTTACAATACGAGAGGGAACTTCCATTTCTTCAAGCGGAGGAAGTGCGCGATCAATAGCTGAAATGTGCTGGCAAAGTTCAAGAATAGACATCTTTGTTGCATCAATATGAATTTGAAGAGAACGGATACCAGGCGTTAAATCTAGAACTGGTAAATCCTTACGCTTTTGAATAGCTTCCATTAAAGCATGCACTTGGAAGCGAAGCAGCAGATCAAGCTCCATTTCTCCGTACTCCACAAGTATATTCGCATCGCCTGAGCAGCGGACGGAAAAAGGGAATCGTCTATTTTCCGTTTCGTTGATCAGCAGCGGATAATCGCTTTTGAGCGGCTGTGCTACTGGATTTGTAAGCACAGGAAGTGATGCAGATGTTCCGATACGCTGTAAAAAGTCTTCCTGCGTACATTTGAGTTTTTCAGCTTGTTCAAGATCAATTAATTTAAACGAAATTTTATCTCCGGGGTGAAGCTGTCCTATTTTCCAAAACTCTGCTGAAGCAGTCGTAACAGGGCAGACAAAGCCGCCAAGGCTCGGGCCGTCTGGGCCAAGTAGAATAGGCATATCTCCGGTTAAGTCTAAGGTGCCGATAGCATAGGCATTATCGTGAATATTTGATGGATGCAAACCGGCTTCTCCTCCATCTTCACGCGTCCAAAAAGGAGCAGGACCTATTAATCTAACGCCTGTTCTAGAGCTGTTAAAATGAACTTCCCATTTTGTATTTGTTAGCTGCTGCAAGTACTCTGGCTGCAAAAACTCTTCTGTACAATGAGGGCCGGGAATCACCCCGATTGTCCATTCTTTAGACATGGTCGGCTGATCAGAAAGAGCAAGTTCATTTTCAACGTGAGCGTAGTCAGAAACACGCAGTACATCTCCTGTGCGAAGTGCTCTTCCGCCGTGTCCTCCAAAGCTTCCTAGTGTAAAAGTAGAAGAGCTGCCTAATATTTTAGGCATATCAAGTCCGCCGCCAATCAGTAAATACGTACGCATTCCTTCGGTTGCTTCACTAAATGAAAGAATTTGTCCTGGCTTTGCTTGAATGGTTTTATACATGGGAATTTCAGCGCCGTCTAATGTAGCATGCATGTTAGCACCGGTAATACAAAGAGATACATCATCTCTAAATTTATAAGAGCCGCCTCGAAGAGTCATTTCAATTCCCGGGGCATCCGGTAAATTTCCGAGAAGTTTGTTTCCAGTACGAAAAGCAAAAGGGTCCATTGGCCCGCACGGAGGAACTCCTACATTCCAGTGCCCGGTGCGTCCCGGGTAATCTTGAACAGTGGACTGAACGCCGCCGTCTAATACTTCAATTGCTTGTTCGCTCGGAGTATATGAGTTAAGCATTCGGGTATATACGTCTCCCGTTTTGCACGCTTTTTCTTCTAACAGTCCCTGCAAGTATTGAAGATTACTAGTAATGCCGTATAGTCTTGTCTCTTTTAAGGCAGCGCTCAATTTTAAAAGGGCTTCTTCTCGTGTTTCTCCATGAACGATAATTTTAGCCAGCATAGGATCATAAAGTGACGTTACAGTAATGCCGTCTCGCACCCATGTTTCAACTCGAGAATTTTTAGAGAAAATGGCTTGATCGATTTGCCCGCCGCTGGGACGAAAATCATTTAAGCAATCTTCGGCATAAATACGCGCTTGGATACTGTGACCTGAAGGAACAGGAAGCAAAGAAGGAAGGTTTACTAGCTCATCGCATGCTTCTTTAAGCATCCATTCTACTAAATCGATGTTTAACACTTCTTCTGTAACTCCGTGTTCTACTTGAAGACGAGTATTTACTTCTAAAAAATAAAATTTCTCCGCTTCGGCGTCATATAAAAATTCTACCGTTCCGGCACTTCGGTATCCTACTTCTTTAGCTAGTCTAGTAGCTGCTTGCAGCATATTTTCCCGTATATATGAAGGGAAGTTTGGAGCTGGGCTTTCTTCAATTACTTTTTGATTTCTTCGCTGAATAGAGCAGTCGCGTTCTCCTAAAGCCACTACTTCTCCAAAAGAATTCCCGAAGATTTGAACTTCCACATGGCGAGCTTTTTGAATGTATTTCTCTAAAAAAACACCGCTGTTTTTAAAGTTTGTTTGTGCTAAATGGCAAACTGAGTCAAAAGCGGCTTGAAGCGCTTTTTCATCTTGGCAAACACGCATTCCAATTCCGCCGCCGCCAGCTGTACTTTTTAACATAACGGGATAGCCAATCTTTTCAGCAGCACATATAGCTTCTGATACATCTGTAATAAGAGGTGTACCAGGCAGCAAAGGCACGTCGGCTTTTTGCGCAATTTCACGAGCTGAATGTTTTAATCCGAATACTTCCATTTGCTGAGGTGTAGGACCAATAAATACAATTCCTTCTGCTCGACAGCGACGGGCAAATTCCGCGTTTTCACTTAAAAAACCGTAGCCTGGATGAATAGCTTCCGCACCTGTTTTTTTTGCAATATCTAGAATAAGGTCTTCATTTAAATAACTTTCTTTGACCGGGCCGCTGCCGATTAAAATGGCTTCATCTGCGTCGTCAACGTGAAGGCTGTCTTGATCAGCTTCTGTATAAACAGCTACAGACTTCACTCCTAAATTTCTTAATGTTCGCTCAATTCTAACGGCAATTGCGCCTCGGTTAGCAATTAATACTTTTGTAAACATAGATGAACACTCCTTTTTATAATGAATCCCAAATAACTAAGCGAATAGGGGTAGGGTTATAATCGTTGCACGGATTGTTAAGCTGAGGGCAGTTGCTAATCAATACAAGTGTAGGATTGATAGCTTCCATTTCTACATAGTATCCAGGTGCAGATACCCCGTCATTAAACGTTAATCCGCCGCTTGGCGTCACAGGTACATTCATAAAAAAGTTTACGTTTGGTGCTAAATCTCTTTTGGTGTAGCGGCTATCATATTTTGATAGCTGCAGCATAAATGTATCTCGGCAGTTATGCATCGGAAGCGTGTCATGTGCATAACGTACGGTGTTGCTTTGTGCGGAACAAGCTCCGCCTAAGGTATCGTGGCGTCCACACGTGTCAGCTACAATTTTGACTAGTTCTTTGCCAGATTGAGAAAGCAGCACTGTGCCGGTGGATAAATAAATATTTCCTTGATTAGCAATCGTAGACACTGCACTGTAATGATCTTCTGGATTTTCTGCATCAAAGAATAAAGTATCCGCTGCTTGATTGCCTTCTACATCTATTATTCTAAGAGTTTGGCCTGGTTTAAGTTCGTGCATCCAGCCGTCCCCAGCCAGTACCGTTTCATCATAAATTGCGTTCTCTATTTTTCTGTTGCTTTCCACTCGATTAAATACAGCCATTATAGAAGCCTCCTTCATTTTTAAATCGTTGATAATGTTTTATTTCCAAGCAATAGGTCATAAGACCATGTGTTTTCAAACGCTCGTTTATTTTCAGGTCTAAAATTTAAACAGTAGTCATCTGAGCTTAGCGGAGCTGCTTCATCTACGGTTATTTCAATCGGAACAGAAGGATACGTTCCGCTCGGGTCTAGAGGGTTAGGTGTATTAGAGAGCAGAAAAAGCAAATCCATTTCTGTTCTAAGCGTAATAAAATCTCCTTTTTTACAATGAGAAGAAACAAAATTCATATTGCCTTCTTCGTCGCAGTATACTTTTGAAAATATGTTGAGGTTAGGGACTAAATCCCGTGTTGTTAAACCGTTGCGCAGAAGCTCCATTGAAAAATTTTCTTCGCCATTCCTTCTCCATTCGTTTCGGGATTCTTGATAAGTAGATGCGCCGTATTTTTGATGAGTTAAGCTGCGCGTAGTGTAGCCTGAAATGGTATCATGCCAGCCGGTGGTGTCGGCAGTGATGCTTGCAAATGCTCTGCCGTTGTCACTCATCAGAACGTGTCCTTTTGTTAAGTGAGCAGTATGCTGAGCTTTTAAGGTATCAGGCATGTTGTATCGTTCCGTTAAATCATAAGCGTTGTATAATAGTACGGATACGTTTGCACCGGATTCTTGTGCGGTAAATGTCACCGATTTTCCTCTTCCAATTCGTCCTGACCATTTTCCGCCTGCCGGGATGGTTTGCTTCCAAATATAACTCATAAAATAACCTCCTTAGAATAAAAAAAGGATAAAAGCCTGGGAGAGTAGTCTCCCAGGCTTTTATCCTTCCGTGTTATACAGCGTAGCGCTATATCGCTCTCTCTCGGACCAGTCTTTAACATATGTTAAACGGAACCCTAGACAGCTTTTTTGTTCTTAACGGCTGTAAGAACCTTTATCCATTTGTGGCTTTCGATTAATCGTAGTATAGTACGTGTGAAAATAAGTTGACAAGCAGTTTGTTAGAATGCCTGACACGAAAACTGATTTTTCAGTTTATTTTTCAGGGACCGTCACTTTTGAATGATCTCTCTTTACAAAAGGAGCCGACAGTCGAGATTTTACAAATAAATAGAGAAATCCAATCGTAAGCCAGGCGACACCAATCAAAAGAGTGTCTTTGTTTAACAGTGTGAGCAGCCATCCGATAAATGCCGCTCCGATTAAAGGGAAGATTAAATAAAGTATTGTTTCAGTAAACGACCGTTTCTTTAACTTAATATAAAAATGGACGATGACTGATAGATTAACAAATGTAAAAGCGGTTAAAGCACCGAAACTGACAAAAGTAACGGCTGTGTTTAAATCAATAAACATTCCCAAAAACGAAAAAGTGGTAACAAGCAAGATATTCACCACGGGCGTTTTAAACGTTGGATGAATATATGAAAATACCTTTTGAGGCAGTACGGATTCACGGCCTAAAGCATATAAAAACCGAGTAACGCTTGTGACTGAAGAAACTCCTTGAGTAAAGGTTGCGATAATTAAGACCGTAATAAATAAACTGCTTAAGAGATTTCCGCCCACTAATTTTACAAGGGTGTAGGCAGCATTATCAGGATTAGTAAATGTGAATCCCGGATAGGCAATCTGCGTAAAATACGAGATAGCGATGTACATAACAGCTGCAATACAAACAATAAGAAAAATGGCTTTTGGAATTGTCCTTTCCGGTTGAATCGTTTCTTCCGCCATTGTTGTAACTGCATCAAATCCTAAAAAGCAAAAGCAAATGAGAGCAGCTCCAGAAAAGATAGTCGTAAACGGTACATCTGAAGCCAAAAAAGGATGAAGTGAAAAAAGAGTAGAAGAACTAGCTTGACCTGTTGCAATATCTTTGATGATAAATAAACAAAACAAACTTATAAAGAGAATCTGAACTACAACAGAGATGCCGCTTATACGAGCTACAGATTTAATACCAACAATATTGACTAAAGCTAAGATAATGTTCATGACAATGACCCATACGTATACAGGAATAGAAGGAAATTCCGTATGCATAAAAATACCAAATGTTAAAATAGCGATAATAGGGGAGAAAATATAGTCTAAAAGAAGTGCCCAGCCTACTAAAAAGCCAAGGCGAGGATGTATAGCTTTTTTCGTATACGTATAAGCAGATCCCGCTATTGGATATGCTTTTACCATTCGGCTATAGCTATATGCGGTAAAAAAGATAGCTAAAAAAGCAATTAAATAAGCAAGGACCATTTGCCCTCCAGCCGCATCGTAGGCTACTCCGTAAACTGTAAAGAAAATCATCGGAGTCATCCAGGCAAGACCCAAAAATACAATTTGATATACCTTTAGCGATTTACTTAACGCTGGTTGGTTGTTCATATAAATCCCTTCTTTCCTCTATTTTATACTAGTAAAAAAGAAAAGCCTGGGAGAATGATGTCATTCTCCCAGGCTTTTATCCTTCCGTGTATACGGAACGTTCCGTACGCTCTCTCTCGGACCAGCCTTTAACATGTGTTAAACGGAACCCTAGATCGCTTTTTGTCTTCAACAGAGTGAAGACCTTTATAGATAATGTAAGTAGTTCGAAGTATAAGCAGGATTATAGGAAGATGCAACTACTGTGTTAGATAGTTTAACAAACTTTTTTAAAAAGTAAACTTTTGTAAAAGGCGAACTATATATAATTTTATTAAAAAGATTATTCGTTTATAGTTGACTTATAGAAAGACCTATAGTATATTTGTAGACAAGAAAAAGCTAAATACGGTTCACTCATATATGTTTGAGAATATGGCTCAGACGTTTCTACCTTATCACCGTAAATGATAGGACTATGAGTAAAAAGTGAATCTAGGTTCCCATTTTTACGTTAGTAGAAAGTTTGGTCCAAGCGATTCACATATTCATTTTTGAAAAGAAGTGGATATGACACCGAAGGGATAAAAGCCCAGGCGGGTAGGTTTTTGCTCATTGTATTTGAGAGACCTGCCTTTGTTTGGGCTTTTTCTTATGTGTCTATTTACAGTATGAGCGAGTGATGGAAATTTCTTGTTTGTATCTGCATTGCTTTCTGGGGAGAATAGCGTTGCAAAGCATGAAATCACTCACTGAAGCTTTATCTGTAAGCCCTCATTTAACCATGGGAAGTACATTCTATCTATTTTCTAGCATTTTTTCTTTGATGAGCAGCGTGGGGACGCTGCTCCTTTTTTTGTGCTCGCTTTTTTCTCTGTAAATAAAGGTCTCTAAAGAGAAGGTGATTTGCGAAATTTGGCGAATTAATGCTTTAAACAATAAATGATAGAGAAGATAAAGCGGTCTATGAAAAATGAAGAAGTTGAAAAATTGAGGAGGGAATTATGTTGCTTCACTTAATTAATGTTCGTTTGCCAATTATGCACGATCACGCTCTTTTTGAAGTGAAAATTTCAAATGGAATGTATACTTCTATCGTTTTACAAAACGGTTACCTTGAAGGTGACGAGTTTTTTCCCCTACACGCGGCCGTGTTAGGAAAAGAAACGTCACTTGATGCACAGGGTCGTGTGCTATTACCAGGATTTGTAGATATGCATATGCATTTAGACAAAGCTCATTCGCTTCCTCAAGTGCCCAATATATCTGGAACTCTTCAAGAAGCCATTAAAAATTACAGCAGCAGCCTGCCGGCATTTCCAGAAGAAGAAATTAAGCAGCGAATGTTAAAAACTGCTTTGCAGGCATTAGCTAACGGTACGACTACTATTCGAACGCATATTGATTTTGACTGCAGCATGGAAGAAGATAGTTTATTTCGAAGTTTACAAGCGGCTGTCGAAGTGAGAGATGAATTAAGCCCGTATATGGACGTGCAGGTTGTTCCGCTATTCTCTAACCTAGACATTGATGATATGCATAAGATGAATAAAATTGAACGAGCATTCGACCTTGAAATTGATGCGATTGGAGGCTGTCCTCATTTAGCTAGAAATCCAGAAAAAGAGATTGATGCTCTGTTTTTGCTGGCTCAAGCCTATAATAAACCTCTTGACTTACATGTGGATGAAAGCGATGATCCGTCTGTTGATACAATAATTAATATTGCTCATAGAACAATTGAACTGAATATGGAAGGAAAAGTGGTAGTAGGGCATCTTTGCTCGCTTGCAGGAATGACTGATGCAAAAGTGAAAGAAATCTTAAACCTTTTGAAACAGGCGAAAATTGGAGTTGTCACATTACCTGCTTCTAATTTATATTTACAGGGAAGAGAAGATAAAGGAATTGTAAGACGAGGCGTAACGCGTATTCGCGACATACAAAAAGCAGCGATTCCAATTGCTACTGCATCTGATAACGTGAACGACCCCTTTCATCCGTTTGGAAAAGCAGACTTGCTGCAAGTAGGGTTACTAACTGCCTATGCTGCACATATGGGAAGTCCGGATGATCAGCGGCAGTTGCTCCGAATGATTACAAGTATACCAGCCCGGCTGATTGGAAAAGAAAAGTATGGAGTGGAAGAAGGAAACGAAGCAAACTTTGTTCTATTAAATGTCCAGTCTGTACAGGAAATATGGACTGAACTTCCCGAAACTCGCTTTGTTTTCAACAAGCATCGCTGGCTTAGCGTAAAGGAGACGCATCAGCGGCTCGCTGATACGAACTTAACTAACCTTTGGCAGGAAAATCAAATTTTAATTGGTTAAATAGACATAAAAAGAAGCTGTCACATTAGTGACAGCTTCTTAATCAATTACTTTTGAACGTTAGCAGCTTGTGGTCCACGAGCTCCATCTTCGATTTCAAATGTAACTTCTTGACCTTCTTCAAGTGATTTGAAACCTTCGCCTTGGATAGCTGAGAAGTGTACGAATACGTCGTCTTGTCCTTCTACTTCGATGAATCCAAAACCTTTTTCTGCATTAAACCATTTTACTTTACCTTGTACCATTGTAGTACCTCCTGTGTGGAAAATCCACGAATATATTACTATCTCTGCTCAATTTCAATAAGAATCACTTTAAAGAAAGTCTTTCTATTTGTTAACACCGAACAAGAAATAATATACCTAGTATAACACTTTTTTATAAAAAAGAAACCTTTTTTCATAAAAAAGTACTCTGAGATAAAAATAAGTTGAAAATATGGATATATTTTGAAATGGCAAATAAGCTATTGTTTTGTGGATCTTTAGCAATCACTAAAATCTTTTATCTCGTAAAAAAAATGAATAGCAAGGTTGACAAATTGAATAATGTGTAACTATAATGGTTACAACGAGCTGAGAAGAATTAGCAGTGCTATAAAAAGCTCAAATTTTTTGTGTTTTATGTAACTATAATGGTTACAACGAAAATAAAAGGAGAGAATAAAAATGAAAATTGGTGTTATTGGAGCAACAGGAAAAGCAGGTCAATTAATTATGGAAGAAGCAAAACAGAGAGGACATGAAGTAACAGCCATTGTTCGAAATGCTTCTAAACTAAAAAATCAAACAAACGTAATGGAAAAAGATATTTTTGCCATTACTTCAAAAGATATTGAACAGTTCGATGCTGTGGTAGATGCATTTAATGCACCTCCTGGAAGCGAACAGCTCCACGTTGAGTCTATACAATCACTTATTAAAGTATTTCAAGGTGTTCAAACGCGACTCGCAGTAGTGGGCGGAGCGGGAAGTTTATTTGTAGATGCAGAAAAAACAACGCCTTTAATGAGCACAGAAGGTTTTCCAGCAGCTTATTATCCAACGGCTTCAAACATGGGGAAAGGTTTAAAAGAACTTGAAAAGTCGACTATAAATTGGACTTATTTAAGCCCAGCAGCCTTTTTTGATGCAGAAGGTGCTCGCACGGGAGCCTATCAATTAGGAAAAGATCATGTGATCACAAATAGTCAAAATGAAAGTTATATTAGCTATGCTGATTATGCGATTGCTTTAATAGATGAGTTAGAAAATAAAAACCATGTGAATGAACGTTTTGCTGTAGTGGGTGAGAAAGCATAAGCTTACGTTTGAGTCATATTGAAAAACAGCTTACATTTGTTGTGAGCTGTTTTTTATATAAAACAAAATAGATATAAAGCAATGGAAAATGGTATAGAATTTTTATTATTTCTTCGTTTTTCTTTTTAAAAACGATACAATACAACATAGATGATAAAAAGGAGATGAAAAGATGATTCGTTTTGGCATAATAGGAACAAACTGGATAACAGATCGACTGTTAGAATCAGCTCAGTATGTAGACGACTTTCAGCTTGCAGCTGTTTATTCTCGAACCATTGAAAAAGCAGAAGAATTTGCAGGTAAATATGATATTCCTCATATATTTACTGATTTAGAGGAAATGGCAGCGAGTGCTGAAATTGATGCAGTGTATATTGCTACTCCCAATGCTTATCATGCGGAACAAGCTATCTTATTTTTGAAAAATAACAAGCATGTACTGTGTGAAAAACCGCTCGCAGCCAATGCAGCAGAAGTAACCCGCATGATTCAAACAGCCAAAAATCACAAGGTGTTACTAATGGAAGCGATGAAATCAACCCTTCTTCCTAACTTCAAAGTGATTCAAGAGAACTTACATAAAATTGGGCCAATTCGGAAATACGTTGCATCTTACTGTCAGTATTCTTCTCGTTACGATAAATACAAAGAAGGTATCGTGCTTAATGCCTTTAAGCCAGAGCTTGCCAATGGTTCACTGATGGATTTAGGTGTATATTGTCTTTATCCTCTGATTACGTTGTTTGGAGGGCCTCATAAAATAAAGGCAACGGCGTTTATGCTAGAATCTGGAGTAGATGGAGAAGGGTCAGTTGCGTTAGAGTACGAAGATCGCAACGCGGTCATCATGTATTCTAAGATTACAAATTCGCATTTGCCAAGTGAAATTCAAGGAGAAAAAGGCAGTATGATTATTGACAAAATACATACCGCTGAAAAAGTAGAAATTCGATACAATGACGGACGGGTAGAAGAGTTAACGGTCGATCAGCCTTATCCTGCTATGTACTATGAACTAAATGAATTCGTAGAGCTGTTAAAGCAAGGAAAGATAGAATCGGACACAAATTCTTATGAGAATTCATATTTAACAATGCACGTGATGGATAAAGTGCGAGAGCAAATCGGTCTTGTATATCCAAATGATGAGAAATAAATAACAGAGGCTGGACAAAAGTAGTTTAGTTGAAGAAAGATCCGAACGAGGTTGATTCTTGATGGAGAATCAACCTCGTTCGGATTTTTTCATGGGTAGGGTAAAAGTAGGTTTCATGTATGAAGTTGCTTCTAGCTGTTGCACGGAAATCAACAGCGGTGTAACCAGTCATCCATACTAGATCATTTTCCAATTTGTTCGTCTCTAAATTGGTTTGAGATAGTTATGTCTCATTCTCTTTTATTGTGGTTATAAAGAGCATAATTGAGATTCGAAATCTTGCTGCAGCACATTTTAAAAGCAAATATGTTGAAACAAGGGAAGTTTTTTAGTATCTTCTATCTTTATTCATCCCTGCATACATAGGATTAATCAAAGTAAAGAATAAAAAGAGTGCAAAACATTCGATAATTAATCCTAGATTAAAATGATTATAAAAAAGTATTGACTATAATAATAGCTCGTGTATAATAAAGAATGTAATCAATAGTCATTACTAGTTTATAATGATACTAATAATCGTTATCAAATAGAAACTGTCATTGATTGCATTAAAAATAATACATACAAGCATAAGCTTGTGAAATACATTGTACAAGGAGAGGTTTTGACATGGCAGAACGTATGGTAGGAAAACAAGCACCACGCTTCGAAATGGAAGCAGTACTTGCAAATAAGGAATTTGGAAAAGTAAGTTTAGAAGAAAATATGAAAAACGGTAAATGGACAGTATTGTTCTTCTATCCAATGGACTTTACATTCGTATGTCCAACAGAAATTACAGCTCTATCAGATCACTACGAAGAGTTTGAAGATCTAGATGCTGAAGTTGTAGGCGTTTCTACAGATACAATTCATACTCACTTAGCTTGGATTAACACAGATCGTAAAGATAATGGACTTGGAGATTTGAATTATCCATTAGCTGCAGATCCAACTCATGCAGTAGCACGTGATTACGGCGTGTTAATTGAAGAAGAAGGCGTAGCGCTTCGCGGATTATTTATTATTAATCCAGAAGGTGAATTGCAATACGCAGTTGTAAATCATAACAACATCGGCCGCAGCGTAGAAGAAACATTACGTGTACTTCAAGCCCTTCAAACTGGCGGACTTTGCCCAGCTAACTGGAAACCAGGTCAAAAAACACTTTAATAAATAGCGGTGGAGTAGAGGAGAAATTCCTCTACTGCTGCCATTAAAATAGAAAAGATAGTTTTCCAACTATAAAAGACAGAATATTCAGTTTTTATTAATAAGGAGGATTTTAAAATGAAATTACGTGAACAAATGCCTGAATTAACTGGAGCAACATCTTGGATTAACGACGAAGTAACAAAGGAAGACTTAGTAGGTGATAAAGCAACGCTTATCCACTTTTGGTCAGTAAGCTGCCATTTATGTAAAGAAGCAATGCCTGAAGTTAATGATCTTCGTGATGAGTATGATGATCAATTGAATGTTGTAGCGGTTCATATGCCTCGTTCGGAAGATGACTTAGATATGGGTGTTATTGAGGCAATGGCCATGGGACACGATATTACTCAGCCAATTTACGTAGACAGTGAGCATAAGTTAACAGACGCTTTTGAAAATAAATATGTACCAGCATATTATGTATTTGATAAAGAAGGTCAGCTTCGTCATTTCCAAGCGGGTGGAAATGGAATGCCGATGCTTCGCAAACGTATTAACCGCGTCTTAGGCGAAGAATAATCTCTACATGAAGAAGAAATAAAAAGGGCTGGGATAAAAATATTTTAGACGAAGTTAAAAACGAACCACTGATCAACATGTTTGATTAGCGGTTCGTTTTTTTTGCTATGCTGAACGTAGATTTCATCTGTTTCGTTCCTATAGCAGTTGATTGGAGGGCAAAGCGAAGACTCCTGCGGGAAAAGCGGAACAGGTGAGACCCCACAGGAGCGCATGCGACGAGGAGGCTCACCGGCCGCCCGCGGAAAGCGAAGTCTTGCACGGAAATCAACGGCCGTGTCACAAGCGGATCAGCTCATGTATCCTATTTGTTCGTCTTTAAATTAGATTCATTTCGTTATGTCTCAATCTCTTTTTTATTTTTTACTGAGTCATTTCAATCATTAATAAGCCTTTCATCATATTGACATAAAAAACCTAATATAGTTAAATTTATATAAGAACAAATGTTCGTTTTTGGTGTTGTTATTTTACTCTTTTCTCCCTTTTTAATAAGTATAAGAAAAAAAGGAGGAGATTTGCACAATGACTCAGCTCTATTCGCAGCAAGAAAAGCGGCACGACAAAGAATGTACCTTTCATACATTTCTTACAAACCACAGCGCAACTCTTCAGACTCATATAATGAATACATTTTTGACACCAGAACGCTATGAGCGATTACAAAAAGCGGTTGTTAAAAATGATACAAAAGAACAAATACTTCTAAACAAAGAATTTCATCAGTTTTATAGCGAAGTTAGATTGCTTCATTATATTAACAAGCTTTGCAGACATTATTCCAGAGATGTTATGCGTGTCAAAGAAAAAGAGCGTTCTTATATTCCTCTTCGCCTGCAGCAGCCGGCTGCGCTAGATGGAAATCGAACAGTGGAAGATATGCTAGGAGTACAGGACGGGGCTGTATGGGAGCATGAATTTTTAGGAAATCAACTCGAAAATCGTATTCTTCATCATGCATTTCGCCAATTAACGGCCAAGCAGCAGTGTATGCTGCACTTGATTATTGTCGAACGCTGGACTCATAAAGAAATCGCTGCTTATTTTTCTATTTCTCAGCAAGCGGTTTCTAATCATTATCAACGTGCGCTAAGCAAGTTAAAAAAAATTATGAAGGTGAGTGATAGATATGTTTGATCCTCAGTGGCTTCAACTTGTTGGAAACGTAGGATTTCCCGCTGTCCTTTCTTTTTATTTATTACTGCGTGTAGAAAACAATATAAAGCGACTTGAAGAAAAAGTGGAAGAATTAACAACTGACTTAAGAAAGAAGTGAAGAAATGGAAACTCTATATGAGCTTGTAAATAAAGTGAAAGCTGGAGATGAAGAGGCGTCAAGGCGTTTATTAAAAAAGCTGGAACCAAAACTAAATAAAGCTGTTCAAAGCTTTTCGCTGCATGAGAGAGAAGACGTAAAGCAAGATTTAAAGATTAAAATTCTTTCCGCTGTTAAGACGTTTGATTTTTCCAAAACGCCAGGACTTTGGGAATTTTTACGCCATAAATAAAAAAGAGCGCTCGTTGTATCGACGCTCTTTTTTTATTTTTGCTGCAGTTTCACTACTTACCTTACAGTGAAAAATCCAAAAAATAGAAAATGGATAAATATTAAAAAAAAGGTAAAAAGTGATGTGTGCAAATAGAGTTTAGTAGTATACTAACAAGTAGAATTTCTTGTATAAAAGGAAGATAATCACTCTTCATATAGAGAGGATTGTCGGCAACGAATAGAGGATAGAAGAGTTTTATTTAATGAAGGAAAAAATCGTGCTGTTCGATAAATCAAACAGCACGATTTATAAAAAAGCGGCAGTAAATAATATGTAAGCTAAGAAGCCTATTGTTTTTTGTTTTAGCTTTTGGAAAGAGGTGAAGAATAAAGTGAGTCAACTTCTCTTTAATATCACGTTAATTATTTCTTTCATGTTTGCTGCGAGTATAGTTCGAGAGCAAATCATTTATAGAGTAGAAGGAATAAACCGGTACAAAATGTATCGCTTAATTTATTACGGATGTTCTTACGGCCTATTAGGCAGCATTTTAATGATATATACAATTAAAATAGATTCTACTATTATTCTTGACCTTCGCTTTTTAGCGGTGACAATTGTTTGTCTTTATGCAGGAATGGTACCGGCTATCATTGCGGCTTGTATTATAGGGGTAATGCGTCTGCTTTTGTTTGGAATTACGGCAAGCGGAATAATAGGCGCTGCTACAATTATCGTAATGGCTTTACTGTCTGGGTGGACGGTTCGCTTACCTTATCGTCCATTTATTCGTTTTCAATTAATGAATTCTATTAGCTTGCTTTGCGTATTCTTCTCATTGTCCTTTCTTTTTAAAGATATCAAGCACGCTGCTACAATTATCATTTATTTACTGCCTGCTTCTTTTATAGGTGGGTGTTTGGTGTATCTGGTAGGTAGATATATATATGTATCTCGAGTAACGACAAGTCAGCATAAAAAGCTGTCTAAAATGTTTTCGGTTATGGTTCAAAATGCAAAGACAGGTACCATGATTGAAACGCCAGAGCGCGAAGTAGCCGTTATTAATCAAACTTTTTGTGACATGTTTGATATACCCGGACCTCCTAATCAATACGTTGGATTGAAAAGTAATCAGCTGTTTTTATCTCACGCTCCTATGTTGAAAGATCCTGCTAGGTTTTTAAAAACGGTAGAAAGCACCGTTTATTCAAAAGAGTCAATAGTAGATGAAGAAATTACGTTTATTAACGGTAAAATTTATGCGCGGGACTACATTCCAATCTATGAAGGTCATGTGTATATTGGTCACTATTGGGAATATCGAGATATTACGGAGAAAAAGAAGGCTGAGTGTGATCTTCGCAAAGCCAATAAAAAGCTTGAAATGCTGTCTATGAAAGATGGCTTAACAGGTCTGAACAACCGCCGATCTCTTGATAAACAGCTGGAAATTGAGTGGGAATACGCACAGAAAGAAAAAGAGCCGCTTTCTTTTCTCTTATTTGATATTGATTATTTTAAAGCGTATAACGATACCTATGGCCATATTCAAGGAGACGAATGTTTAAAAGAAGTAGCGAATATTGCTAAAAGCGTTGTTTTTGATGAACCGGCTTTTGTCGCAAGATACGGAGGAGAAGAGTTTGGTATATTGCTTCCTAGAGCTAATCAATATGAAGCGATAAAAATGGCAGAAGCTATTAGACAGCAAGTGGAGCAGCGTGGAATTATCCATCAAGCTTCTGACGTGTTTAAGTGTGTCACAATCAGTGTTGGAATAATGACAGTCGTCCCATCCGAAAACATACCCCCGATTTCAATTGTCCATCAAGCAGATCAGGCTTTATATGAAGCAAAGCGTACGGGGCGAAATCGAATTTCAGTATATTCTTACCACAAAGAAGCTGACTCAAACGTTTGAGTCAGCTTTTAAAAGAGATATAAGCCTCTTATTTAGGAGGAGCTTTTTCTTTTTCGTCTTCTTCCATAATTCCTTTTGTAGCGTTTTTAAACTCTTTTAACGTTTTTCCGGCAGCTTTCCCTAATTCCGGAAGTTTCTTTGGGCCAAAAAGCAATAGAGCGACAAATACAATTAAGGCAATTTCTCCAAACCCAAGGTTCATTGTCATCGTCTCCTATTTTTTGAAAGTGTTTACAAGTTTAGTATAGCATGAAAAGAAAGGAAGTAGTACATCATTATCCAGTGATTTTAAGGCCGATTACACCTGCTACAATACAAAAAATAAATAAAATTCGACGCATATCTTTTGCTTCATGAAAGAAAAGCATGCCAATAAGTACGCTTCCGGCAGCTCCTACCCCCGTCCATATACCGTAAGCTGTTCCAAGAGGTATTTCCTTTAATGCTAAGGAGAGAAGATAAAAACTTCCTGCACTGAAAAGGATAAATCCAATCGAAGGAAACAGCCGCTTAAACCCATCTGAAAGTTTTAAAAAAATCACAAATCCCACTTCGCAAAAACCGGCAGCTATTAATGCAATCCAAGCCATGTTACGATTCCTCTCTTTCTGTTTCTTCAGTAGAAATTAACTTTAAACCAACGATTCCAAAGATCATTAATCCTAAAAATAAAATCTTTCCAATATTTGCTCCTTCGTCTAAAACGGTCATTCCAAGGATCGCTGTGCCAGCAGCTCCTATACCAGTGAATACTGCATAAGCTGTTCCGACAGCAATTTTTTTTAAGGCATTTGAAAAGAAATAAAAGCTGATGACAATTGTGACGATTGTAATGATTGTTGGAGTTACTTCAGTAAATCCGTGTGAATATTTTAAGCCGATTGCCCATACAATCTCGAGCAAACCAGCGATAATAAGGTAAATCCAAGCCATTTTAATTCCTCCTTACATAAAATAATAAGCCCTTTTTACAGGGCCTATTTAGCACGTATGCCTTCCCAAAATATCGTCCAAGCATCGTGGATTTTTTGGTCATAATACTCTGGTTCATAATAAAAGCGCTGAATGAACAGTCCGTCGGTTAAACAATAAAAGCTATTGATATACAAATCAATCGGACGTTCAATTATTTCGCCTTCAGCCATTCCCTGTGTAAAAATAGCATGCAGAATTTGATCAGACAATCGTTCGCTTCTTAAGAAAATAGCTTTTACTTCCGACTGTAAATGTTCAGGTGGAAACAAAATAAGACGACGGTACATCTGGCCAAAAGAATCTTTTTCAATCATTGTGCAGAAATCTACAACAAAGCAGTAAAGCTGTTCTTTAGCAGACTTTGTTTTATGCTGTTCGTATATAACAGATAACTTTGTCAAAAATAAATTCATTAAATCATGCACGGTTAGTAAAAATAAGTCGTCTTTGTTCTTAAAATGAGCGTACAGGGAAGGTTTTTTTATGCCTACTTTTGATGAGATATCAGCAAGCGATGTTTCTGTATAGCCTTTTTCTCCAAAGAGCTCCATTGCTGCAGCTCTAATTTTTTCTACAGTTGATAATTCACTCAAGAAAAGCTCCTCCTCAATCTAACTAACGGTCGTTAGGTAAAAGATATCAAATATAAAAAAAAGAAGCAAGGGAATCGCTTCTTTTTAATGTATTTTCACTAAATGACGCTGAGTTAAAAATAAAGAGAAGATAAAAATAAGCTCAAACGTATTTGTTACAGCTGTGCTTGGTATAGGAATTGACACGGCACTTCCTACAATCATCACGGCTACTCCAATCATCATACTGCTCCATCGCGTCTTGCGAAATAAGGAAATTCCAACAAAAAGCAAAATAATCGCCACAATGAGAACCATAAGGGGTGGACCGGATGATCCCACTAATGTATAGCGAACAATGCCATATTCACGTACAACTTCCATACGCTGACTAATCGTCTCGAGTGTTTCATAGCTAATTAAGGCAAACGTAGTTAGCAAAAAAAGAATGCCGGCAACGGGTTTTTTAGCCCATGTAATCGTCGAATATTTCGCTACGCCATACGCAAAGAGCACCAAAGTAGGGGTAAATAAAGCGTGAAACCAAAAGCGAAGCATGCTAAGTGAACGTAAAGTATCGCCTTCACCGATAAATGAACCAATCCCAATCATTATATTATCGTAAATTAGTCCAGCTATTACTAAAGGAAGAAAAAGCATGTAAAACGGCGAAGTGTTTTTTTGCACTACATATATGCTAAAGAAAAACAGGACAATATAGCAAAAAGAAAATAGAAAATAAAGGATTGTATCAACCATTGTTTTCCTCCTTTTGATGATACTTCTTCTTTTTATGATAGCATCATATGCCAAAAAAGTGAGAAATCATGCATTTTTCTAGGAAATCTTAACGGACGAAAGACGCCTTTATCGGTAGAAAGATTCAGAAAATATTGAAATAAAAATAGGAAAAGAGGCCATAGTTAAGAGATTTAGATTTACTGAATTGATTATTAAATAAAGGAAATCTATAAAATAACAACAAAAGAACTAGGAACACATGGAGTCTAAATGCTTATATAATTAGAAAAAAATATTTAATGTCCTTTCTATTTAAGTAAGTTAAATGTAAGCATAAAATGATAAATAAATGTATTTTTCTTACTTTTATATCTATCTATCATCCTTACAGGTACGGTTGTTAGACAAATTCAATTGGTATATCCATAAAAAGGAATTAATGGAATAAATTATTTTTTATCCCACCTTTATATTACAAAACGTTTTCTAAAGTTAAGAAATTTTTAATTACGTAATAATTCCGTGTGTTAATTGTAAGAGTGGTGTATAAAATATTCCTGTTATTATGGTAAAAAAAGGTATCGATGGAATTTTTCTAGGTAAATAAACTTTAGACCTATTCTGTAAATTTCAAATAAAACGATGAGTTTTTAATTCGGTGAATAGACAATCGGAATTGTAAGAATATATAACATTTGAGCTATTGACCACTAATGAGCGCAGATGATAGTTTTAGAGCTGTTGAAATTGGTACTCGAGTCCATTTTTCAAAGCAGGTGTTTTAGCAGCATGCTAGCGCTGTTAATTGATTTAGCTCCCATACATATATATAGGGAGTGAAACTATGAAATCGTATATCTATCATTATGAATCAAAAGCATTCATAACGTATCCAACAGGAGAAGTTTGGAAGGAGAAGAATGAAACATGATCTTAATTATCCTATGCTGCCTATTTTTAGTAGGGTATGGCGTTTGGGAGTATCGCAGACATTTACGCAAGCTGCATTCAATTCCTGTACGAGTGAATGTTAATGGTATTCGCGGAAAATCCACCGTTACACGATTGATTACAGGTATTGTAAAGGAAGCAGGTTACAAAACAGTAGGGAAAACGACAGGAACACAAGCGCGTATGATCTACTGGCATACAAGTGAAGAAGAACCAATTATTCGTCGTAAAGAAGGTCCGAACATTGGAGAACAGCGACGAGTGGTAAATGAAGTTGCCGATATTGGCGCGGAAGCTCTTATTTGTGAATGTATGGCGGTACAGCCTGATTATCAAATCACATTCCAAAATCAGCTGATTCAAGCCAAGGTAGGCGTAATTGTAAACGTACTAGAAGATCACATGGATGTAATGGGTCCAACTCTAGATGAAGTTGCTCAAGCGTTCACTGCTACTATTCCTTACGATGGCCACCTTGTTACAATTGAAGGTCCATATTTGGAATACTATAAAAAAATAGCCGCAGAGCGCAACACAAAAGTTATTGTAGCTGACAATGATAAAGTATCTGAAGAGTATTTACGTGAATTTGATTATATGGTTTTCCCTGATAATGCTTCCATCGGTTTAGCAGTAGCAGAAGCACTTGGTATCGATGCTGAAACAGCGATGAGAGGAATGTTAAATGCTCAGCCTGACCCAGGAGCTATGAGAATTACAACGTTTGGCGATGAAAAAAATCCAGCATTTTTAGTAAATGGATTTGCTGCCAACGACGCTTCTTCCACGCTTCGTATTTGGGAACGTGTAGATTCAATGAACTATAGTGAAAAGCTTCCTATTGTCATTATGAACTGCCGTCCGGACCGTGTAGATCGCACGGAGCAATTTGCTGAAGATGTAATGCCATACATTGAAGCGGACGTAATGATTGCAATTGGTCAGACGACCTCACCAATCGCTGCAGCATATCAAAGAGGCGAATTGCCAACAAAAGAATTCTGGGATATGGAAGGCGCTTCTACAGAAGAAATTTTAGAGCGCATGAAGCCTTATTTAAAAGATCGTATCGTATACGGTGTCGGAAATATCCACGGTTCAGCCGAGCCGCTTGTTGAAGCTATTATTGAAATGAAAAAGATGAGAAAAGCAGTTTAATCTAGGAGGCCATTTCATGTTCGGATCAGATTTATATATCGCCCTTGTGTTAGGGGTTACACTAAGCTTAATTTTTACAGAAAAAACGGGCGTATTGCCAGCCGGTCTTATCGTACCGGGGTATTTAGCTCTTGTATTTGATCAGCCAATTACCATTTTAATGATTTTCTTAATTAGTATTTTAACGTATGTTATCGTCGTGTACGGAATCTCAAAAGTAGTTATTTTATATGGACGTCGCAAATTTACAGCGATGTTAATTACGGGTATTGTGATTAAAGTTGCATTTGATTATTTCTTCCCGATCTTGCCGTTTGAAGTGTTTGAATTACGCGGAATTGGTATCATTGTACCGGGCTTAATTGCAAATACAATGCAAAAGCAAGGTCTTCCTTTAACAGTTGGAACAACGGTTTTATTAAGTGGTGTAACATTTGGAATTATGCAAGTTTATTATTTATTTTAATACACAAACAAACCGCAGCTGGTAAAGGAAGGTGAAAGCGTTGAAAGAGAAAAAATTAAACTTTCAAGAAAAAGTATTGATGTTTATAAAGAAAACAAAGCCTACAACGGGCAAGCAAGCTCTTATCTTAACGCCAATTTTAATCGTAATTTTAGCTCTTTCAGGATGGATGGAGCGTTCGGATGCTCTTGAAAACCCTGAGACGGCTAATCCAGAGGCCAATAATGATTTAACGATGACTATGGTCGGAGACATTATGATGGGTCGCCATGTAAGAGAAGTAACTGAACGCTACGGAGAAGATTTTGTATTCCGCAACGTGGAGCCGTTCTTTAAAAATTCGGATTACGTAAGCGGGAACTACGAAACGCCGATTTTAACAAATGACGTAGATTCATATAAAGCAATGGAAAAAGGTATTCATTTATATAGTAAGCCTGCTGATCTAGCGACTGTTAAAAATGCAGGTTTCGACGTATTAAACTTAGCGAACAACCATTCAATGGACTACAGTGCAAAAGGGTTAGAAGATACGATCTCTACTTTTGAAGCAAACAAATTAGATTTTGTTGGTGCTGGCCGTAACTCTGAAGAAGCAAAGCATATTTCGTATAAAGATGCTGACGGTATCCGCATTGCAACAGTAGGTTTTACAGATGTACATTCAGACGGAATGTCGGCTGGAAAAAACAACCCAGGTATTTTAAAAGCAGATCCGGATCTTATTTTCAGCACGATTCAGCAAGCGAAAGCAAATGCTGATTTAGTTGTAGTAAATGCCCACTGGGGTGAAGAATACGATGCACAGCCAAGTCCTCGTCAAGAAGGACTAGCAAAAGCGATGGTAGACGCTGGTGCGGACATTATCATTGGTCACCATCCGCATGTTTTACAGTCATATGACGTATATAAAGGTTCGGTTATTTTCTATAGCTTAGGAAACTTTATTTTTGACCAAGGGTGGTCAAGTACAAAAAATACAGCAATGGTTCAATATCATTTAAACAAGCAGGGACAAGCTAAAATTGATGTTATTCCAATGGTTATTAAAGCAGGTACACCAACTCCAACAGATAACCCTTGGCGCATGAAGCGTATTTATAACGATTTAAACAAGTTTTCTTCAAACCCTGAACTGTTAGAAAAAGAACGAAACAAGTTTGAATTAAACTTAGATCATTCTCGCATTATAAAACATGCAGAGGAGCGCAAAAAGAACGAAGCGCAAGCTAACTAATAGCCCGTCATACACAGAGGAGGTAAAAGATGATAAATAAACGTAATACAATTATTGTTTCCATTGTCATCTTTTCACTCATAGTAGGTGTATGTGTTTATCAATTTATGTTTCCAAAACAAGAATATGCAGTAAGTACTTCAGATCCTCGCGCCACAAAAGTAGGTATGGAAATTCTTAAACAAGGCGGTACAGCAGTTGATGCAGCTATTGCCATTTCCTACACGCTTGGTGTTGTGGAACCGTACGGATCAGGACTTGGGGGAGGCGGCGGAATGCTGATTGATCCAGCAGATGCCTCTCCAACATTTATTGACTACCGAGAAATTGCACCTAAGAATGATAAAGAAGATGAGATTGGCGTACCAGGGTTCGTCGCTGGTATGGATTATATTCAGCACCACTACGGATCTATGTCGATGAGCAAACTAATCGACCCGGCCATTAACTATGCCGAGAATGGGTACAAAGTGGACAAAGATTTGCACGATAGGCTGGTTTCATACAAAAGTAATGTGAATGAAGATGAAATTCCTAGCTTTTATCCAGATAAGGACGCCATTAACACAGGTGAAATTGTCAAACAGCATGAATTAGCGAACACGCTGCAAAAGATTAAGGAAGAAGGGCCAAATGCTTTTTATAGAGGAAAAATTGCAGACGATATTACAGAAGAAACAAAAGTAAGTCACAAAGACTTGCGAAAGTATGCGCCTGTTGAACGCAAACCTCTATCGACAAATTATAAAGGTCATCAAATTATTTCAGCACCTCCGCCTTTTGCTGGTGCTACGCTTATTCAAATGTTAAAAATGACGGATCAAGAAGATATTTGGAAGCTGAAGGAATCGCATCCTAGTCTTTATTATCATTTTCTTGGTCAAATTTCAAAAGTAGCTTATCAAGACCGCTTGAAAAAAATTGCTGATCCGGCTTTTATAAAAGAAACGCCAAATGATTGGATCGACGATCATTACGTGCATTTACTTCGTAATAAATTAAATAATACTGAAACAGATCATACCAAAGTAAGCGATGTCGAAGAACATGAAAGTACCACTCATTTTGTTGTCATGGACGGTGAAGGAACCGTTGTATCAACAACGAATACGCTGAGTAATTTCTTCGGCAGCGGTGAATATGTAGATGGATTCTTTTTAAATAATACGCTCAATACGTTTGGGGAAGGAATTAATAAGCGTCAACCTGGTAAGCGTCCAAGAACATTTACAGCCCCTACCATTATTCGTGAAGGTGATGAATGGGTAATGTCCATTGGCACACCGGGAGGAAATCGCATTCCTCAAGTGTTAACGCAAGTAATTGGGGATTATTTTGAAGACAAAGATTCCATTAAAAACGCAGTAGAAAACAAGCGTGTCATTTTTGATTCTCATAAGTTTTATTCAGAAGCTAAGCTTAAACAGTCAACTAAAGATGGTTTAAAAACGTACGGCTATGACTTAAAAAACAATGATAACGCGATGTTTTACGGAGGCGTTCAAGCACTTGTGAAAGACTTAAAGAAAAATAAGATTCAAGGTGACGCTGATCCGCGCCGCCACGGTTTATGGGAAAAAAGTACAGACTAACTTAATTGGAGGAATAGAAAATGATCGCAAAACGAATCGTAGGGATTGTAGGACCAATTGCTATTGTAGCAGGAGTAGTAGCAGGACTTGGAGCTTTAAAACATCCGGCTACTCTTTCAACAGATGAACAGCAAAAAATTGAAAATAACGTAAAAATGATTGAACAAACAAAATCTGCTGCTGCAGATGCAGTAAATGATGCTGCAGCAGCGTCTGGGAAATAAAACATATATAGTGATAAAAAGGCATCGTCCGGGGCGATGTCTTTTTTGTGTCCAATGTATTTTATGGATAAAAATGAAAGCGCTTCACAAAATATACATATGAGTAAAAATGGAGGGGAATGTGTGAATAAAAAATTACTGTTATTTAATATTGTTGCTGTTTTGTTGTTAATCGGCGTTATAGCCGTTTTCTTTATGACTCAATCAAGTACAGAATTTAATCCTAAAAAGCTCCTAAAAAAAAATAATGATCATTCTTATGGTGTGAGCTCTTCTAATTCTCTGGCAGCAAATGTAGGGATGGACGTATTAAAAGAAGGGGGGAATGCAGTAGATGCGGCCATTGCTATTTCGTATGCCCTCAATGTAGTCGAACCTTTTGGATCCGGAATTGGTGGAGGTGGAGGTATGCTGATTGCCAAAAAAGATCAGCCTGCTACCTTTATCGATTACCGGGAAACCGCTCCAGCTTCTATGAACGGTAAAAACGGCGTGCCGGGATTTGTCGCTGGTATGGAATATATTCAGCAGAAGTATGGTACAAAATCAATGAATGATTTAATTCAGCCGGCTGTTGAATACGCTGAAAAAGGGTTTGAAGTAGACTCTCTTTTATCTTCTCGATTGTATTACTCTAGAGGAAGGATGGATGTAGACGATCTATCCGCTTTTTATCCGAAGGGAGAAGCAATCGAAGAAGGGGAAACGCTGTCGCAGCCCGTGTTAGCTAAAACGCTAATCAAGATTCAGCGGGAAGGTGCATCTGCATTTTATAAAGGAGACGTGGCACAAGATCTTGCTGATGCAACGCCTATTTCTAAAAAAGACTTATCTTCCTATCAAGTGACAGAAACCAAGCCTGTCGTTTCTGCTTACAATGGAACGGAAGTGATTTCAGCGCCTCCGCCTTTTTCCGGAATTACGCTGATTCAAATGTTAAAAATGGCAGAGAAAGAAAATCTTGAAACAATGCCTGACAAAGAATATTACGAAACGATGAACAGAATTAAAAAAGCAGCTTACTCCGACCGGTTAAAACAAATCGGCGATCCAGATTTTCATAATCAAAACTCAAGTGAATTAGTTAGTGATGATTATATAACAAACTTGGTCAATCACCCGACACGTTCTTCAGGTGAAGGCGGTGAAGAACACGAAAGTACAACACATTTTGTGGTTATTGATTCAGAAGGAACCGTCGTATCTACAACCAATACGTTGAGTAACTTCTTTGGTACAGGCGAACAAGTTGACGGCTTTTTTCTTAATAACAATGCTGATACCTTTGGAAGCAAAGAACCGAATAATCGCGAGCCGGGAAAAAGAGCAAGAACTTTTACGGCTCCAACTATTATAAGAGAAAAAGGTGAGTGGGCGATGGGAATAGGTTCTCCGGGCGGAACGCGGATTCCTCAAATTTTAACTCAGGTACTTTCTAAAAACCTTGAAGGAAATGAACCGCTTCAAGAAGCTGTAAACGAACCGCGATTTATTTTTGACGATTCGATTATTTATGTAGAGCCCGATTTAAATACAAAAAATATTCCTTCTGCGTTTCGAATAGAAACAAAGGAAAGCGACGTCTTTTATGGAGGTATCCAAGCGTTAACCATTAATTTTCAAGATAAACAAATGGAAGGAGCCGGAGACCCTAGAAGAAATGGAGTTTGGAAAACAGGAGATTAACGAAGTAAAGATTCCTTCTCATATGCTTAGGCATAGTGAGAAGGCGTTTGAAAATATCGAATGGAATGAAAATCTTTGTCGCTGGAATGAAAATGTACGTAAATAGGGGAACGATCTAAAGCAGGGTGAGCGTTGAAAAACGTGGCATCACCGTAGCGCAAAGCTTTTAGCAAGTAAGGCATTTCCTGTTTGAAAATAGCATATCGTATGGCTTGAACGGATTTTTCCGTTTGTTCATTTCCAATAAATACGTATACATACAGCGTATCAACACCGTCTTTGTGGAGCCATTCGGCAAAAAGCTCATTTCGCTGCTCATTTAATTGATCAACAGCAAACTTTTCGTCGATCCAAAGAAATAAATCGTCTGTTTGTTCAGAATGTGTGAGCGTATAGCGTCGCCCAATAAAAGGAAAGGTAGGCGTGCTTCCTTGCCGGTATGTGACGCTAAATTGCTGAGGATTAAAAGCAGACAAAGGGCATCTTCCTTTCACGCTTTTAAGTAGTTTATGCATAAAAAAGAGAAATTTCACACATTCGTCAAGAATTTTAAGCTGTTTTTCTTACATGCATACTTATGAAAAAGTTGTTACACTGAAGAAAAGAAATAGTGGGTGATAAAAGATGGAGCCGCTGTATATTGTCTTATCAATTTTTTTAGCAGCGATGCTATCGTATGATATTGCTAAATTTGTTCGAGGGGACCGGCCAGATTGGAAAGAGGGTTTCGTGACGGGCCTTGTGTTCGTGGGCTTTTTAGCAGCCATGCAAATGGCTTTTCACATTGTATAGCGACGAAAGAGGCTGGGACAAACGTAGTTTAGTTGAAGGAAGATCCGAACAATGAATTGTTCGGATCTTTTATGGTTAGGGTGAACGTAGATTCCATTGATTTCGTTATGTCTCAATCTCTTTTTTAAAGATATGCCGGATAAGTTTAGTCCGGCAATACTAAAAAGCCCCGATATCGAATAAGCTGTTGTATACTGCATTTTTGATAAAGGGGCTTTTTACTTGTATCGAAAAAAAACACTGCTTTTGAAGCGAAGTTTAGGAGTAGCTGTGTTTCTTTCTGTTATTGCGCTGGGAGTTTGGATGTTTCAATTTACATTTTTTTCTCCGAGTCATCAAGCCAAATCTGCTGTAAAAGAATTTTATACGCTAGAACAGGAAGGGAACTTTTCGGAATCATGGGATCTTTTTCATTCATCCATGAAAAAGAAGTGGACAAAAGGTGCATACATACAAGATCGAGCACACGTATTTCTCAATCATTTCGGGGTAGACACTTTTACGTATTCCATTGAAGATGTTGAAAAAAGAAAGAGCTGGAAGATGGAAAATGATCGTAAAGCGTTTCCTGTGGTTTACGAAATGACCGTTATCCAAACGTATAAAGGGAAATATGGAAACTTTGATTTGGTGCAGAAAGTGTATGCTGTTCGTGAAAAAGGAGAATGGAAAGTCGTGTGGGATTATAAACAGTAGGAGAGCCTGCTGTTTTTTTATCTTCATAAGAAATGAGCATACCTCAGCTGTTAATAGGCCTCTTTTTTAACAGAAAAAACGTTATGTTTTTTTGCGAGTGGGTAAAATGAAAGAAGGAGGCGAACACAGATGAAATTTAAAACGATTTTATTTGATGCATATGGAACACTGTTTGATGTACATACCGTTATTGAAACGTGTGATAAGCTGTATCCGGAACGAGGAGAAAGTATTAGCCATTTATGGCGTTTGAAGCAAATTGAATATGCAATGCAATATCAGCTGATGGGACGATACGTTGACTTTTATACATTAACAAATCAATCGCTGAAATATGCAGCAGAAGCAAATGATATTGATTTAACGGAACACGAAGAAAAAATGCTGATGAGTGCTTACATGAAGCTGAATGTCTACGATGAGGTCAAAGAGGTGCTCGCCTATTTAAAAGAAAAAGGATATCGTCTGGCTATTTTTACGAATGGTCCTAAGCACATGATTGATCCGCTTGTTTCTTATCACAACATGAATCATTTATTTGAAGACGTTATTTCCGTAGACGAAATCAAACAGTACAAGCCTACGATGGCAAGCTATCACTATGCAAAAAATAAAATGAACGCAAAAAGAGAAGAAGTATTATTTTTGTCATCGAATACATGGGACATTGCCGGTGCTAAAAACTACGGGTTCGCAACGGCTTGGGTCAACCGAAAAGGAAATGTAGCTGAACATAAAGAATTGCAGCCAAACGTAATCATTAAGAGCTTAAATCAGCTTACTAAATAAAAAAAGAACGAGCATTAAGCTCGTCCTTTTTTATTTATTGCTAAATGTATCTTTTGTTTCACCTACTGCTTTTTGAGCATTTCCTTTTGTTTTCTCAGCTTTTCCTTCACGCTGAAGGTCGCGGTTATTCGTTGCATTTCCCACTTGATCTTTTACTTCACCTTTAGCTTTTGATACATTTCCTTTAATTTTATCTCCTAAACCTTTACTCATTTTAATCTTCCTTTCTATTAGTAATTAAGTAGTGTTACTTGTCTGTTCCACCATTAGAAAGAAATTAAACATATTTTCTGATTTTAACTTAAACAGAAGCTAAGCGTACGGTATTCAGGAGTAATGTTTAGGCACTATCATTACTATTGTTCGGAGGGTTTAAGCTCCCAATCATCATAAATCTGAGATTCATAAGGCCATGATAATAAGCTCAAAGATTCCACTGCTTTTAGAACAAGAGGTGAAGCATTATTGATGTTGAGATCTTGCGGTGCAATCCACAATGCTTCCAAAGAATCCTGTCCTTCAAACTGTACGGGGTTGGAAAGAAGCTCACCGCCGGCAATGTCTACGTAATAAAATACGGCAATGTGATGCACGTGAGTAAATTCTTTCCACTTACAGGGATACTGAAAATCTGTTGTACCCGCTTGAGAAACAATGTTAATCTCAAAGCCTGTTTCTTCACTAAACTCTCTTTTCATCGCATTTGTTAAAGTTTCACCGTGCTCTAGCTGTCCGCCTGGCAAATCAAAACGATGAATATACGGACCTCTATTTTTTCGAATAACAAGCATCTTGTTATCTCGCATACAAATTCCATATACGCCAAAGGCGCGATCATAGTTTGGTTCCATCTTTTTTTCACTACTTTCTATAACAGAATGGCTTGATAAAGCATAGTTTGATTTCTTTATCCTACCATACATTTTGCTATAGAACCTTTTTTAATGAGATGCTTTTACAGTAAGCGTGCGGGAAACGGCACTTTCGTTATGCAAACGGTCAACAGAGGTTACAACATATGTGTATGTTTGATTTTTGAGTGCATTTGGATCTACAAACAATTGTTTTTCTCCTGTTTTTCGAACGGTTGTCAGCAGGTTTTCTGCGTCGTTAATGTCGCCTTTTTTATTGCCTTGAGAGCGATAAATGGCATAATAAGCGGAATCATTCTGCTGGTGATCTCGAATTTCAAATGCTGCTTCTTTTGTATGAGGGCCCGCATTTTTTAATTTTGGTGCTTTTGGTGCCGTATTATCAAGCCAAGGCATTGCTGGAATAAGCGCAGGGTGTTTATAAATATCGTTTTGCAGCTTGTCTTTTATTCCTAGCGGGTTTCGGTTCAAATCTTTCAGGCTAAAATGCATGCTTCCCTGTACTTCTGGAAACTGGTGATTTAGAGCAATTTGCCTTGGATACTCATCGGGATCGGACCATGCTTCCACCGCGTTGTTATTAATTTTGTAAGCAGCTTGTCCAATATAAAGGTGGACTGGGTTTCCGCGCACTTCATCTCTCCACCAGTTGAGCAGCGTATCGTAAGCAGCGGGTTCAAATCCGATATTCCAATAAATTTGCGGAGTGATGTAATCAATGTATCCATTTTGAATCCACGTACGCGTATCGGCATACAAATCATCGTAGTTTGTTTGTCCGGCAGTCGTCTCAGAGCCGGTTGGATCATTAGCGATATTTCGCCATACGCCGAACGGACTGATTCCAAACTTCACGTATGATTTTGTTTTTTTAATAGACTTATTTAAATCCTGAACAAGCTGATTCACATTGTCACGCCGCCAGTCTTCAATATTTGAAAACATTTGAGCACCGTAGGTTTGATACGTTTTTTGATCTGGGAACGTTTGACCTGCAATTTTGTAAGGATAAAAATAGTCGTCCATATGAACAGCATCAATATCATAGTTTCTTACGACTTCGAGCACTTCTTCAATAATAAAGTTTTTTACTTCTGGAATACCTGGGTTGTAGTAGAGTTGTTTTCCGTAGGAGACGACCCAATCAGGATGTTGTTTGGCAGGATGATTATCGGCTAGTTTGTTTAAATCAGTATGATTCATTGTAATGCGGTAAGGGTTAAACCATGCGTGGAATTCTAAGTTGCGCTTGTGTGCTTCGTCTACCATAAAGGCCAGAGGATCATAGCCGGGATCTTTTCCTTGTGTACCGGTTAAATATTCTGACCACGGGCCATATTTTGACGGATAAAAGGAATCGGCGGTCGGTTTAATTTGAACGACAACAGCATTCATCCCCATCTTTTTGACTTCATCTAGCAAATAGGTAAACTCTTTTTTCTGCTGTTCAACCGGAAGACCAGGCTGAGAAGGCCAGTCAATATTGTATACGCTTGCAATCCAAGCGGCTCGGAGCTCCCGTTTTTGATATGTGGTAGGTACGTCTGCTTTAGCAGGCAATGTGCTCGAACAAAACAGCAGCAAAAACAAGATGCCTCCAACCCATTTTTTAATATGCATGTTCGTTCCTCCTTCTTTTTTGGTTGAGATAAAATTTCTTTCATAATATAGCATGCGGTCGTTATATTCACAATAGATTTTAATGAAATATTCTGAAAAATAAAATAAAGTTTTAAAAATATCAGAAAAATATTGAAATTAAACTTCAGAAAAAATATAATAATGGTAATTTAAAGAATATTTTAGAAATACGTTACTTAACGATGGAGGAATTCATGCGCCAATTTTCCGTACTTACTTTAATCGATGCACAAATGAATCATTACAGTCCCGCTGAAGGAAGAGTAGCTGATTACGTGCTAGAAAATCCCACGACCACGTTGAACTTAACGACCAAACAGCTAGCTAAGCAGTGTCAGTGCAGCGAAGCTACGATTATTCGCTTTTGTCAGCGTGTAGGCATTAATAGTTTTAAAGAATTAAAGATTGAATTAGCAAAAGATGCTCATAAGGTGAATACCGAACAGCTGCCGAATCTTCCAGTTAATTTTGAAGATGAGACCGATGCTGTGCTTGAAAAAGTCATAAGCAAAAGTATGAGCGCACTGATGAATACAAGTCGATTAGTGAGCACTTCTGCAATTGATGCAGCTGCGGAAGCTATTCATGGAGCGAAACGAGTGTTTTTATACGGAGCAGGAGGATCATCTGTAGTTGCACTAGATGCTCAGTATAAACTGCTTCGAATTGATATTTCGGCTCTGTTTTCATTAGATAGTCATGTTCAAATGGTGATGGCTACGAATATGACAAAAGATGATGTGCTGTTTGTGGTATCCACTTCGGGTCAAACAAAAGAAGTGGTAGAGCTGATGCAAATAGCCAAAGACAAAGGAGCAGCCGTCATTTTGCTAACGCAGCACGGATCATCGCCAGCTTCTAGATTAGCTGATATTTTGCTGACTATTTCGGTAGAAGAACAGCATATTCGAATTGGAACGATGAGCGCTCGTATTGCTCAGTTAGCCATTGTAGATGCGATGTTTATACGGTTATGTATTCAAAAAGGCAATCAAGTGTTTGAACGCATAATCGATACACATAATGTAATTCAAAAAATAAAGAGGTAGGGGGAAACGAGAAAATGAAGGTATTGTTTGTATGTTCTGGAGGAATGTCAAGTGCGATTGTGGTAAAAGCATTAAAAACGGAAGCACAAAAGCACGGAACGGATATGGAAGTGCTGGCAATTGGAACAAATGAAGTGGCAGAGGAAATTCAAAAGGGCTGGGACGTTGTAATGGTTGCACCGCAGATTCGTCACCGGTTTAACGCAGTTAAAGCAGAAGCGGATAAAGCTTCCGTTCCATGCGGACCTATTCCGCCGCAGGCTTATACGCCGCTTGGAGGTCCAACGCTTTTTAAAACGGTTCAACAGCTCGTTAGCTAAGAAAAGCAGGTGTATTCCTGCTTTTTAAATAGATAAGGGGTTTTATTTACACAAGGGGAGAATATAGAGGGGGAAAGGGTATATGAGCAAATTTGTGTCGTTTTTAGAGAACAATTTATCAGGACCTATGGCCAGGTTATCGGAACAGCGGCATCTTCAAGCCATTCGCGATGGTGTAATTTCCGCTTTACCGTTTATCATTATCGGAAGTTTTTTCTTGATTCTAGCATTTCCGCCTGTGCCGCAAGATAGCACAATCGCGAAATGGGCAGCTGATAACAGCGCGAATATTTTAATACCGTATCGCGTAACGATGTTTATTATGTCTTTATATATAGCCTTTGGGATAGGATACAACTTGTCTAAAAGCTATAATCTCGATCCGCTGTCAGGAGCGCAAATTGCAGTAGCTGCACTACTTCTTACGGTGACTCCAAAGCTGATTGAAGAAGAAGGGTTTATGCTGCCAATGACAAACCTTGGAGGTCACGGTTTATTTGTGACGATGATTGTATCGATTTTATCGGTCGAGATTCTCAGGTTTTGTAAAGCAAAAAATGTCACCATTAAAATGCCGGAACAAGTGCCTCCTTCAGTATCACGGTCTTTTGAAGCGCTGATTCCAGTGGCTATTGTTGTTGTACTTATGACAATTATTACGATTGTTTTAGGTATCGACCTTCATCATTTAGTTGATAAACTAGTTGCTCCGCTTGTGGAAGCTGGAGATAGTTTAGCAGGAGTGTTAATACCGGTTTTCTTAATCACGTTTTTCTGGTCATTCGGAATCCACGGCGTCTCTGTTGTTGGAACAGTGGCACGGCCTGTATGGGAAGTGTACTTAGCAAAAAATGCTGAAGCGGTAGCGGACGGAGCTTCCACACTTCCTTATATTGCACCTGAAACGTTCTTTCAGTGGTTTGTTTGGATCGGAGGATCTGGAGCGACGCTAGGTCTTGCCTTAGCGATGCTGTTTTTCTCAAAATCTAAATATTCGAAAGCGCTTTCTAGGACATCTTTTATTCCAGCGGTTTTTAATATTAACGAACCAATTATTTTCGGTTTGCCAATTGTCTTAAATCCTATTTTAATTATTCCATTTATCATTATCCCGATTATTACAACGATCATTTCATACGCAGCAACGGCGACAGGTCTTATTACGCCAACCTACGTAATGGTTCCATGGACGCTCCCGGCGCCGATCGGAGCTTATCTATCAACCGGAGGAGACTGGCGGGCGGTTGTGCTAGTCATTATCAATATTGCTATTTCTGTTGTCATTTATCTTCCGTTCTTTAAAATGTACGACCGAAAGATGGTCGAAATGGAAAAAAGCGATGAAGCAACGGTTGCACCATCCGATAGTTCAGTTCAAATGTAAAGAAAGAGAAGCCAACTTGTTTGGCTTCTATCTCTTTAGTAGGAGTGAGGGTCAATGTTTGTTCGGTTTCGATATAAAACTGTGTTTTTATTTCTGCTAACCATGGTTCTTTGCAACGTTATTTTTACACCTCTGCTGCAGTATGCTGGTTTATCAGCGCAGCATAGTTTATTTGCCATTACAAGTCTATCAGCAGCGCTGCTTACAACATTTATTTCCATTCGGCTTTCAAACGCAGCTTTATCTAAAACCGCCGTTTGTATACGCTTTGTTTTGCTTGGAATAGGGTGCACAGCCGTTACATATTTAGCCGTTTTTTAACAAGGAGGGACAAAAAATGAAAGTAGTGACAATAGGGGGAGGATCAAGCTACACACCGGAATTGGTCGAAGGGTTTATTAAACGATATGATGAGCTTCCAATTCGAGAGCTATGGCTTGTAGATATTGAAGAAGGAAAAGAGAAACTTGAAATTGTAGGAGCACTTGCGAGAAGAATGGTCAAAAAAGCAGGTGTTGATATGGAAATTTGTTTAACGCTTGATCGACAAAAAGCGTTGATAAATGCTGATTTTGTAACGACACAGCTTAGAGTAGGTCAGCTTGATGCGCGTATTCAAGATGAACGCATCCCTCTTAAGTACGGAATGATTGGTCAAGAGACAAACGGGGCGGGAGGATTATTTAAGGGCTTGCGAACGATACCCGTTTTGTTGAAAATTGCCGAGGAAATACACGAAGTTTGTCCAAACGCCTGGCTTATTAATTTTACAAATCCTGCAGGTATGGTAACGGAGGCGCTGCTTCGCTACGGAAAGCATTCTAAAGTAGTAGGAGTCTGTAACCTGCCTGTACATATGACAAACTCCATCGCCAGCTTGCTTCAAATAGAAAAAGAAGATGTTCACATTGAATTTGCAGGGTTAAATCACTTGGTATATGGACTGCATGTGTATGCAAAAGGAAAGGAAGTAACGCAAGAAGTCATTCGGCGATTAAGTGATCCAAAGTCCCAAGTAACAATGAGAAACATAGCTCCTATTCCGTGGCAACCGGACTTTTTGGAAGCTCTTGGCGTGATTTTATGTCCTTATCACCGCTACTACTACAAAACAAACGAAATATTAGCAGAAGAGCTTCTAGCCTTTCAGTCAGGTACTACGCGTGCTGAAGTGGTCAAAGTACTGGAAGGAGAGCTTTTTGAACTCTATAAAAATCCAAATCTAGAAAGTAAGCCTCCGCAGCTGGAAAAACGAGGAGGCGCTTATTACAGCGATGCCGCATGCAATTTAATTTCATCCATTCATAACGATAAAGGCGATATTCAAACATTAAATGTAAAAAACAATGGCGCTATTTCCTCACTCCCAAACGAATCTGCGGTTGAAGTAAACTGTGTAGTAACAAAGCAAGGGCCAGTACCACTCGCTGTCGGTGAACTTCCGGTAGAAGTGAATGGACTTGTGCAGCAAATTAAATCGTTTGAACGAGTAGGGGCAGAAGCTGCGGTTACAGGATCTTATGAAAAAGCACTGGTTGCGCTGAGTATTAATCCGCTTGTTCCAAGTGACGAGCTGGCTAAGTCGGTCTTAGATGAACTGCTTCAAGCTCATCGCGAGTATTTACCTGCTTTTTTTAAGGAAGTGAACGCATAGTATGTATGCTGTTGGACTTATGTCAGGAACGTCGCTTGATGGAATTGATGCAGCTCTTGTTCAAATTGAAGGAAGCGGCTATGAAAGTAAAGTTAAGCTTCTTCATTTCATTACCATGCCTTTTTCACCTCAGTTAAAAAAGGAAATTGAGCAGGCGCTTTCTTTTGAACATTCAAATGTACAGCTGATCTGCAGCTTGAATTTTAAACTTGGCTATGCGTTTGCAGATGCAGTGAAAAAAGTGTGCCAAGAAGCCCGCTTTTCTCTTGAACAAATAGATGTTATTGGATCGCATGGGCAAACCATTTACCATCAGCCTTATGCTTCGGGAAGTACAGCGATGTCTACACTCCAAATTGGAGAGCCGGCTGTTATTGCCTATGAAACCAAAACGAAGGTAGTAGCAAACTTCAGAGTGATGGACATGGCAGCAGGCGGGCAAGGTGCTCCGTTAGTTCCTCACACGGAACGGATTTTGTACAGCCACAATAATTATACAAGGCTGCTTCAAAACATTGGAGGTATTGGAAATGTAACGTTGATTCCTCCAAAACACTCTCCTATACCGGTAGTAGCTTTTGATACGGGGCCGGGAAATATGATGATAGATGAAGCGTGTCAGCAGCTTTTTAATGTTTCATTTGATGAAAATGGGCGTTTAGCAGCTGGAGGAAAGATTATTTCAGAGCTTTTAGAAGACTGTATGAATCATGATTACATGAAGCTTTCTCCTCCTAAATCGACGGGAAGAGAGCTGTTCGGTACACAGTACACAAAGAGACTGCTAGAGAAATATAGCAAACATAAAAAGGAAGATCTGCTAGCTACGATTACTATGTTCACGGCATCATCCATTGTACATCACTATGAAACATGTATTTTTCCTGCCTATTCTATTGACGAAGTGATTATTGGAGGAGGCGGAAGTTATAATAATACGCTGATGAATATGATTAAAGCGCAGCTCGGGAAGCGCTGCAGGGTGTATACACAAGAAGAAATAGGAATGTCTTCAGAAGCAAAAGAAGCCGTAGCATTTGCGGTGCTCGCAAATGAAACACTTTCAGGTTATCCAAGCAATGTACCAAGCGCAACCGGCGCCTTGTCTCCTGTAATATTAGGAAACATTACGCCTGCACCACTATAAAAAAGGGGATGGAAGAAATGACAGAAGCAGCAAATATGGAAAATGAAATTTTTGAACTTATTGCATATGGAGGAAATGCTAGGTCACTTGCATATGAAGCGTTAGAAGCAGCTGAAGACTATGATTTTAATAAAGCTGACGAGCTTTTAAAGCAGTCTCAAGAAGAGCTCAGTCATGCTCATAAAACGCAAACTGCGCTTATTCAACGTGAATTGAACGGAAAAACAATTGAAAAGTCACTGCTTTTAATTCACGCACAAGATCATTTAATGACGGCCATTTCAGAGCAAAAATTAATTGAACATATGATTAAGCTTATTAAAAAATTTAAAAAAGAAGGCGAAAATCAATGAAAAAGCTAGGTATTGCGATTTACCCGGAACATTCGACTGTCGAAAAAGATAAAGCGTATATAGCACTTGCGCATCAATACGGATTTACCCGCATTTTTACATGCTTGCTTTCTGTTGAAGGCGATCAGAAAAAAGTAATGGCAAATTTTAAAGAAATCATTGAGTTTGCCAATGAGCTAGAGATGGAAGTAGTAGTGGATATTGCTCCTCGCGTATTTGGAGCGCTTGGCATTTCTTATGATGACTTATCTTTTTTTCACGAATTAGGGGCTTATGCTATTCGCCTTGATCTAGGGTATACGGGAAATGAAGAGTCCATTATGACTTTTAATCCATACGGCTTAAAAATTGAAATTAATATGAGCAATGCGACGAAGTATGTGGATAATATTTTAAGTTACCAGCCAAACCGAAAACAGCTATTGGGGTCGCATAATTTTTATCCTCATCGATACGCAGGATTGTCGTATGATCACTTTGTAAAGTGTTCAGCATTGTTTAAAGAACATAACCTTGAAACAGCAGCCTTTATTAATTCACCAAGCGCTACGTTTGGACCGTGGCCTGTTACTGAAGGGCTTTGTACGCTTGAAATGCATCGCACGCTTCCGATCGACGTGCAGGCTAAGCATCTTTTTAAAACGGAGTTGATTGATTGTGCAATCATTGCGAATGCTTATGCATCGGAAGAAGAAATGAAGGCGCTGCGTGATGTTGTTCAGCAAGAGCGCTTTACTTTTAATGTGACGCTGTATGATACAATTACCGAGCTTGAGAAAAAAATTGTGCTGGAAGAGTTTCATTTTTACCGCGGAGACGTATCCGATTATTTAATTCGCTCTACGCAAAGCCGAGTAAAATATAAAAAAGAAGAATTCAAGCCTACGCATACTCCTTCCATTCGAAGAGGCGATATTTTAATAGAAAATGAACTCTACGGACAGTACAAAGGAGAGCTGCAAATTGCGCTGTTAGACATGGAGAACTCAGGTAAAACAAACGTAGTAGGACGCATTGTAGAAGAGGAAATATTCTTACTAAATGAACTGCAGCCATGGGACAAATTTGCTTTTTGTGAACGGTGATAAAATGGACTATATTATTGGTATCGACGGGGGCGGAACAAAAACAGAAGCCGTTGCTTACAGCTTAAACGGTCAAGAGCTCGCTGCTTCAAAAAGCGGCTATGGAAATTTGCTCATTAATTACAATACGGCTATTACTCATATTGATGAATGTATTACAGCGTGCAAAACTGCGCTTACTGGTTATACATGTAAAGGCATTTCACTAGGACTTGCTGGAAGTAAAGCATTATCTAAGGAAGAAATAAAAAGATATTTTTATGATCGGTATCAGGTAGAAGTAGGTTTATATGATGACGCCATGATTGCACACGAAGCACTACTGCATGGAAAAGACGGGATTTTAACCATTGCAGGAACTGGAGCCGTCAGCATTGGGAAAAAAGACGGGGTGTACGAATACGGAGGAGGGTGGGGACACCTTCTTGGAGATGAAGGAAGCGGATATTGGATTGGTCTTCAAGCACTGATATTGCTGACGAAAGAGCATGATCAAAGCTGTCCTTACAGCAGCCTTAGTCAGACAATCTTGCAACATGTAAAAGCAGATACCATACACGATATAAAAAAGTTTGTCTATTCATCTCCTAAATCAGAAGTTGCTTCACTCACTCCGCTTGTTGTAAATCAAGCAAGAAATCATAAACAAGAAGCAAGTGACATTCTTCAACAAGCTGGAAAGCACCTTGCAAACATGACTCTTCATTTATATAAGAAACAGCGGTTTGAAGGGAGCTGCTTGCTGGCATGCAAAGGCAGCATTTTAACGGAAGTTCCAGAAGTGTTTGATGTTTATAAAAAAGCATGTGAAAAAGAAATAAAGCATATCCAGTGGGCAACACAGCGAGTATCATCTGCTAAAGGAGCTTATCAGCTGTTCATGAACGAGTATAAATAGAGAAAAAATGATGGTGGAAAAGGCAGGGGATCACAGTGAACTTAAATCATATCTTAACTGAAAAACGCAATCCGCAAACCTTAAACATTGATGAATTATCAAGTCTGGAAATTGTAAAAAAAATTAATGAAGAAGATCATCAAGTGCCTCATGCAATCAATAAGGTGCTGCCTGTTATTGCTTTGTTAGTAGATGAAATTGTCAGTGCTTTTAAACAAGGCGGACGTCTTATTTATATCGGAGCAGGTACAAGCGGGCGGCTAGGTGTGTTAGATGCATCTGAATGTGTACCAACATTCGGTACACCTGCCGAACAAGTAATTGGGATCATAGCCGGGGGAGACAAAGCGCTCCGTCATGCGTTAGAAGGAGCAGAAGATAACAAGAAACAAGCGATAGAAGATTTGAAAGCGATTAATTTATCAAATAAAGATATTCTTGTAGGTATAGCTGCAAGTGGAAGAACTCCTTATACACTCTCAGCGCTTGCGTATGCAAACAGCCTGGGGACAGTAACGGGCTGTGTTGTAAATTCTCCTCAATCACCTATGGAACAAGAAGCAAAATATGCAATAGTAGCAGAATCAGGGCCGGAAGTTGTAACAGGTTCAACAAGAATGAAAGCCGGAACTGCTCAAAAGCTTGTTCTTAATATGCTGACGACCGCTTCTATGGTTCAAATCGGTAAAGTCTACAGCAATCTAATGGTAGACGTACAGCCGACTAACGATAAACTCGTACAGCGTGCTAAAAATATTATTGCGGAACTAACAGGCGTCTCACCAGAGGAGGCAGCGGAAAGTTTACAAACATACAAAACGCCAAAAGCCGCCATTCTTGCGCTTCTTACTTCTATAGAAGCTGATGAGGTGCATCGGTTGCTTGATAAACATGACGGACATTTAAAAAAAGCCATTGGAGAAGCAATGGAACAGCAGATTAAAGATTAACCCTTAAAAGAAGTGCATACAGCACTTCTTTTTTTTGTTGAGCACATTTTTTGCACAATGTATGTGGGTGAATTCGGTCTAATCATTTTGCAAGACCCGTAGTATAGTAAAAGCATAAAACATAGTAAGTATTTCAATTTGTGCACGAATTGGACTGAAGGTGATTCATTTGTTAGACAAACGCAGTACGGCCGTATTGCAAGTTTTGCTTCAAGCCGCAACATTTATATCAGTACAAGAGTTAATGAAGCAGTTTCAAGTGTCAAGACGTACCATCTATTATGATATTGAGAAAATTAACGATTGGCTGTGTCAGCAAGAATTAGAGTTTGTTCAGTACACATATGGAAAAGGCTTTTTTCTAAACGATCAAGCAAAGGACCAAGTTGCTAAACAATTTTCTCATGTTATGCCATCTGCTTACTTATCAGTTGAGGACCGTCAAATATACGTTGCTTTGATGTGTATACTTCGAGGCGGAAAAATTGGAACTCAGCAGCTCATGGATGAAACAGAAGTTAGTCGCAACACTGTATTACAAGATATTAAAGACTTAAAAAACAAGTGGGCAAAGAAAGGCATATCTTTGACATACAGCTATAAAGATGGGTACGAAGTAAAAGGATCTGAAAGCGACATTCGAAATTTGCTTTATATACACATCACAGAATTATTAAGTCAACATCAAGAAGAGTTGTTGAAAAGGGTTATGAAAGCAGATTACGAATATTCACTGATTTATAACTGGCTTGTAGAGTGTGAAGATAAACTGGGAATGGCGTTTACAGACAAGATGCTGACGCAATTAGCCTATATGCTCACGTGCTGTATTCAGCGTATTGGAGGCAAGCGCTATGTAGACGCCTTGATTACTAGAAAAGAAGAATTAGAAAAAACCAGGCAGTACAAAGCGCTGCAAGAAATTGAAAGCGTTTTAAGATTTGATTTTCCACCTCATGAAAAACATTATCTGGCCACGGTTTTACTAAGTGCAAAAGTAAATGTAGTAAATCAAGCAGATAGTGATGATTGGATGAGAACCATTGTAAAAGAAATGGTATCACGGTTTCAAGCATATGCTTGTGTGGTATTTGAAGATCGAAATCGTCTTGAACAAAATTTATATATTCATTTGAAGACGGCTTATTACAGGCTTCTCTATAATATTCACCTCCCTAACCCTATGCTTTCGGCTATTCAAACAAAGTATCAGGATATAGTGGAACTGACAAAAAAAGCGTTGCTTCCTTTGGAAAACAGCCTTCAAACACGTATTAATGAAGACGAAATTTCTTATTTTGCTCTTCATTTCGGAGGGTGGATGAAAAAACAAGAGGGAAGGCAAAAACAAAAGCGTATTGTTATTGTTTGTGCCAATGGAATTGGAACGTCCCGTATGCTTCAGTATCAGCTTGAACAACTGTTAACAGATGCTGAATTGATAGGGCCAATGACGGTAAGAGATTATGAGCAGTTTAAAGAAACCTATGATTTAGTTATTACAACTACGCCATTAAAAAAGCGAATGAACGTGATGCTTGTGAATCCTATTTTAACGGATGATGAAAAGCAGCGGTTAATCGACTTAGTTGAACCAGCTTCTTCTCAGCTAACCACTCAAGCCATCATGGGTATTATTAAGCAGCATGCAAATATTCAAGATGAACCAGCTCTATTAGCTAATTTAAAACTAGTGATACAGCAATCTAAAAAAATGGTAAGGGAGGATAAAAAGCCAATGTTGCATGAAGTATTGCAAGAGCCATTCTTGCAGCTTACAGATTCAGCAGATGATTGGAAATCAGCTGTTAGGCTGGCTGCCAAGCCTTTGTTGAACTATGAATATATTGAACCTTCTTATGTAGAAGCAATGATCAAAAGTGTAGAGCAGTTAGGCCCTTATATTGTTATTGCGCCAAAAGTTGCGCTCCCTCACGCAAGGCCGGAACAAGGTGTAAATCGTGTGGGTATGAGCATGCTTCGTTTGAAGGAGCCGGTCTATTTTTCTACTGAAAAACAGCACGGAGCGCAGCTTATTATCGTACTTGCTGCTACTGATAATGAAACCCACTTAAAAGCACTGTCACAGCTTTCAATGATGCTATCTGAAAACGATAATATTGACAAGCTTATTGCTATGAATACAAAACAAGAAATGCTTGCGTTAATTGAAGCTTACTCAAATTAAAAGGAGAGATAAAAAATGAAAAAGATTTTAGTTGTATGCGGAAACGGTTTAGGAAGCAGTTTTATTGTGGAAATGAATGTAAAGAAAATTTTAGTAGAGCTTGGTGTTGAAGCACAGGTATCTCATACGGATTTAACAACTAGTAAAACGGAGCAGGCAGATATCTATTTAGGATCTGCAGATATTGTAAATCAATTGGATGATGGCACTCGCACGGTCGTGGCACTGCAGAACATTTTAAATCAAGCGGAAATTAAAGGAGCACTGCAAAAATACTTCGTGGAGGCGTAAGCCATGTTTGATTTAATTATGAAAGATATATTAGGAACACCGGCTATTCTAGTAGGGTTGTTTGCGCTCATCGGTTTGTTGCTTCAAAAGAAAAAAAGTGCAGATATTGTATCAGGCACGTTAAAAACAATTATGGGTTTTCTTATATTAGGAGCAGGAGCTAACATATTAATTGCTTCACTTGAAGCGTTTGGGAAAATGTTTAATAAAGCGTTTTCTGTTGAAGGCATCATTCCTAATAATGAAGCAATTGTAGCTGTAGCTCAACAAACGTTTGGTACAGAAACAGCGATGATTATGCTTTTAGGTATGATTGTAAATATCATTATCGCGCGCATCACAAAATTTAAGTATATCTTTTTAACTGGGCATCATACCATGTTTATGGCTTGTTTGATTGCAGCAATTTTATCTACCGGCGGGTTAACGGGAGCACCTTTGGTTTTGATCGGTGCACTATTATTAGGTATTTTAATGGTTTTATTTCCTGCACTGCTTCAACCGTATGTGCGTGAAATTACAGGGTCAAACGATATTGCCGTTGGTCATTTTGGTTCCTTAGGCTATTTAGTAGCAGGGTTTATTGGCAAGCGAGTAGGAAATCGCGAAAAAACAACAGAAGAAATTAAAGTTCCTCAATCCTTAGGATTTCTTCGGGATACATCCGTTTCTGTCTCACTGACCATGACCGTTTTATTTATTGTTGTTGCACTTTTTGCAGGTCCTGCATTTATCGAAACAAAATTAAGCGGGGGTCAAAACTTTATTGTGTACTCGCTAATTCAAGCAATCACCTTTGCAGCAGGAGTATATGTCGTGCTGGCGGGTGTTCGTATGCTTTTAGCAGAAATTGTACCAGCATTTAAAGGAATTGCTGACAAAGCGGTACCAAATGCCATTCCAGCTCTAGATTGTCCAACGGTGTTTCCGTTTGCTCCTAACGCAGTGGTGATTGGATTCTTTTCAAGCTTTATCGCAGGTCTCATTTCAATGTTCTTTTTGCCTCTATTTGGTCTAAGTATTATCGTGCCAGGCCTCGTTCCGCACTTTTTTACGGGAGCAGCTGCTGGAGTATTTGGAAATGCGACGGGGGGAAGAAGAGGAGCAGTGGTCGGGTCATTTGCCAATGGAATCTTAATTAGTTTTTTACCGGCTATTTTACTGCCTGTTCTCGCGTCGTTAGGTTTTAAAGGCACAACATTTGGAGATTCGGACTTTAGTGCGGTAGGTATTCTTCTTAGCATGCTAATTAAATTATTTACGTAAAGATAAAAAACTCATGTTACGCTAGTAGCATGAGTTTTTTTATGATATTGGAAGTGGAGGAGCAATGAATGAAAATTGGGTTAGCGCAAGTGAGATTTCCAAAGTCAGCCGCAGAGGGTGTAGAAACGGTAGAAAATTGTATGAAACAAGCAGCAGAAGAAGGATGTAACCTTGTATGTTTTCCAGAATCAATTGTGCCGGGACTTAGAGGAGTTGGTTTTGAAGTTGAGACATACAATCACGAAATTCAACAAAATACGCTTTATAAAGTTAAGTTGTGTGCCAAACAGTTAAAGCTCAACGTAATTTTACCACTGGAGTGGCGCGACGAACTTGGTATGCATTTAACTGCTTTTGTAATTGATGAAAATGGAAAAGAATTAGGGTATCAAACTAAAAATCAAATTGATCCAGCAGAAGATCAATTTGGTTACAAGCCTGGAAATGGCCGCCAGTTGTTTGAAATAAACGGCGTGAAATTCGGTATTGTTATTTGCCATGAGGGATGGCGCTATCCTGAAACTGTCCGATGGGCTGCTGTAAGAGGAGCAAGCATTGTGTTTCATCCACAGTTTACTGGTGAAGTACCAGATCCGCAATTTTATGATTATGCAATGATTGCAAGAAGTACGGAGAATGGTATTTACTTTGCAAGCGTGAATTATGCCTTAGAGAACCAAAAAAGCACGACTTCTCTTCTTTCTCCAAAGGGTGAATGTTTGATAAAAGCGAAAGCTGAAAAGCAAGAACTGCTAACGTATACGATAGAGCCCGGTGAGGCTAACCGCCTGTTAGCTCAGCGTCTGTTATCAAATTTACTATTGTAAAAAAGTTTATTTTTCTAGTTAAATTAGCATGTGCGCTCTGATAATCCTTTGGTTATTTCTCCTTATGACGATATAAACATCAATATGGTATTATCGAAAGTTAAAGGGGTATTAAAAGGTGTGTGGAAACAATGGATCGAAAAAAAGCCGCATCAGTAGCTGGAGCATTGGTCATTGCCGTAGGAATTTGGCTGTTTCAAAGCGGGAAATTTAAAAGTGAAGCGCAGGCAGATAAGTTTACGAGTACATTTTTGGTCGATCATGAACAAACAGACAATGGATTTGAATTATTTACTTCGGATACCAATCAATATAGGATGTGGTTTCCGCTTCAGTATGTTATTCATAAATCTTCTTATAAAAGCAGTGAAGATGAAAGTGAAGTATGGACAGCATCAACGAAGGAAAATGATTCATACAATGCTGGGAAAATAACGGCTTTATTTTCTAAGAAAAAAAGCAAAGCAGCTCAAAATAAATTGGATGCATTTCAGCCTGATTACATGTTAAAAGGTAAAAATGCAACGATTTATGTGAAAAAACAAACAAGAGATGGAAAGTATAGCATTTATCATGCTTATGTGAATGATGATTATTCAGACAAGTATATTTACTATACGTTTGAACTAAAAAGCAGCGAACAGACAAACAGTACAAAACAGCAGTATTGGGTAGAAAAAATTCTTCTAAATACACAGTTTCAAAAAAACTCAGCTCAATAGTCAGCTGAGTTTTTTCGTAAGAGTTCATAATACTTTTGCTTTTTTATGTAAACGGGTACAATATGAGTAAGGAGGCCTTTGTATGATTGAAAAACAAGCAGTTGGTGAAAAAGCAGCACAATTTGTGGAAGATGGAATGATTGTAGGGCTAGGGACAGGTTCAACAGCTTATTATACAATTGTAAAACTAGGTGAACGAGTAAAAAATGGATTAAACATCAAAGCGGTTCCTACTTCTCAAAAAACAGAAGAGCTGGCAAGGAAACTAGGTATTCCCATTGTTACCTTAGCGGATGTTGAATATATTGATATAGCAATTGACGGAGCGGATGAAGTGGATAGCGAACTTTCTTTAATTAAAGGAGGGGGAGGCGCGCTGCTTCGAGAAAAAATGATTGCGTACGCAGCAAAGCGGTTTATCGTAATTGCGGATTCTAAGAAAATAGTGAAGACGCTAGGAGCTTTTCCTCTTCCTGTTGAAGTTATACGTTTTGGCTGGGAAATGACGGCGAAGCACATTCGCAGTGCAGGTTGTGTACCGCAGCTTAGGCTTTTAGATGATCATACGCCGTTTATCACCGATAACGGAAATTACATTCTAGACTGCCATTTTTCGGAAATTGAAAATCCTGCTGAGTTGGAAAAACAGCTGATAAGGATCCCGGGCGTAGTAGAGAGCGGTTTGTTTGTAGGAATGACGGAGGAAGTCATTACCGTACAAAACCAAGATGTTCATATCATAAAAAAATAGAAGCTTTGGCGTCGGGCCTAGGCTTCTATTTTTTAATTGGAAAGAACGTTCCAATTTTTCTCTAATTGATATATGTATTGAGACGCGTTCAGTACATTTGGATGAACGAAAGTATCAATTGTTTTTTGCGGACAAGCAGATCCGTATAATGAAAAAATGACAAGCTTGCTATGCTCGATTGGTGATACAACGTGAGATAAACAGCGATAAGAAGGATTTATCAAGCTTTTTACCATCTCATGGATATCTTCTTTGTCGTAAAAATCGACTTCAATTTCCGTCTTTACTAAATAACGGCTTTCAATGGCGCTGCTTCGATAATAATTGTAGCGTGCTCCTATGAAGTAGGACGGATCTGATGTTGAAACGTCCAAATTCGTATATGTTTGATCCTGCTTGCTTTTATAAAAAATAGAATCATGAGTATGCTTCATGAATTCTTGATAAGTTGTTCCATCTTCCCACAGAGCTAGAATACAAGCATCTGTTTCATCTTCCACGTTCCAACCCCCTAATTGGCCAATGAAACCATTCACGTGTGCAAGAGCAGCCCAATGCTGTTGCGTATATGAAAAAGATGCTTTTTTATCAGTCGGTATGCTGCATTTCACAATTTTTGTCAACATTCTCCCATCACCTCAATTAATTACTTCGATAAATGAAGAAAAAATCCTTCTAAAAAGAGGAAAATCATAGACATATCCCCCCTTTAAAAGCCATACATTTCAAATAGGACAATGTTAGGGAAAGAAGGGGAAATGAATGAAAGTTTTTCGTGCAAAAGCCTGTCAATCTCCTATGCGAAAAGGCTGGTCAATTATGTTTCAGCATCCGTTTAAAAAAGATGAAAGAGGAAGATCGCACCCGTTTGTTAAACGGTTTATGTATACAGAGCAACACGATGAAATTGACATTCTGGTTGAAGAGATGAATGAACTGCTGAGAGTGCAGGATTTTTGGACAAGTACTGCAAAAGGAAGAGCAAAAGCAAGATATGATGAACGAGTAGTGAATGCTTTTTATAACGATATTGAAAAAAGGACGAGCGAACAAATTGACAGCAAGTATGAGTACATTCATGTAATCGGAGAACAAGGAAGCGGAAAAACAGCCTTAATCCGCCAGCTTCTTGGTATAAAAAAGGAATGTGGCTTTCTAGGAATAGGCAGTAAAGGCGCTTATTCTGCTACGTATAAGGTGAAGGATTCCCAACACTATGAAGCTGCCGTCTCTTTTTTTACGCGAAGTGAAGTGCAAAGGAAATTGGAGAATATCCTACTAAGAAGCGCTGAAGTGTATGCTGAAGGAGGCACGGATTATGACTTGGTCTTTGAGTTGTTACACGGAGATTCCTCTTTCAATCTGCGCGCTCTTTTGGGAGATATCCCATACAAAGCCCGTTATTTTAATGACGATGTTCCTTTAAGAATGAGTGATGAAAATAGTTCATTCAAACAATTTGTAGATGCAATTAAACGAGAAAGTGAAATAGTAAAAGACGCTGTTGATCAAGAAGGAAGAGATTTTGCAGAGGGATGGCACAAGCGGCTTGAATGTAGGGAAATCACCGAGCAAATGCTTCTGGCCATTGAATCCCGGTTGAAAGAATACAAGGAAGGAACATGGGAAATAGGAGAAGACGACTGGCCAATATCCTGCCGTCACACAGCAAAAGAGCTATCTTCCCTTGCTCCGCTAACAAATGAAGAAGAAGAAAATAACGGACGTCTTATTTATCCATTGTTTCGTAGAATTGAAGTTTGCGGCCCTTTTTCTTTTAAAAAAGGAGTAGCGATTTGCGAGCATCCGTGTTTTGAATATACGAGCACCATCCACCATTCTTTTAAAAAAGCAGCTTCTATTTTATACGTACATCATGGGCTTAAAGAATTAGATATTCAATTTCTTCAACAGCTTATCGTACATGGTCACGGCGCTAAAGTAAACGTTTGTGTTACACACGGAGATTTGCTTACCTCTCCAAGCTGCCGTACGGATTATGCTAAAAAACATGCCATGGCTAAAATGATAGATGGTGCGCTTAAAAGCGTTTCACCTCTTATGAAAAAGCAGCTTCACTACTATTTAACAGTAGGGAATACGACTATTTTAGAATGTGTACACGAGGAATTCAAAGAGAGTCATCTTCTGTATAAAGACTTAAAGGCAGCTTTAGTATCAGAAACGAGAAAAAAGCAGCAAGAGCTGCATCCTATTTATTTAAACTTGACTGTCTCTCAGGCTTTTTATGAAGCGATGGAGTCGCTGAACATTCCTTATATGGACAGAGAAACGTGTTTGAACATTTCCTTAGGAGAGCATGAAGGGCCGGTGCCAGTCATTACGTCCGCTTTTATTTTATCTGTCTACGAGCATTTTCTAAGCCAGCCGTCTGGGTGGTCAAGTACCTATCATTCGGTCACCGACCGACAGCAGGTTATTCAAGAATTGGCAGGTGAGTTTGCAACCGTCGTTTATTCCTATTTCAACGAACAGTTGCTTGAAAAATCCCGTAATGACTGGCTCGCTCTTTATAAACAAAAAGAAGACGATCAAGCCTACAAATATAGCAGACTAATAGAAAACGTAATTCCTGCCAAAAATGATATCTATCAGCAGCAAATTCTTATGAGAACGGTTTATCAGCTGATTAAGTATGTCGTAGAAAAGAAAGACGGCGTACTGGTTCATTAAGGGGTCAAGGCGCGATGTAAAAAAGAGGTTTATCAATAAAAAAACAGAGCCTGAAATCAGGCTCTGTTAGCGTTTGGAAATAGCAGTTAAAGTATTAGGTCCGGCAATGCCGTCAGCTGCTAGCTTATTGTCTTTTTGAAAATTACGTACAGCAGCTTCTGTATTGGCACCGAAGATACCGTCCGTACCTTTTGTATTATAGCCAATCGCTGTTAATTTCTTTTGAAGAGCTTGAACATTGCTGCCTTTGCTTCCTTTTTTAAGCGTTTGTTTTGTGTTAATTGTTGTATCTGCTGGTGGATTTGTTGGCTTTGGATTTGTTGGGTTTGTTGGTGTCGTCGGGTTCGTTCCTGAACTTCCTAAAGCTTTATATGTTGATGGGCCAACAATGCCGTCAGCCGTTAAGCCGTGGTCTTTTTGGAACTTACGAACAGCTGAATCTGTATTGGCACCGAACACACCGTCCGTACCTTGTGTATTATAGCCAAGTGAAGTTAGTTTCTGCTGAAGCTCTTTAACTGCATTTCCTTTGCTGCCTTTCTTTAAAACAGTTCCTGTAGAAGGAGCTGGAGTAGAACCTGAGTTTCCAGAAACGTTGTATCCGTTTGCTGCTGCAATGTCGTTAAATGATTTAGAAGAAGTTGTAATCACAACCGGTGTACCGACGGTCACTTTACTAAATAACCATTCTACTTCTTCATCGTACATACGAACGCATCCGCTGCTTACATATTTGCCGATGGAAGCAGGATTATTATTTCCGTGAATAGCATACGTCGTGCCGTATGTACCTCTCGCATTTAGGCCTAGCCAGCGATTGCCAAGGGGATTTCTAGGATCTCCACCAGGAATGTTCCCTTTGTAATAAGGGCGATTGACGATTTTATTTACTACTTTGAAATGGCCTTCTGGTGTAAGAGACTGCGTGCGTCCTGTTCCTACTGAAAACGTTCGGACAAGTGAACCATTTTGGTAATAAGCGAGTTTATTCGTCGCTTTGTTAATGATAATTAAATGAGATGGTGTTGAAGCAGCTTCTGTTTTTGGAACTCCTACAAACAAGCAGGCTAGAGCTAAAATAGCTGCTATGAGTACGATTGCTGTTCTTGATATTCTATTTGCCATGTGCTGCGCCTCCTTAGGCTGCATTAATGAAAAACGTATGATGCTTTGGGCTGTGCTATAAATTCTTCACTAATAAAATAAAAGACGAATAGCTGCATTTTCTATCCCTGTATGTATGCGCTTAATAAGGAAATCATTAAGTAGAAAGACTTTACTAGCGGGAATTTATAATAATAAGAATAACTAAGTTTTTCTTAATTCTTTGTACAACTTTAGGAATATAAGTTTACTAATCTAGCGGATTCACATTTACATAAGCATCACATCCTTTCCAGTTCTTCATTTTTGTGTAAAGAAATGAAAGCGTTATATAGATTGTTTTGTAATCATATTGTAACATATTTGTATTTTTTGTACCATAAAAAGACATAAAATAGTATAAAAATACTTTATATGGGTTTTATGTACAAAAAATCAAAAGTTCAGGAGAACGAAGCTATTATTAGATATACGAAACTGGAAAAGAAGTATGCGTAGTTTTGTGGAAATAGATAAATATTCTTATTCGAATATAGGGAGGGAAAGAGTAAAAAAACTACTTGCAAAGAGACAAGTAGTTTTTAAACCGTTATTTTTGAGCATACATTACAACAAAATTAAAAAATTTATAGATGCAATCCACCGTGCTGAACCCGCTTGCTGTTAACCAATTTAACTGATCGTGCAAAGTTGCCATTTTATCTAACTTCGTACGTTCATGAGCAGCCTCAATTTGCTCATGAGTTAATCCGCTTGCGGCAATTCTTTCGCTCCAGTCTTTTTTATATAACTCTTCAATAATAGAAGAAGGGCCTAATACTTGATCGGCATTAATAAATATTCCTCCTGTATGCAGCAAATCATAAATTTGTTCATACAGCTTTTGTTTTTGTTCGTCTTCTAAATGATGAATAGCAAGTGAGGAAATCACAATGTCAAATGAGTGCTCAAATTTGTAGCTTGTTATATCTGATACGATAAATTCTATATGCTGTTCATTTTTAAAGCGTTCCTTTGCTTTTTCAAGCATTTGATCTGAGACGTCAATCAACGTGAAATGCGCATCTGGGTATTTTTCTTTAACAAAAGAAGAAAACAAGCCTGTACCTGCTCCCATATCAAGTATGCGAAGCGTCTTTTTTGGAAAGTGAAGAAGCGAAACGGGAATAGAATAAAAATCAAAAAAACAAGGAATGAGTTTGCGGCGCTGCTCATCATACTGAGAAGCATGAGCATTAAATTTTTCTTTAACGTTATTTTTCATTTTTACAGCTCCTTTATTTGGTAATATTGAGATACATATATCGTATAGAAGTTTAATAGAAAAGAAAATAAACAAAAATAAGCAGTATTGATTCCAGTTTGTTATGAATAGAAAGAGATGGAGAGAAGAGAATGGAGATCAAATGGTTAAAAACATTCATCATAGCGGCTTCTTATGAAAATTTCAGGCAAGCGTCTGAAGATTTATTTTTAACACAGCCTGCTGTATCAAAGCATATTCAGCGACTGCAGCAAGAATTAGGAGATGAGCTTTTTGAAAAAAAAGGTAAATATATCGTGCTGACTGAGGCAGGACGCTTTTTTTTGCCTCATGCTCAAAAAATGGTGAGAGCATATGAAGAAGGAGTAGGGAATTTTAGGTTATGGAAGCAAGGATATAACCGAAAACTGACTATATCCGCTGCTCCTCAAATAGCAGCATCTGTTTTGCCGAGTCTAATCAAACAATTTGTAGAGAGATATCCCCATATTGAAGTAACGGTTAATATCACAAATTCGTTTCAAGTGGGAAAAGACATCAGCGACAGAAGGTCAGATATTGGATTAACAAGGATGCTTCCGGGTCAGGCAGACGTTTCTTATGAGTTAATTCATAAAGAAAAAGCAGTCTTAGTTGCCCCGTTTTCTGCAGGAGCACGTACGGAACAGGAGCTGTTATCTTCCTACCGCCTCCTTACGAATAATCATCCTGTTTATTGGGAAGATTTACTCCTTCAAATCAAGGCTTGTTATCCTCACATTCAGCTGCTTCCTGTGACGCAAGTAGAAATTACAAAGCGCTTTATTGAAGAAGGCCTAGGCGTATCTTATTTGCCATTTTCTATGGTGAAAAAGGAAGTTGAAAATCAAACGTTAAGCGTAATTTCACAGCAAAAAATTATCCGGCCTTCTTCACATACGTATATCGTAACAAAAGGCGAAACAGAAGAAACAAAGCAGTTTAAGCACTTTGTGGCTGAGACCTTAACAGAAACGAGTTGAAATGATACCATAAAAAGGAAGGAGAGATGACGATGTATATATTGATCATGCTAGTAGCAGCAGCAGTCTTAGTAGATTTTATTTTAAGAAAAGTGCTTGATATACCTCGCAGCAAATTTTGGGGTAAATATGAGTATGAAAGTCTAGCTTTAGGACGATGGGATAAATATGTGACGATAGCTTTTGTTCTTTTTCTAGTACTCGATATGATCTTTATGTTTGTCGAGCCTTATATCGTGTCTTGCCTATTTTTAGTTGCGGCTATTTTGCTGAAAGGTATAGATGAATGGAAATATAAACAAGAAACCAAAGAGTACATAACAAGCTTTGTACAGATGGGATTCTTCCTTACGGCTTTTGTTCTATTAACCAGCGGAATTGTATAGAAAAAAGAGCTTTACCTATGGCAAAGCTCTTTTTATATTATTTAAAAATATGATCAATGTCTTTAATTTCCGAAGAAGTGAGCTGAACATCTAATGTTTTTAAGTTATCAAGTACTTGATCAGCGCGTTTTGCCCCCGGAATTAATACATCAATTGAATCGCGCGTTAAGTACCAAGCCAGAACAAGATGAGCTACTTCTACGCCTTTTGCGCTAGAGATTTGACGAAGACGCTCTACTTTTTCTAGATTTTGCTGAAATGCTTCCCCGATAAAATGAGGCATATCTTCGCGCAAGTCATTAAACTTTGTGTTTTTATCGTATTTCCCAGCAAGTAAACCAGCAGCTAGCGGGAAGTACGGAATAAATGAAATGCGGTTTGCAGCCGTATAAGGTAAAATATCGTTTTCTGCTTCTCTTTGAATTAAGTTATATTGGCCTTGTACCACGTCTACATAACCATCTTTATTTGCTTCTTTTAACTGATCTAACGAGAAGTTTGATACGCCAATAGAACGGATTTTTCCTTCATCTTTTAATTCTTTTAACGCACCGACCGCTTCGTCTTTTGGTGTGTTTTTATCAGGGAAATGAATATAATATAAATCAATATAATCTGTTTGAAGGCGTTTTAAGCTATCTTCAACCGACTGTTTTAAAAACGCAGGAGAGTTGTCTAGCAGTACCTCATCTCCAACAATTTTATGTGCTCCTTTTGTGGCGATAACCGCTTCTTCACGATTTCCACGTTCTTTTAGCACTTCACCAATTAGTTCTTCAGAACGTTTTGGACCATAAATGAACGCTGTATCAAGTAGGTTTATGCCATTATCTAGCGCCTTATGAACAAGGTCCTTGCCGACTTCTTCGTTTAGGTTAGGATATAAGTTATGTCCTCCTACAGCGTTTGTTCCAAGTCCAATAGGATTAACATATAATTCGGATTTTCCAATCTGCACTTTTTCTGCCATGTCTAACGTCCATCTCCTTTTTTATATCTTCTTTTTTACTATAGCAAAATATACCATGAATCAAAAATAGTACGCTCATATCAAAAGCAGCCTTAAAAAAGTATTGGAACTAGAGCTTCATATAAATGACGCTTATATTCTATAGGGCTTCGTCTTCAGCGGCAAAAATAAAAAAAGAACCTCTTTTAAATAAGAGACTCTCTTTTGGTCAGGGTAATATGATAACTTTTTGACAGCTGAAATGTTTCAGCGAGCTGCCTGCGTCCTTGCGCTCCTTGTTCGCGCACATAGTCTAATTCGCTTGGTGTAAGCAGCTTCATGCTAATCAGTTTAATAGATTCATAAGGTAAAGAAAGGCTAGCTGAAACAGAAGGAGACTGAACGCCTAGCAATACACCAATTTCTCCATTTTCATTTACAAAATGAGACGGTACGTCCAAATCAGTAAATTCAATTGAAAGAATATCGTGCTTCATGAATAGTTCTAGCATATTAGGATGAGCGGCAGCATTTTGACTCATTTGATAAAGAAGGTCAAATGCCCAGTGATCCTGGATATCAGATAAAGGTCCGCGCAGAGATTCATCATCGCATTCGATATAGAATTCTAATCCTTTTCCTTGCGTTCGGCTCTTTTCTTCGGGGGATTCAAACGGATCGGACAAGCCGTTGCTTGCGAGAATAACCGTCTCTGTTTTTTGAACACGAATAAATGTTTGACGTCCAGATGGCCAAGCAGGCCCGCCAAAAAACATGGGATTTAACAAATGAGTTAATACGTCTCCGTCTACATGTCCAATTGTGTTCCAGTAGTCTTTTCTTTTTGAGATTGATTCCTCAAGAACACGCTCTGCTTCTTTTTCCTGCTTCTTTTGCTTCCACTTTAAAAATAATGACAAGTATTCCACACCTCTTCACGACTTCATAGTACCCAATATATACCTCATTAAGGGAACTAGTAAACCACTATTTAACAATAGTGTATAAATTATTATATATTTTCTTTCAACTAACCAGCTTAGAACCTTTTAGTCCTTAATTGTTTTAAGTGTACTTATGTCTACTAGAAGGGGTGTTTTGTTATACATAATAAGCGTAACCAACTAGGTTGAAAATTTATATCTTTTTTGTTCTTAATAAAGGTTTACTATTTGTGTTTTGTTCTTTATAATAGAAAAAACTAGTTATTAAGTATTGTGAGCCCGGGTTTAATAGGTTTAAATGACTAGTCAGGGATATCTGTTGAAATTTCGTTCTTTATAATGAACATTATTACGAAGTATGAAAGGAAAGCGAGTAGTGTCACAACTATCTTTTATCCCCTTGTCTAAAGGACATATAAAAATTTAAAAAAGAATGTGTAGAAGCGTGAAATTCATGTGAAACAAATTACTTTTTGTGAAGTGTTTTTCTAGTTACTAGGTTAATAGTTGAGGGGGAAACCTTATCACTTTGCTTCTGAGAGTTGAGGTATAGTAACTTCTTTAATTATCGAGGTCAAGGAGTTAAAAAAGAACCCTCAAATTATTATATATAATCTGAATAATACGACGAATTGAAAGGAGGACTACATTATGAAAATGACAAAAAAACAACCAGGCGTATCACCTAAGCGCCCAATGGTTATGGATCATCAGCCTATTAGATTTGAAACTGCTCAAAGCTGGAATCCTGGACAAGGTAACCAAGACCACCCTGGACATGGTAATGGAGGTGTTAATTTTCCACCAAACAATCCAAATAGACCGTAAAAACGAATATAAAAAGAGACTTTAAACCCATTTGTTAGGCATCTTAACAAGATCTATTATTTTCAAATCAGTGTTAAAGGCTACATATAGATAATTGTAGAGATGCCTAACATTTAATTATTTTTCTCCATTAAAAAGATTGAAGGAGCCTATCATGGAAAAAGTTACAATAAGAATTGGAGAGCATCAAGCTTTAATTGTTTGTCATTCATTTCAGATTTTAAGTTTAATTCAAAAAAACTACGAGCCTTTTTTTGCTGAAATTGAACGTCCAGATATGGTTATAAGAATAGAAGATGGATACGGAGTTCCTTTTGTTGACTATCAAGTAGACGTTGAACAAAAAGCAGATACTATATCTTTTCAAAGAGCTGATTATAGAATTCAAGCAAATTTGAGCAAGGGAGAAGCTCACATTCAAATTTATGATGAATTAGCTTTAAAACATGCGCTTATGAACTTTTATAGTTCTTATATTGTTTATCACAACTGGGGACTACTTATTCATTCCTCATGTGCAACTGAAAAAGGAAAGGCTCATTTATTTGCTGGCCAATCTGGCGCAGGAAAATCAACTTGCGCAAAATTGTCTGCTCCAAGACCCATCCTTTCTGATGAAGCCACACTTCTGAAGGTTGAAAAAAATCAAATTACTGTGTTTAATTCTCCGTTTCGGAGTGAGCTCTCAGCTCCATCTATTAAAGGAACTATTCCATTAGCAAGTATACAGCTGCTGCATCAATCTTTGAACAACGAGAGAACAAAGCTGGGTAAAGCGAGTGCTTTACTTCAAATAATGGATAAAGTCTTTTATTGGAATAAAGACCGCGAAGAAACAAAGAAAATTGTTCAAATGATAAAAGAGGTATTAGATTATGTACCTGTATATGATCTTTATTTTCAAAAAAATAATACGTTTTGGGAGTTGATATCCTAATGAAACAGTTTATTCGAAATCAAGATATGGAGGCCGTTCAACTTGACAGTGAATGGGTAATTTTAAACACGGAAGCATATACGGTAACAAAAATTAACGAATTGGGAGGTTGCTGCTGGTCTTTACTCGAAAACCCTTGTACTATTTCTTCACTTATTAGATCTTTGCAAACGGATTATCGAATAGAGGACGAGCTTTCGTTTGAAGATATGGAAAGCTTTCTCTCTGAGTTGATAAAATATGGATTGATTGATTATGCCAATTAACCAAGAAAGCGTAGTATTGTTGAAGAATGTTATAGAAAAAAAAGGGTATGTCCATTTTCCTTCTGAGGGGTTCAGCATGTACCCTTGCATTCGTCAAAATGACCTTTGCACCTTTGAAAAAGCACCTGTTTTAAAAAAAGGTGATATTGGTCTCTTTCATACGAAAAGCGGGCAATTGATTGCTCATCGATTAATTAAAACAAGATACAAGAACGAGCAGCTGCATTATATATTTAAAGGAGATACTAACCTTTACTGCGATGAGCCTGTAACGAGAGAACAAGTTATTGGGAAATTGACGGCAATCTCCCGAAAAAAACAAAAAAAAGTTTATATGGCTGCTCCTTTTGACTATATATGGTGCTGGTTAATGCTTTTTTTTCCTTTTAGCTCCCGTTTCTTAAAAAAATATATTAATCAAAAAATAGTTAATTAAGCTAATCGCTTATTTTTGGAGTGTTATGATGAAATTAAATCGAGCTGATATAAAGCGGTATTTTGACAAAGAGGAAATGATAAGCGCTTTTTCAATTGTATACCCTTTGCTTAGAAAACATTGGAAAGCTTACGCAGGGCTAATGCTTTTTTTATTGACGGACATTTTAATTACTCTTGCCTCCGCATGGTTTCTTGGAGATCTTTCAGATGCTGCCGTTCAAGGAGACTTTACCCGCGTTAAGCACTTGCTGCCATTTGCTTTTGGTCTAATACTTATAAGCTTTCTTACAATCTATTACGATACATATATTGAAGCGGTTGCAACATCTTCTATTAAACGAGATTTAAAAGAGCAGCTTCTAAGGCAACTGTTACTTTCTCCCGTTCATAAAATTCATACAACCCACTCTGGAGAATTTATTTCTCATTTTACTAATGATATTAATAGTATAGATGGAATGATTGGGCGAAATCTTATTAACCTTATAAAATTGCCGTTATTATTTATTGCGATCTTTCTTTATCTAGCCCATATTAGTCTATTGCTTTCATTTGTGGGCTTATTTATTATACCTATTGCTGTCATTGCAGGTGGTGTTTTTGGCTTTTTATTACGCAACAGCAGCAGGGAAATTCTAAAGTTAAACAGTGAAATGACCAGTAGTTTATCTGAAATCTTTCAAGGGTTTATTGTCATTCGATCTTTTTTATTAGAAAGATCTTTCTTTAGTAAATACCGTCAGCAAAATCAGCAAGCTTTAGCATTGGATTTGTATAATGGAAAAATGAAGGGATTATTTTATGCAGGAGGCGAAGCTATTGCATTAATAGCCTTTCTAGTCACTCTCTGCTTCGGCGCTTTAATCGTTTCAAAAGGGATGTTAACAGTGGGTTCCCTTCTAGCGTTTGTAAGTCTCAGCAACCGGCTGATTTATCCATTGAATGGACTCGCAGGACAGTGGGCTGCATTTCAACGGTCTATATCAGCAGTTGAACGAATAGCTCCTATATTAAAAGCGCAATATGAAACTACTGATTTTCCTGAGTTTTCTCAAAATAAGCCAAAACAAAAAGCTATTTGTTTTCAGAATATGACCTTTAGCTATGACGGAGAAAGGTATATCTTTGAAAATTTTAATTTACAAATACCTGCAGGAAAAAGCATAGCTATCGTAGGAGCGAGCGGTGCAGGAAAATCTACTCTATTCAACTTGTTACAAGGTTTTTATAAGCCTCAAGCAGGAAAAATTTATGTAGATCAAACACCGCTTGATGGTCTTACTGCATCCGAACTGCAGAACTTAATTGCATATGTCCCACAGGAAACTTTTCTTTTTACCGGTACTATAAGAGAAAATCTGCTTTTAGCCAATCCTCAGACAACTGAAGAAGAGCTAGTCACGGCTGCAAGGGCTGCTCATATTCATGATTTTATTTTGTCACTTCCTCATGGGTATGAGACCAAAATAGGCGAAAAAGGGATAACGTTATCGGGAGGACAAAAGCAGAGGATTGCAATTGCTCGAGCTATCTTAAAGGATGCACCTATTTTACTGCTTGATGAAGCAACATCTGCACTAGACAATGAAACAGAATACTTGGTTAAAGAAGCGCTGCGAGGAATTATGAAAAATCGGACAACTATTGTAATTGCTCATCGGTTATCTACCATTCAAAATGTTGATTCTATTGTTGTCATTGATAACGGGAAACTAATTCAATCAGGAAAGCATGAAGAGCTGATTCATCAGCCAGGCTTATATCGAGACCTTGCTCATGTCAACACATCACAGCTTTCTAATAACGAAGAAAGAGCAATCATGCTGTAAAGACAAATAAACTAGGAGGATTTCCATAATGCTCATTGAATTTATTCAATCATTATATGATCAAAGCCGTCCATTGCCAGAAAATCCGGATGATTACACCTCTATATTAGAAGATATCGAATATTTTCACTTATCAGCAACCGTATATTCTCTGTTAAAACAGCAAGGGAGAATCGAGCACACACCGATATACTTTCAAAACCAGCTGCAGAAAGAGTACCAAACTATTTTATACAATAATCTTTATATTAAAAATCAGCTAAAGCTTATTTTAGATACGTTCGAAACTAACGGTATCTCTGCCATTCCATTAAAAGGAATTATGTTTGCTGAAACATATTTCGGTCATTTCAGTGCAAGAAGGACAACGGACATTGATATATTAATCTGCAAAGAGGATATGGAAAGAGCGAAAGTGTGTATTCAGAAGTTAGAGTATAATGTTGAGGGCGATTGGCCATCTTATCACTTTCATCGTACGTTCAGTAAAATGATGCCTCATTCATCTGTTCCATTGACTATTGAGCTTCACAGGGACATTCTCAGAGAGAACAGTTCCTCATTAGAAATTGAGCAATTTTGGAAGCACTCTACTCCGTCAGAAGGTTACAAACATATAAAACAACTGTCTGAAGTACATACCTTTTATATGATTTGTCTTCATGGCTGGAAGCATGGAATGGATTCTTTGAAATATTTTATCGATATTATACAAGCTATACATGTCTTGACTCACAAAATTGATTACGATGCGCTATTTAAAATGGCAAAAAATGATCAAACTTTAAAACGCCTAACAAGTACATTAACAATCGTGTATAATCAATTTCCACATCTCAATCAAATTAATAGCCTTCCTTTTAACAAAAAATCAAAAATATGGTGGGATTATCAAGAAATACGTTATGGAGACAGGCAAAGCGTAAAAGGATTTAAAAATCTTATTCGTGTACATTTGTCTGAATATGACCAGTTTAAGCATTCTATAGTCTTTTTTAAAAGATGGCTTTTTCCAGATAAGTTTGAGATAACTAACCTTTATCCACCTTCAACAAAACATAAAAAGTATAAAATCTTTAGAGGGTATATTAAATTTTATCAAAAAAAGTTTCATACATTATTTCGTGCTTTATTTTATTCGAAAGTTAAAAGTTAGCAAAAATATTAAAAGATTAATATAGTTAAACGTGTTTTTTGGTAATTTTACAAGACATTCAATGATCGTTGATTAAAACTTTAAAGAGGTAGCTATAATAAAGCGTCTTTCTACTTAGAAGGTGCTTTTTTGGTTTAGACAAAAACATCAAAAAGGTCAGGTTACTTTTATGAAGGTGCTTTTAGGTAAAAATTCATTGCAAGGAAAACGTAAATAAAGAATGCTATCTCACAAAACGAGAAGCATTCTTTGTATAAATATATACGGTTGTGAAGCAATAATTATATTGTTTCTTCTGCGTCCTTCCTTAATAAATCAGTTGAAAAATCAAATAAGCCACGTACACGGCCTGTGCGAAAAATAAAAAACCCCAAAAGCGTGCTGAAAGATGGGTCAGCTGCTTTAAACTCGTAGCGTCACCTGCATCGTTTGGATATTTAATGCTTAATACAAAGATAATAAATGCAGAAAATAGAGATTCTACAAGCAACAGTGCACCAACAAACATCATACTGTAGCGCATAAGCTGTGGATCTTGCAGATAATAGATGCCTCCGAGGATCAAACCGATAGAAAAAAGCCACACAATTCCGTATCCGTTACGTACCCAAAGCAGTAAATTAATAACAACAACACTTCCTAACCCGTAAAAAAGCCAGTCGTAGTGATGGTGAACGAGCAGGTAGAAAAACAAATAAGCCATTGCTGAGCTGAACGGGTAGCCGGCTAAAGCAATAATGACGCGCGGCAACCATCCACGGGATCCCGCGTAGGTGGCAGTCACAGCTACACCTTCATTATTGGTATAAAGCTCAATGCGATTGACGCCTTTTCCGACAATAAGCCCCATTAACGCGTGGCCATCTTCATGAAACATCGTATTTAAATTTGAAAAATAACGTCCAATATGCCGAAGCAGTGTATTAATGCTAGGAGCAAGTGAACCTATAAATGGAATACCTCTTGTTAGCACAAAAGCTAATAAAATAAATAAAAAAAGCGTAGTAGATTGTTCCATCGCGATAGTCCTTTTCGTAAAATGATATGTTTCTACTTTACTCGCAAACGTGCTAAAAGGGAAATAAAACGGCTAGTTTCTCTAGGGAAAGGGAAGCTGGGAGATCTACATAATATTAATGTTAACAGACCTGACACATTCATTGACCAGCTTATTCCAAATTTTATATTCTAAACAGATATAAGAAATGAGGAGATGGTTGAATGAAAGATACGTGGAACGCATTTGTAGACAGTGATCTTTACGTACCTCCAACGGGAACGGGAATGTTAAATAACTTGAGTTTTGCGTTAAAAGACGTATTTGATGTACAAGGACATATATCAAGTGCAGGAAATCCGGATTGGCTCGCCACGCACCAGCCTGCAAGCGAACATGCAGACGTAGTAGCTGCTCTTTTAAAAGAAGGAGCTGTACTGAAGGGAGTTACGCACACCGACGAGCTTATGTACGGACTAAATGGTGAAAATGCACATTACGGAACACCTATAAATCCAAAAAGCGCAGATCGAATTCCGGGAGGATCTTCGAGCGGATCAGCGGTTGCTGTGGCAGCGGGAATAACTGATTTTGCAATTGGAACAGATACGGGAGGATCGGTTCGAATTCCTTCAAGCTACTGCGGTATTTTTGGGTATCGTCCTTCTCACGGACGCATTTCTACAAACGGTCTGATTCCACTTGCTCCAAGCTTTGATACAGTTGGTGTAATGGCTAGAGACGGCCAAACTCTGCAAAAAGTAGGAGCGGTTTTATTGAATTCAACGTCGCGTGCTAGTGGATTTACACGGCTGTATGTACCAACAGATGTGATGGAACTTGTGGATGAACAAAGCATGCGAGCTCTTGCGCCGTCTATCAACCACGTAATGGAGTCTTTCTCTACTATAGAAGAGATAGCGATTGCTCCTCAGGGTTTTTCTACATATATGGAAACCTTCCGTCTGCTGCAAGGAAAAGAAATCTGGCAAACGCACGGAGAGTGGATTCAAAAAGAAAATCCAACGTTTGGAGAAGACATCGGAAGCCGCTTTCAATGGGCCAGCACTCTTACATTATTAAATATGAATTATATAGAAGAAAAGCGTCGTGAACTTCGCTATTTTATGTACTCACAGCTTGGGGAAGAAGGAATATTAGTACTTCCTACAGCTCCAGGACCAGCGCCTGTAAAAGATGCAAAAGGGCTGGAGTTAGAAAACAGAAGATTGCGAACACTTCAAATGACGTGTATTGCCGGCCTAAGCGGTCTTCCTCAAGTTACGATACCTGCAGGAGAACTAGACGGTTTGCCAATCGGTTTATCTTTTATTGCAGGATACAACCAAGATGAAAAATTATTAAATTGGGTAAAAGAAAACAGCGATCGTATCATTCAAGCATCGGTAAGGAGCGTATCATGAAGTTAGTAAATATAATAGAGCAAGGGAAAGAACAAGCAGCCATTTTAGACAATGACAGCATTCTGCTTATAGAAGATATCAATACTAAATATTTAACAAACTGGTCTACAACAATTTGGGATCTTATTCAATATAAAGAACTTCGCCACCTTGAAACATGGTATGCCCATAATAAATTTGGTATGAACAGCTCTTTTCCCTTACTGCACTTGCAGGGCAGAAAAACAGCTCCTATCATTAGTAATCCGTCGAAATTATTAGGCATTGGGTTTAATTATGCGGCTTCTGAAGAAAAACTAAAAGACTACGACCGTGCCATTGATCCAGTTAGTTTTTTAAAACCCGCGACCGCCATTATTGGACCAGATGACAGCATTCGTATTCCAAAGCAGTCCTACAAAACAACGGCTGAAGCAGAACTAGCGGTGGTAATCGGCGAAACGTGTAAGGATATAGAGCCAGATGAAGCCATAAACGTAATTGCTGGTTATACGTCAGCAATTGACGTAACCGCAGCTGATATTCATGCGGCGAATCATCGCTACTTAATGCGAGCGAAAAGCTTTGATACATTTTGCAGTATAGGCTCAGAATTTATCACAAAAGAAAGTATATCAAACGTGAAATCACTTCAAGTGCGCACATTGCTAAACGGAAACGTACAGCATGAAAATAAAGTGTCTAATATGATTTACGACATCGCATACTGTGTTTCATTTTTCTCAAAAGTCATGACGCTGCATCCAGGTGATATCATCCTCACCGGAACGCCGGGACCGGCTGTTATTGAAGACGGGGACTGTATTGAATGTCAGATTGAAGGGATGCTTCCATTAAAAAATAAAGTAAAAGATATGAAGAAAGTGCCTCAGCAAATCTAAGAAGAAAACCCGTTGCTTACACGCGCGGGTTTTTAAGTAGAAACGAATATCTTCACACTCAGTTCACAATTAGTAGATATACTAATTAAAAGATAGCATTTGCGTTATCATATACTGAAAAATGAAATATTTACAAATGGAAAAGAAACGGGTACGATATCTGTAGCGACACTTAATAAAAAGGAGCTGACTGACAGTATGATTTTAGTCATCGGAGGAGCAGGCTATATCGGAAGCCACCTAGTAAAAGAATTAGTGAAAACAAATGAAGTTGTGGTACTTGATAATCTATCAACGGGTCATCGCTGGGCAATCGATGAGAAAGCGGTATTCGTAGAAGGAAATCTAGGTAATGAGAAAGATTTAGAAAGCGTATTCACAAATCATAAAATTGATGCTGTCATGCATTTTGCTGCTAATAGTTTAGTAGGGGAGTCAGTAACAGATCCTCTTAAATATTATCAAAACAACGTAGCTGCGACGTTAACCCTTTTACAAACGATGATGAAGCACAATGTGAAAAAGTTTATTTTTTCATCTACTGCTGCTACATATGGGATTCCTTCTGTAGATATCATTACAGAAGATACGGCAACAAATCCAATTAATCCGTACGGACGTTCAAAGTTAATGATTGAACAGATTTTAGCTGACTTTGCAAGTGCTTACGATATGGAATATGTGGTGCTTCGTTACTTCAACGCAGCGGGTGCTTACGAAACAGCAGAAATTGGCGAGTGCCATGATCCTGAAACGCACTTAATTCCAATCATTCTTCAGCACCTGCTTGGTGAACGTGAAAACATCTCTGTATTCGGCTCAGACTACGATACTGAAGACGGAACGTGCATCCGTGACTACATTCACGTAACGGACCTAGCAAATGCTCATATCTCAGCGCTTCAAGCCCTGTTAGATGGCACGAAGAAAACAGCAACGTACAATCTTGGAAACGGCCTTGGCTACTCTGTAAAAGAAGTGATCGAAACGTGTGAAAAAGTAACGGGTAAAAAAGCGAATGTCGTTATGGCAGACCGTCGCGCTGGAGATCCGGCACGCCTAGTTGCATCTTCTGATAAAATTCACGCAGAATTAGGCTGGAAAGCGCAAATTTCATTAGAAAAAATCATCGCATCAGCTTGGAACTGGCATCAAAACAGCGCAAAAGTAACAAAGTAACAAAAAAGCCTCTTTTTTCTTTGAAAGAGGCTTTTTTGTTACGATTAAACTGATTTATGTTCTAAATAATCATTTTGAAAAGCCAGCGGTTTAGCCCATGGACAAGGCTTCTCCTTTTCGGACATTTTCCCTAAACAAGCACGACTTTTGTTCTTTTCCATATGATGTAGGTAAATATACCATTCACAACTATCCCCGTTTATAAAATAGTCCGCAAGGAGGTTATGATATGTATTACTGTGTAAGATGCTCCAAATTTCATGACGAACAGGAAAAAGAAAACATCTTTCAAAATGGTTTTTACATTGATCCCTATTTGCTTCAAAAAGTTCATCTGGGCATGTGCGTACACAAATCCCCGTCAATCAAACAAATGAGAGCCGTAGAACGATTCGAAACGAAAAAGGTGTAGAATTCACATTCACCAATAAGAAGCTAGATCTAATCAGGTCTAGTTTTTTCAGTAAATAACAGCTTTCTTCAGCTATCTTTCATGTAATATTAAGAGAAATTTAAGACAAGCCCGCTATACTAGTTAGTAGACGTATACATAGGATATGGTACGTTAAGAAATTGAAACAGCAGTCCGTTTTATAAACTAGAAAGGATGGCGTCAAATGATTTCTGAAAAACGATCTCTTTTGTTGAAAGAACAAGCAAAGCTTCTCGCATTAAAAGAATATAAAGGCATTGTCAAATCCATATCGCTGAGTAAAATACTCACTCTTCCTATTTATATAGTAGACATCCTTACGTTAAACGGAGAAGAGCATAAAGTAAAAATTAACGCCCAAACCGGCAGTATTTTGAAAGAAAAAACGATTCCTTTAACCAAAAGCCGTGCAAAAGCATACGCGTTAAGACAGCATAAAGGCATTATTGAATCGGTTGTTCTTGCTAACAAACAATACGAAATTGTGATTCTTGGACTTGATGGAAAAACCCACAGCGTGAAGATTGACGCTGAAATTGATGTGCTGGCGCAAGAAGAGCGAACCGTTCAGTAAACGTCTTATATTATGTAATCAACCTCACTTTTTTGAAAGTGGGGTTTTCTTTAGGGGAGAAACCACTAATAATAGAGATTATTAATTAATCATTCGAATTTTTTTGTTGTTATGGTAAACGTAAATTTCATGTATATAAATGCTTCTAGCTATTAATTGGAGGGCAAGGCGAAGACTCCTGGGGGAAAAGCGGAACAGGTGAGACCCCGCAGGAGCATAAGCGACGAGGAGGCTCAGCGGCCGCCCGCGGAAAGCGAAGCCATGCACGGAAATCAACCGCGGTGTCGTCACAAGCAATCTATACTAGTTCCTTTATCCAATTTGTTCGTCTTTAGATGGGGTTGAGTTACTTATGTCTCAATCTCTTTTTTGAAACATCCTTTACAGCCTATCTATCCAAAAGCATAAAAGTCTCTAAAACACTTCTTTGTTGCTATCATAAGCCCCCGGCAAGTCTCAAAATACCTAAATTGTCTAATGGAATATCTTCCTTTTAATGGACAACTAGCTGTTTTTAGGATATATTTTTATAAGTTTAGGTTATGGAAGAAATAGTATATTGAAAACGAAAGGTGATTAAACGAAAGAATGGATGCTCATGTTTTAAAGGAACTGACGTATGAAGACTTTCAGTTTGTATATCAGCCTATTTATGCGTTGAATTCGTGGGAGACGCTGGGCTTTGAGGCTTTGCTGCGCACGGCTTTCGCAAAAGGGCAAATTGAAGAGTTGTTTTCACTGGCAAGACGCCATAATTATTTGTACAAGCTTGATACGATGGCAATTGAAGGAGCGATCAAGCACTTTCCGTTTGATGTGTTGAAATCAGAGGATGTATTTATCAATGTGTTTCCATCTACTCTTCTCCATCCCCATTTTCAACTGTTTTTAACGTATCTGTTGAACACCTATAAAAACGCCAAGCATCGCATTGTATGGGAGTTAAATGAAACGCTTCATGAAAAGATTTTATGGGAATCGCCTGCTCTTTTTGCCCGAGTAATGAGTTTGAAAGAGGCCGGTTTCAAAATTGCGATTGATGATTTTGGAGCAGGGGCTGCAGCGATGAGACAAGTGAGCATGTACGAACCTCACTATATGAAGCTGGATCGAAGCTATGCTGAAGGGCTAGCTGACTGCAAGCAAAAGAAAGATCTGATTGATTTGCTTGTTAACTATTATCCGCATACGAATCTCATTTTAGAAGGCGTTGAACGAGATAAAGATTTAGCCGCAGCGATTTCGTTAAACCTACATGCTGCTCAGGGCTATTTGCTGGGCATGCCGCAGTCGATCTCTTCCTACTTAACTTATAATAAGTACCGCAGTTTATTCAGACGAGAAAGGCTGCTGAACTCTTAAACCATACACTTCACTAAATAGATAATTTATCGTAATATAGGAATAAGTAATTAGACCTATATGCAACGCAGATGTCTTGAATTTTTATAAAATTATGTGATTTTATGCGATTGTTAAAATATTTTAAGGGATAAAGAAGACATGTTGGTTTGGAGTAATGAGTGAATTGCATATCAAAACAAGACGTTTAGTGAAATTCCAAAGGCAGATGGAGGATATTTAGTATGTATAGTGAAGGGGTATTCCAATTTTATTTTATGAATATGCCGCAGCCTGTGATTTTAATTCAGCAAGAAAAACATCAGCTATATTATAAAGAAAGTAACAAAGCAGCTCAGCAATTCTTTGACAAAATGGAAGACAAGATAATCAATAAAGAAGAAAATCTGCTTTTTTACACACTTTGTGAAAAAGCTATTGCCACGAAAGAACCAATTCAATATCAATACATACAGCTTTTCCAGCCCGACCGGCATGCATATGAAGTAACATTTACCCCTCTTTTTAATCAAGCGACAACCCCTTCACATGTCCTTGTCATGGCTCAAGAAATTCATTGTAAAAAAACGCAGGAAGAGAGCACGCGTTTACTCGATGCGTTTCTAGAAAACACGGTAGATGCCATTCTAATTGCTGATTGTGATGAGAAGGTCTTAACAGTCAATGGAGCATTTGAAAAGCTATTTCAGTGGAGAAAAGAAGAAGTTATAGGAAAAAGCCGTCAAGAGATGAACATCGTGTCAAAGAAAGAGGAAAAAGAAAACCTTAAATTAATAGAAGAATTAAAAAGTGGTAAGACGCTGCCTCCTTATGAAACAGTCAGGTACACAAAAAGCGGCGAAAGCGTGTGTGTATCTGTCAGCTGTTCACCGATTTATGACTATCAAAATCAACTGGTCGCCTATTCGGTGATTTACCGAGATATCACAGCTATTAAAAAATTAGAATGGGAGCTCATAAAAAGCAAACAGTGGTACAAATCGCTATTTACAAACCACCACCACGCGGTTTGTATGCTGAATTTGGAAGGCACGATTTTAAATGTCAACAGTGCATTCTTAGAAACGCTGCAGCTTTCTGCAAGCGATGTGCTGCATCAAAATTACCGAGATATTGCTAAAAGACTGGGAGCCTGTAATTACAAACGCTGGAATGTATATGAAGAAATCAGCTATAGCACAGAGCTAACGCTCAGCAGAAATCAAGATTCCACCCAGCACGTGTATATTACAACGATTCCTGTTAAAGTAAATAATCAAACGGTTGGCGTCTATGCCATCTTACACGATATTACGCCTCAAAAAGAAGCAGAAGAACAGCTGGCTTATACGCTGAAAGAACTTGAAAATATAAAATATGCGCTCGATGAATCAGCTAGCGTTATGATTATAAATGCAAGTGGAACTATTACCTATGTAAATGATATGTATGTACAGTATTCAGGTTATGAAAAAGAAGATTTATTGGGGAAGTATTATCGAGATGCAGGGCTTCATCATAACCACGATGAGCTGCTTGAAACAATAAAAAGCGGAAAGGTATGGCGAGGGCAGCTTGAAATGGGGACGAAGCATCATCAGTCATACTGGGTATCGAAAACCATTGTGCCCCTAAAAGATATAGACGGAAATATTACTCATTATGTATCTATTCATAATGATATTACTGAACAAAAAGCGCTAGAAAATAAACTTCATTTTGAAGCCACTCACGATAGTTTAACAGGTCTTCCCAATCGGGCGATGCTGTTAAAAGAGTTAAACAAAGTAATTGAAAAAGGGCAGCGGAAAAGCGATGAGTTTTTTGCGCTTTTGTTTCTCGACTGTGATAATTTTAAACAGATTAACGATGAATATGGCCATCATATAGGCGACGAATTTCTAAAAGCATACACGAAGAGATTAAAAAGCTGTGTACGGAAAGGCGATCGCATTTATCGTTTGGGCGGAGACGAGTTTATCATTATTTTAAACGTAACAAATGGGAGGGAAATTGAACAAATTGCTAGGCGGATTCATGTATCTCTTCAGCAAAGCTGGAATGTACGGGGCTATTGTTTGCGCACAACAACTACCATTGGCGTATCTATTTATCCAGAGGACGGGGAATCGGCTGCTTTATTATTAAAAAATGCAGATGATGCGTTATACAAAGGGAAAAGAGAAGGGAAAAATAATTATATCCTCTATCAAACGTAAAAAAGCCTCACTGGAGGCTTTTTTATTTTATCCATGTTTTTGCCCACTTACTGACGGGCCCTAAGATCATACCAAGCTCTGATCCTTTTTTGGTTAAGATATATTCAATGCGAACGGGACGTTCAGGAATAACGTGCCGGATCACAATTCCTTCTTCTTCTAACTCTTTCATTCGTTCGGTTAACATTCGTTTACTTAAAGAGGGAATGCTGCTGTGAATTTCACTAAAGCGTTTAGGACCGCTCATCAGGACATAAATAATTAACCCGTTCCATCTTTTTCCTATTATATCAAACGTTTTCCACACTTTTGGACATAACTCATCAAATTCATTCATTGATGTCACCTACTTTATCGTATATAGGATATTAAAAGTAACTCTTATAATGTTATTATATACTAGCATTTGGATAATGAAAAGGCTATCTTTTTTTATTTTCAAAACTTTCAGTAGCTTGGAAACGCTGTATTGTAAAGTTTTTAAAAAAAGTCACAGAATCGACATATTATTATTGACGTATCAAGAAAAAAGGTCTAAGATTGGTTACATAAAGTTACCTAGTTAAATAAAAGGTACTTTAAATTTACAATTACATCAAGAGTTTGAGAAAGAAGGTTAGTATCAAATGGATATCCTTTTGGCTATTCTTCCTGCGATTTTCTGGGGAAGTATTGTCCTGTTCAACGTTAAATTGGGCGGAGGTCCTTACAGTCAAACGCTTGGGACTACAATTGGTGCGCTGATCTTTTCAGCCGTTATTTACTTCGTAGTTCATCCAGTGTTGACGCCGCTTATTTTTATTGTCGGAATCGTTTCAGGATTATTTTGGGCAGTTGGGCAAAGTAATCAGTTGAAAACGATTGATTATATTGGTGTTTCAAAAACCATGCCAATTTCAACTGGTATGCAGCTTGTGACGACATCATTGTTTGGTGTTATCGTATTTCACGAGTGGTCAACAACAACAACCGTTATTTTAGGCGTGTTAGCTCTTATCTTTATTGTTATTGGTATTGTGTTAACATCACTAGAAAGCGAAAAAAACCCAGAGCAATCTGGACAATTCAAAAAAGGGATTATTACCCTTATTATTTCAACAATTGGATACTTAGTGTATGTAGTTGTCGCTCGTTTATTTAATGTAGACGGATGGTCGGCGCTATTCCCACAAGCTATTGGTATGTTAATTGGGGGACTTATACTTACTTATAAACACAAACCGTTTAATAAATACGCAATTCGCAACATTATTCCAGGGCTGATTTGGGCAGCTGGCAATATGTTCTTATTTATTTCTCAACCTAAAGTAGGGGTTGCAACAAGCTTCTCATTATCACAAATGGGAATTGTTATTTCAACGCTTGGCGGTATCTTCTTATTAGGAGAAAAGAAAACAAAGCGTCAGCTTATTTCGATTACGATTGGTATTGTGCTCATCATTTTAGGTGGCGTATTCCTCGGAATGGCTAAAAGTTAACGTTTACGTAAAAGTTAATGATAGTATGTATGAATAAATGAAAACACTAGGAGGATTTTATTATGTATACAGATTTAAAAGATAAAGTAGTTGTAATTACAGGTGGATCAACAGGTTTAGGACGCGCTATGGCTGTTCGTTTCGGTCAAGAAGAAGCAAAAGTTGTTATTAACTATTACAACAATGAAGAAGAAGCTTTAGATGCGAAAAAAGAAGTAGAAGAAGCAGGCGGACAAGCAATCATCGTTCAAGGCGACGTAACAAAAGAAGAAGACGTTGTAAATCTTGTTCAAACAGCTATTAAAGAATTCGGTACATTAGACGTTATGATTAACAACGCTGGTGTTGAAAACCCAGTTCCTTCTCATGAGCTATCTTTAGACAACTGGAACAAAGTTATTGATACAAACTTAACAGGTGCATTCTTAGGAAGCCGTGAAGCAATTAAATATTTCGTTGAAAACGACATTAAAGGAAACGTTATTAACATGTCTAGCGTTCACGAAATGATTCCTTGGCCATTATTTGTTCACTACGCAGCAAGTAAAGGCGGTATGAAACTAATGACGGAAACATTAGCTCTTGAATATGCGCCAAAAGGTATCCGCGTAAATAACATTGGACCAGGTGCGATGAACACACCAATTAACGCAGAGAAATTTGCAGATCCTGTACAACGTGCAGACGTAGAAAGCATGATTCCAATGGGTTACATCGGTAAACCAGAAGAAGTAGCAGCAGTTGCAGCATTCTTAGCATCATCACAAGCAAGCTATGTAACAGGTATTACATTATTTGCGGATGGCGGTATGACAAAATATCCTTCTTTCCAAGCAGGAAGAGGCTAATAGTTTTTAATCGATGTAGAAAAAAGAGACATGGCAAAATTGCCATGTCTTTTTTCTATACCTAAGAGAATTTCACCCCCCCTTTCTGGGGTGGTGAAATTCTCCTAGGTAAAACCTTTTAAAAGCTTTTTGTACTTCCCTTATAAGTTTTATTGTATTAGCCAGCCATTTTTTTGTTAGAAGAAGGCTGGTTTTTGTCTTTTAGTTTGCTAAAGATAAAGGCTAGCACTGAGCCTGAGATGTTGTGCCAGACGCTGAAGATGGCGCTTGGGACAGCGGCTAGTGGCGAAAAGTGAGTGGAAGCGATAGTGACGCCGAGCCCTGAGTTTTGCATGCCAACTTCCATTGCCACTGCTTTTTGTTTGGCTAGATCCATTCCGCATAAGCGGGCAAAGAAGAAGCCGATTGTGAAACCAAGAATGTTGTGAAGAACAACTACGGCAAAAATGATACCGCCTGTTTTAGCAAGCTGTGCTTGGCTTCCTGCCACAACGGCGGATACAATCAAGACAATCGCGACTACTGAAACAAGGGGAAGGGCTTTGGAACTTGCTTCTGCAGCTTTTCCAAAAAACTTTTTGATCGTAAATCCAAGAGCAAGCGGAATGATGACAACTTGTATAATGGAAATAATAAGAGACATGATATCAATATCGACCCACTTGCTTGCAAATAATAAAATAAGAAGCGGTGTAACAATCGGTGCTAAAATGGTTGAAACAGAAGCGATAGCAACTGCGAGCGCAACGTTTCCTCGAGCCAAAAAGACCATTACGTTTGATGATGTGCCGCTTGGACAGCAGCCTACTAAAATAACGCCCACTGCTATTTCTTTTGGTAAATCTAAGCCAATCGCCAAACCGAATGCAAGAAGCGGCATAATGATAAAATGTCCCACCACGCCTAGTGCTACTTCTTTCGGTCTTCGAAATACTTCACTGAAATCAGACGCTGACAGCGTTAATCCCATTCCAAACATGACAATTCCTAAGAGCGGAACGATGTACTTTCCAATCCATACAAAGTGCTCTGGGAATGAGTAGGCAATAACGGAAATTAAAATAACCCAAAGCGTAAACGTTTTTCCTGCAAATGTACTGATTTTCTCTATTGTTTTCATCTGTACGATACCTCCTGCGAACTATAAGAAGAAATTATACTATTTATTCAGAAAAATGAAAACAGTATTTTTGTAAAATAGTACAGAATATTTTATCTTTTGGAGATTATTTCAGTTTAAATGCAAGCATTCCTTCATTGAATACACAGAATATGTGGTAATATAAAGAAGTTAGTTTTAGAAAGTCGGAGGAGTTTAGTCATGAAATTTATCTATATTTTGTCTGTCCTTCCGTTCGTAGGCATATTAGGTTTTCTCCCTTTTGTTAATCGAGTGACTCCATTTGTTCTCGGTATGCCGTTCAATATGTTTTGGATGGTGATATGGGTGGTGCTTACGTCCATTATTTTAGGGGTTATGTACAAGCTTGATCCCAGAAATCGGGAAGGGGAAGAAGAATGAATAGTGCACTTATTATTATTTTACTATTTTTAGTGGCAGCTATTTTTCTTGGCATACGATCAACCAAAGGCAAGGATATGAACTTGGAGCAGTGGACGGTAGGCGGACGCGGTTTCGGGGCTGTTTTAGTGTTTGTGCTGATGGCCGGAGAAATCTATACAACGTTTTCGTTTCTAGGCGGAAGCGGATGGGCTTATGGAAAAGGAGCTCCTGCACTTTATGTCTTAATTTATATTAGCTTATCATATGTCTTATCATACTGGCTTCTTCCTGTTATTTGGAAGTATGCAAGAGATCATAAGCTCGTTTCGCAGCCTGATTTTTTTGTAAGCAAATATAAAAGCCCTTATCTTGGTGTGCTTGTAGCTGCTGTAGGAGTGATTGCTGTCATTCCTGTTATTGTTGTGCAGTTAAAAGGATTGGGGATTATTGTATCACAGGCATCATACGGCGCCATTTCAATGCCGGCAGCCATTTGGATGGGAGCTATCAGTTTAACGCTGTATGTTATGATATCCGGTATCCATGGTTCTGCGTGGACGGCCGTTATTAAAGACATTATGATGCTTGCTGTGATTGGATTTTTAGGCATTTATTTACCTTTTCATTATTACGGAGGATACGGTCCGATGTTTGAAGCGGTGAATACAGCGAAGCCAGGGTTTTTAAAGTTTCCTGAGCAAGGATTAAGCGTCACGTGGTTTATTTCGACCGTTATTTTACTAGTACTTGGTTTTTATATGTGGCCGCAGGTGTTTAGTTCAAGCTATACAGCGAAAAATGCAAAGGTATTTCGTAAAAATGCAATCATTAGTCCTCTTTATACGCTGATGCTGCTCTTTGTATTTTTTGTTGGATTTGCAGCTATTTTAAAAGTTCCTGGTTTAAGCGGAGGAGACGTGGATCTTGCGCTATTACGGATCTCAATCCAAACCTTTGATCCTTGGTTTATTGGAATTATAGGAGGAGCGGGTTTACTGACAGCGCTTGTGCCGGGGTCGATGCTGTTAATGAGTGCGTCAACGCTGCTGGCTAAAAACATATACAAACCGTTTGCGCCTCAAGCAAGCGAAGCGCGTATTGCTCGTTTAGCGAAAAGTTTTGTACCGGTTGTGGCTCTCATTTCCGTTTACTTTACGCTAAACGGAGGAACGACGCTGTCAACAATTATTTTAATGGGCTATAGTCTAATGACACAGCTGTTTCCATCTCTGCTTTTCAGCTTGAAGAAAAATAACTTTGTAACGAAACAAGGAGCAGCGTGGGGGATTGTTGCTGGAATTATTGTAGTAGCCTATATTACAATCAGCGGATCTACTATTGGTACGTTATTTCCATCACTGCCTCAGCAAATGAAAGATATCAACGTCGGATTTATTGCGCTGCTTGTCAACTTTATAGTAATGTGGGCAGTCAGTATGCTCACGAAGAAAAACAGCGTTTCTGCATAAGAAGCGCTGTTTTTTTGATCAAACAGCAAAGAGCCAAAGGAATATAATTATCCTTGGGCTCTTTATGTGGCTTTTAACCGATAATTTGCAAAATGTCCTACATCAACTGATTTACGCTAAAGCGGGAACTCGGTCGTTATAGTAAATAACTTCCGATAGGATCTTACACCCTTTAATCTCCTGAAATGTCTTTTTCGCCTCTACCTCTGATTCAAATTCAAACATAGTCGGACTTTGGTTTTTCGAGTAAACGGTAATGATCCACATTGTAAAATAAGCTCCCCCTATAAAATAATAGTTTTCCTTTTTAGTGTAGCTATCAGGTGATGTAATAATAATTGAATAGTTGTGATACAGCCTCACATTTTAAAAGGTACTTCTACTATACAACAAAAATTACAAAATAAAACAAGAAAATCTAAAAAACTACAGAGAATAATGAAAGAGAATAAATAACCGTTTATATATGGGCTATATTTATAAATGGAAGTAGGAATGCAAAAAAATATGGGGAAGAGCGATTGTCTTTTAGATTGCTAAACTATATACTTATGTTCAAAAAGTGCAGGAAGTGAACGATGAAAGTTGATACGGTAGTAAAAAAAGATGTTTTACTCATTCTGGTGATGATAGTCGTTGTGCCGCTAGCAGGAGAGCTTAAATATTATCCTTTTCATGATACGTATAGAGTTAGCTTTGCTGTGCCCATTTTTTTCTTTTCACTGCTGCTTTTAAGAAGAGTTTCTCCTGTTATACCAGGTATTTTAGTTGCTGGTGCTATAGTGGGTTTTCGGATGTGGCTTGATTGGTATAGCTACGAATCATTTGATTTTATTCATTCGTTGCAGATCAGGTGTTCAGCAGGGGTCTATTATCTCGTTTATGCAATTTCTTTTTCGTGGTTTAAAATTAACGATTTTCATTCAAAGCCGTGGATTATTGGCATATGGAGTATCATCATCGAAACGGTTTCAGGCGGAATGGAATTGTTTTTTATGTATGTGATGGTTCATCATCACATTGTGTTTCCGGAGTTCATGCAAATTTTTATTGTAGGCGTCTTTCGAAGTTTCTTTGTTTTATGTCTGTTTAGCATGATCAAACTTTACGAAGGGCAGCTGAGAGAACGACAAATCTCTCAAAAAAATGATCAGCTGCTTGTTGTGCTTTCAAATTTATATGAGGAATCCATTCATTTGAAAAAAACGCTGCAGGACGCTGAGAGAATTACGAAAAAGTCGTATGATTTATATGAAGAATTACACGAAGCGAATATAGAGCAGCTTACTTCGCTGCACGAATTTAGCCAAAAAGCATTACAAATTGCAGGAGAAGTACATGATATTAAAAAAGACAATCAGCGGATATCAGCAGGACTGTCCAAGGTCATTACAAAAGAAGAATTTTCTGAGTATATGGAAATCGAAAGTCTGCTTCAAATCGTCATGCGCAGCAATGAAAAATATGCGGCAATGTTAGCAAAAGATATTCATTTTTCATATTCCATTCTAGGAGAACACTCTCGCTATCACGTGTACTTATTTTTGTCATTAATTAACAACTTAGTAACGAATGCAGTTGAAGCAATTGAAAAAGAAGGGACGATTATTATCGACGTATGCCGAGAAGAAGACCGAATCTTACTGTATGTGAGAGACAGCGGTCCCGGCGTGAAAAAAAGGCATGAACATCTCATTTTTAAAGCGGGATTTACATCCAAATACGCAAAGGACGGGACACCTTCTACGGGTCTTGGGCTTGTCTACGTTAAGCAAATGACCGAGCAGCTGGGAGGGAATATTCAGTTTATTAATCTGTCTCCAAGCCCCGGTGTTCAATTTGCTATAGATTTACCTATTTCTACGTTAATGGGGGATAAGGACTAATATGCGATTTTATATTATAGATGATGACGAAGTCTTTCGTTCAATGTTAGCTGAAATCATTGAAGATAATGATCTAGGGGAGGTTATAGGAGAAGCAGAAGACGGGATTGTGTTAAACGATCAGTTTTCTCTATTGCAACAGATCGATATTTTATTTATCGATTTGTTAATGCCCATTCAAGATGGAATCGAAACCGTGCGCAAAATAAAGGATAGTTTTAAAGGGAAAATTATTATGATGTCACAAGTAGAAACGAAAGATTTGATTGGAAAAGCCTACTCTCTTGGCATTGAATACTATATTACAAAACCGCTCAATCGTATGGAAGTGCTCATGGTCATTCAAAAAGTAATTGAACGAATTCATGTTCAACAATCAATGGAGAAAATTCAAGAATCGTTAAATACCGTACTTAATGTAGGAAATCAGCAAAAAACGCCTTCTTTTGGTAAAAAAGAAAGCGATCCGGCAGAAGCGTGCAGGTTTCTTTTAAGAGAACTTGGTATTTTAGGAGAAAGCGGAAGTAAAGATTTGATTGAAATCATCAATTACTTGCATCAAACGGAAAAAAGCACGATGTATGAACAGCATTTTCCGTCTCTCAAAGAAATATTTGAGAAAATTACTGTGAGAAAGCTTGGTTCATCTTTTTCAGAAGACGTGTTGCAAAAAGAAATGAAAGCAGCCGAGCAGCGAGTAAGAAGAGCCATTTATCAGTCTTTAAATCATTTGACCTCTCTTGGTATGGTTGACTTCTTTAATCCTAAATTTGAAAATTATGCTTCTAAGTTTTTCGATTTTTCAATGGTGCATCAGCGCATGAGAGATATAGAAAAAGGGACGGGAAAAAGCAGTACTCCGAGTCGTATAAACGTAAAAAAATTTATCCAAATGCTCTATTATGAAGTCAAACAAACGCTGTAGTAAAAAAACTACAGCGTTTTCATTTTGTAATTTTCTAAAAACTTTTTGTTAGTTTCAGTAGGTTTTTGTTAGATTTTGTGATGCCTGTGATAATGTAATCTTATGAATAAAAGAACTACTTAATAAACAGTTCTTAATGGAATTGTATCTGTTGAATACATTAAGTGCAAATAAACAGCTTCAAGCTGTTAGAAAAAAGAAGGAAGGTGCAAAGATATGTTCAAAAAGCTTGGATTAGCAGGACAAATTCTAATTGGTTTGATTGCAGGTATTATTGTAGGGGCTATTTTTTACGGAAATCCTAAAGCAGTTGAGGTGCTCCAGCCAATTGGAGACGTATTCATTCATTTAATTAAAATGATCGTGGTGCCGATTGTTATATCTAGTATCATTGTGGGCGTTGCGGGTGTTGGTGATATTAAGAAGCTTGGTAAATTAGGCGGAAAAACAATTCTTTACTTTGAAATCATTACAACGGTTGCCATTGTTGTAGGCTTATTAGCAGCTAACTTGCTTCACCCTGGTACTGGTGTGGACCGCAGCGGTCTTGAAAAATCAGATATCAGCAGCTACACATCAACGGCAGAAGCTACAGAGCAAAAAGGATTTGTAGAAACATTTGTTCACATCGTTCCAACGAATGTATTTGAGTCAATTGCTGCAGGCGATATGCTGCCAATTATTTTCTTCTCGGTCCTATTTGGACTTGGAATTGCATCAATCGGCGAAAAAGGCAAGCCGGTTTTAAGATTCTTTGAAGGCACGGCAGAAGCGATGTTTTGGGTAACGAATTTAGTTATGAAGTTTGCACCGTTTGGCGTATTTGCATTAATCGGTGTAACCGTATCAAAATTTGGACTAGCGTCTCTGATTCCGCTTAGTAAGCTTGTAATTGTTGCTTACGGCACAATGATTTTCTTTGTATTAGTTGTACTAGGACTTGTAGCTAAATGGGCAGGCGTTAACATCTTCCACTTATTAAAAGTGCTAAAAGATGAACTGCTACTGGCATTTTCAACTGCAAGTTCAGAAACAGTATTGCCGCGTATTATTGCGAAAATGGAAAAGTTCGGATGTCCTAAAGCCATTACATCTTTTGTTATTCCGACGGGATATTCGTTTAACTTAGACGGATCTACTCTTTATCAAGCGCTTGCTGCGATTTTTATCGCGCAAATGTACGGTATTGATATGAGCATCACACAGCAAATTTCACTGATATTAATTTTAATGGTTACATCTAAAGGAATTGCAGGAGTTCCGGGCGTATCGTTTGTTGTACTGCTTGCAACGCTTGGATCTGTAGGACTTCCGGTAGAAGGGCTTGCTTTTATCGCTGGAATCGACCGTTTGTTAGATATGGGACGTACAGCGGTAAACGTAATTGGAAACTCACTTGGTGCGATTGTCATTTCGAAGTGGGAAGGTCAATTTAATGATAAAGACAAGGAAGCTTATATTAACGAAGTAACAAAAAAAGTATCGTAACAACAAAGAGTCTGGGACAAAAGCATTGTAGTTGAAGAAAGATCCGAACGATTATTCGTTCGGATTTTTTTCATGGTGATGTAGATTTTATTTGTGCAGTTGCTTCTAGTTGTTGATTGGAGAACAAGGCAAAGACTCCTGCGGAAAGCGAAATCTTGTATGGAAATCAACGGCCGTGCAACAAGTGATCCATACCAGCTCATTTATCCAATTTATTCGGCTTTAGATGGAATTTATTTAGTTATGTCTCAATCTTTTTTCGTTTGAATTTGCTTTGAAAAATTGGGAATAGTAACTAAAGATAAAAAACAAATGATTGATACAAGGAGGTCTCAACATGGGAAGAGCAAATAATCACAAATCATCACATAATAACAAAGGGTCACTGCCTCAAACACCAAAAGAGTTAAAAATTGCTCCGGATCAAGCAAATGAAGAATTTTCACGTGAGTTAGCGCAGCATCACGATGCTAAAGCGAAACAGGACTTAATTTTGAAACAGCAAAAAGAAAAGTAAGAGAAAAAGAGGTTGGACAAAAGTGTTTTAATTGAAGGGAAATCCGAACGATGAATGGAGATTCTTGATGGAGAATCCAACTCGTTCGGATTTTTTTGTGATGATGGTAAACGTAGGTTTCGGGTATGTAGTTGCTTCTAGCGGTTGATTTCGGTATGTCTCAACCTCTTCTATATATACCGCAAGATAAAAATACCTCAGTAACCATTTTGTAACATTATTTAATCATAGCGTAATAGTTTTTGAGGCTTTTTTCATTATAATTAAACCGAACATATTGAAAAATAAGTTCATAGAAACGTAACGTTCGGTTACATAATGGAGGAAAAAAATGAAAAAAGCCATCATTGGGTCTATAACGGCAGCGGCAGTCTTATTTAGCGGAGCCAGTCCGTTTATTGCACCTGCTCAAACAGTAGAAGCAGCGTCATATTCATACAAGGACACGGCTATTGCTACTGGTAAAAAATTAATTGGTGTTCCTTATAAATGGGGAGGTACAACAACAAAAGGTTTTGACTGCTCAGGATTTATTCAATACATTTTCAAAAAGGCTGGAAAAACACTTCCGCGCACAACGGAACAAATGTATCGAGTAGGGACAAGCGTTTCAAAAGCAAAGCTTCAAAAAGGAGATTTGGTTTTCTTTCAAACGTATAAAAAAGGTCCTTCACATGTAGGCGTGTACTTAGGAAATAATCAGTTTCTTCAAGCTTCTACGTCTAAAGGCGTGACGATTACATCTCTTAGCAACAGCTACTGGAAAGCACGTTATATTGGTGCAAAACGGATTTAACCATCCGTCATTTTTTTGAAAAACAACACTACATTATGTAGTGTTGTTTTTGTTTGCATATACATAACATATTGCCGATATTGTTTTTTAACGTTTTATACAAAAAAATCCATATTCTATGAGATAATAACGTTAACACATTTTGTACTTTAACATAAGGAATATCCCACTCTATTCGAAAGTTTGGTGAGCGAAGATGAAGCGCTTAGTATGGAGTTATGGAATAGGTATTGTTGCAATAGTAGCAGTACTCTCATTTTTCTTTATGATGAAAGGTCAAACAGAGAAAGCCGTCGTTAGCGGAAATGTACCAAAAGCTCATGCGCAGGGAGAAAGAGTGAAGCAGCCCATCTCACAGTTCCGAGGAGTACAGCCTCATGAAGCAGATAATGAATTGAAAAATGTAAAAAACAACATGCCTGAAAAAGCGGATCCTCCTCCTTTTTTAGTCTACATTGACCCTGGTCATCAATCCCAGGCTAATCTAGAAAAGGAGCCAATCGGACCGGGATCAGCAGAAACGAAAATAAAAGTTTCCGGAGGCACATCAGGCGTTGTGACCAAGAAGCCGGAATACAAGCTAACGTTGGAAGCTTCTATGATATTAAAACAGCTGCTCGAAGAAAAAGGCATCACCGTAAAGCTTACTCGTAGTTCTGATAATGTAGATATCAGCAACCGGGAACGAGCGGAGCTTGCGAACAATTCAAAAGCTGATCTGCACGTACGTATACATGCAGATGGTTCTGAAAATGCTTCTGTAAAAGGATTTTCTGTGCTTACTCCTGCAGAAGATAATTCGTATACAAAGTCTATTTATCAAAGCAGTCTGCAGGCATCTCAGGCTATTCTGACAGAGGTGAAAAAAGATCAGTTTGTCGAAGCAGACGGCATTCGCTATCGCAGTGATCTTTCAGGATTTAACTGGTCGACTGTACCCGTAACGCTAGTTGAACTGGGGTATATGACGAATCCAGAAGAAGACTGGAACCTGTCTGATCAGTCTTACCTTACAAAGCTGATGAATCATATTGCAGATGGTATAGCGGCATATGAAGAAATGAAAAAATAAAAGGTGAAAAGACCTATAAAAGCGTGTGACTAAATCAATTGATTTATGTCACACGTTTTTTTGTCGTTCATATGATATAAAAAAGCATTTTTTCGACAAAAAAACGGACGAGCAGGAAAGAAAACTAGGTAAAATGCTTTAATTTTTATAGAACTGTGTCGATATAACGAGGGATATTAAAATGCGTTAGACAGTACATGAAAATGGGGGAACAAGATGAGAAAGTTAACGGCATTTGCTTTAGTACTAAGCGTACTGCTGTTTCAATTCACGCCGCTTGCTAGCGTGAAAGCTGAAACGGTAGAACCAGTTGTGTCTGTAAAATTAGTAAACTATTTAGGAGATCAGCATGCAATTACAATTAAGCCGTCTTATTTATACACTATTAAAAACTCGGATTTGGTCTTAAATGCAAATACAGAGTATACGGTAACGGCAACAACTCAAGGTGTCACTCTAAAACAAGGAAGCACTGTCTTAGGTGATTTTACAAGCTTTGAAATTACACCGTCTCTTTATAAAAATCCCATATCTATTAATGGCAGACAGTACTTAGGAGACGTTGCGTTTACAAATGAAAAAGGAACGTACGTCAGACCTGTTAATACGCTGCCGATTGAAGACTATTTAAAAGGCGTTGTGCCAAATGAAGTCTATACATCTTGGAACCTGCAAGCCTTAAAAACTCAGGCAGTAGCAGCGAGAACATACGCAATGAGCTATGCAGGAAAAGTAATCAATGACACGGTAAGCTATCAAGTATACGGTGGCTATACGTGGTACGACAGCACAAACAAAGCAGTAGATGAGACATTTGGACAAGTAGTCACATACAACAATAAATTAATCAACGCCGTTTTCTCATCAAGCAACGGTGGGAGAACCGAATCAAACAGTAATGCTTGGGGAGGAACTCAGCTTTCTTATTTCCCGGTGAAAGAAGATCCATACGATAAGCAGACGCCGTGGACGTTAGCTATTCAAAAAACGCAAATTGATTTAACAGGAAAAGATTTAGCTAACTATAGCGCTTGGTGGAATACGGTTTCTGAAAAAGATAAAACCGTTACGGATAATTTGAAGTCATGGTTAGTAGCCAATAAGCATCCTGGTAAAACCATTAAAATTACGTCTATTCCAAAGGTGAGTTTTTATGCTCCTTCATCAGGAGGCCGTGTGACTAAAGGTGCGATTACAGTGGACTACCTCGTTAAAGGAGATGTAGACAGTTCGCAAAAACTAGTGGTTCATCATTTGGAATTAACAGATTTAACATCGACGAAGCTAAAATCGATGTTAAACAGCCGTGCGATGCTTAGTCTGCTTGTAACGGAAACAAATGAAACAAGCACATCAACAACTTTTAATGGTAAAGGAAATGGACACGGTGTTGGGATGAGTCAATACGGTGCTCAAAAAATGGCAAGCGTAGGAAAAGACTATCGTGAAATTTTAGATTTTTATTATCCAACAACAACTCTTTTAAGTTTTTATACAACTAAATATCCGCGAAAAGAGCAGGAGCAAGAAGCACCGAAAGATACGGTTGCGCCTGATGCACCTTCAGTTAATACACTAGGAGACAACGAAACATCGCTTACGGGCGTGACAGAACCAAATGCTTCTGTTATTGCAAAAGTGGAAAATGAAGTAATTGGAACGGGTCTTGCTGACGAAGCTGGAAAATTTGCAATTACGATTGCCAAGCAGCCAGCAGATACAAAAGTATCGGTAACCTCTAAAGATGCAGCTGAAAATGAAAGCACGGCCACAGTAGTGACCGTAACGGATCAAACGCCGCCTTCTGTTCCAATTGTAGATGAAGTAAGTGACCAAGATACGACCGTAACAGGCGTAACAGAAGCAAACGCCGCCGTGACGGTAAAAGCGGGCGATGCAACGTTCTCTGCAGTAGCGGATGGTAACGGTACATTTACTGTTTCAATTCCAGTACAAATAGGTGGAACAACAATAGCGGTAAGTGCAAAAGATAATGCAGGAAACGAAAGTCAAGCGCCTTCTTTTGCGGTTAAATCTACGTTAAAAGCACCGCTTGCACCAAAAGTAAATGCAGTAAGTGATCAAGACACAATGCTTAAAGGAACGGCTGAAGCAAATGCGACGGTCATCGTTAAAAACGGAAGTCTTCAGCTTGCAGCAGGCAATGCAGATGCTAAAGGAAATTACAGCATCTCAATTGCGAAACAAAAAGCAGGAAGCACGCTGTACGTGACAGCTCAAAATGCAGGTGGAACAAGTTCAGCCACTGCGGTAACCGTACAGGATAAAACGGCCCCAGCTGCGCCAAAAGTAAACGCAGTAAGTGACCAAGATACAAAAGTTACAGGTACAGCAGAAGCAAATGCGACGGTTACTGTAAAAGTGGGAACAACAACTGTGGGAACGGCTAAAGCAGGTGCAAACGGAGCGTTTTCTGTTGCCATTTCTCTGCAAAAAGCGAATACAAAGCTAAGCGTACAAGCAAAAGATGCAGCAGGAAATAACAGCTCTGCATCGACTGTAATCGTTACAGCAAAGCAAAAAGCTCCGGTAAAACCGACAGTTAATGAAGTGAGTGATCGAAGTACAGCTGTTACGGGTACAGCAGAAGCAAATGCGACGGTTATCATTAAAAACGGAAGTCTTCAGCTTGCAGCTGGTAAAGCGGATGCCAAAGGAACATACAGCATCTCGATTGCAAAACAAAAAGCGGGAAGCAAACTGTCTGTAACGGCTGGAAACACAGCGGGGGTAAGTCCAGCTGTAACCGTAACCGTGCAGGATAAAACAGCACCCGTTACACCAAAAGTAAACGCTGTAAGCAATCAAGATACAGTCATAATGGGAAGCACAGAAGCGGGCGCAGAAGTGCATGTGAAAATTGACAAAAAAGTAATTGGTAAAGGAAATGCAAAATCGGATGGAACGTTCAGCATCACCATTCCAAAGCAGCCTGCTTCTACAAAATTAGCTGTTATCGCAAAAGATGCAGCTAATAACTACAGCTCCAACACGTTTGTAACGGTCAGTGCCGCGCAGACAAAACCAGCGCTTCCAACCGTTAATACGCTTACTGAAAAAAGTACAGCCGTAACGGGAACAGGAGAAAAAAATGCGTCTATTTATATTAAAGCAGGCGGAAAGATTATTGCGAGCGGAAAAATTGATGGAAACGGCAAGTTCAGCGTAAAAATTCCTGCTCAAAAAGCAGGAACAGAAGTAACGGCCGTGCTGCAAAATAAAGTAGGATACAGCCCGTATAAAATTGTAAAAGTGCAAGACACAACCCCGCCGGCACCTCCGGCAGTGAATGCCGTTACGTTTTTGTCCACCTTTATCTCTGGAAAAACGGAAGCAAATGCCGTGATTACGATTAAAAGCGGTACAAAGCTGATCGCATCGGGCAAAGCAGATGGCAAAGGACAGTTTAAAGTAACTATCCCAAAACAAAAAGCAGGCGTAAAGCTGGCTGTGACGGCAAAAGATGCCGCTGGAAATACAAGTTCAGCAGTCAATATAAGCGTTAAATAAAAACAAAAAAGAATTCTCTGCGGAGGATTCTTTTTTAGTGATTTTTAAGTGGGATAGAAGGTTACTAAAAAGTTACCTTAGAACTTTGAAGTGCCTAACTTACTTTAAAGTGGGTTCTATCTTTTTCTTTTTTTCTGTTTCATAATAACAAATGTAAAGAAATTAGCAGGGGGTTTTTTATAATGAGTAATCATTTGCAAGATACAGTCACACTTCACAACGGAGTCAAAATGCCTTGGCTTGGACTAGGTGTATTTAAAGTAGAAGAAGGGCCTGAATTAGTGAATGCGGTGAAAACAGCTATCGTCAAAGGCTATCGCAGCATTGATACGGCAGCTATTTATGGAAATGAAGAAGGTGTAGGAGAAGGAATTCGCCAAGGTCTGAAAGAAGCAGGTCTTTCACGCGAAGACATTTTTGTTACATCAAAAGTTTGGAACGCAGATTTAGGCTATGAAGAGACGCTAGCTGCTTATGAAACAAGCTTACAAAAGCTTGGCTTAGAATATTTAGATCTATACTTAATTCACTGGCCGGTAGAAGGTAAGTATAAAGAAGCGTGGAAAGCGTTAGAAACGCTTTATAAAGAAGAAAAAGTAAGAGCTGTGGGCGTAAGTAATTTTCAAATTCATCATTTAGAAGACTTAATGAAAGATGGAGATGTTAAGCCTGTTATTAACCAAGTGGAGTATCATCCTCGTTTGACGCAAAAAGAGCTGCATGCTTTTTGTCAAAAGCATGATATTCAGCTAGAAGCATGGTCTCCGCTTATGCAAGGAGAATTGCTAGATAACGATGTGTTAAAAGGAATTGCTGAAAAGCACGGTAAATCAGTTGCTCAAATTATTCTGCGATGGGATCTGCAAAACGGAGTTGTAACGATTCCAAAATCGACAAAAGAACATCGTATTGTTGAAAATTCATCGTTATTTGATTTTGAATTGGATGCTGAAGACGTAAGTAAAATTAATGAATTAAACCAAAATCACCGAGTAGGTCCAGATCCGGACAACTTTGATTTTTAATAGAAGAACTAAGAGGCTGGGAAAAAAGTATTTTAGCCCAGGTGAAAAACGAACCATTGATCAACTAGTTTGATGAGTGGTTCGTTTTTTTTGTTATGGTGAATACAGCTTCATCTGTTTTGTCCCGGCCTCTTTTTATGCATTATTACATAAATTTAACATTTTCTTCACAGTAAGCTAAAGGACGGGCCGTATGATAAAGAAAGGTCGTGAAAGATAGAGAAATCATTTCATTTTTAAGTGTAAAATAGGCGGTGTAACGATGACAAAACAAGCTTACTCTCACATACAATGTAAAAAAACATCAATGATTGATTTATTGCTGGATGCAGGGGTTTATAAAAAAGGAAACAAGCAGCTATATGAGCTTACGCTTCAAGAACTAGAAACAGAATACGAAGCTATTTCACAACAGCGCATATCCCGATGAAATTTTGATACATTGCTAGAATTTGTTATAATAGAGGAAAGGATAGGAGTTGATTTATATCGAAAAGCACCCGACAGACTCGCAGCCCATCCGTATGGATATCCTCGATTCTATATTTGCTAAAATGGTATTAAATAAGGCTATCCGAGATTTTAGAAGAGATCAAATTTTACGTGAAGTCGATCAAACATTAGAAGAAAGAAACAAAGAAAAATTTTTTCAATTAATTGAAGAATTAAAATCAATTTCGTAGAGGGCGTTCGCGCGATAGAATTTGATTTTATCATTTTAGCATATAAAAACAGGTAAGAAGCGGCATGCTTAGTTACCTGTTTTTTTGTTGTCTTATTGTAAACGAAGGCCTCACATAAGAAATGAACCTTATCACTGAACAGACAAAAAGAGCAAGTCTAATGTACTCACTCTTTTCAGAAAGGTATGGGTGTTACTGAGAAAATGAATGTCACTCTCTAAATGTTGCGTGTGGGGTTTAGAAAGTTCTATGCAACTGCATATTTTCTAATTCATTCGCTCTATGTATTGTTAAAGTAACAATATAACCATATCTTATCACATGAAGGAAATTCGATTCAATATATTTATTGATTTTCTTTTTAAATTGTTCTAAATAATTAGTGAATGTAAAAAAATGTTTTTATTGGGTGAATGTGTATCTATAAAAAACAATAGAAAAATATAGTTGGTTTTTATGAGAGACATTTGTTTGTTTCTGACGGACTGTAAGCTTCAAAAGAGTACAATCCGTCCTGTAAATCAGTATTAAGAAAAAATGAGCTGAACCCAGTAGAACAGGAGGAAAAGAGTAACGATGGTGGTAAGCGGGATAACGATAAGTGATACCTTTAAATAATCTTTCCATTTTACCTTGATATGATTTTCTTTTAAAATATGCATCCAAATAAGAGAAGCCAGTGTTCCAATCGGCAATAAAAGCGAGCCCATATCACTTCCAATAATATTAGCAAGATAAATGGTTTTAAGAGTAATAGGATCGAGCCCCATTTCAGTCAAGGTAATGGTTCCGACCATTAGGGCGGGGTGATTGTTAAACAAGTTAGAAAGAATGGAAACAAGTCCTCCCATGATAAAGCTTGCTTCAAAAAGTCCTCGATTTACAATTGGTTCGCAAACTTTTACAAGTAGCTCCGTCAAGCCTACGTTATGCAGTCCGTAAATAATAACGTACATCGAAAATGCAAAAACAAAAATGTGCCACGGCGTTTTCTTTAAAATATCAATTGGGTTTGTACGTAAGTGATACCATCTCCAAATAAGTAAGATCAGTGAGCCCAGTACAGCAACCAATTCGATTGGTATGCCGAAATAAGAGGCAACAAATAGGAGACAGCGCATAACAAACACAAATAATAAAACTTTCAGCATAAATTGTGTGCGTTTACGTTTTGTTTCAACAGAAATGCTTCCTTTTAAGGGGTGAAACTGTTTCGTAAAGAAACTCTCTTCTATATCTTTTGAAGCATGCGGCAGTTTTTTTGGCAAATGGCGTTTTACGACCGTATACATGAGCCAAGACATAAATAATAAACCAAGTGTCGCCGGTACGAACATCATCGCCGTGTGCATATAAAGCGACATATGAACAATTTTTAAGGCAATCAAATTGACAATATTACTTACACCTATAGGCGCGCTGGAAGCGGTAGCAATAAGCGCTCCACTTAAAAGGTAGGGGATCTGCTGGTGGGGTTTTAGCTGAAGGTTTTTCAAAAGTAGAATTAAAATTGGAGTGGTAATTAAAATACTGCCGTCATTATTAAATAGTAAAGTCATTAGAAAGCAAAGCAGTTGAATGTACCAATATAATCGGTACCCTGAGCCTTTGGATAAACTCACTAGCCGTGCAGCTGCCCAGTGGAAGAATCCGAAACTTTCTAATATGACGGCCATAACAATGGTGGCAATAATGGTGATAGAAGCGCCGCTTATCTTTCCGAAAATATCAACAATGTCTGATTTGGATACAATCCCTGTAAGTAGGATAATGGCTGCTCCTATGGATGCCGGCCATGCTTCGTTGATGCCGTTTGGCCTCCAAAAAATGACGAGCATTGTCATTGTAAACACGAAAATGGCAATTCCAATTTCAATATTCATCAGTATGCTCCTTTCTTCTAAAATTTGTAATGAATATACCCTTGCATGTCCCTTACACTCTATTTATATTCATTTATTACTAGAAGGATTGTGCATAAGACCATTTTTGCTAATATGTTTGTTTATCTTGCCAAGGCACGTATCATCTCGGGAGAGGAGCCTATAAAAAAGAGGCTGGGACATAACTAAACCCATCTAATCTAAAGAGAAATCAATTGGATAAAGGAGCTAGTAGGCATTGCTTTTTATATTGCTGTTGATTTCCATGCCAGCCTTTTCTTTCTGCTTGTCCCGCAGGAGTCTTCGTCTTGCACAGATAAAAGCCACTATATACATGAAACCTACGCTCACCATATCAATAAAAAAATCCGAACCATTCATCGTTCGGATTTTCCTTCAGCTAACATACTTTTGTTCCAGTCTGTTTAAGATTAGCAAGTATAGACTTTTTCGTGTAAAGTTAGCGCTTTTATCTGATCGTGATCAGGTTCGTAGCCGATGCCTGGTGTATCAGGAACGGAAATAATACCGTTGTCGACCGTGATTTCCGGATGAACGATATCACGCGGCCAGTATTTAGATGATGCGGCCGTATCTCCGGGAAGCGTAAAATTAGCAAGTGTGGTAATGGCAATATTATGTGCTCGTCCGATACCTGATTCCAGCATGCCACCGCACCATACGGGCACACCGTGAGTTTGACAAAGGTCATGAATTTTTTTGGCTTCTGTTAGTCCGCCTACTCGTCCAATTTTAATGTTAATAATTTGTGTGCTTCCAAGTTTAATAGCTTTTCGAACGTCTTCAGCTGAATGAATGCTTTCATCTAAGCAAATGGGCGTGCGCATGCGGGCCTGCAGTTCAGCGTGATCAATTAAATCATCATGAGCCAACGGCTGTTCAATCATCATTAAATCAAACTCATCAAGCTGAGCAAGGTGATCAGCATCTGCAAGCGTATAAGCAGAGTTCGCATCAACCATCAGGGGAATAGAAGGGAACTCGTTTCGAACTGCGCGCGTCAAGTTAAGATCCCAGCCCGGCTTAATTTTAATTTTGATCCGCTTATATCCTTCATTCAAGCCGGCTTCAATTTTTCGAAGCGTTTCGTCAATCGTAGGCTGAATGCCAACGCTAAGACCAACTTCAATTTGACTTTTACTGCCTCCTAGCGCCTTAGATAGAGAGAGGTTTTGCCTGCGCGCATACAAATCCCAAACAGCGCCTTCTAACGCCGCTTTTGCCATGTAATTGCCTCGAATATGAGCAAAGCGTTGAGATATTTCGTCAGGGTGCTGAATTTCTTTCTCTTGAAGCAAGGGAATTAAAAAATCCTCCATAATGTGCCAGTTTGTTTTGAGCGTTTCTTCTTTATAAAAAGGATCCGCGCACGCTACGGATTCAGCCCAGCCGGATCGTCCGTCTTCGTCTTGAATTTCTACTAAAATAAAATCTCGATCCACTTCTTTTCCAAGACTTGTGGTAAACGGATGAAGTAAATCCATTTTTAAATGCCGTAAAATGACGTGTTTTATGTTCATTTTTGCACCTCTTTTTTCGTTAAAATATAAAAATGAACGGGTGCGCTGCTCTCTGGATGCTTCATGAAGTCTGTTACTTCAAATCCTTTTGCAAAACACGTTTGAAATACGCGTCTTGTACGCATACGCCAGTCCAATGCAAGAGAAGGAGAAGCTTCTTTCATTTGCTGAAAAGCAGACGGAATAGCTACAGACACGACGTCATGATCCAACCATTTTTCATCCATATCTGTAACAGAAGGAAACCTTTCATCCGTTAACGTCCATTGAATGAGCGATGCGTCCATTATTTGTTCTGGCGTATAAAGAGGCTGAGCTCGTTTTGTATCTTCTGCGGATGCCCATTCTACAACGAATCGATCAGAAGGCAAGTCAGCATTTAACGGATCGTTCATGTCTCCGTAGCAGTTTTCAATATACGTAGAACAAACGGCTCCAAGCTTTCCAATATTTAAATACCCATTGGCGCTTTCTAGAGGATCATACGTCCAGCTAATATATGAATAACCCTTTTTTTTACTTTCTTGTCTCTGCGCATGCTTAAGCTTGGCACCGATACCCATGCTGCGATAGGCAGGGTCAACTGCTAATATATGAGAACATAAGTAGACGCACGTTCCGTCAAACCCGGGAAAACTATATTGAAAGCCAATCAGCTTTTCATTTAGAAACGCACCGAGAACAAGACCTCCATTTTTAACAGCGGTCAAGGTTTGATGGACAGGCGTGGCTTCTTCTTCTCCCCAGACGCGGCTTTCTAATGCGCGTACCTCTTCTAGTTCAGTGGTTGTTGTAAGTGAACGAATCGTTAAGGCTTCAGTCATTTGTTTACTTCCTTTCTATTATCTATTCTAAAAAGATGCCTTGCTCGGCATAGAGTTTTTCCAAGTGTTCTTGTCGTTTTCCAGCCGTTTTTTCATCTCTTTTTTGCATGCTGCTAATTACAACTTGAGATAGGGCAAGAAGCGATAAAATATGTTCGGTTGTTCCGGCTAAAAGCGTGATATCAGCCATTTGGCCTACCGGAGACAAACGGCGGTCTGTAATGGCAATTACTTTCGCTCCTTGTTTTTTAGCCTGCTGAGCTACTTCGAGCGCTTCTTTTGTATAGCGCGGCAGTGAAAATACAACAACAGCAGATTCACTAGTAAGATTGCATAGCGTTTCAAGCAAAAATCCTGTTGGAAAAGATAAAAGAACATGATTGCGAAGCTGATTCATTTTATAATACAGCCAGTAAGCCGCCGTATGAGATTCACGGAAACCTGCAATATACACTTGATCACTTTTGATAAGCGCATCTACAGCTTGAGATAATTCTTTTTCGTCAACAGGGGAAAGCCATTCACTAAAAGGTTTCTTTTCTTCCGCTGCAGAATCAGCTGCAGGCTTGCTAGCTGATTCTTTTGATTCGGCAGAAGAAAGCCATTCTTTTCGCATTAGCTCCTGCAAATCGGAAAAACCATTTAACCCCAGTGCGTAAGCTAGACGAATAACGGTTGTTTCACTGACACCTGCTTCTTTGCCAATTTGCCCAGCCGTGTACAGCGAGCCTTTTTCCGTAAAATTAACGAGAAACTCAGCTACTTTTTTTTGACCGCGAGAAAGGTCAGGGAATTTATGTTTAATTAATTCTTGAAATGATTGCTTCATATAGCCTCCTAAAAAAAAGAAGTTATAACTTCATAAAAATATATTAATGCATTTTTAACTTCATTTCAATTGCTGTTTCAAAATAAAAAGAAACCCTTGTGATATAATAAATTGATTATTCAAAAATAAATGCCGTATTCAAAAACGAATTTTGTTTTATTCAAAAATGAATAGAAAGCGGGGAGCATACATGAATTCAGAATGGAATGAAAATCAGTGGATCCTTCATTCATTAAAAGATGATTTGCTTGTCACGGATGAAAAAGGCATCATTGTCCGAATACATGAAGGAACGGGAAACATTTACGATGTAAAAGCTGAAAAACTGCTGGGAAAGTCTGTTTATGAGCTTGAAAAACAAGGGTTGTTTACGCCAATCGTCACGCCAATTGTGCTTGAAACAAAGAAGAAAATTACGCTTGTACAAACAACTAAACAAGGCAAGCAAGTGCTCGTTACAGGCATTCCTGTCAAAGATGAAAAAGGAGAGATTAAAAGAATCGTCAGCTATTCTCATGATGTGACGGAGCTTATGGAAATGAAAACATATCTTGATGCGATGGAAGGCGAAATGCAGCGTGTAAAGAGCGAGCTTATGCTGCTAAGAAACCAAAACCTATCAACTGAAGGAATTGTATGCAACAGCGAAAAGATGCAGCAGGTTCTTCGTACGGCTGTTCACGTTTCGAATGTAGACGTAAATATTTTACTTTTAGGGCAGTCAGGAGTAGAGAAAACGCACTTAGCTAAGCTGATACATAACAAAAGTACAAGAAGCAAAGGGCCGTTTATTGAAGTGAACTGCGGGGCGATTCCAGATCATTTATTTGAAGCTGAACTGTTTGGCTACGAAGCGGGTGCTTTTACCGGTGCATCTAAAAATGGAAAAGTGGGACTGGTCGAATTAGCAGATGGAGGTACGCTTTTTTTAGATGAAGTCGGAGAACTGTCACCGGCGCATCAAGTAAAAATCTTAAAGCTCATTCAAGAAAAACAGTTTTATTCCGTTGGAGGAAGAAAGCCTAAAACCGTGGACTTTCGCTTAATTGCAGCGACGAACAAAGATTTGGAAAAAGCCGTTGCTGAAAAAGAGTTTCGAGAGGATTTATACTTTCGTTTAAGCGTCGTACCGATTACCATTCCATCTTTGAACGAGCGCCCCGAAGATATTTTTCCGCTGCTCACACATTTTGCCGAGCAGTTTGAAAAGAAATACAACCGAAAAAGAACGTTTGATAACGCGGTTATTCACGCACTGCTTGCACATGAGTGGAAAGGAAACGTACGAGAGTTAATTAATGTGATTGAACACGCCGTGGTTGTGTCTTCACAAACGCTGATTACAATGGAGCATTTGCCGCATTCTCTGCATAGAAAAAAACGGATTCAGCACGTTGAAGAACATGGGGAAATGAAGCTTAATGACGCATTAAACGAGCTGGAAAAAGAGATATTAGTAAAAGCAAAAAAACAGTACAAAACGACAACAGAAATAGGGGAAGCACTTGGAATCAGTCAGCCTTCAGTTGTTAGAAAATTAAAAAAACATTCTGTTTTTTAACGTATTTGGCACGCTCTTTGCATGTAAAACAAGTACAAACACATTACTTGATAGATTGCGAGGAGGAAGTCAGATGACGCAGGCATCACTTACACAGTTAATGAACAGTCTACCGGATTTACTAGCACCAAGCATGGCGAAAGATCACCCTAATTTACCCGTGGTAAAAGCAGAAGGCTGCTACTACTACGGAGCTGACGGAAAAACGTATTTAGATTTTACATCAGGTATTGCAACAGCGAATACAGGTCATCGTCACCCTAAAGTTGTACAAGCGATTAAAGAAAGCGTTGATCACCTTATGCACGGCCCGTCAGGTGTGATTATGTACAAATCCATTTTACAGCTGGCGGAAGAATTAAAAACAGTATTGCCAAGAGGCCTGGACTGCTTTTTCTTTGCCAACAGCGGAACCGAAGCAATTGAAGGAGCGTTAAAACTGGCAAAGTACGTTACGCAAAGACCTTATACGGTTTCGTTTATGGGCTGTTTTCACGGCCGTTCTCTCGGAGCGCTTAGTGTGACAACATCAAAAAGCAAATACCGAAAATTTCTTCAGCCATCAGGCTTAACGTATCAAGTGCCTTATGCAGATGTGACTCAGTGTCCAAAAGGAGAAGATCCGGAAATCTACTGCGTAGAAAAGCTGGAAAGAGATTTTGCCACTTTGTTTAAGCATCAAGTCACGCCGGAAGAAGTAGCGTGCATGATTGTAGAGCCGGTTCTTGGAGAAGGCGGCTACGTGATCCCTCCGAAAGCGTGGCTGCAAAAAATAAGAGAAGTGTGTGACAGACACGGCATTCTGCTTATTTTTGACGAAGTGCAAACAGGATTCGGACGCACCGGCGAGTGGTTTGCAGCTCAAACGTTTGACGTGACGCCTGATATTATGGCAATCGCAAAAGGCATAGCATCAGGACTTCCGTTAAGTGCTACCGTAGCTTCCAAACAGCTAATGGAAAAGTGGCCGATTGGTACACACGGAACCACTTTTGGAGGCAATCCCATTGCTTGTTCAGCAGCGCTTGCGACGTTGGACGTATTAAAAGAAGAAAAGCTGATTGAAAATTCAAAAGCAATGGGGAAATATGCAGCGGATCAGCTTCAGCATTTAAAGGCGAAGCATGAAGTTATCGGAAGCATTCGTTCAGTAGGACTAATGATTGGAATTGAAATTATTAATCCGAAAACAAAGCAAGGTGACGGAAATCTTCTTCTTGAGATTTTAGACAAATGTTTGGAAAAAGGGGTGCTGTTTTACCTTTGCGGAAATAGCGGAGAAGTGATTCGAATGATTCCTCCTTTAACGATTACAAAAGAAGAAATTGACGCCGGGCTTCGCGTGCTAGACGAAGCACTGACAGAAATCACAAGTCTTCACGTGATCTAAAGCTTTTAGGAAGCTCTTTGTTTCACTGAAAGATAGATTGACCCATAATAAGGAGGAATCTGTTATGAACGGACTGGATATGACGGTTATGTTTGTCTATTTTGGCGTATTGGTTGTAGCTGGTATTATTGGCTCGTTAAAAGCAAAGTCATCAGAAGATTTTATTTTAGCCGGACGAAACTTAGGGATGTTTATGTATTTAGGGTGTTTGTCTGCTGTTATTTTAGGCGGAGCGTCGACGATTGGAACGGCTCAGCTTGGCTATGAGCACGGGCTGTCTGGCATTTGGTTTGTGACGATGATTGGACTTGGAATCATTACGCTTGGCACGATTTTTATTAAGCGGATCTCGTCGTTGAAAGTGAAGACTATCAGCGAACTGCTAGGAAAAAGATATAACGCTCAAGCGCAAATTATCAGCGCCGTTGTTGCCGCTATTTATACACTCATGGTATCAGTCACTCAAGTGATTGGAATGGGAACGATCATTCATGCGCTGCTTGGATGGAACATGACGGCCTCGATGTTAATTGGCGGTTCGATTGTTCTGTTCTATACGATTCTAGGCGGAATGTGGAGCGTAACGGTTACTGATATTATTCAATTTGTTGTGATGACGGTGGCGATTTTTGGATTTATGCTTCCAATGAGTGTCTCAGAAGCCGGAGGTTTTAAAGCACTTGCCGGAGATTTGCCATCATCTTATTTTGATTTTTCATCCATTGGATATGGTCAAATCTTTCAGTATTTCCTTCTATATACGCTTGGTATGGCAGTATCTCAAGATATTTGGCAGCGGGTATTCACGGCGCGAACAGAAAAAATTGCGCGAAACGGCTCCATTTTTGCAGGCGTGTACAGTATTGCCTACGCGATTGCCGGAAGTGTAATTGGAATGTGTGCGTATTTGCTGCTGCCAAACGCAGAAAGCAGTCAAAGCATATTTGCGACGCTTGCAGTTCAAATCCTGCCTCAAGGATTATTAGGTCTCGTACTGGCAGGCGTTTGTTCGGCGCTGATGTCAACTGCTTCAGGAACGCTGCTTGCGTCTTCTACGCTGATTAGTAATGATATTATTAAAAAAGTGTGGCTTAAAAATATTTCAGAGAAAAATTATTTAATTTTAACGCGCGTGAATACGCTTATTGTTGGCGTGCTTGCTATTATTTTTGCTCTTTGGATTCAAGACGTGCTTGTCGCTTTAGACGTTGCGTATGCCATTTTATCAGGAGCGATTTTTGTTCCGTTTGTTGTGTCGCTGTTTTGGAAAGACATTCATCCAAAAGCAGGGGTTTCAGCTATTGTTGTCAGTATACTAGTAGTACTTGGAGGTCTATTGATTGAAGGACTTTCTTCTACCACGCCAATCCTATACGGAATTTCAAGCAGCATTATTATAATGGCTGGATTTGCGGTTATGGCTCGAAACAAAGAACTGTCTGACCAAGAGCCGGTAAGCGAAGATGTAAAATAAGAAAAGAAAGGCTTCTCCTTTACGGTGAGAAGCTTTTTATATTCCTGCTTATTATTTTACAGTAATCGTACATACTAATGGATATTGACAAAGAAAAGAGTGTTACAAATGGAACGAACACTGCTAAAAGGGCTAACTGTGTTGTGTACAGTTCTTTTTCCTTTTGTTGTAAAAAAACCGAAATTTAAAGAAATGCTGATTGTCTTTTTTGCAAAAGGGATTTTAGCCACGCTTATTGATGCTTATGCTGTAAACACGAATCGAATCAAATACCCTGTTCGGCCGTATCCTCGCATTTTTTCAACTAATATTTTATACGATCTGCTGTTTTTCCCTTTGCTAAGTATGATTTGGGTTAGACAATCTTATGAAGACAAGCTTCCTGCAATCTTACTAAAAAGCTTAGTGTGGAGTGTGCCGATGAGTATCAGTCAGTGGTATTTAGAGAGAAATAGCAATCTGTTTAAATGGAAAAAGTGGACCATCTTTCATACATTTGCAAGTGTTAGTTTTACATTGCTGACAATCAGGGGGTTAGCTGGTCTTGTCAAAAAAGCAGATGAAAAGCTATAGTTCAGCTTTTTATCTGTTTTTTTATGCACAAATCTAGACAACATCTATCAAGCAGGAGTAAACTAAATGCTCAGATTATAGAGGTAAGGAGATTGTCAAATGAAAAGCAGAACGTCCGTAATGTTTAGTATTGTTCTGGCAATGCTAGTGGCTTCGCTTGATTCAACGATTATGAATACGACGATGCCCGTTATTGCAAAAGAGCTGGGAAGGTTTGATTTGTACGCGTGGTCGTTTGCTTCGTACATGATTGCAAGTACGATTTTATCTCCAGTAGCAGGGAGATTATCGGATTTATTTGGCCGCAAAAAAGTATTTGGGTTTGGAATTATTGCTTTTTTAATTGGTTCGATGCTTTGCGGCGTGGCAAATACGATGATTCAGCTTGTTCTTTTCCGTGCGGTTCAAGGAATAGGAGCCGGGTTTATGGTGGCGTTTCCCGCTATTATTGCCGGAGATTTATTTCCTGTAGAGAAGCGAGGGAAAATTCAGGCGCTGTTTACAACAATGTGGGGATTATCAGCTGTGTTAGCTCCGCTTTTAGGCGCTTTTTTTGTGGATTACTTAACGTGGAGGTGGATTTTCTTTATTAATTTACCGGTATGTATCGTGTCATTTCTTACGTTAATGCCGTACCAAGAAAGCTATGAGCCGAAAAGAGCAAAAGTCGATTACATCGGTGCCATTTTATTTGGAGCGGGTGTTACGTCACTCTTGCTCGTTACGGTAGTGGAACAAAACCGAGTTGTGTATACAGTCGTTGGACTTATTTTACTAGTCATTTTTTATCTGCATGAACGAAAACATGCTTCTCCGATTGTACCGCTGTCTATGTTCCAAAACAAAACGCTGTCATGGATTAATATCAATGCGTTTATTGGGACAGTAGCTTTATTCGGTACGTCGAGCTACATTCCGTTATTTTTACAGCGAGTGGCGCATTTGTCACTGTTTATGAGCGGAGTTGCGCTGTTAGGAACAGCGGTCGGCTGGATGTCTGTGTCCGTTCCTGCAGGTAAATGGATTTTAAAACACGGCTACAGAAAGCTTTTGTTAATTGGGAATGTGCTGCTGGTTGGATCAGGAACGCTGCTGCTGATGCTAAATGAAAGTCATGGTTTCTTCTATGTGTTTTGCGTCATGATTGTACAAGGACTATCGTTTGGACTGCTGTCTACGGTTGGAGTCATTGGTGTGCAGCAATTAGTAGGAGGACATGAAAGAGGTATTTCTACGTCGTTTTTTATGTTTTGCAGAAACATGGGAACAGCAATCGGCGTTACCATTATGGGTGCTTTGCTGACTTCAGGCGGAAGCTTTATGGCAGGCATTCATCACTTGTTTTTATTTGGCTTTGCAGGAAGCATCGTGGCTTTATTAACGTCGTTAAAAATTCAAAACGATACGGAATCAAAGCACAGCCGAGCTGCTAGTTGAGGGAATTTATGCTAAATATGTTTATTTCATAAAAAAACGGGAAAAACCAAATAAGGTCATAGAATTGCCTGAGAAATCGTAGGCATATTCTTCTTCTTCTTTCACTTACTACATGTGGGACGCCGGGCATCGGCGTCTTTTTTTTGTGCTGTAAAGAGACTGATTACATAACTAAAAGCATATACATAAAGGGTTTTGTTCAAATAATGGGACTTTTTACAAAAATAAGTCTTTAAATGGTAAGGATCATTAGGTATAATTTAGTAGTTCTTTAGCATATTTTAGAAATGTTTGGCTAAGTTCGTACGAAAAAGTGAAAGGGGAAATTTTATGTCTTGGCTCACCAAATGGTCGTTTAAAAACAAAGCGGCTATCACCATTATGTCTATTTTAATTTTAGCTTTAGGAGTCATTAGTTATTTTACACTTCCGATGGAATTCCTGCCGACCGCTGATCAGCCTCAAGTGTCAGTAGTGGTTATGGGGCAAGGAACGGATGCAGACTCCATGGAAAAACAAGTTACGTCACCGATTGAAGAAGCGGTAGCCGGTGTTAAAGGAAAAAGCAACGTGTATTCGACGACGGGAGACGGCTATTCCAAAATCGATATTTTATTTGAATCCAAAACGGATATGAAAGAAGCAAAAACAAACGTCCAAGAAGCGCTGTCTTCGGTGCAGCTTCCAGCCAGCGTATCAAAACCTAATGTTATTCAATTAAATACCTCTATGATTCCCATCGCAGATATTTCACTTACATTCAAAGAAGGATTAACAAGAGACAATCTGGATCTTGCAGAGAAAAAACTGATCCCTAAATATAAAGACGTTAAAGGCATTGCGAGTGTTCAAACGTATGGAACAGCGGATTCCTACGTGTCTATTAAAGTTGATAATAAAAAATTGTCACAAAAGAACGTGACCATTGATAAAGTCATCAGCGTGTTAGAAGGAAAAAACACGTCGCTTGCAGTTGGAGAAAAAGTCATTAATAACAAGTCGAGCAACATCAATGTAACAGGTAAAATTGACAGCTTGGACAAAGTGAAAAAGCTGCCGGTTGCACCGAATGTAACACTAGGAGACCTTGCAAAAGTAGAGGTGAAAAAGCCTGAAGGTGTCGTGACGCATATTAATGGAAAAGATGCGCTTTTACTTATTGTCACGAAAGACAGTCACTCAAACGCCGTTAGCATTACAAAAGAAGTAAAAAAACTGTCTGAACAAATCAGCAAAGATTATAAAAATGTAAATGCTTCTGTATTTTTTGCCACAGGAGACAGCGTGCAAAACTCTGTTCATTCAATGATGAAAGAAGTGTTGCTAGGCGCATTTTTTGCGACCGTTGTAATCATGCTGTTTTTACGCAGCGTTCGCTCTACGTTTATCACAATTGTATCCATTCCGCTATCGCTTTGCTTTACGCTTTTTTTATTATCCAAATCAGGCGTCACGCTTAATATTTTAACGCTTGGAGGAGTAGCTGTAGCGATTGGGAGATTGGTAGATGATAGCATCGTTGTTATTGAAAACATCTTTCGAAAAATGCAAAAAGAAGAATTTTCGCTTGGCTTGATTATTGATGCGACAAAAGAAGTAGGCTCTGCTATTACCGCTTCTACGCTAACGACAGTGGCCGTCTTTTTACCAATCGGCCTTGTAAATGGAGGTCTTCAAGACTTTATGCTTCCGTTTGCTCTAACGCTGACGTATTCGCTGCTGTCTTCATTAATTGTGGCGCTTACCGTTGTACCGTTAATGAGCGCCGGATTATTAAAAAATGAAAAACTTCGCAAGCACAAACAGCCGGTTCGTTTTACAAAGGTTATTACGTGGTCGCTTAATCATAAATGGGTTGTGCTGCTGCTTTCGCTGCTTTTATTTGTCGGATCTATTGGTGCCTACACGATGATGCCTAAAGGAGCGGTGGATAACTCTTCATCTGACTTTGTAGGCACGACGTTAAGCTATCCAAATAATACGCCAATTAAAACCGTAGAAGAAAAATCACTGCAGCTTGAACGCTATATTTTAGCTCAAAAAGAAGTGAAAGATGTATATATGCAGCTTGGTAATACAGACGAAGGAGCAAAGTGGGGAGACGTTGGTTCGCCTACTGAAGCTACGTATACGATTATAGTAAAAGACAGTGAAAACATTGATTCGCTGATGAAACGAATTGAAAATCAAAAGAAACTCTATGACGGAGGGGACCTTAGCGTCAGTGCTGCTTCACTAATGGGAGCTTCCACTACTTCCATTACCGTTGATGTGATTGGAAACGACATGAACAAATTAGAAAAAACAGCAAGCAGCATTAAGAAAGAAATTAGCGATATAAAAGGAGTAGACAAAGTTTCTACCAACCAAGATGAAAAGAAAACCATTTACTCTTTAGACGTAGATCCAACAAAAGCGAATACGCAGCAAGTAGCGCAGCAGCTTGGCGTTATGCTGAATAAAACGCCGATTGGGGCGATAGATTTAGAAGGCAAGCAAGCAAACGTACTTCTTGAATCTGTCTTAAATCCAACATCACCAAAAGAGTTAAAAGATATTTCTATTATGACAGAGACAGGACCGTCACCTGTTTCAAAAGTGGCTTCACTAACGCAAGCTGAAAAGCCGACAAATCAGTTTCATAAAAATGGAGACCCGTATATTCAAGTAACAGCGGATGTCAATCCAGAAAAGCTTTCAGAGATTAATAAAGACATTCAAACAACAATTTTTGGAGACGGTAAGAATAAAGGACTGTCCATTTCAAAAGATGTTGACGTTGTAATCGGCGGAGCAAGCACTCAGCAAGGAGAGGATTTCTCTGACTTGTTCATTACAATGCTCGTGTCGATTGGTATTGTGTTCTTAATTATGGTGATTACGTTTAAAACGATCCGCACGCCGTTTGCGATTTTATTTTCACTTCCGCTTGCTGCAATCGGTGCCGTTTTAGGGTTATTAGTTAGCCGCATTCCAGTAGACGTAACGGCTCTACTTGGAGCACTAATGCTGATTGGTATCGTTGTGACCAATGCAATTGTACTTCTAGACCGCGTGAAGCAAAATGAAAAGAAAATGATTATGCGCGATGCGATTGTCGAAGCAGCCGCTACGCGTATGCGTCCAATTGTCATGACGTCTGCCGCTACGATTTGTGCGATGCTGCCGCTGTTATTCAAACAAAGCGAAAGCGGAAGCCTTGTTTCTCAAAGTCTAGCAGTCGTTGTAATCGGAGGATTGGCCGTTGCGACTCTGCTTACACTTGTAGTCATTCCCGTTGTATATGAACTGCTTCATTTCAGAAAATCGAAAAAGCAAAGAATACAGCAAAAACAGCAGGAAGACGTAACGCCGCTATAATGTTTAAAAGAGGTTAGGACATAAGTATGTTAGGTGAAGGAAGATCCGAACGATGAATTGAGATTCTTGAGAAAGAATCCGACTCGTTCGGATTTTTTTATTGGTAGAGTGAACGTAGGTTTCAGATCTGTAGTTGCTTCTAGCTAGGGTTGATTTGGTTATGTCCCATCCTCTTTTTATGAAACCTTTTTACTAGTGAAACGTATAATTAGATAAGGAAATGGAGGGGATAATATGTTTGGAATAAAAGAGCGATGTTCCGTTTGTCAAAAAGAAATTCAGCCGAATGAAGAAGTATGGATGCGAATGAAGTATCCAAGTAAAAGAGGCATGACTGAAATTAAAGCTTTTTTACATCAAGAGGCTCAATTTGTATGTATGGACTGCTTTGAAAAAACAAAAAAATGAGTCAAATGCAGATGTTCTCTTTTCAAAATATTGACATAGTATATTCTATAGTTTAATATTTAGATAATTATCTAAATACTTAAATATGATGGAGATGAACTTCAATTGAATGAAACGTTTAAAGCCCTGGCGGATCCCACTCGCAGGAAGATTTTAGAGCTGTTAAAAGAACGGGATTTAACCGCAGGAGAAATTTCCGAGTATTTTAACATGACCAAACCAAGCATCTCAAATCATTTAAAAATCTTGAAGCAAGCGGACCTCGTTCAAGATGAAAAAAGAGGGCAGTTTGTGATTTATTCGCTAAATACAACCGTTTTTCAAGATTTAATCGGCTGGTTTTTCAGCTTTCAGAAAGGAGAGAGTTAAATGAAAAAGCATTTATTTCCTTTAGGCATTACCCTTTTAACACTGGTTGCATGGCTGATTGCACTGCCGCACCTTCCGGCTACGATGCCCATTCACTGGGGAGCAAATGGAGAAGCAGACGGATTTGCAACAAAGATAAATGCAATGATCTTAACAGTAGGAATCATGGCACTTATTTATTTTATCATCGCAATTGTTCCGCGAATTGACCCGCGTAAAGAAAATTATAAGTACTTTTCAAAAACGTATAATATTCTGTTAAACGCCGTGCTGCTATTATTCTTTTTTGTAAATATGAGTACCATTTTACAAGGGCTTGGCTACAACGTGCCAATGTCGTACATTGCTCCAATTATGGCTGGAATCATTTTTATCATTATCGGAAACTACTTGCAGCGCGTGCGCTCTAACTATTTTATGGGGATTCGTACACCGTGGACGCTAAGCAATGAAACCGTATGGAAAAAGACGCATCGTTTATCTGGAAAGCTCTTTTTTATCGGCGGACTGCTAATTCTTATTAGCGCTTTTTTACCTGATGGATACAAGTCAGTTATCATGTGGGGGAGTATCGTTCTGTGCGTGGCGATTCCTTATCTGTATTCGTACCTGGCGTATAAAAAAGAAATGAATATGTAAGCATACCAAAAAATCCGGTGAATACACCGGATTTTTTTATGGATAACATATCAGCCGTAACGCCACCGTTCGTGTCACGCCGGCTGATGGGAATAAATACAGCATAAAGTATGAAACGCGTTTCAGATCAAGAGCTGCTATGAAAAAACTTACATTTGCTTACGATCGCTTGCTTCAGGCGGCTTTTCAATCCACCCGTTTTTAATCATCACTTCGCTGCAGCGCCCCGCTACTTTTAAGTCTCTTAAAATACACGCTTCACAGTGACCAACAATATCAAGCCTCATACTGGTAGTCATTGCCGTTGCATAATAGGTAATAGCTACTTTAAACATTGCGCCTGCGTGAAACGTCATCAGTTTTTCTGAAAAAGGCGCGTGTGTAGATGTTGTGATTTCATTATCCAAAAGCGGAGGAGTATGAAGGTTTTCTTCGTGCATAATGGAAGAATAAAGCTCAATATGCTTGTGGGCTACATCAAGCCCCGTCTCCATGACTTTCCGTACATCTTTTCGTTTACTTACTTGTTTAAATGCAATTAAAAGAGCTTTGGTTACCATGCTTTTACGTAAATTAAAATAAATATTACTGGCTTCATTTGCGTTTAAAAGACGCTGCTTTCCGACAAAATCAAGAGCGTAAGACAAATCTGTGATCGGCTCTTGTTTTTTCGGAGTTAAAAAATAAGGAGCCGGCACATAAAGATTTTGTGCTAAAAGCAAATCGAGCGACCGATTGTAGATTTCCATCGCATCTAAATTACATTGATGATAATAATCTCGAATATCTCGGCGAATCGACACGCTAAACGAAATGCCGTACCCTGACAAGCCATGAATCGTCATGTCGTGAAGATATTTCAGCCAAAACGAGTCTGTAAAAAGCGGAGGTGCGTGCAAGTCCACATCTTCATCTGTAAATCCGTTCGGCAGCGGAAAATGTTCGGCCCGAAAAATGGCAGTCAGCAGCTCAATATGCTTTTCAGATAACTTTAGCGAAAAGCCAAACAGCGACCGAATCTCGGCATCCGTCACCGTTGCAAGAACGTGTTTCGCGACACAAACCGCCAGCGTATCCTGATGGTACTGCGCGCATAGACTTGTTATTTCAGTTGAAGTCAAACGCTTGCTTTCTGCGTTCAATGAGCTTTCCTCCTATCTATAAAAATGATACGTATTTATAAAAAACAGATAAGTATAGTGTGGGCAAGGGTGTGTTAAGTTATTCCATAGGTCAATTTGGAAAAAGAAAATAACGGCTAGGGTATACGTCTAGAGAAACATTGTTTTTTCGTTTTACTGTTATGAATAGGAACTATCAAAAGAATTTTTCTCAACTCTGTACTCTAACAATTTCCTCTATCTATTTTCCAAAACTACCCAATAAGCTAACATAAAGATAGAACCCCTAAATGGACAAGTGATGGATAAGATGTAAAAGGAGAGTTTCGATGAAGTTTTTTAAGGATGCTTCTAAACGGGAGCATCAAAATTGGAATAAAGCTGTGTCGGCAGGTTTTTATATACTTTTATTGCTGCTGTTTGTGAACATAATAATGTATACCTATAAAGGTGCCGAGTTAGTGTCGTCATCTTCTATGTTTTGGACAGGGATCGTTGTGACGTTTGGCTATCAGTTTATTTTAAATAGAAAAAGTGAGAAAAAATGAATAAACAGCCTTGGCACCGTTCAGAAAAATTTCTGCTGCTGCTGTGCTTTTTTGCACCGCCTATTGGTTATGTAGCGGTGGTGATGAATAAGAAAAATCTAAGCCGAGAACAGTGGCTGAGTAACTTAACGGTAGCTACTATTATAATGTCTATATGGCTGCTGAAGTTTTTACCGCATCAGTGGGGAACCATTATTTTATTAACGGGAGCCGGAATCTACTGGTATCAACGAATAGTGAAGAAGTTTAAAAAGCAGCATAGATAAAGAAAGTTAAAATTTACGCATTGATATTTTGAAAAAAAGAGTTAAAATATTATAGGAATACAAATTTGTTCTATCCGTGTAAATAAAAGTATGTATTTAATATGTTTTATACTAGCTATGAATAGAGCCAACCAAATCGGTTGGTTTTTTGTATGAGTTCATTCTTTTTTTGTGGAAATTAAAGAATAGTATCCGATGTAAATCTAGAGAACATAAACAAGTGTTAAAACTGTCGGATCCGTTCTTTAAACAGGAGGCAGCCAACTAGTGTCGATAAAGAAAAAGTTATCCGTATTCTTTACTTTGCTGGTATTGTGTATTCTACTAGCGAATAATACCTTGCACTACATTCGATCAAAAAATAGATTAATAGAATTTAACAAAAAAGAAATCACGCTGGTAACAGAGGAAATTGCGTACGAAGTCGAAAACTCAAAAAATAGTGCTTCCTATATGGAAAATCGAATGGCACAAGAATTAAGAACGGCTTCGATTGCGATTCAGGATTCTTTGCCTGCTGATTACCATGACGTCAGCAATGACCAGTTAAAGCGACTGGCTAAAAAACTGATGATATCTCACATTACATTATTAGCTCCTGCAGGAGATGATATTATAGGCGTAAAATCTTCTGATCCTAAGGAAATCAATATGTCTACAAAAGAGTGGGGCTATTGGTATACATCTTTTCGGCAGCTGCTTTCTCAGCAGACGATTACTACCAAAAAAGGAGTGACTCTACCTCACTTTTGGAGCGGTCCGATTGAAGTAGCCTCCAGCAACCCTAATCACATTGACAAGTGGGGCTATTATTACGACGGGTCTACTAATTATATTATTGATCCTTATTTCCGTGATCGGCACGTACTGGATTTTGAAAAAAGGTTCGGTCCTACGAACGTGATGAACCGCTTCACAGAAAATCTGGAAGGCGTTCTTGAACTAACCGTTTTTAACCCCAAAAATTTCGGGAAAAGAAATCAAAACGTATACTTAAACGGCAATAAATATATTAAAATAAAAGATCAGCCGATTTGGTACGGAACATACACGTACCGAAATACCGAACGGGATAAAAAATCCATACAAGAGGTCTTAAAAACGGGAAAATCACAAAGCTATCTTGCTGAAATTAACCATAAAAAAGTATTAAAGACATTGGTACCGATTAAAGAAAAAAACACTCCAGCTTATGTAATAGGCGTAGTGTATGACTACGGACTTATTGAAAAAGAACTGCAGCAAGAATTAATTAAACATTTATTATTGTCTCTTCCGTTTATCTTTATTGTCCTTATTATAAGCTTTATCTTCTCTACATCCATTACGCGGCCGATTAAACATATTATGGAGCACGTAAATCAAATCGCTAAAGGTAATTTCGGCAAGGTGCTGAATACAAGAAGAAAAGATGAGCTGGGAGGACTTGTAGCAAACATCAACCACCTTTCTCACTTTTTAAAAACATATGTAGATGATTTAAAGAAAAGTCAGGAAGAAAGTGAGTATCATGCGTACCACGATTTTTTGACAGGATTGCCGAACAGAAGATATTTTAAAGAACAATTAAACAGGCGCTTAATTGAGTCGAAGGAAAAGTCCATTCGTCACGTAGCCGTGTTATTTATGGATATAGACCGGTTTAAAGATATTAATGATACGCTAGGGCATTCAAAAGGAGATCAGCTTATACAGCTGATAGCTAACCGAATTAAAGAATGTCTTCCTTCTGCTAACAGCTTTCTTACAAGGCAAGGAGGAGACGAGTTTGTCATTTTATTCAGTGATTTTACACCGGAAGAAGTTAAAGGTATCACCGAGAAGATCATGGCGTATGTTCAACAGCCCTGCTACATTGACAACGATGAAGTGTTCGTCAGTATAAGCAGCGGGCTAAGCTTCTATCCGGAGCACTCTACGAATTTGGACACGCTTATTACGTATGCAGATGTCGCCATGTATGCTTCAAAAAGACAAGGCGGCAGTAAAGTAAGTATCTATCATGACTCGTTAAATAAAAAACAAGCTGAAAAAGTTCACATCGAAACGCGCTTGCGAAAAGCAATTCAAAAAGGTGACATTGACGTTTACTATCAGCCGAAAATAGAAGCAAAGCGCAATGTAATCACCGGCGTAGAAGCATTAGTTCGCTGGAATGACGCAGAGCTTGGATTTGTTTCTCCAGAAGCGTTTATCCCTATAGCAGAAGAAGCTGGTTTGATTCAATACTTATGGGAAGTTGTGATGAAGAAAGCTTGTTCTCAAGTCAGCGAATGGAATAAGGTCTCAGACGAAAAAATGACACTGGCGGTCAATTTTTCCCCGCGGCAATTTCAAGATCCGGTTGTTTTGGTTAATGAAATTAAACACTTTCTTTCGCTGCATAGATTTGATCCCGCTTGGTTTGAAATGGAAATTACAGAAAGTACACTGCTTATGAACGCGGAAGAAACGATTAAAGCTTTACATCTGTTAAAGAAATATGGTATATCAATTTCTATCGATGATTTTGGAACCGGATATTCTTCGTTGAGTTATTTAAAAAAATTACCAATCGATTGTTTGAAAATCGACCGGTCTTTTATCCAAGATATTCAAGAAGATTACAGCAACAGTGAAATTGCCCAGGCGATTATCAGCTTATCTCAAAGCTTAAAGCTGGAGGTAATCGCAGAAGGTGTAGAAGAAGAATATCAAAAAGCGTTTTTAATGAAAAATGGCTGTGATCACATGCAGGGATACTTGTTTAGCAAGCCTCTTGCTGCAGAAGATTTTGAAGAAGCGTTTTTAAATAGCTGAAGCAAAACCATCATTTAAAAATAAACTTACTAAGAAAAGGGAAGAGGACATAAAAAGATGGCACTAAGTACACAAAATTTAATTGCTCAAAAATTTTTAGAAACACTAGGCACGAATTCAAATGAAATAGATAAAAAAATAGGTCAAGCTGACACATTTATGAATGCGGTGAAAGAGCTGATTGATTTATGCGGAGACAATCCGGAAAGAGACGGCCTTGAAGAGACGCCGTACCGCGTGCTAAAGGCGTTTTTAGAATACACGGAAGGCTACCGAGAAGATCCGAAAGCTCATTTGGAAAAAACATTTGATGTGAATCACAATGAATTGGTGTTAATACGAGACATTGAATTTCACTCAATGTGTGAACATCACTTTGCGCCTTTCTTTGGCGTTGCCCACGTTGGGTATATACCGGATAAAAAAATTACAGGTTTATCTAAAATCGCTCGTACGGTAGAAGGGTATGCAAAGAGATTTCAAGTTCAAGAACGTCTAACAAATGAAATTGCAGATGCAATCGAAGAAGTGTTAGAACCGAAAGGAGTTATGGTGATTATTGAAGCAAAGCATATGTGCATGTGCGGAAGAGGAATTAAAAAATCTTCAGCTTCTACAGCCACTTCATCCGTTCGAGGAACATTTATGGAAAAACCAGAGGTTCGTGGAGAATTTTTATCTCTTTTACAGCGACAAATGTAAAGAAACAAAAAGCCATATAAGCTGAGAAGCAGAAGCGAGGTGAGCTGTATGCAACATGTTGACGTACTGATTATTGGCGGAGGACCCGCTGGTATCTCTGCTGCCGTGTGGTGTAAAAGGCTAGGCGTTGATTGCTTGCTTCTTGAAGAGCAGGCACAGTTAGGCGGACAGCTGTTTACTATTTATAATGAGATTATTGATTATCCCGGAATACAAGCGGAAAATGGAATTGAGATGCAGCGTAAAATGGTTCAGCATTTTATCGATATGGGCTGCTTATATGAAGTGAATACAAAAGTAATTTCCATTGATGAACGTTCTAAAACAGTAAAAGTAAAGCAGCAAGAAACAGAAAAGGAAATTAGCTATACGTATCTTATTTTAGCAACGGGCTCTAGTCAGCGAAAGCTCGGAGTGCCTGGTGAGCAGCAAATGATTGACCGAGGAGAAGTATATTCTGCCTCAGCAGACGGAGAACGGTTAAAAGGTAAAAGGGTTGCTCTCATTGGCGGAGGAGACCGGGCTTTTGAAGGAGCACATCTTTTAGCATCAAAAGCAAAAGAAGTATATCTGATTCATCGTTCTACGCATTTCAAAGCAAGAGAGCAATACGTTGAAAAAGTTCTTTCCGATCCTAGTATTAAGGTGATAACAGATACCGAAGTGACGGCTATCCATGGAAAGCATCATGTCACATCGATCGATTTAAAAAGTAAAAACAGTGAATGCGAGAACTTATCAGTAGACGCAGTGCTGATTAGACTGGGCATAGCGCCCAATGTTGAACTCATTAAAGAAAAAGTCACCACTACACAAAGTGGGCTCATCGTCATTAATGAAGTGCATCAAAGCAGCAACCCGTCTATTTATGCAATTGGAGACGCGTGCACGACTCCCTTGTTTTCTAGTATTAGCTCTTCAGCCGGCCAAGGAGCGGTTGTAGCCAAGCATTTATCAAGTCTCTTAAATATGTAATGTTTTGTTAGATATATCTTACAAAGCGTTGCAGATAAAAAATAAATGACCTATAAAAAGCATCTACCCATGAGGATAGATGCTTTTTAACTTGAAAAGTACAATAAACATAAAAGAAACACGTTCACCGGCATACAAATGGTTTGAAAAAAAGTAATATAGCCTTTGGGATCGGACCCTCGCTTTTTAATAAGAACATATTCAATGATGAGATCAAAGCGGAGAATCGCTAATGACAGCATCACATAGAGCCCTACGTTTTCCCGAAACATCCGCTTTACTGAAAAATACCCATTCATTTATTTACTTATTCTATTTAATTGACCCTTCTTCTTATTGTTATTTGAGGTAAAATTTTTCTTGGTTAAAATGATAAATGCTAATATGCGTGGCCTCGTATATGAAGGGTCAATGCTTTGAGTAACGAGTAAGCTGACTCTTCAAGTGTTGAACCTATTTGTCATAGCGAAGGATCTTAAAAGTAAAGGGTTATGGAATTATTTACATATGGAATGACTAAAATGTTTAAAAAATACATTTTTTACAACTAATTCTCCTGTTGATAAACTCATCTAGGTATGATTAACTATAAAAGTTGAGTAAAAAAATTGAAAAATAGGGCGTAATTTTAATTATTTTTTAATAGTTTAACATATCTATTCCGACAAAAGTCGGCGTAAATAAGGAGGAAACGGTTTAATGGTGCTCAGTGTTATTTTAATCTGTTTGTTTCTAGTCCTTGCTTATGGAGCAAGGGAGCAGATTAAACATCAAAAAAATATTGATTCTATCCCCGTGAGAATTAACATTAATGGAATTCGCGGGAAATCAACAGTTACTAGATTAATAACGGGTATTGTAACGGAGGCTGGATATAAAACTGTAGGAAAAACTACAGGAACGTCAGCCAGAATGATTTATTGGTTTACGGATGAAGAAAAGCCAATTATCAGAAGACCTGAAGGGCCGAATATCGGTGAACAAAGGCGCGTAGTAAAAGAAGCTGCAAGGTTAGAAGCTGAGGCATTGGTAAGTGAATGTATGGCTGTAAACCCAGACTATCAAATTACTTTCCAAGAAAAAATGATTCAAGCTAATATCGGTGTCATTGTAAATGTATTAGAGGATCATATGGATGTTATGGGTCCGACATTAGACGAGGTAGCTGAAGCATTTCTAGCAACGATTCCTTATAAAGGACATTTAATTACAATCGATGGTCCTTACCTTGAATATTTTAAAACAGTTGCTGCAAAGAGAAGAACGAAAGTGATTGTGGCTGATAATTCAAGGATTACAGATGAGTTCTTAAGAAAATTCGATTATATGGTATTCCCAGATAACGCATCCCTTGCTTTAGCCGTAGCGGAAGCATTAGATATTCCGGAAGAAATTGCTTTTAGAGGAATGTTGAATGCTCATCCAGATCCTGGTGCAATGAGAATTACCAAGTTTGGTAACCCTAAGGCGCCTGCATTCTTAGTAAACGGATTTGCTGCAAATGATGCCGCTTCCACATTGCGTATTTGGGAGAGGGTAGGGGAGATTGGTTATTCAGTAGATTCACCTATCGTTATTATGAATTGCCGTCCTGATCGTGTAGATCGTACAGAGCAATTCGCGAGAGATGTTCTACCATATATTAAAACTGATATTTTAGTGTTGATTGGAGAAACAACAAGCCCTATCATGGATACCTACAATGAAGGAAAGATTCCAGCAAAAGAAATTTGGGATTTAGAAGGTCATAGTACAGAAGAGATATTTAATAAGTTAAGACCTGAATTACATAATCGAATGATTTACGGAGTAGGAAATATACATGGTGCTGCTGAACCACTAATTGAAGTAATGAAGGAATATGAACATATCGAGGAAGTTGTCTAGGAGGAAATTGAATGTTTGGCTCAGATTTATACGTAGCATTAGTTTTAGGAGTTATTTTAAGTTTAATTTTTACAGAAAAAACAGGAATTATTCCTGCAGGGTTGGTTGTTCCAGGTTATATTGGTTTGATTTTCGATCAGCCGGTTTTCTTAGTCATGGTATTAATTATTAGTCTATTAACCTACGTTATCGTAAAACATGGTATTGGAAGATTTGTGATTTTATATGGCCGTCGTAAATTCGCTGCGATGTTAGTGGTGGGAATTTCGCTGAAGCTAATATTTGACTATTTTTATCCCGTTATGCCTTTTGAAATTTACGAGTTTCGCGGAATTGGCGTCATTGTCCCTGGATTAATTGCGAACACGATTCAAAAGCAGGGGCTGGCAATGACGATGGGAAGCACGCTATTAATAAGCGGTGCTACATTCAGCTTAATGTTTGTATATAACTTTTTTATTTAGGGTGATTTGATGGATAGAAAATTGGATTTTAAAGAAAAGTTATTGAAATTTATAAAAGTAACGAAGAAGAAAACGGATAAACATGTATGGATTACTTTATTTATCCTTGTGATTTTTATGTACGGAACCATTTTGCTAAGCAAACCAAGTGAAGCGATTGAAAATAACACAACAGATGATACATTGCTTAATGCAACAATGGTTGGAGATATCATGTTTGGACGTAATGTAGAAAAAGTGGCTAACCGTTATGGACAAGATAATTTATTTCGATACGTGAAGCCTTATTTTGAAAAAGCGGACTATTCAACAGGGAATTTTGAACATCCAGTTACGCTTAGCAAAAAGTACGCAGAGCAGGAAAAGTATATTCACTTGCAAACCGACGCACAATCCGTGAAAACTCTGAAGAATCTTAATCTGTCTGTTTTGAATGTAGCAAATAATCACTCGATGGATTATTTGGAAAACGGATTAAACGATACAATAAAGACGTTTAATAAGTCAGACTTGGACTTTGTAGGAATTGGAAAAAACATTAAAGACGCTAGTAAAATTAACTATCAAACAGTTAACGGAGTTAAGATAGCTACACTTGGTTTCACGGATGCATATGTTGCTGATTCAGCAGCTAATCAAAATAATCCAGGCATACTTCCTGCTAAACCGGAAATTTTTATTCCACTAATTGAAGAAGCAAAAGAGAATGCTGATTTAGTTGTGGTGCATGCGCACTGGGGGCAAGAGTATGACACGACTCCTTCTCCTAGACAAGAAGGATTAGCCAAAGCAATGGCAGATTCAGGGGCCGATATCATTCTTGGCCACCATCCTCATGTTTTGCAATCTGTTGATGTCTATAAAAATACCGTTATCTTTTACAGCTTAGGGAATTTTGTCTTCGACCAAGGATGGTCAGCATCAAGGGAGAGCGCACTTGTTCAGTATAAGTTAAAGAAAGACGGAACAGCCCGTTTTGAAATTACACCTGTACTTATAAAAGAAGCTACGCCGACTCCGTTAGGAAAGTGGGATACGTACTATAAAGAAAAAATCTTCAAACGACTGACTAAAAGTTCTTCAAAATCACTTGCAATCAAAGAAGAAAATAATAAGTTAGTATTTACAGTCGACCACTCTCGGGTAGTAAAAAAGGGGTTAACTGAATAAATGAAAAGAAAATGGATGTACTCGCTGATCTTTCTTGCAGTTCTGTTAGTTAGCGGTTACGCGATTGTACAGCAGTTTAATAGTGAAACAGATAACAAGTTTTATAAAAAAATTAATAAATTTGAGTCTAGTAGGGAGATTAATCATTCTTCCGGAGGATACGGTGTAAGCTCTTCAAATCCGATAGCTGTTGAAGTTGGAATGGATGTGTTAGAAGAAGGCGGAAATGCCGTGGATGCTGCTGTTGCAGTTTCTTATGCTTTAGGTGTTGTAGAACCTTATGGGTCTGGTATTGGCGGAGGAGGAGGAATGCTTATCCTTCCAGGTGACCAATCGGACAAGCCGACTTTTTTTGATTACCGAGAAAACAGTCCTACTTCAAGTGAAGATTCCGAAGAAGGGATAGGTGTGCCTGGATTTGTAAAAGGGATGGAAACGGTCCATGAAAAATACGGAAGCAAAAAAATGGATGAATTAATAGAGCCAGCTATTAAATTAGCTGATGATGGTTTTCCAGTCGGACAGCAGCTTGCAGAGCGTCTAAAAGGAGCACAATATCGTCTATCAGAAGATGAGATTCCTAACTTCTTTCCAGGCAACCAACCTATTGAGGAAGGCGAAAAACTCAAACAGCCTGAGCTGGGAGAGACGCTTGAGCTAATTAAAGAAAAAGGTTCAGATGTGTTTTACAAAGGGAAACTCGCAGAGGAAATAGCGGATGAAGTTCCAGGAATACAGAAATCAGATTTAAAAGAGTATTCTGTTGAAGAAAGAGAACCCGTTCAAGGAGAGTTTGCTGGTTACGATGTGATTTCTGCACCTCCTCCGTTTGCAGGAATTACGTTAATACAATCTCTGCAAATGGCTGAAATGTTACACATTGAAAAGACAGAAGAAGATACGGCACTTTTTACGCATGTAACTTCTGAAATAACGAACCGGGCAAATAGTGATCGCGTTAAGCATATTGGAGATCCTGCTTTCTCTGAAATAGATGAGAAAGAGTTAACGGACAAAGAATATTCTAGAGAATTAGCACAAGATGTTTCTCTGAATAGGCTGTCTGAAAAGTATCAGCTTAAAGGAAACGATCTTGAAGAAGAGCATATTAGTACGACTCACTTTGTTGTAACAGACAAAGATGGAACGGTTGTATCTGTTACAAATACATTAAGCAACTTTTTTGGATCGGGAGAAAATGTAGAAGGATTTTTCCTTAATAATAATCTAAATAATTTCAATAACATAAAGAGTTCTCTTAACTATTATGAGCCTGGAAAACGTTCACGAACGTTTACAGCACCTACCATTCTTCGAAAAGATAACGAGGTTATTGGAATAGGTACACCAGGAGGAAGCAGAATACCTATGATGCTTACAGAAGTTTTAGTGCGCCATCTTTTATTTAAAGACTCTTTACAGGACGCGATTGATGCACCTAGATTCTCGATAGAAAACAATCATCTTTATACCGAGTTCCAATACCCTACAAGTGTAAGAGAGGAATTAGAGGAAATGGGCTATGACGTAGAAGAGAAGAGCTCTTCTATCTATTATGGAGGCGTACAAGCTATCGTTATTGATCAAAAAGACAATGTTATCTATGGAGGGGCTGACCCTAGAAGACAAGGAACATGGAAAGTCAAATAAACACTTATTTTAAAGGAGAGTACAATGACTGTCGTAAGAAATCTTATTAAAATAATAGTCCCAATTATTATCGTCGCAGGATTCTTTTTTATCATGTCTAACTTCAAACATACACAAACATTGAGTCTGGCAGAAGAAAAAAGAATAAAAGAATATGCTAGCTTAATGCAGCAAGCAAAGGCAAAAGAAGAAGATAAGACTCAAATTCTATCACTCAGCAGTGTTGCAGCTTTAGGCAAAGGATCAGCAGGAGAAGAAGTCAAAGTTGTTCAAAAATCTTTGGGTCTTAATCCAGACGGCTTCTTCGGTCTACAAACGGAACAGGCAGTAAAAGAGTTTCAAGTGAAAAACGGCTATACAGCAGACGGTGTTGTAGGTCCCAAGACGTGGGAAGCTTTAGTAAATACGGGCAAGAATGCAGAAGGAACAGCTGAATCTACTAGCAATAGCTTATAATAGTTTGTATAGAAAAAGTTAAATAAAAGCGGGCTTTCCTAGGAAAGCCCGCTTTTCTATTAACGTAATAACTGAAGGACGTTTTGTGGCTGTTGATTAGCTTGAGATAGCATAGCTTGAGAAGCTTGAGATAGAATTGAATTCTTCGTTTGTTCCATCATTTCTTTTGCCATATCTACATCACGAATACGTGATTCAGATGCTGTTAGGTTTTCAGATGAAGCATTTAAGTTGTTAATAGTATGCTCTAAACGATTTTGTTTAGCGCCAAGCTGAGCGCGTTCATCAGATACCTTTTTGATTGCGCCATCGATTGTTTCGATTGCAGTAGAAGAAGTACTCGCATCTGTTCCTAAGTCAAGGCCATCGATCCCTAAGTCACTAGCTTTCATACTAGCAAATGTCACATCGATAGTTTGATTTCTGTTTGCACCAATTTGAAACGTAAATGTTCCGCTGGTTCCGCCTTCACCATTTAACAGTTTTTGAGTGTTAAATTCTGTATCACCAGAAATTCTATCTACTTCGCTTACTAAATCATTTACTTCTTTTTGAATTTCCGCTCTGTCATCTGCTGTATTAGTATCACTACTTGATTGGACAGCTAACTCACGAACACGTTGTAAAATAGAATGTGTTTCGTTTAATGCACCTTCACCAGTTTGGATCATGGAAACACCATCTTGCGCATTACGAGAAGCTTGGTCTAACCCACGAATTTGCCCACGCATCTTCTCAGAAATAGCTAGTCCAGCTGCATCATCAGCTGCATTGTTAATACGCTGACCAGAAGATAATTTCTCCATAGATTTTGCTTGTGCATTATTAGCTGTGTTGTACTGACGGTACGTGTTTAAAGCTGTAATGTTGTGATTAATTCTCATTTTCCTTACCTCCGTATAATAGTTTTACTTCTTGGTTTACATCCTTGTATGCAAGAAGTGTCCCGCTTTGAGAAGGGATAAAAGCAATCGAACATCTTTGGAAAATATGTTCATACTATATATCGACTGAGAGGTGAGGTTGTTTATACTTTCCATTAATTTATTAAATAAAAAATTTGTGCGTATATAAAAAGAAAAACCAGTTCTCTATATGAACTGGTCTTTAGCATTAATGAGTAGCTCCGCCTGAAACTAAAATATCATCTTCCGTTACAATTGTGGTTTTTGCGATGGAAAGCAACCCTTGCACAATCAAATCCAGCGACATACTCGCTTTCCCTGGATGATTCACGGCTTGTTCAGGAAGGTAAGGGATATGAACAAATCCACCTTTAATCGAACAGTTTTGAATCATGTTCATGAGTCCGTAAAATACGTGGTTACAGACAAATGTTCCAGCGGTTTGAGAGACGCTGCTTGGAATGCCTGCTTGGCGCAGATTTTCGACAGCTGCTTTGATGGGCAGTGTCGAAAAGTATGCGGCAGGACCGTTTTCGATAATAGAGCGATCAATGGGCTGCTGGCCAATGTTGTCAGGGATTCGCGCGTCGTCTACGTTAATCGCAATGCGTTCGACGGTAATTCCTTCTCGGCCCCCTGCTTGTCCAACGCAAATGACGATGGAAGGGCTAATTTCTTCTATATACGTATGAAGCTTTGCGATTGATTCGCCAAACACAGTAGGAAGAGGCTTAGCAATAATGTGATAGTCTTCAACAGCTACACCGTCTAAAGCTTTGACAGCTTCTAAGGACGGGTTAATGCTTTCACCTTCAAATGGTTCAAAGCCGGTTAGTAATACAGTTGTCATTCTATTAGTCTCCTTTAAAAATGATATACAAGGTAGTACATCAATAACGTATTAACAACAAAAACGGATAAAGCAATTGGCACTTGAGCTTTAATCACGGCGTTTTTGTCTTTTAATTCAAGCAGCATAGCTGGTACGACGTTAAAGTTGGCTGCCATTGGCGTAAGGAGCGTTCCGCAGTAGCCAGCAAACATGCCAAGAGCCGCCATAATCGCTGGATTTCCTCCGTGCATGTGTACAATCAACGGAAGTCCAATGCCTCCAGTAATAACGGCAAACGCCGCAAATGCATTTCCCATTACAATCGTAAATAACAGCATCCCCAAGCAGTATGCAAGTACAGCAACAAATGCATAGTTAGTCGGCAGTACATCACTTACAATATCCGAGACTACTGTTCCAACGCCTGATTTTGAAAAGATACCGCCAAGTGCTGCCAGCATTTGCGGTAAAATAACTGCCCAGCCGACTGCTTGAAGCAAGCGGCTTCCTTCTTTAACAGGCACGTCCATTTTCGCTTTTGTGACGCTCATTGAAGCGATAAAAGCAATGACAGCAGCGATTGCCAGTGAAATTAACGTGACCTTTTCTGGATCAATTAACGCCCAGTTTCCAAATTTAATTTTGCCAAAGAGAAGGGTACCGATAATCGTAAAAATAGGAATAAATAAAGCTGGTAAAAAGATTTTATTCTTTAATCTTTGTGCGTGAGCCACTCGTTCTTCAGCAGGTGTTTCCGCTTCATTGGATTTAGTCACGCGGTTAAACGAAGCAAGCAGCACCATGATAATAACTAAGCACCCTACATAAAAAGGCGGAATCACGTTGCCAAATAAAAACGTAATGGAAAACAGCGCCCAGAATAGGGAAGATCCTAAACGGTTAGGATGGTTAGGGTCACGTGCAATTCGAATCGCGATAAAAGCGACAATAATACCGAGTAAGTAGTAAATCGTATCAAGTGTCAGGATGCTTTTCATTTAACTCGCCTCCGTCTTTGAAGATGATGTTGGTTTGTGCTTCGTCATTTTTTTGTGAATACGTCGGTCTAATTGACGGAAACGAATAGCGCTGATTACTAGAGCTGATATTGCAGTGGGAATACCCCAAAGCGCCATATCCCAGACGTCTACGTGAATGCCTACTGAGTCAAAGAAACCTTTCATTAAGAGAATTCCACCCGTTGCAATAAAGATATCTTCTCCGAAAAACCAGCCTGTATTTTCAGCTGCCGCTGCGTGGGCGCGAATATCTTCTTTTACTTTAGGAGGAAGCTCTCCGTATTTTGCACGAGCTGCCCCTTCAGACATAGGTGCAACTAACGGACGCACGGATTGAGCGTGTCCGCCGATATTTAAGCCGACTGCGGCTGAGATTTCACGGATGAAAAGGTATATAAGTAAAACATTTCCAGAAGAAGCGTTTTTGGCTTTTTTGATCAGCACTTCTGCTTGTTCTTTTAACCCGTATTTTTCTAACACGCCGAAGATAGGAAGAGTAAGTAAAATAGCCATCGACATATAGCGGTTATCTACAAAGAACTGTCCGAACATCGTAATTACTTCATGCAGCGACAAGCCTGATACAAGGCCTGTCACGATGCCCGCAACAGTCACCACAAGCAGTGTATTTAGACGAAATAAAAATCCCACTGCCACTAACAAAACCCCAATTAATTTCAACATAAAAAAATCCCCCCTGAGTATGTATAAATCGTGCTGTAAATTCACCTCCATTGCTTTTCTAAAAAAACAAAGATGTTTTGAGTATAAACAATTCTGAAAATTAAAACAAGATAGTTAAGACATAAAATAGTTATATTGGTGAACTAAAAGCATAAAAAGAAGGTTTATACACAACATGCATGTAGAAATAAAAGAGAGAATTTTGCCAAGAAGTTTGGGCAGAAACTTTTTAAGCTGATCTGCTGAAAACACCTCTCCTGAAATACCAAAAATGGTGTATAATGCTAAAAGGTAAGAATATAGAATTATATAGATTACATATAGGTAAAACTATATGACTATATTTTAAACAATTTATTGAAGGGGGAAGGAGCATTTGAATTGTTCACATTGCGGCCATCTTAATGATGGAGGGAAGTTTTGCGTGAAATGCGGTCATAAATTACAAGAAGAGGCAGCTGTAAGCCAGACGGCAGCAGCATCCGAATATCAGTCTCAATCTCAGCCGCAAACAGCGTATGTGCCTCAACAGCCTAATCAGCGTGTTCGTCAGGCGAAAAAAGTGTCAAAATCATTTTTTAGTTATTTTACAGAAGGAATTAAAAATCCAACAGCTACAGCGCACGCAGCAGGTGAAAGTCAATTCGTTAATGCTCTTATCACGGTCATTCTTTATGCTCTTAGTATACCTATTATGCTGTATGTAGGCTGGAAGCTATTATTGATTCAATTTGTTCGAAGCATGTTCAAACTTCCTATTATCAGTGAAGAGCTGGCTCCATCCGACATGGAGGATTTTAATACGGGCACTGATTTAATAAAAGCCACAGATATCAATAGCATTATTCATTTTAATTTTACCGATTTTGTCTTTAAGCAAGGGATTTTCATTTTTATCGGACTCGCGGTTATTATTGGAGCAACATATGTTGCAGCAAAGTTTGGAAAAGTAGACGTTTCCTTTAAAGAATTTTTCTCACGCTTTGGCACGTTTATGATTATTCCAACAGCGCTTCTTCTAATTGGACTTGTGCTTGCATTTCTCCATGTTGAATACTTCTCTTATTTTATGAATTTTGGTTTGCTGAGTATTTTCCTTGTGGTTCCATTCACGATTGCCAGCTTCAAGCAAAGCGGAACAAGTGGGTTAGATCGTATCTATAGCACTCTTATTGTGTATGTAGTAATTACGATTGTGCTGACGTTTATTGCGAATGGTTTAGGAGAAGAAGCCAAAACCATTATTACGAGAATGGGAAACAGCAATGAATTAAATGATCTATTTTAAGCCGACAGAAAGCATCGTGCACAGCGGTGCTTTTTCATAACACTATAAAAAGGAGTGTAGAAATTGGGATATTGTAAAGAGTGTGGCCATCAGTTAGCAAATGAGCATGAATTCTGTCCAGAGTGTGGACATCCCGTCGAAAGAAAGGAGACTTCTAGCCAAGGAGCACAATCACAGCGTTACGTAGAATCCGCATCACCTTCAGTAGAGGAAGGGAGAGAATCGGTAAAACCTCCAAATAAAAAAACAAAGGTTATTGCGATTTCAGTTATAGCAGCAGCTGCTATACTTGGCGGCGCTTATTACGGAATAGATAAAACAATGATGGCGCCTAAAGCCGTGTCAGAAAAATTTATTGCTTCAGTAAAAGGCAATGATGTTGATAAAGTAAAACAATATGTAAATGATGGTCAAATTCAACTAGAAGCCAACGATGAGCAAACAAAATCCTTTATTACATATTTGCATGAAAATCCGGATGTAATGAAATCAATCTCTGAAGGGTTAGCGGCAGATAGCAGAGCGCTTGAAGCAGGAGTTCCAAGCGAAGATCACTCTTCATATGCTAAGTTAGAACAAGACGGAAAGAAATGGGGAATCTTTGATCATTACACGGTACAAGTAAACCCTGTATATGCAAAAATTCAGTCTACGGAAGATGCAACGGCAGTATATATCGACGGTCAAAAAGCTGGAACGGTAAGCAGTGACTCCTCTAAAAAAATTGGACCATTTTTACCTGGGACCCATACGGTAAAAGGTGAAGTTCAAAATGATTATGGAAAAGTTGAAAACGAACAAGAGATTGAAGCCACCAACGGAGAAGATGTGAACGTGGAATTTGATTGGTCAGATCATGCGGTATACGTTTCTTCAGATTATGATGACGCGACGCTGTACGTTAATGGCAAAGATACAAAAACAGAAATTGGCGATATTGATTATCTAGGTCCACTGCCAATGGATGGTTCTGTAAAAGTATATGCAAAACGTAAATTTGATTCTGGAGAAAAGAAAACGGAAGAAATATCAATCAAAAAAGGAATAGAAGATATTGCGCTTAATTTTGACGAAGAAAATACGGCAGAAGCATTAGCCCCTTCTAAGGAAGAACAGTCGGATGACCAAGATTCAAAAGCTGATTCTGAAGTATCTACTAGCGAAGTTTCTAGTTTTATTGAACAATATATGTACGCTACAATTTCATCAATCAACAGTGGAGACTTCTCTATTGCAGAGCCTTATATCGATTCTAACGGACCGAAATACAAGGAGCAAAAAGACTATACAGCTTACTTAATCAAAAAGGGAATAACAGAAAATTTATTAAGCTTTAACGTAAATAGAGTAACAAAAATTGATGATTCTATCTATAAAGTATATACAACAGAAGAGTATGATATTTCGTACGGAGACGGATCTGTTAAATACAAAAAATTTAACAGTATTCATAAAGTAAAAGAGTTATCTGATGGAAGTCTAGGGGTTTATCAACTTATTAGTTCAACTGAAGTAAAGTAAAAGCTACTAAATGAACCCTGAAACAGCAAAACACATAGTGTAGTAAGGAAAAACAAATAAAAAAGACGTCTTCTATGAGGAGACGTCTTTTTTATGTATTAAACCCAATACCTGGGATACTGCCGATCTTGAAATAAATTGTTATACACGGTAGAAATCAGTACAATCACACACGCACAAATCATAATAACCCCTAAAAATCCCCAGCCGGCCCCTGTGTTAATCGCTACAATTGCGCTAGCTGCAGCGGGAGGGTGAACGGTTTTGGTAAGAATCATTAAAATAAGAACAAACGCAAGTACAATCGCAATCGTAATGAGGCTCCGATGAAATAAACTCCAAATAATAAGTGCTGAAATCGTTGCGAGCAAATGCCCTCCAAGTACGTGGCGCGGCTGTGACAAGGGACCTTTATGAGCGCCAAAGATAAGCACGCAGCTTGCGCCAATCGGAGCAAGGGCCATTGGATATCCAAGCGCGAGTGCAATCGAGCTGCTGATGATAATCGCAATTAAGCCTCCTAAAGAAGAAACGACTGCATCTCTGTAATTAATTTTCGGTTCTTCTTTCAGTTCTCCTTTCATCTTTTTCATATAAGAGCTTAAGTAAGACAGAAAGGGGCTTTTGCTTTGAGAAAAACTCTTTTCAATTTCCATTTCTTATTTCCTTTCTCTTTTGTAAGTAAAAGTTGTTTGTCAAGTTGTATGTCAGAACATCTGCTATATTAAGTTAGTTTATAAGAAAAAAAAGATTACTGGAAGAGGAAAAACGTCTTTTTTTATTGGAAATACTTTTTATGACCGAACAAAGGTGGGATAGGCGGAGAAAAGGGTCTCTATGTGCAGGGAAGGCAAGAGAAATGTATAATAAACCTAGAGGTGACTAAATTATGTATCTAGTAGACTATCATCATCACACGAACAATTCATTTGACTCACAGGCAGTCATGAAAGAAGTGTGCGAACAGGCTATAAAAAACGGCATAAACGAAATATGTTTTACCGAGCACTTTTCATTAAATCCATTAGCGCCAACGTATGGTCATATGGATTTTGATAAATATGAACGAGAACTAGCGGAATGCAGAGATCAGTTTCAAGGTCAGCTAGTGATTAAAAAAGGAATTGAAATTTGTGAGCCGCACTATTTAAAAGATGAGTATCAAAAAACAATGAAGCAGGAGAACTTTGATTTTATTTTAGGCTCGGTTCACAACATTAATAATATCAAGCTTCGCAAGCATTTGGAGCTAAATGATAAAGAAGCGATTTACCGCGCTTATTTTAACGAAATGTATAAGTTAGTAAGCGACGCAGATATTGATGTGTTGGCTCATTTAGATTTAATGAAGCGCTATGCGTTTGAGCAATACGGCATTTACGACTTTCATCAATTCAAAGACATTTTAGCGGATATTTTGAAAAAAGCAATCGAGCGCAATATCGGAATTGAAATCAACACTTCAGGTATAAGAGGGAAGCTGGGCGAAGCATTGCCGGCGCTTGAAGTTGTTTGGCTGTACCGCGATTTAGGCGGAGAAATCTTAACGATTGGATCGGATTCACACTTTGCGGAAACAGTAGGAGCACATATGAAAGAAGCTGTTGAAATGGCGAAACAGTGCGGATTTACGGAGATTTATACGTTTGATCAACGTGAGGCAAAAGGAATTCGCATTTGAAAGGTAAAATTGGAAAAAGCATGCTCAAACCAGAGCATGCTTTTTATATTCAATTACGCTTGAATTCCGATAAAAATTTCCGGACCTCTTCCACGGTCAGCCCTAGTGTACGAGCTTCTTGCATCAGGTTAACCCATTCATGATCAATTGACAGTATATTTTCCTTCTTCATTACGGTTCATCCACCCTTTGCCAGGGAACTCAGCCATCATAGCCATAAGCGGCCTTAGACCTGAAGCTTTGCGTCACTATTTTTCAATAGTTTTGCCCTTATCTGGAGAATTTGTAATAGTTATCATATTTGTAACTTAGGGCTATTGTATAACATACTATTAATAAAAAATGTCGAAATAGGTCGATGTTCATAACGGAATTAAAAAATTAGTAAATTTCAGTCAATTTGTGTGGTCATTCATTTTACGGAACTTTAAATAACATTGAAATTCCACAAACTCTTCTTTGGTCATGCCGTCTTTAATTGCTTGCTCAATTAAGTAAAGCCATTCTTTGTTAATAAATGGTTTTGAAGATGATACAGGATGACTAATTTCAGCTTCAATTAATTCATCAACCGTTGTATTAAGAGAAGACGCAATTTTATTTAGCATGTGAAGAGAAGGGTTATTGTTTAGCCCTTTTTCTAAATGAGATAAATATGATTTTGAAATTTTGGCCTTTTCAGCTAGTCGTGTAATGGAATATCCTTTTTTTAATCTCAAACTTTTAATTTTGGCTCCTACCACATTCAGCCCGTCCTTTTCGTATGTCTTTTGTTCATTATAATGCATATACACTTATTCAGTACGTGTTTCTACTAAAAAATGTTCTTTATCAAAAAAATATTTTTAACTTTAAAATCATTTTGATACAAAGGTCTCTGGTGAAATTCATATCTAGTTCATATAAACCGTTCACAATGCTAATAGATAAACACAAGACAGGAGAGATGAACGGGACGTGGAACAACGAATGGGACAAATGGATTAATCATAATGAATTACAAAGTGAATTAAAAAAACAAATGAATGACATGACGGAACGTGAACGAGAAGATGCGTTTTATAAACAGCTGGAATTTGGAACAGGAGGCATGAGAGGCGAGCTTGGCGCGGGACCGAACCGCATGAATATCTACAGTATTCGAAAAGTCACAACTGGACTTGCAAAATATATTGAAAGAAACGGAATTGAACCAAAAAGACGAGGAGTAGTGATTGCGTATGATTCCCGCCATCAATCATCAGAATTTGCCTTAGAAGCTGCCAAAACATTAGGGGTGCACGATATTAAGACATATGTATTCCAAGAGCTGCGGCCAACACCAGAGCTTTCATTTGCCGTTCGTTACCTTCGGGCTTACGCAGGCATTATGATTACAGCAAGCCACAACCCGGCAGAATACAACGGCTACAAGGTATACGGAGAAGACGGAGCACAGCTTCCTCCTGCAGCGGCTGATGTCATCGTCAAGCATATGAACGAGATACAAAACGAACTGCTGCTGAAAGTAAAAGAAGAACGTGAACTGATGAGACAAAATCTGCTAAGCTATATCGGAGAAAATTTGGATCATCTGTACCTCGACTATGTGAAAAGCCCGCAGCTAAATGAAGACGCAGCAAAAGCAAAAGTACATATTGTCTACACACCGCTGCATGGTACGGGACATAAGCTCGTGCCGCAAGCACTTCAAGCTTTTGGCTTTGAAAATATGAGGATTGTGAAAGAACAAGCGAAGCCAGATCCCAACTTCTCAACAGTTTCTTCGCCCAATCCAGAAGAAGCGCAGGCTTTTGAGTTAGCCATAAAATATGGAGAGAAAACAGGAGCGGACCTTTTACTAGCCACAGATCCAGATGCTGATCGCCTAGGGGTGGCTGTGAAAAATAACAGCGGTGACTACGTACTGCTTACAGGAAATCAAACAGGCGCTTTGCTGCTGTATTATATGCTGTTACAGAAAAAAGAAAAAGGCATGCTTGCAGACAACAGCGTGATACTTAAAACAATTGTTACATCAGAGTTAGGACGGGCAATCGCAGAAGATTACGGTGTGCAAACAATAGATACACTCACAGGTTTTAAATACATTGCCGAAAAAATCGAAGAGTATAATCAAGAAGAAACGAAAACCTTTCAATTTGGCTACGAAGAAAGCTATGGTTATTTAATTGGTGACTTTGTACGTGATAAAGATGCTGTACAGGCAGCGGTAATGATTGCTGAAGCAGCAGCTTATTACAAGCAGCAAGGAATGACGCTTTATGACGGGTTAATTCAACTGTATGAAACATACGGGTACTACAAAGAGGCTCTCACGTCTTTCACGCTAAAAGGAAAAGATGGAGCCGAACAAATCAGCCGCATTGTGAGCCAATTCCGCGAGCATCCTCCGGCAGGAATAGCAGGCACAGCGGTCGGGAAAATCGAAGACTACCAAAGCGGGAAGAGCATCAACTTACTCACCGCGCAGCAGGAAATGATGGACTTGCCTTCATCAAATGTGCTCAAATTTTGGCTGCAAGACGGCTCATGGTTTGCGATTCGCCCTTCAGGTACAGAGCCGAAAGTGAAGTTTTATTTTGGGGTGAAGCAACCTACGGAGAATGGAAGTGAGAAGCGGTTACAGAAAATCCAAGCAAACGTAATGAGTGTAGCAGAAAATATTATATACAAATAAAAAAGCATAGGGCTAGTGTCTCATGCTTTTTTATTTGTATATCTATTCTTCCGCCAACCCCTATGAATCTATCGTGTCGAAGACTTTCTCATTTTATACAAGATAAATAACATTAAAGCTGCTCCGAACGAATCAATCAACACATCAACAATCCGGCCATCCCGGCCAATAATAAAAGCCTGATGAACTTCATCTAAGAAGGCAAATGCTGCGAGACAAAACCATGCCTTCACATAACGATATCTTTGTTCCTTTAAATTCCAGTAAAAAAGCAGCCCCAGCATGCCAAAAAAAGAAAGATGGGCAATTTTTCGGAGGATAAACTCTACATCAAACCCGTACGTATACGACGTATAAAATTCACTGCCAGGACGTAAATTGGACCAAAGCGTCGCATTATGATCCCAAACAGGAGAATTTGTCCATGTAGAAGGATTAGTTACTAATAGATGGGGGGTATGAGAGAATTTGCAGATAGATATAAGTAAAATAATTAATAAAACACGTTTAGTCATAATAATACCTTCTATTATAATTAAATTTAAGATAAATAAGTCAAATTCTAATGTTTAATTTAAACATGTCTTAATACATCATTTATTCGCTAATATAAATTGATTTCAGAAAATATATTTACTATGAAAAAAGATTAGCATATTTTTAATTCTGATACAAAACTTTTTTTTATTATTGTAATAATTGTATAAAGGAAGAGATTTAAGGCTTGAAGTTAAGTTCTATTTCATAATGGTAAAAAATCGAATTTTTCACAAAAAAGAAAAAATACCAAATATATTTTGGTTGGAATAATATGTTGTTATAGGTGAAAAAGGTACTACTTTTTTTATTTTAAAAGCACACCTAGATGACAAAGGTAACAAAATAAATACTTTAAATAAAAAATTGGACTATAAATTTGTTGATTCAACGGGTGATGGAGTAGTGGACGATGCCCCTTTTATTCAATCCATAGTTGCTGCAGCAGGAATGAATCAGGAGGTTTATTTTCCTAAGCCACAGGTTGCATATAGAATTCAAACGCCTATCACTCTGAGACAAGGACAAATATTAGAATTCGCAAAATATACAAAAATATATGATTATACAAATGATTATTGTTTTAAAATCATAGGCGGAACAGGATTTGCGGTTGATGCAAAGACACATGTCACAATCAAAAATGCTGAGATTATTGGTTCTGCAACTGCTTTAGGAGACATTAACTTGGTGAATTTAGAAGATTTAAAGATTACAAGTTATTTTAATGTCAGCGCTAAAGCCAGTTACATTGAAGATTTCTTTCAGATAAATTTAAAAACAGCTCAAGTCAATGCGACTGTTAATGAACATGGTGTTTATGTAAATGCAGTAATAGGAAACAGTGGTCAATTAAACTTATATAATACTATTGTCCAAAGGAATAGAATTGGCATCGAATTGATTGGACTGGGAAATATTATAGATGGTGTCAATATGTACGGTGAAGCTATAGGCAATGACTATGGAACGGGTATGAAGAGAGGTAAAAACGTTTATAATGTTATGTTTATAGGTTCTCATATCAAAAATCATGATATAGTTACTTACTCTGGGGATACAGCTATTGACATGGTTCTTAGTGATGATACAGTTGCAGAAGGTATTACATTTTTTAATTGCTTATTTGAAAATAATAAGTATGCTATTAAATCCAACAACACCAAGCGTGTATCTCTAATTGGTTGTCAATTTAGTGGTAATAACATTAGTGGAGCTGTTGCTATATTACAAGGAGCTGGTGATGCCTGATGGTTCTTCGCCCCTAACTTCTTTGAAGGGAATTTAACAGATATCGCTTCAGCCGGTACTAATTATGTTGATTTAAGTAGGGTAGCAATAAATTCAACAGGTGTTTTTTCCACAAAGAGCAGGGGCGGGTATATATGCTGAAAATTAAATTCTGGAAGGGAATGTAACCGCAAATCAAGGCAGTTTATATCTGTGTAATAACGGTGTAGAAGCTTCAACTTATTATGTAAAAACGACTGGTATAAGCAATACAGGGTGGAAAGGTATTAAGTCTGTAACGTCAGGAATAACAGCACAACGCCCTATTACAGTTCCAACAGGTTTTAGTATTTTGATGCAAATTTAAATAAACCAATTTGGCGGAATGGCTCAGTGTGGAAGGGTTCAACAGGGAGAACAGTATAGAAAGTAAAAATACTTTTTTGAAATCATGGAAGTATTAGTAAAGTAAATAAGATACTTTTTCTAAAAGGAGAGAAAGTATGGAAATAATTTTTTATGGGAGGATTATTGTGGCTTCTTTTTCAGCAGGTCCTCTATGGATAATGAAAAAGGAAGAAATTAAACAAAAAAATAAGCGGTAATTTGCAACTTATAAAAACACCTTCCTATTAAAAGTAAGAAATGGTAAAATCAAAAAATCAAAGAAAAAATTAATAGAAAGGTGTTTTTTAGTTTGTACTCATTAACTCAAAGAAAAATACCATTAATCTCATTAACGATATTAATAGGCATAGTTTTAGGGATAGGGGTTGCCATTAATCCTGTAGTACTGTTAGCGGTTATCTTATTGCCTGCTTTAATGGTTTTAACATATCTAAAGCCTTATCCTGTATTCATAGGTACACTTATTTATTTGCCATTAGAGCGATTCTGTTTAGCGTGGCTGCCTATAAATATTGATAACATTTTGGGTGCAGGTCCTGAGGCTCTCTTTATACTAATCATTGCTTTTATGATTATAAAAAACAACTTCAAACTTCCTAAGCTTAACATTGTAGACTATTGTCTATTCATAGTAGTGTTATGGGCAATTTCAACATCGATTATTCATGAATCCGAATTTTTTAATGTAGCTGCTGGGTTTAGATTGTTTTTTCGCGGGTTATTGATTTATTGGATCATTCGATTAAATACTTCAAATGTAATTGTAGTATTTAAAAACTTATCTAAAATGTTAGTTATAATGACCATTTTTCAAGGTGTGTTAGGAATTTTACAAATTGTAGGTAAGAAAATCGCTCCTTCGTACTGGAATTCATTTGGAGCAAATGGTATCATGAAAGATTCACTTTTTGGTGTACAAGGTACATTTGGACGTTATGATCAATACGGAATGTTCCTTAGTTTTGCTGCAATAGTTCTACTTGCTAAATATATTTACGATCAGAAAGATAAATTCACTTTTATAGCTGTTAGCCTCTCTGTCGTTGGGATTTTTATTTCAACTTCGCGGCAAGCTTTAGTGCTTTTTATTATAGGTGCTTTAATTCTCTTGTTTGCTTCACTGAAAAGAGCTTTAAATTTAAAATTCACTTTTATAGTAATGTATGTAGTAATTATGCTCTCACTTCTTGCATATTGGTTTATGCCTAATTTAAATCTAGAGGTAAATGGTCGTAACCCTTTTGAACTTTTCACTTCATTATTTGATCCGGCAACATATAATGCTCAACAAAATGTTAACTTTAGAATGTACTACCTTCTGAATGTTGGCCCGTGGTTAATGCAGAATCATTTTTGGGGTATGGGATTAGGGACATTTGGTGCAATGTTCTCTTTAGATGAATATACAACTCTATATTATTCTCTAGGACTAAAAGATAATTTTTTAAATTATATAGCAGATGTGAACTGGGTATCTGTAATAGGACAACTAGGAGTACCAGGAATGATATTAATTTTGGTTTTATGGTTTTCACTAGCTATTAGCGCATTTATTAAAGGTACTTTGTCAGGTAAATATAAAACAATATTTCTAACAACAACTGCCATTACAATCTGTTTTGCCTTGTCAGGTCTTTTTGGTCCTAACTTTGAGATTAAAACTAATGCAATGTTTTTTTGGTTGCTTCTAGGTCTATTTTCAAAAATTATTAATGAAAAAATAGAAAAAAATGATTCAAAGCAGGATTAAACTTGTCGAAGCCGCTTAGTGGATAAGGGAGGTCATAATGAAGAAGAATATTGCTATTATTGTTCTTAGTATAACGGTAATTTGCTTAGCTGTTAGTCTTCTATTACATACTAATCAACCTAACACTGCATTAGTTAAGCTCAATAAAAATAACCTCTTATCTCCTTATAAGAATAATGAACAAGAAGAAAATACTAAGTTAAATGAGCTAGCTATCAATGTGAAAAATTCTCCCTTTAACGCTAAAGGGGATGGAAAGCAAGATGACACTAAAGCCATCCAAGGTGCCATAAATCATGCTTCTGAAATGGGTGGTGGATCTGTACTATTGCCTTTATCAACATATAAAATAACAAGTACTTTATATGTACCTGATAACATAGCATTAATAGGCTTAAGTCATGGCAAAAAAGGTAGTATCATTCAAAATGAAGGAAATGGATTTGCAATTCAAACAACTGGTGGACATAAAAGAGTTAATGTTGAAAATGTACGAATTGAGTTAAACGGAAGGAATAACGGTATACATTTGGGGAATGTGAAATCTAAGCTCACAAATGATTCTATTCCAGGAGAAATGGGCCTTAGACATATAACTGTAGCAGGCATTGGTAAAGGGAAGATAGGTATTAAAATATCCAATGCTTCCCATGTTAACATGGTAGATGTACGAGCTGGATATGGTGCAGTAGATAATCCTGGTGGTCATGGCTTATTTATTTACGCAGATAAATATAATAGCGGTGTAATAGTAGCTTACGACTGTACATTTGGAAGAGTAGATGCTTCAACGGTAGGTTTAGAAATAGATGGTAAAGTAAATCTCGATACATTTAATTTTAATGGATGTTACTTTGGTGGAGAGCTCCCAATTAGAATAGGTTTAAACACTTATGTACGCAACGTTAATTTTGTTGGTACGCATATTGAAGCTCGAGATACAAATAGAAAGTCCCCTCATACTAAAATGGTTGAATTGCATAATGTACTAGGTGGCAATTTTATTGGAGTTTCCCTTATAGGCTTCGGTGAAAGAAATAATAGAGGATTTGTATTCAAAGGTGATGTTGAAAAAGTCAATTTTATGGGAATTGAAGCTAATGGAGTAATGGGTGCAATATATGCAAACGAGGGTGCCAAACTAAAAGATGACTCGATCCTGCAAGAAGCAAGGTTAACAGGCCGTTCTCAAGCAGTACAATTTAAAGGGTTTGATAAATTTGGAAAATAGAAAGTTATTGTTAAGAGTTAAAAAATGTGAATTGGCGTAAATCTTTTGTTTGAAACGTAAGAATCTTCTGGAAAAACAATTTAAAAGTAGTATAATTTTTGAGGTTAATAGTAAAAAAGTTGGAGGTTCTGAAGTGAGAAAAAAATTAAACACTATACAATTTATAAGAGGTATAGCAATATTATTTGTTATGGCATTCCATGCAAATTACATGTTCAGTGAGCGTTACGATTTTAGTTTTTTTAACATTGGAAACTGGCATAGTAGATCAGGTGGAGTAGATTTATTTTTTGCCGTAAGTGGATTGATGATATATTACATTAATCAAAATAATTTTGGGTTAAAACCAAAAGCCATTCTATTTCTAAAAAAAAGGATTATGAAAATAATTCCTTTATATTGGATGTTAACATTTGTAGGATTTGGTATATGTGTAGTTTTACCTCAATTAGGTGATCCGAAAGATGGTACAATCTCGAACACTTTATTATCAATGTTTTTTCTGCATCCTGATCCAACTGTAGGTGTAGCTTGGTCATTAAGACATATACTTTTCTTTTATATTTTATTTGCAATTCTAATTTCGTTTCCAAATAAAATTACCAAGGGTATAATTTTTACTTGGCTTGCTGTTTCTTTATTATGTTTGGCTGGAATCCCTCCTTTTGAAAAGCTAAGTTCATTTTTATTTAGTATCAACAATATTGAGATTTGGTCAGGAGCATTAGTAGGGTACCTATCAAGTCGTATGAGAATCAAAAATGAGAAATTAGTTATTTTTATTGGTGTTATGTGTTATATGTTCATATGGGTAACTAACTCACTTGAGGTACTTAATATTCCTAACAAATTAATTTTCTTTTGTATAGGCTCTGTATTTATATTATCAGGGGTTATGAGCATTGATTTAAGAAGAGATGTAAAAATGCCTAGACTTTTAACTTATATAGGAGATGCATCTTATTCGATTTTTCTTTCTCATGTTCAGTGTATACTTTTCTTTATGTTAGTTTTTGATAAATTAAACATTATGAAGTTAATAGGGAAAGATATAACATTAGTTTTAATAATGATACTATCTCCAGCTATGGGCATTGTGCTACATGAAGTTATGGAAAAGCCAATTGACTCGTTTTTAAGAAAGAAATTCATAGTGAATAATAAACAACCACGTAAACTAACAGCATAAAGAGTTTTATTATAAAAAGAATTTAAAAAATGTCAGGGGACTTATTCAGTCCTCTTTTTATTTATTATATTTTTAAAAGCCAACTGATGAAGTATATAGTAGGATATTATGCTATTAGAAAACTACAGGGGATAATCTTTAATGTTGAAAATTAATTTAATTAATATTTTATTTTTAGGTTCTATTCTATTTATCGTTAGGTTAACTATGTTTCCAGAAAGTTCTTTAGGTATCGGTACAGGAAAATGTGGCATTAATCTCGTGCCATTTTATACAATAGCAGATTTATTATTTCATCAATCATTTAGTGATTTTATAGTAAACAATGTAGGCAACATTCTTTTATTTGTACCTTTTGGTTTTTTACTATCCATAAAATTTAAGAACATAAATAGTGTACCAAAAGGGTTCTTAATTGGGATGATGTGCTCAATTGGGATGATGTGCTCAATATCCATTGAGGTAGTTCAATTGTTTATGCCTAATCGATGTACAGATATTGATGATGTTATTTTGAATACACTAGGAACAGGCATAGGCTACAGTGTATTTAAAAAGATAAACAAGTCGTATGAACTAAGGTAGGAATTTACATTTAGAGGGCTGATATCAGTCCTTTTTTTATTTTATATAATATCCAAATTTCTGATTTGTATTTAAAAACAAAGGAGGTGAAATTAGGTTATAAAGATATTAGAGTAATGATGTGAGCTTTTAATCTATCGCGTTAACAGAGGATTTTATAACAATAAAGTCTGACACCTAGGGGACAGTAGATGGCCAGGCACAAAAAGGGGAGCATGAAAAACTTTAGAAAATATCACCTAATCAGATACTATCATTTGGAGGTACGCACAGTGTATTTACTCGTATGTTAGAAGCATTTCCATATCGGCAAGAGCCGTATAACATGAGTAAAGTGGCTAAAGATTTGGAAGAAATGATGTATAATGACCAAAGCAGGCATTTGGATTCAACTTACGCTTTGGCGGGTCTAGATATTGACAATAAATTAGTGATATATCAAAGGGGGAGAGATAAATCTGAAATGTTGGTGAAAAGGCAAACATCTTCTGTGCAGTTCAGCTATTTACCTAATGAAAAGGATATTAAGTATATAATATCGCTTTTAAGTATTGAAAAGACGATTCTACAATTTTTGAAAATTTATTACAAAAAGTAACAAAAATAAATACAAGTTAGTCTTGATTGATAGTCCTTTAGGCTTAGTTATTTTAGCTCGGAAAGAAAATTGAGTTGAGGGTAAAATCTTTATTAAAATAACAATGGTAACGCTATCATGAATTTAGTAGTCTGAGGGATTTTTTATATAATTTTCAGAAAATATAATTCTGTTGCCTCAAGAAAAATGTGGAACTTATTGTTAAACTTTCATTAGGAATATATTTTATATAAAAGAATTTATTTCAATAATATTGTAAAAAAAGAATCAATATTTTATATTTTTAATCTATAATCATTATATAATTATAGATATTAAGAACTATTTCAGATAAAAAAAAGCTTGAAGAACCTATATTAGTACTTTTGATGTTATTCGACAAAATAAGACATTGAACCTAGATTATACCTGTGATAGTATTTCATAAGTATAAAAGATTTTATAGGTCTTTGGAAATGGGGAGGGATTAAGAGATGATCGATCTTCATTGCCATATTATACCTGGTATTGATGATGGGGCACAAAAGATTGAAGATAGTTTAGAAATGGCAAAACAGGCAGTATCTGAAGGGATTCATACCATTGTGGCAACACCTCATCATCAAAACGGCAAATACATAAACGAGAAGAATGATATTTTATGTAAAGTTTCTAACTTAAATGAAAGTCTTCTAAAAGAAAATATTCCCCTCACTATATTAGCAGGCCAGGAGACTCGTATATATGGAGAACTCTTAGATGATTATCATAATGGTAAAATCCTACCTTTAAATCAAAGTAAATATATCTTTTTAGAATTTCCATCAAGCCAAGTGCCTCGATTCACGGAACGCTTGTTGTATGACATTCATTCAGAAGGGTTAACGCCAATTATCGTTCATCCAGAACGAAACAGCCGCTTAATTGAAGATCCAGATATTTTATATAACTTAGTCAACAAAGGAGCTATGACACAGGTTACCGCATCCAGCTTAACAGGAAGATTTGGGAAAAAAATAAAGAAGTTTTCCTTCGATTTAATCAATGCCAATTTAACGCACATGATTGCATCAGATGCCCATAATATCTCTGGCCGAAGCTTTCACATGGAGGAGGCAAGTGACCTAATTTCTTCTGAATATGGCTTAGACATGTTGTATATGTTTCAAGAGAATGTAGAAGCCATTGTGAATGGACATACTTGTTTTAGAGATACGCCTGAGAAGGTGAAAAAGAAAAAGTTTTTAGGAATTTTCTAAGTGTTGTTGTTAAGGTTCCTAACAACTTTCTTCTTTTTTTATTCATCATTGGTTTAATATTCAATAATAGTTATAAAGAGAAAGTAATGGTGATATCTCCTAACCATTATCAAAGGAGATACTCGGCTGTACTGTGGGTATAAAATTACCTTAGACACAATGTTGTCGATAGTACGGTGTGAGGGTGGGTTAGATGCCCAATTATTATATAAATACTTATGGAAGAACTATACGTTTGTAGCTTTTCCATAAGTATTTACAACCAGTACATACCTAAACTAAAAATAGAGAATGAGGGATGATTAATGATGAAAAAAGTTAGAAAAGCAATTATTCCAGCTGCCGGATTAGGTACCCGCTTCTTACCAGCCACAAAAGCCATGCCGAAAGAAATGCTTCCAATAGTTGATAAACCAACTATTCAGTATATTGTCGAGGAGGCAATTGAATCGGGTATAGAAGATATTATTATTGTAACGGGAAAAGGTAAACGCGCTATCGAAGATCATTTTGACTATGCTCCTGAGCTTGAAAGTAATTTAATAGAGAAAGGAAAATTAGAAATTTTAGAGAAGGTTCGTCAATCTTCTAATGTAGATATTCATTATATTCGTCAAAAAGAGCCAAAAGGTTTGGGACATGCAGTGTGGTGTGCACGTAACTTCATTGGAGATGAGCCATTTGCAGTTTTACTTGGAGACGATATTGTTCAAGCAGAAACACCATGTTTACGTCAATTGATGAATGAATATGAACACACGCTATCTTCAGTGATTGGTGTACAAACAGTTCCTGATAATCAAACACATAGGTATGGTATTGTTGATCCTATTTCAAATGAAGGCCGTCGCTATCAAGTTAATACATTTGTGGAAAAACCTGCATCAGGAAGCGCGCCTTCTAATTTAGCTATTATGGGACGTTATGTTTTTACGCCGGAAATCTTTAAATTTTTAGAAGAGCAAGAAATTGGAGCTGGCGGTGAAATTCAACTAACAGATGCCATTCAGAAACTAAACGAAATTCAACGTGTATTTGCTTATGATTTTGAAGGGAAACGCTACGACGTCGGAGAAAAATTAGGTTTTATTCAAACAACACTTGAATTTTCATTACAGCATGAAGAGCTACGTGCAGAAATCTTCAGTTTTATGCGAGAACTATTAGAGAAAGAGGCAAAGGTCGAAAGTAAGTGATAAAACCAACTTACATTACAACTTATATTAGTAGTATATTTTTAAGTCACAGTAATGGAGGTAAAGAAGTATGTCCCGAATAGTTGAAGAAGAAACTATGAGCGAAAATTATGAAGCACAGGCCATCGTCAGGGGCAATAACTCAAAATATTATCTAGCGATGAAGCGGTCTATAGACGTTATAGGCGCGTTACTAGGTTTAATATTTTTATCATGGTTATTTATAATAATTGCTTTTTTGATAAAAATAGAAGATCCTAAAGGACCTATTCTTTTTAAACAAAAACGTGTCGGTAAAGATGGAAAAGAATTTAATATGTATAAATTTCGTTCTATGGTTTCTAATGCTGAGGAACTTTTAAAAGATTTGTTGAAATACAATGAGGTAAGTGGAGCAATGTTTAAAATGAAAGATGATCCACGTATCACAAAGGTAGGAAAATTTATTCGGAAAACTAGTATTGATGAATTACCGCAACTTTTAAATGTTTTAAAAGGAGAAATGAGCCTAGTAGGTCCACGTCCAGCACTTCCTAGGGAAGTTAAATTATACACTTCACATGATAAACAAAGATTAAAAGTAATCCCTGGTTGTACGGGGTTATGGCAAGTTAGTGGAAGAAGTAATTTAGGATTTAAAGAAATGGTGGAATTAGATCTCCGTTACATTAAGGATAGTTCTATATTATTCGATATAAAAATAATTTATAAAACCGTAATTGTGTTGTTCGGTTCAAAAGATGCTTATTAAGATTAAGGATTGGTGAAGAAAAGTGAAGAAGATTTTAATTATTAATGCCCACTCAAGTAAAAACAAGGGAGATGCGGCTATTATAATTTCTATGATTCAAAGTATACAGAAGTTTATACCTAATTCCCAAATTATCGTTTCTTCTAGATATCCTGAAGATGATGATTTGTATAGGGAGTATGGAAGTGAAGTAGTAGAGCAGTTAACTAGATTTCCAAATAAAAATCATTCGTTTCTTAAGAGATTGGCTTTCCTTTTAAAAGAATTACGTGAGGTAAATAAATTTGTTAAGAAAGGTATCATCCCTTCGACACGCTCAAGTGATATTTTTAACTATTATAAAGAAGCAGATATAGTTGTTAGTTGTGGGGGAGGCTTTCTTTATTCGCACCCTAAATATCATATTGAGGCTAGTTTAATAATGCATTTAGCGCAAATTTACTTTGCAACTAAATTAGATAAAGAGGTTATAACATACTCTCAATCTATAGGGCCTTTTAGAAGTTCTTTGTCTAAAAAAATAGCAAATTTTGTTTTGAAAAAAGTTAAAAATATTACTATTAGAGAAGACTTATCGCGAACATTTTTAAATGATATCGGTATTTCTAATCCTGTAATAGTAGGTGACTCTGCTTTTTCTATGATTGCTGATGATATAGAAACAAAAGAATTAATTGATTTAGATCAACAAAAATTTAATGTAGGAGTTACTGTTAGACAGTGGCGATTCCCTGGGCATGAAAATGTAGATCAATTATATAGTAATTATATTGAAGCAGTAGCTAAATCTATAGAACATTTGGTAAATAATTATAATGCAAATGTATATTTAGTTCCTCAGGTGACAGGCCCTACACCAATCGAGGATGACAGAATATCAAACTCGAATGTTTGGGAGAAATTAAGTGATGGAGTAAAAGGATCAGTCATAATGCTGGATAATGATTTTACTCCTCAAGAATTGAAGGCAATTTACAGTAAGTTTAATATTTTTATCGGAACGAGAATGCATTCAAATATCTTTTCACTATCTTCTCATGTTCCAACAGTAGCTATTGCTTATGAACCAAAGACAACTGGAATTATGAAAATGTTAAGCTTGTCCGACTATGTATTAGATATCAATGAAATTACAACGCAAGATATGCTTAATACTATTGATAAGTGCATAGCTGAAAAAGAAAATTACAGAATAGATTTAACAAATAAAATCCCTGTAATTAAAAATGAGGCTGAAAAACCTGCTAGAATGATAAAAAGCTTGATCAGCTAATCAGTTTATTACTTAAATATTAATATAAGGGTTAGATTATGAAAAAAATATTAAAGTTTACTACGGCTATAGTTATATTCTTAACATTTATAAGTAAAATAAGCGGTTTTGTTAGAGAACAGGTATTAGCATTTCAATACGGGGCAAATGAAATTTCTGATACATACTTAACAGTGTTAAGTCTCCCTCAATATATTTCAAATATTATTGGGGGAGTTTTGCTGTCTAGTTTTGTTCCTATATATCTCTCTTTAAAAGAACGAGAAGGTTCTCATAACGCTAATAATTTTACCGCGAAAATATTTTCGATAACATTATTAGCTTTGGTGGGATTGAATATTTTATTTTTCATATTTACAAATTTTATAGGAAAAATTTATTTTGGTGAACAGGTAACAGTAGAACAATTATTTTTGATTAAAATGGTTCTTCCCGTTCAACTTCTAATGGTTTTGTCACTATTCTTAACAGCTAAGTTCAATGCTAATAAGCTTTTTTATGAGCCTATAATTTCGACAGTAATAATGAATATTCTTTTTATATTGATTATTATCTTTTTTAGTCGCAGCTCGGAAACCTTAATTACTGCAACTATTGGCTCTGCTGTTATACAATTACTCTATTTATTTTATAAAGCTAAGACGAATAAACTTACTATATTTAAAATAAAAATGGAGAATTATTTTACTAAAGACGTTAAAGAATTTGTATTAATGGGCGTCCCTATGCTTATCGGTTCTATTTTCACTCAGGCTTTTAATGTTTTTGACAAAGTATTAGGTAAAGGTCTACCAGAGGGAAGTATAGCATCCTTGTCTTACGCACTAAAACTAACTCAATTACCTACAGGGATTATAGCGATGGGGATATCTACAGTTTTATTATCTTCTTTATCAATATTAGCTTCTAAAGGAGAAATTTCTAGATTAAATACAGAAGTATTTAAAAGTATAAGAATAACAACTATTATTTTATTACCAATAATAGCAATCATGCTGTTTTATTCGTATGCTATTACCAAAATAATATTTGAAAGAGGGGCATTTGGACCCTCAGCTACCCAAATGACATCTGAAGCTGTAATCGCTTATACAATTGGAATATTGGGAACCTCCCTTACTATGGTATTATCAAGAGTGTTTTTTGCCACTAAGAACACTATTATTCCTGTATTTTCAAATGTGGTATCAGGTATATTGAATTTGGTTCTTGCAATATTGTTAGTGAAAAAATTAGACCACGTGGGTTTAGCATTAGCTAACAGTATATCTGTAAGCTTTAACTTTATATTCTTGCTGTTTATATACCTTATTAAAAATAAAAGTAGGTTGTCAGTTAATTTAAAATACACTACGAAATTTATTTTTAAACTCTTACTAACTATGTCAGTTACTTTAGGGGCCATATATTTTATAAGAGATATTTTAAACCCTAATACAGGTATCATTAACTTTTTCATCAACTGTTTATTGGTAATTCTCATCTATTTATTAATGGTAGTAATAACAAGGTTAGAAGGCATCAATTACAAAAAATATGTTTTTAAAAGGAGATTGTAATACTTTGAATGTTTTAACAGTTAATAAATTTTACTATCTTAAAGGAGGTAGTGAAACATATCTTTTTGCATTAGAAGAAGAACTAAAGAAAAGGAATTTTAAGGTTTTTCCTTTTGCGATGAAAGATGATAAGAATAAAGAAGCTTTAACATCTGAATATTTTGTAGAAAATGTAGACTATCAGCAAGCTAACCTTAAGAAAAAAATTGATCTATCTTTAAAAATCATTTTTTCTAAAGAAGCTTATAAAAATATTGATAGTCTCTTAAACCAATATAAAATTGACATTGCACATTTAAATATTTTTCAACATCAATTGTCACCATCTATCTTACGCCCTTTGAAGAAAAAAAATATTCCTGTAATTTATACGGTACATGATCTAAAAGTCTTATGTCCTAACTATAAAATGTTATCTCAAGGAGAAGTTTGTGAAAAATGCAAGGGTGGAAAATATTACAATTCTCTTCTTAATAAATGTACAAAAAATTCTACTCTTGGTAGCGCAGTAAACATGGTAGAAGCATATGTACATTCTTTTCTAAAGACTTACGATAAATATATAGATTTATTTATAACACCTAGTAGTTTCTATAGAGAGAAGATGATTGAATGGGGTTTTCCTGAAGATAAGATAGTTCACATTCCTAATTTTATAAACCCAGATGACTTTTTACCTTCCTATACACATGAGGATTATTTTTTGTACCTTGGAAGGTTATCAGAAGAAAAAGGTATAATGACACTTTTAAAAGCACTGAAAGAGACTAAGAAGAACGTTAAGGTGAAAATTGTAGGTACAGGGCCACTTGAAGACGAAATTGCTAGTTTTATAATCAATAATGGTTTGAGTTCAAAAGCAGAATTATTAGGTTTTCAAACAGGAGAAGCACTTAGTAAAGTGATAAAGAATTCAAAAGCTGTAATTATGCCTTCAGAATGGTATGAAAATGGTCCATTATCATTAATAGAATCGTTTGCATATGGAAAGCTAGTAATTGGAAGTAATATAGGTGGAATTCCAGAGCATATTGACGAAGGGGAAAATGGCTTTTTGTTTAATCCAAAAGATTATTTTCAGCTGGCTAAAATTATAGATGAAGTAAACGAATTTGATGACGTTGAATTAGAGAAAATAGGACATAAAGCGCGAAGAAAAGTAGAAACAATATACAACAACGAATACTACATGAACAAATTGTTAGAAATATATAATAATTTTATTTAAATAAAAAGACTGAGGTTATGACCAATATGAAAAATGTTTTTATTATAGGATCAAAAGGTATTCCAGCGAAGTACGGTGGGTTTGAAACCTTTGTTGAGTATCTAACTAAAATGAAAGTTAGCAAAGATATTGCATATCACGTTTCATGTATGGCTGAAGATGAAAAAGAATTTTACTATAACAATGTGCGTTGTTTTAATGTGAAAGTTCCTAATATAGGAAGTGCCAAAGCTGTTTTATACGATATCTTAAGTATAAAAGAGTGCCTAAAATATATTAAAAAGAACAACCTTAAAAATTCAATTGTTTATGTATTAGCTTGTCGAATCGGTCCGTTCTTCGCTAAGTATAAAAAAGCTTTTGAAAAATTAGGAGTTCAAGTTTTTGTTAATCCGGACGGACATGAGTGGAAACGAAGTAAATGGAATTATTATATTCGACAGTACTGGAAGCTTTCTGAAAGTTTAATGGTCAAACATGCAGATTTACTAGTATGTGATTCTAAAGGAATTGAAACTTATATTCAAAAAGACTATGCATCATATTCGCCAAAAACTACTTTCATTGCTTATGGGGCGGCCGTCGAGAATTCTTCGCTAGGAAATGAGGCAACTAAGTTAGTAGATTGGCATAATAAACATAGTGTAAAACCCTTTGAATACTATCTAATAGTAGGAAGATTTGTTCCGGAAAATAATTATGAGTTAATGATTCGAGAGTTCATGGCATCTAATTCTAAAAAAGATTTAGTTATTATTTCAAATGTTGAACAAAATAGTTTTTATCAGGATTTATTGAATAATACTAAATTTGATAATGATTCACGTATTAAGTTTGTAGGAACTGTATATGATCAAGAGCTACTTCAAAAGCTTCGTGAGCAAGCATATGGCTATTTCCATGGCCATGAAGTGGGAGGAACAAATCCTTCTTTACTTGAAGCACTTGCCTCTACTAGATTAAACCTTTTATTAGATGTTGTATTTAATAAAGAAGTAGGAGCTGAAGGCGCTGTGTACTTTAATAAGGAAAGTGGCAATTTAGCAGAATTAATTGATAATGCAGACTTGTATAGTCAGGAACATATTGAACGTCTCTCTACAAAAGCAAAACAACGTATTATTGATGAATATTCATGGGAGAAAATTGTTCATGAATATGAAACATTATTTCTTAGAACTCAAAAATAAGGAGGGGGTTAATATATGAAAGGAATTATTTTAGCTGGTGGTAGTGGAACAAGGTTATATCCTATTACAAGATCTATTTCCAAGCAATTAATACCTATATATGATAAGCCAATGATTTACTATCCTTTATCAGTATTAATGTTAGCAGGAATTAAAGATATTTTAATTATATCAACACCGACTGATACACCTAGGTTTGAACAACTATTAGGTAATGGGAATGATATAGGGATTAATCTGAGTTATGAAGTCCAAGAATCACCTGACGGATTGGCACAAGCATTTATCATTGGAGAAAAATTTATAGGACAAGATTCAGTTGCACTTATTCTAGGAGACAATATTTTTTATGGGCATGGTTTTACAAAAACGTTGGAGCGTGCAGCAAGTCGCTCTAAAGGTGCTACAGTATTTGGATATAATGTTAAAGACCCTGAACGTTTTGGTGTAGTAGAATTTGATGAAAATGGTAAAGCAATTTCTATTGAGGAAAAGCCTGCTCAGCCAAAATCAACATATGCTGTAACAGGTCTTTATTTTTATGATAATGATGTAGTGCAAATTGCAAAATCTATTAAACCTTCAGAACGTGGGGAATTAGAAATTACTTCTGTTAACGAAGAGTATTTACGTCGTGGCAAACTTCAGGTAGAGTTGCTAGGACGCGGTTTCGCATGGCTTGATACAGGTACGCATGAATCATTATTAGAAGCTTCTACGTTTATTGAAACTGTAGAGAAACGTCAAAGTTTGAAAGTAGCTTGTTTAGAAGAAATAGCATTTAGAAAAGGGTATATTTCAAAAGAACAGCTCATTCAACTGGCTGAACCATTAAAGAAAAATGAATATGGACAGTACATGCTACGTCTAGCAAATCAAAGTACATTAGAAAAAATATTGGTAGGTGGAAAAGCATGAATCTTATAAAAACAAAATTTGAAGATGCAATCTTAATTGAACCAAAGGTTTTTGGTGATCACAGAGGCTTCTTTACAGAGAGTTATAATAAGGGAATATTCACACAAAATGGAATTGATATGGATTTTATTCAAGATAACCATTCATTATCTCAGCAACCAGGGACGTTGCGTGGCATGCATTATCAATTAAATGACAAAGCACAGACAAAACTTGTGCGTGTAACACGCGGTGCTATTTATGATGTTATTGTGGATATCCGGAAGGGTTCTCCTACATATGGAGAATGGCAAGGTTTTATCCTGTCGGCAGATAATAAACGCCAGCTTTTAGTACCAAAAGGCTTTGCTCACGGTTTTTGTACAATTGTTGAAAATACTGAAGTACAGTATAAAGTAGACGAACTTTATTCACCGGAACATGATAGAGGCATTGCTTGGAACGATCCGGCTTTAAATATTGATTGGCCGTTTAATAACCCGGTTCTTTCTGACAAAGATACAAAACATCCAACATTAGCAGAAGCAGATAACAATTTTACTTGGGAGTGATCCAGCAATGAATATTTTAGTAACAGGCGGAGCAGGTTTTATTGGAAGTAATTTTGTCCGTCACATGGTAGAAATATATCCTAATTACAATATTGTAAATTATGATTTACTTACATATGCAGGTAATCTTGAAAACTTAAAAGATATTGAAAGTCATGAAAACTACACTTTTGTAAAAGGTGATATTAACAATAGAGAGCTTGTCGATCATTTAGTTAAATATCATAATATTAATGTAATTGTGAACTTTGCAGCAGAATCACATGTTGATCGTAGTATTACAGAGCCTGATATTTTTATCAAGAGTAATGTCTTAGGTACACAGGCACTATTAGATGTAGCAAAAGCTAATAACTTGAAGAAGTATGTACAAGTGTCAACTGATGAAGTATATGGTTCACTAGGTGAGACAGGCTATTTTACAGAAGAAACTCCTCTTGCTCCAAATAGTCCTTACTCTGCAAGTAAAGCAGGGGCTGATATGCTTGTTAGTGCGTATCACGAAACATTTGGTATGAATGTTAATATTACAAGATGTTCAAATAACTATGGTCCTTATCACTTTCCAGAGAAATTGATTCCATTAATGGTAACGAATGCTCTAGAAGGAAAAGAACTTCCTATCTATGGAGATGGTAAAAACGTTCGTGATTGGTTACATGTAAAAGATCATTGCGCTGCTATTGATTTGGTTATTCATAAAGGAGAGCCAGGAGAAATTTATAATGTAGGCGGCCACAACGAACGAACAAATAATGAAATTGTACATTTAATTGTAGAGAAACTTAACGCACCAAAAGAATTAATTAAGTTTGTAGAAGACCGACTTGGGCATGATCGTCGTTATGCAATCGATCCTACTAAATTAACAACAGAGCTAGGATGGAAGCCAAAATACACGTTTGATACAGGAATTGTTGAAACAATTCAATGGTATTTGGATAATCAAGACTGGTGGAAAAACATTAAATCAGGTGACTATGTAAACTACTACAACAAACAATATGGTGATAAATAATGAGTCGAAAAGTATTAATCACAGGTGCAAACGGTCAGCTTGGAAAAGAGTTAGTAGAACTATTTTCTGAAAAAGGTTTTGAAGTCTATGGATGCGATCGAGACAAAATGGATATTACAAATCAAGAACAAGTTCAAGAAATTATTAGTAATGTGAAACCGGATATTGTACTTCATTCAGCTGCTCATACAAAAGTAGATTTAGCTGAGTCAGAGCCTGAACAAGCATTCCTTATCAACGCATACGGTACACGTAATGTTGCTGTAGCGGCAGAAGCAGTAGGAGCAAAGCTTGTATATGTAAGTACGGATTATGTATTTGATGGTACAACAGATGAACCTTATAACGAATTTTCTCCGACTTCTCCTTTAGGCGTATATGGAAAGTCTAAGTTAGCTGGTGAACAATTTGTACGTGATTTACATTCTAAATTCTTTATTGTGCGAACTTCTTGGGTATACGGCAAGCATGGAGCTAACTTTGTTAAAACTATGCTGAAATTAGGAGAGGAACGAAAAGAAATTTCCGTGGTAGCTGATCAAATAGGATGTCCAACTTATACATTAGATTTAGCTAATTCTATTCTAGAGTTAGTAAATAGTGAGAAATATGGCGTGTATCATATTTCTAATAGTGGAAGTTGCTCTTGGTATGAGTTTGCAAAAGAAATTTTTAAAATATCAGATATGGAAGTACAAGTAAACTCATGTACAACGGCTGATTTTCCACGTCCAGCAGCTAGGCCAGCTAATTCTGTTTTTGAGCACATGTCTATAAAATTAAATAACTTTACTACAATTAGGCATTGGAGAGAAGCATTAAGAAACTTTTTGAAAAATAATTAACTTTTTTATTAAAACTACTACATTAATTCCGATATAAGACTAGGAAATGTAAAGCTTTCATTTAATTTACAAAAGTATATAGTAAAACAAGCTTTTGTAAATTATAATGAACAGTATATGATTTTTTTAGAAGTTACTAAGTTCGGAGGTCAACTATGGAAGAGACAATTAGTTTGCGAGAATTGTTTCAAGTGCTTCGTAAGCGTCTTTGGCTTATTGTACTGATTACAATCATCGCAGCAACCGTAAGTGCAGTGATCAGCTTCTTTGTCTTAACACCTGTGTATGAATCGAAAACACAAATTTTAGTCAATCAAGCGAAAAGCGATGAACAGTTATATAATCCCCAAACCGTTCAAACGAATGTGCAGCTTATTAATACGTACAATGATATTATTAAAAGTCCAGCTATATTGGACAAAGTAATTAAAGAATTAAAACTTGATAGCTCTGCTCAATCCTTGAGCGGTCAAATTCAAGTAACAAATGCGCAGGATTCTCAGGTAGCACAGATTGTCGTACAAGATACAAGTGCGAAGCGTGCAACTGAAATCGCCAATACAACCGCGTCTGTATTTAAGAAAGAAGTTCCTAAAATTATGAATGTGGACAATGTAAGTGTGCTTTCAAAAGCAACGCTTGGCGAAAGCGCAAGTCCGGTTAAGCCTCAGCCTTTAATGAATATTGCGATTGCAGTAGTGGTTGGATTAATGGTTGGTATCGGTTTATCGTTCTTATTGGAATATTTAGATAACACCTTAAAAACAGAGCAAGATATTGAAAATCTACTAGAGCTTCCGGTAATGGGGGTTATCACAACGATTAAAGACGTACCAAAAGTAACAAATGTACAGCGTCCGGATATAACTGCTCGCGTACCGCAAAGAGGTGAGACACTTGGCTCGTAAAAAGAAAAATTCAAAAAATGATAAAGTGTTGACGCTAAAAAGACGTTTGCTAGCTCATAACAGTCCGAAAGATCCGGTTGCAGAGCAGTATCGTACGATTCGGACAAACATTCAATTTTCAGGTGCTGACGAAGAAATCAAGTCTCTTGTTTTAACGTCAAGTGGACAAGCTGAAGGGAAATCTACTACTGCAGCTAACTTAGCAATTGTTTATGCACAGCAGGGTCTTAAAGTGTTATTAGTTGATGCTGATTTACGCAAGCCCACTGCTCATTATACATTTCGTCTAGAGAATCACAAAGGGCTTACGAACGTCCTCACAAGGCAATCAACATTGGGACAGGCAGTTCAAAATACAGAAGTACCGGACCTTTACTTGTTAACAAGCGGACCTATTCCACCTAATCCATCTGAACTGCTTGCGTCTAATCAAATGAAAGAAATGCTTAGCGAGGGGAAGCAGCAATTTGATATGGTTATTTTTGATACGCCGCCTATCTTGGCAGTGGCAGACGCTCAAATTTTGGCGAATCAAGTAGACGCTTCAATATTAATAGTCAGCAGCGGAAAAACGGAAAAAGATGCGGCATTAAAAGCAAAAGAGTTATTAACGCAAGCCAAATCAAAATTACTTGGTGCCGTGTTAAATAATCGCAAAATCGAAGAAGGAAATTATTACTACTATTACGGCAGTAATTAAAGCTTTTTGAAAGAATAAGGCCTCGAAACGTTCTCGCGTTTCGAGGCCTTATTTGTGTCTGCTTTGTTATATCTATATTCAATTTAAGAACGCTTATTTCATAAAAAAGTGATGAAGATACCTTCATCACTTTTTCGTTAGTTAAGATGTAAATGTTGCTTTAACGTATTCGAAAGTTCCTGCCGAGTTGCATCAGATACGGCATAATAATAAACACCGTTAATAGTTTCACCTTTACCATCTACTTGAAGCTGCTCTACGTTATGGCGTGCTTCTTTGTAGTTCGATTGAATTTGCTTCATATCATCGAATGTAAGGTTTGTTCTAACGTTTGTTCCGATAGTATCTAAGATGGTACCGTAGTTTGCTAGAGATTGAACACTAGCTCCTTCTTCGATAACTCCTTCAATAATTTGACGTTGACGCATTTGACGGCCAAAATCTCCGCGCGGATCTTCTTTACGCATACGTGAATAGGCAAGAGCTTCATCACCGTTTAAGGTTAACTGTCCTTTTTGGAAGCTATAACCATCGTAGTTAAAGTTTAAATCATTATTGACTGTAACGCCTCCTACGGCATTTACAATGTCTTTAAAGCTTTCCATGTTTACTTGGACATAATAATCAACTGGCACGTTTAAGAAGTTCTCAACCGTATTTATGGCCATGTCTACACCGCCGAATGCATACGCATGATTAATTTTGTCAGTAGTACCTTTTCCAACAATCTCCGTACGTGTATCACGCGGAATACTTACCATTTTCATTGATTGATCTTTCGGGTTTACCGTCATTAAGATGAGAGAATCAGAGCGGCCGCGGTCTCCTGCACGCTGATCAACACCCAAAAGCAATATGGAAATAGGATCTTGATTGCTGAATGAAACTTTTTCAGAGCGTTTCTCAGATACGTCGCGTTTCAATGGCTCATGAGTTTGCGTGAATGTTTTTTCTACAGAGTGCCAAATGCTATAAGCATACGCTCCTACACCAAGGATTAATACTAAGATAATGCCCATAATAATTTTAAACGCTCTTTTTTTCTTGGGTTTCCTTTTTTTACGTCTTCGGGTTTGAGATTCTTCCATCGTCGTTTTCTCTTCCTTTACTTAGTATATTGATAAAATAAATGAAGTACCTATGTAAGCCATTATTCTTATCTCTTTATGCTTTAGTAAATCTAATATACTGAAAAAATGACAAATTTACTCATTTTTCTCCACTTACTTTCAAATTATATTATAATAAGAGCAAAAAAGAAAGATATAGTAAGGGAGACAGCTTATGAAAATTTGGGTTAATATTCTAGCAATCATCGTTTTCATTGCAGCAATCGCAGCAGGGAAAATGTATTGGAACAACAAGGTGTCAGAACAATCGGTTTCAACGCCAACGAAAGTAGTAACTTCTAGCAATACGAGTGAATCAGAAAATACGTGGAAAGAACATGCTCAGCACTTTCCGAAATCTGTTAAAGCTAAGCTTCAAAAAGCTAAACAAACTAAAACTCCTTTAAAATTGGTTATTGTAGGATCAGCTCCACAAGCACAAGTAAAAGCAACATGGGCTGAGTTGCTGAAGAAGAAAATTGAAGATTCCTATGGCTCTTCATTAATTAACGTTGAAGTGCATGAATATAAGAATATGACAACCTTACAATTCATTAAGAGCGACGCTTATAAGAAAATTGCCGACGCACACCCGGATGTACTGCTGTTTGAACCATTTCTTTTAAACGACAATGGTGTAGTAGGTATTGAGAATACGTTAGAAAATGTCAATATTATTTTAACGTACGTGAAAGAACAAAATGAACAAGTCATTACGATTCTACAGCCATCGGCTCCGGTTTATAAAGCAAATAATTACCCCTCTGATGCCGAGGCGTTAGAAGAATTTGCAAAAGAAAATAGCTATGAATATATTAATCACTGGTCGGCATGGCCTGATTACCATTCAGAAGACATTTTAAACTATTTAACAAAAACTCCTGGTCAGCCTAATGATAAAGGAGAAAAGGTATGGGCACAGTACTTGGAAACCTATTTTACGAATTCAGCCCCCGGCCTTTAAAAAGAATCAGACTAATCACCCGGTTAGTCTGATTCTTTTTTTATAGGTATATTAGACTAAAAATGCTGATAAAGTACATTTCAAGGCATAATTGGAGCTTATAGGGCTTCGAAATTATACATAAGAAACCATTTTCCTATATGTGGAAAAGTCGAACTGACCCCTATGTTATAATATAATTTATGGAATATTACCCATGAATTGAGACATAGAAAGAGGAGACAACTGAATGATTGATGTACATACATGTATTCTGCCACAGATAAAAGATGGTCCTAAAAACAAAGATGAATTTTTAGAAATGGCGAATATATTAGTGAGAGAAGGAGTCACGAAAGTCGTTGTCACACCTTTGTGTGATGGAAAAGTTTCCAGCTGGAGGGCGAACCTGGATCTTGCTAATGACTGGTTAAAAACATCCTCGCTTTCATTAACAGTGTTACCAGGGCAAAAAGTAATTGCCTCTAATCATATGACTTTGTTCAGTCAAGATTTTTATAGTATGACCATAAATGAAAGTAGAAAATATATGTTGTTACAGGTTCCGGAAGATATGGGTATTGAAGTGTTGGAAACTATTGCGTACGAGTTGCAGTTAAAAGGAATTGTCCCTGTTTTAAACGAGCCAGAATCTCATCCCTTATTTCTAGATAATCCTGCACATTTATACAAGCTCGTAAAAAATGGTGCAGTCGTTCAGCTTTCAGCGCAAAGTATACTAGGCGGCAATGGCAGTAAATTTAAAAAAGCAGCTTATCAATTCATTGACCACGGCTTAGCCCACGTTATTGCGTCAGGTGTGAATCGTGAAAACTATCAGCAGTACGGCCTGCAAAAAGCCTATTCGGCTGTGTCTAAAAAATACGGCAACAGCAAGCTTTATCATTTTATGGAAAATGCAGAGGCTATTGCGAGCGGGAAGGCTGTCTATAAACAAGAGCCTGAACGCATTAAAAAAACAAAATTCCTAGGAATCTTTTAACTTTTCCCTTTGTACCCTGATTAACTTCTGTTTAATCAGGGTATTTGCATACAAAGACCTATTTCAGTCCCTTCTTTTTTCATTATTATTTGGAGCTATTTTACAAATTTTGTTTGCGTTTTCACAGAGAGTGATAGTAAAATATTGTTAGTTAAGTAGGTAACAGGAAAGTACGCGGTTTTCCGGGGTTCGTGGAAGTAAATGTCGAGAAGAATACATAGTTTCACATTTAAAATCGTCGTAGAATAGAGCTATACAAAACGCAGGGAGGGAAATAAAGTGATTGATATTCATACGTACATATTGCCTAATATCGATAGCGGACCTGAGGAAGTAGACGGCTTTTTGAAGATGGCTCGCTCTTTAGCGGATCAAGGTGTTCAGTCCGTGGTGGCGACGCCGCTTTATGATAGCGATCAAGAGTTTATGAAACACCATTTATTTCTCTATGTGAATGCAGCTAATGAATGGCTTACAAATTCATATATTCCTCTTCAAGTATTACCAGGTCAGCTTGTCCCTTTATCGCCTCAGCTTCTGCGAAACTATGAGCGAAATCAGCTTCTTACACTTAATCACACCGATAAATATTTGTTTCTTTCACTGCCTGACTATGAAGTCCCACCTTATTTTGAAAAGATACTGTCTGATCTTCTAACAAAAGGCATTGTGCCTATTCTTCGTTCACCAGAATGTCACCCAATTTTCCGAGATTACCCTGAGCGTTTGTATGAGCTTGTTAAAAAAGGCGTACTCGTTCAGCTAAGCGCCGCTAGTATTCTCGGTTTAAACGGAAAAAAGGAAAGAAAAGCGGCATTTACGTTTATTAAATACCGCTTAGCCCACGTGATTGCCTCTGGCGTTCATGCTCGCAATTACCACGACTATTCACTTTCAAAAGCGTATGATTACATTTCCGATATGTACGGTGCTTCAGAACTTTATTTTTTTATTGAAAATGCAGAAGCGATTATCGACGGCCGCCCGGTTCATCAATTGGAGCCTGAGCCGATGAAAAAATTTAGTTTATTTAAATTATTCAGCTGAAAACAAGGGACTTTTCCATAAAAACGGGAAAGTCCCTTGTTTTGTCTTTCTTTCATTGTGGTATGGAATAGAAACAACGTTAAAGAAAGGAAGGCTGAATATGATAAAAACTACAGCTGGAAAAGCAGCCATGTCTGTATTAAAAGAATGGAATATTGATCACATTTTCGGTATGCCGGGAGATTCAATCAATCATTTCATGGATAACTTGCGCAGTGAAAAAGACGAAATTGAATTTATTCAAGTCCGTCACGAGGAAGTAGGTGCACTTGCGGCATCTTCTTACGCAAAAATCACGGGCAAAATCGGTGTGTGTCTGTCGATTGGAGGCCCGGGTGCGATTCATTTGCTAAACGGCTTATATGATGCGAAAGCAGACGGAGCACCGGTGTTAGTATTAGCCGGACAGGTGCCACGTGCGAAGCTTGGCAACGAGTCGTTTCAAGAAGTGAACTTAGAACGTGTTTTTGATGATGTGTCGGTGTTTAATCACCGAGTAGACTCGCCTGAATCGTTTCCGCATTTGCTGCAGCAAGCGATTCGAACAGCTTATGCTAAAAAAGGTGTCGCTGTCTTAGTTATTCCAGATGATATTCCGTCTTCAACAATTAAAATTGACGAAAAAACGCCAATTGCGAATGTATCAAAATCCATTTCTCACAGTGACCCAGAAGATGTAGCTAAAGCGCTTCTAGCTATTAAATATGCAAAAAAACCGGTTATTTTAGCAGGAACAGGTGCAAAGCATGCGAAGCTTGAACTAGCGCAGTTCGCAGAGAAAATTGCGGCTCCGGTTATTTTTACGCTTCCCGCTAAAGGAATACTGCCTGACCGTCACCCTTATAATCTAGGCCAGCTCGGCCAGCTCGGGACGAAGCCTGCGTATGAAGCGATGGAAGAAACCGATTTGCTGATTATGATTGGGACTTCGTATCCATACCGTGAGTTTTTACCAGATGGAGCCGAAGCAATCCAGCTGGACTCAGATGCCACACAAATTGGCAGACGCTACCCTGTATCAATCGGCTTAGTCGGTGACTCTAAAACGACGCTGTCACAGCTTACGCATAATTTAGATTATCAAGAAAATCGCCGTTTTTTAGAAGAGTGTCAAGTTAATATGGAAAACTGGTGGAAACACGTAGAAAAAGAAGAAAATGAAGTGAGTACGCCAATCAAGCCGCAGCAAGTCATTCCTAAGCTTCAAAAAATCGTTGATGATGATGCGATTGTATCTGTTGATGTCGGGAACGTGACGGTATGGATGGCGAGACATTTCCGCATGACAAATCAAAAATTTGTGGTTTCCAGCTGGCTGGCAACGATGGGCTGCGGACTTCCGGCAGCCATTGCAGGAAAGCTTGCGCATCCTGAAAAACAATCGGTAGCCGTATGTGGTGACGGAGGCTTTACGATGGTGATGCAAGATTTTGTAACGGCTGTGAAGTATAAGCTGCCGATTGTTGTCGTCGTCCTTAATAACAGTGAAATCGGGATGATTAAATATGAACAAGCGCTTCAAGGTCACTTGGATTATCAAACGCAGCTTGGTGAAATGAACTTTGCAAAGTTCGCTGAATCATGCGGAGGAATTGGCTACCGCGTTGAAAAATATGAAGAGCTGGAAACAGCATTTGAAAAAGCAGCGCTTGCGAATGTTCCTGTTGTGATTGATGTGGTTGTCGCGGATGAACCGCCGCTTCCAGGCAAAATTTCATTTGGACAAGCAGCCAATTATTCGAAGCACATCATGAAAAAGTTTTTCAAAGAACATGAGCTCGAAATGCCGCCGCTTCGCAAAGGACTAAGCAGAATGCTTTAATCAGTGACTCTCCTTACAGGAGAGTCTTTTTAGGAGGGATATCATGGGAGTGTTTGAAATTATTTTACTTATTTTTGGCGGGGTAATGATGCTTGTGATTGTAGTCCCGGTTATCATTGCTATTATTCTTTGGGTGAAAGATGAAAAACAAGAAGAGCATTCAGTTTTGAGAAATTATCCGCTGCTCGGAAAAATGCGCTATATTTTTGAGAAAATGGGGCCTGAACTGCGTCAGTATTTATTTTTAAATAATAACGAAGGCAAGCCGTTTTCTAGAAATCAATATGAACAAACCGTTAAGTCGGGTAAATATCTAAACCGAATGATGGGTTTTGGCTCAGAGCGTGATTTTAGCGAACCGGGCTATTATATTCGAAATGCAGTATTTCCAAAGCAGCGCGACGAAATGAAAGCGGATAATACGCAAAAAATTAAAACGAAAGTATATAAAATGGACGCGGATAACTTATTCAGCCGAAGAGAGCACCGCGAAGAAAAAGAAGCGGATCCGTTTTATTTGAGGGATGAAGATGCGGTCGTCATAGGTCCTTCATGCAAAAATCCGTTTGTTGTAAAAGGATTAATCGGCCAATCCGGCATGAGCTTTGGAGCACTTGGTGACCATGCGATTACCGCTTTATCACTAGGATTAGGACGAGCAGGCGGCACGTGGATGAACACGGGAGAAGGCGGACTGTCACCGTATCATTTAAAAGGAAACGTCGATATCATTTTTCAAATTGGTCCAGGGCTTTTTGGCGTTCGGACAAAAGAAGGCGAATTTTCATGGGAAGAATTTAAAAAGAAAAGTGAAATGAAACAAATCAAAGCGTTTGAAATCAAGCTGGCGCAAGGAGCCAAAACGCGAGGCGGTCACGTAGACGGTTCAAAAGTAACGGAAGAAATCGCTGAAATCCGCAACTTAAAGCCAGGAGAATCTGTAGACAGCCCAAACCGTTTTAAAGAGTTCGCTTCGTATCCTGAAATGTTTCAGTTTATTGAAAAACTTCGAGATGTAGGCGGCAAGCCAGTAGGGATTAAAGTTGTTGTTGGAAACACAAATGATCTTGAAGAAATGGCAGCCTATATGAAAGAGACGGGAAGCGGTCCTGACTTTATTACGATCGACGGAGCAGAAGGAGGAACAGGCGCATCGTTTCAAGAATTAGCGGACGGAGCGGGCGTACCGCTGTTTTCAGGACTTCCTTTTGTGGATGAACTGCTTAAAAAGTATGGCGTTCGTGATCAAGTAAAACTTTTTGCATCAGGCAAGCTGTTAACGGCTGATAAAGTTGCAACGGCTTTATCATTAGGTGCCGACTGCGTTAATATTGCCAGAGGCTTTATGTTTTCTGTTGGCTGTATTCAAGCGCAGGTTTGTCACAATAATCGTTGTCCAGTAGGCGTAGCCACAACAGATCCAAAGCTGCAAAAAGCGCTTATTATTGAAGAAAAGTCATACCGCGTGTGCAACTACGTGCTGTCATTACGTGAAGGATTGTTTAATTTAGCAGCAGCTGCCGGTATTGATTCGCCAACGAAGTTTTCAAAGAAACACGTGGTGTTCAAAAACAGCAGCGGACAGTTAGCTGATATTTCTATAAAAGAAAAGATGTACGTATAAAAAAGCTGCCGATTGGCAGCTTTTTTATTGTCTTCGCTGAAGCAAATGGAGGCAAAACTCCAAATCTTTTTGAAGATGCTCTTGCATTAACGTTTGTGCTTTTTCAGCATTGCGTTCTTTAATAGCTTTATAAATGTCTTCGTGTTCGTCAATTAAAAACGGGCGGTTGTAAAACACCACAGTATGACGGAATAAGTAAATGATGGACTGCATGCGGTCGATGATATTAATCATTACGTCATTGTTGCTTGCGTTCACAATAATAGCGTGGAACCGTTCATTCGCGCTCATAATTTCTTCAAACGATCCGTTTCTTCCGATGTCTACGCATTCCTTTAATTCTTCTAATTCGTTATCAGACAAAAACGTTGCGGCAGCTTTAGAAGCTGAGCCTTCTAGCAGCATTCGCACTTCAAACAAGTTGCGTAAGTCTTTTTCTGTCGGCGACACCACTTTTTTTCGAACAATCAGTCCTTCATATTCTAAGCGTCTAATGGAATCACGAATCGGCGTTCGGCTAAATCCAAGCTCGCTCGCTAGTTTTTCTTCGACGATTTTTGTACCGCCTTCAAGCTCACCATTTAAAATTTTATCTCGAATCATCTCATAAGAAGGGTGATGAGACGAACGAGAACCTTGATTTCTTAACATACTCTACTTCACCTCTAGCATTCGACACGAGGAAATCTCGTCTCTTTCTCTCTTTATTTTTTATCATTTTGTACGCGTATACCCAAATCATACTATAACTTGTGAAAAGGTGGGACGGAAAGTTTCGCTTTTAGAAATAAATTTCATTTAAAAAAAGTCTAGACAAATAAATAAAATGCGAATATGATGAGTGTATACAAAATTATCAGAAATGTATACAAAAAATATTTTAACGTATACATTATTTTTTTAAAAACGTATTTGAAAACGTATACAACAAGGGGAGGAAACGGAAATGACAAAACGCGTTGGATTTATTGGACTTGGAATTATGGGAAAACCGATGACACTCAATTTATTAAAAGCAGGTTTTGAGGTAACGGTTTACGATATTAATAAAGCAGCAGTGGAAGAAGTGAAAGCAGCAGGAGGATTTGGAGCAGAAAGTCTTGCTGAAGTTGCAGTGAACAGCGACGTGATGATCACGATGCTTCCGGCTTCACATCATGTAAAAAGCGTGGTACTTGGAGAAGAAGGGTTAATTCATAGCGCAAAAGAAGGAAGCGTTATCATCGATATGAGTTCGATTTCTCCGGTAGCATCAAAAGAAATTGCGGCTGAGCTTGCACAAAAAGGAATTC
>NZ_JBHZOX010000030.1:0-5997 GCF_042787905.1 Priestia sp. YIM B13551
CAATTCCTTAATGCTCCCTACGGTCCGCTTACCATTGACAATCGCGGAATATAGTACTCTTATTCCTTATAAAACTCTTTTGTTCACTTGCCCAACCCAATTGCTAATCCTACTGCACCACCTATTGCAAGGCCTAAGATAAGATTATTAAAAAGTAAACCGAAGATGGCCCCGAATGCCAACCCTATACCTATTCCAATTCCTATTGTTATCCTCCTTTTTTTATCATCAGACAAAAAATATCCCCTCTTTCTTAGAAATTATCAATTATAAGCTTTATTCGAACTTAAAGAATACTCATAACAAAGACCGCCCATTATGTATCAGTTTATAAGGCGGTCTTATCTCTATGTATGCTATATATCTATTCGTAAATTCCCGACATTATTTCCAATGCCCCCATCATCACATTCTAAAAATAAACCAATGAAAAACCAGGAGAAAAAGAGAGAGGATTTTTATAGTTAACTAATTACTGACGTAATCAATGTTATCTATAAAAAGTATCTTGAAAATTACATGTTATTCGCCCTTGTTTTTAGGTAAAGCTGACAATTGCCTCTATAACAAACATAAGGGGCAAATATCATATAGAACATGTCATGATACAAAGAAAAAGACACCTTTAAGGTGCCATTTTTCAATAAATCTTCTCTTAAGTATTATGAAAAACATACTATATGTTGTTCCTGATACATTATTAAGGTTGTCAATAATGTGGGAACTTATATGGTTTGGAAAACTTAAGTTAAAGCTTCCAAAACTCCCACCACTTCTTTTTTTCTTCTGAGGCAGCAAGTTGTTTTCTCGTCTCTTGAATTTCACGTATATGAGTCATACTCTGCCGATCCATACGTTCTACAAGCTTTTTATTAAACTCCATTTGTTCATTTAATTGTTTTTTTATCTCTTCAAGGCTTTGAGCCATATCATCAATTTTATCCTTGAATTCATGGGCTTGCACGGCCATTTGTGCTGGTTGCATGGGGGGTGTTCCTGTACGTGTGCCATAACGCTCGACTACTTCTAAACACGCAGTTTCTTTGGTTTTTCGTTGAACTTTTACAAATTGTTTAAACAATTGTAGAGCCTTCAGGTCATGATCGGTAAATGCACGGCTGTCATTCTCTCCCTTAATGAATTTATAACCTGCGGCCTCCAATTGAATACACCACTTTCTCAAAGTACTATCAGATATCTCTAGCTTCTTTGCTACCTCACCAGTCCAATAAGCCGGCTCTTGCCCAAGTTTCGCATCTGACATATCGTTCCCTCCCGTGCAATTATAATTATATAAAGAGTTATACTTCGTATCTCAAATATCCTTTAAACAATAACAAAGAACGCCCCCCATGCACATCGTTTTAGTTATGCATGGGGGGCGTTCTTATACGATAAACCCTATTATATCAAGGTTTTGAAACTAATATGATTTGTTAAATTTTATTTATAACAAAAACAAGTGCACGCCCCCCATGCAACCAATTTTCATTCGATGCATGGCAATCGTTCATACCCGTTTCCCCGTTCGTTTTGGGGTGGCGAGCTGGCTAGGGGTTCGGGGACTAGTCCCCGTTTGCGTCTCCTATTTTTAGAAAACAGAAATTTAGAACGGCTGCTCTGGCGGTTCGGCAGGTACAATTGCTATTACAAGCCGATCATGATTAACTTCGTTTTGGGTATGGTCGGCTTGGCGAGATAACCTAACCTGCCGAAATTTGAAATACAAGGAGAAAAGAGTGGAGATTTTTTAAGTGATCTTCTTAAAAAATACTACTCGAACCTTGTATTTCAAATAGCAAACATCAGATATAGAAAGAAGAGCTCTTAAAAGTATTGGTATAGAAGGGTTTTAAAAGTTTAAATGTTTCATAGCTGGTGAAACATATATGTTTCATAGCTGGTGAAACATAATGAAACAAGATGTTTCAAAAAGTATTTACTTTGTTTCTTATTTGGAATATAATGTACACAATGAAACGAGATGTTTCAAAAGTGATACATATATGTTTCATAGCTGGTGAAACATTTGAAGAAAAATAAGGAGGGACAAAAGGAGTTGGAAGAAGAAAAAGTGAAAGTCGAACTAACAAAAAATGAATTACAAATGCTTCACAAATTTATGGAAATTCAAGAGCGTGAAGAAGAAAGAGAAAAGATAAAAAAAGAAAACGATAAAAATGCTAATTTTGTTCAGCTTTATAGAGAACACATGCCAGAAATAAGATGGCTTATGAGTAATCATGGTTTTGCAAGCTCTATATTATTTTTCATCTTAGAACATATGGATACAAGAAATGCATTAGCTTGCTCTTATGAAGTGTTTATAGACTACTTTGGAAAATCACGTACAACAGTCTATAGAGCAGTTAAACTCTTACAAGAGAATGGATTTATTGATGTTTTAAAAATGGGTACATCCAATATTTATATTGTTAATGCTGACCTTGCTTGGACAGATTATAACTCTAAAAAGAAATTTGCTAAATATGATGGGAAAATTCTAGTTAGTAAAAAAGAAAATAAAGATTATCAATACAGAAGTCAATTTGATCGTTTTAAAGCTTTACGTGAAAGAGAGGGTCTAAAGTGAGTAATCGTGACTTAGTGCTTAAAAAAATGAAGTCTCATGAAAACAGAGTTAAAGAGGCTAAAAGAGTACTAACTTACCTTGAAAAACTTGAAGAACCAAATACTAATCGTATTAAAGACATTAAAAGAATAATTAACTTTTTAGAACACGAATTAGATGTTAAAAAAGTAGCTATGAAGTTAGTTGACTTACAGTTTGGAGTTCATCGAAAAAATTAATTATTTAAGGAGGTGATCCAAACGAATCACAGCAGGTCCAAACTAAATAAAATGAAAAGGGCACTTCCTCTGCAAAGGAAGCACCCCCATGGACAACATATACAAGTTGATTATAACATGGGTTGCCCTCAAAAAATAGGAGGGTCTTATCATGGATCAAAGTGAAAAACTATTAATGGGTATTGAAAATATTTTAAGTATAGCTTCTGATTTAGTTGATGAAGTTGCTCGACTGAAAAGTGTAGAAGAAGAATGCAAAATCCTGAAAGAGAAAGTCTTCATGAATCAATTTACTAAAGCAGAACAAGAAGTGTTTGCTCTTGCTATTGATGGTCATTCTATTTCAGAAATACAAGACATTCTCCATAAAGAAGAGTGCACGATTAAGAATCAAAGAAGAAGTATCTTAAAGAAGTTGAATACACCATCTATGACAGAAGCTGTTCAACAGTTTCAGAATTTACATCAAGAGCCCTCACAAAAACTAATACGTACTTCTTAACTATATATAGCCTTAAAGGCTATAAGAGCAGGCTTAAGCCTGCTTTTTCTTTTACCCATGCAATATTCTATTGCAAATTTGCTATGTAAAGGTTGCATAGCTGGTGCAACCTTTGAGCAAACTACTCAAGAAGCAGTAAGCTTTCGATCCTTCAATAAAATGAATGTAGCAGAAAAAACTCCCGACCTCCTGAGGAGTTTTTTCTGTTTTCACCCTGTATATGCTATACAAGGTTAGTTAACATAATGTCTCTTTCCGGTACACATCAAAAAAGAGAACCCTTCTCGCATAAGGGTTCTCATAAGGCTACGATTTCTGCTTTATGCAGCTTTTTATACATCCTTGATATGACTACGTTTTCTCTTCAGGTGATTGAAGGAAAGATGTATAAAAAGGCTACCTTTTATACATATGTTCTTACGGTAAAATGTAGTCTTTATGGAAAAAATATGCTATAATTTGTTTGCAGCTATCTTTTCGATATTTGTTAAACGTTTGAACCCTGTGAAAAAGCTACCTCGCGTCCACTGCCGAGGTAGCTTTTTATTTTGTTAATAGGGTTACCTTAAGTCTCTTTTCTTTCTAGCTCTCTAATTTGTTGTCTTAATTTTTTATTTTCTAACTGCGCTTGCATTGCAAATGTTAAGGCAACTAATGAAACAACCACAGGAAATAATGTGTAATCCATATACGAAACCCTCCTATTTTCATTAATTCATTAACAAGTAAAGAATTTATTCACTTTACATAAAAAGGTACTCTCTTTAAAAGAGAGTACCTCAAATGAAATATGCTGATGAACGGGCATTATATCATAAACACTTTATTCTCGCTCAAATCCTTGTTCTTGCTTTTTAGTTCGCTTCTGGATACCACCTACGTGTTGAATAAAAGCAACCATTGGAGAGCTCTCTAAATGCTTTTCTAACCAGTTTAAGGCTTTCTCCTTCCATACTTTTAACATCTTATTTTCTTTTTCTAATTGCTCTACTTTTCTATTAGCCTTGTCCAATTGCTCTTTAGGAACATAATCTTGTGTAATCTTCATCACATATTCAGTCATGTTATCTGAAGCTTTATTTTCCTTTTTAAGCAATTCTTTAGTGAATTTGTGGTTTTGCTTTTCCGTGGTTAATTCATCGCTTAAATGGCTTATATGGGCCTTATATTCAGTATCTAGTTCTCTCTTAGCCTCTTCTTTTACGTTTTCTTTTTGTTCAGCAGAAAAATCACGCACAAGTTTCTCTCTCATTTGCTTCTTTGCTTTCTCTACTTCTCCATTTTGATGAGAAACATAAACACTCAAATCTTGCTTTATGTCTTCTAATTGTTCCTTTAAAGCCTTATTCTCTTTATTTTTACGATCTATTTCTTGACTCAAAGCATGGGTACGTTGATGTTCAGCAACAAGTGTACTTTGCAAATTCTTCGTTAAATCCATAAGTCCATCAAAATCACCTTGTTCAAGCTTCACTTTTCCTCCGAAGGCTGTTTTAGATGTATTGATGTTTAAAGAAGTACTCCAAAGTTCTTCAATACGTCGATCACTTCGTAATTCGGTAGGTCCCTCTTCTTTGATTTGTCGTAATGTATCAATTCTATTTATCTCTTTTTCTTTAAAAACTAGTTGTCGCTCTAATTGATTTAGCTCTTTTTGTCGTTCTTCTTTCTTAAACTCATGAACACTCTTATGTTTTACTTCACTTGATTTGCCACGTTCAATCTTGAAGCCTTTCATACTCATTTGGGTATGAAAATCGTCCTGAATTGCTTTTATTTTCGTTCTCCCATGAAAGTAGCTCTTTGCAGCTAATCGTCCATCCTCTGTGATAGGAACCACTCCAACATGCATATGAGGTGTTGATTCATCATAATGTACCACCGCATATAAAATGTTGTGCCTTCCATACTTCTCAGAAATATGTTCATAAGCTTCTTGAAAATAAACCTTCTGTTGACCATCAGATAACGTATTCATATATTCTGGACTCGCAGAAATAAAGAACTCTGATATCAAGACAGCATCTGCACGAATTTTTCTCTTCACTCTTGCATCGATCATTTCCTTAATTTTTTCGTGATATTTAATTTTCTCCTCGTTCACTAAATCATAATTCAAGCTTGTTCTGTCTGAATCAATGTCCTTATTTTTGCTTTCTTTTCCTTCTCGTTGATTGTGTTTCTGTATGCCTGTAATTGCTTCTTTTTTGAATTTTTGTACCCTGATAATCCCATATTGCGCCATTCTATTTCCCCCTATTCCGACCACTGTTCCTAGGTTAAGCATACCATAACTATAGATTTGGTGTAACGCACTACACCAATTTTTCACCTTCGGTCAAATTGGGAGCGCGCTCTACGAGGTGGGCGGTCGGCGTTCCTCCCTGTGTTTGGCTCCGCCAAAAAGAAAAAAGACATCCTTCACGGATGCCCTTTTTCTTTAAGACCGTGGACGCTGTCCAGCACCTGTAAGGGGAACCCTTCCCCTTAACCCCATCCTAAAAACTCCCCCAACCCCCTCACTTTTTTGAGGGGGCTCCCTCGCCGGTTGGCGTCAAACAAACGCGTTTGTTTGAGTGCCAAGAGGGTCTTGGTGTGGAGAGATTATCAATTCCTTAATGCTCCCTACGGTCCGCTTACCATTGACAATCGCGGAATATAGTACTCTTATTCCTTATAAAACT
>NZ_JBHZOX010000031.1:0-4758 GCF_042787905.1 Priestia sp. YIM B13551
TTCGGATACGTATGAACGAACCCTTACAAAAAAGCCACCTCGCTTGCCAATGCCGAGGTGGCTTTTTATTTTGTTAATAAGGTTACCTTAAATCTGTTTTCTTTCTAGCTCTCTAATTTGTTGCCTTAATTTTTTATTTTCTAACTGCGCTTGCATTGCAAATGTTAAAGCAACTAATGAAATAACCACCGGAAAAAATGTGTAGTCCATATAAGAAAACCTCCTATTTTCATTAACAGGTGAAGAATTTATTCACTATACGTAAAAAGGTACTCTCTTTGAAAGAGAGTACCTTCATATCTTCAAATTGAATATGCTGATGAACGGGCATTATATCATAAATGATTTATTCTCGCTCAAATTCTTGCTCATAACTCTTATTTGCCTGCACACGGCTCTTTTTTATTTTTTTATGTATATTTTATTCTCAATTAACGAATCATTGCTTATATGGCTTATATGAGCTTTATACTCACTATCTAATTCCCTCTTAACCTCTTATTTTAACTTTTCCTTCTCGTTGGTTGTGTTTCTGGATCTCCGTTATTTCGTCTTCGGGGACTTTTGCATTCTGATAGTCCTTTATTTCGCTATCCTGCTTTCCCCATTTTGACCACTGTTCTTAGGTAGAGCATACCACAACTTGAGATTTGGTGTAACGCATTACACCAATTTTTCATCTTCGATCAAATTGGGAGCGCGCTCTACGAGGTGGGCGGTCGGAATTCCTCCCTGTGTTTGGCTCCGCCAAAAAGAAAAAAGACATCCTTAACGGATGCCCTTTTTCGTTAAGACCGTGGACGCCGTCCACCACCTGTAAGGGGAACTCTTCCCCTTAACCCCCCTCAAAAAACTCCCCCAACCCCCTCACTTTTTTGAGGGGGCTCCCTCGCCGGTTGGCGTCAAACAAACGAGTTTGTTTGAGTGCCAAGAGGGTCTTGGTTTGGAGAGATTGTCAATTCCTTAATGCTCCCTACGGTCCGCTTACCATTGACAATCGCGGAATATAGTACTCTTATTCCTTATAAAACTCCTTTATTTACTTGCCCAACCCAATTGCTAATCCTACTGCACTACCTATTCCAAGGCCTAGGGCGAGATTATCAAAAAGCAACCCGAAAATAGCCCCAAACGCTAACCCTAGACATATTCCAATTCCTGTTGTTATCCTTCCTTTTTTATCATCAGACAAAAAATATCCCCCCTTCCTTAGAAATTGCCAATTATAAGCTTTATATATATCCTGTATTTTCAGTTTCACTAATACGTCTACACTTTGTTTATGTAATTAGACAACCGTTCGAAATTAGAGAATACTCATAACAAAGACCGCCCATTATCTATAAGTATATAAGGCGGTCTTATCTCTATGTATACTACATGTTTATTCTTAAATTCCCGACATTATTCCCCATGAAATTACATTATTTCCAAAACTCCCACCACTTCTTTTTTTCTTCTGAGGCAGCGATTGATTTTTTTGTTTCTTGCATCGATCGTACAATCTCCATCAAAGCTAAATCCCTTTGTTCTCTTTTGCTTTCGCTCTCTTTATAACTTTGTTTGATTTCTTTTATCTCTTCGACCAATAACTTGTTATTCTCCATAAGTTGCTCATTAATCACTCTTTGTTCTTTAAACATAGCTTTCACAAAATCTAAAGAAGAAGAGTCCAATTCGTGTTCAATTGATTCATGATTGATTGATTCAACATCAATAAAAGCCTTGTAACCATCGGCTTTAAGCTTATTATCTATCTCAGTATCAATCATGTTATCAACCACATACCATTTCCTAATTTTCTTTAAAACCTCTACAGAATCAGGATGTAATAAAATCTTTTTTCCTTCTCTCCTAGTATTGAAAAAAGCTTGGTGTTTTTGTATATATCTTCTTACAGTTGGAACAGGTGTATCAATCATTTTAGAGATTTTATTAACGGTTATCCAATCCATGATACAAAATTACCTCCTCCAATTACTCAATCGATTAATCATCAATCACTAAAAGAAACTATATATATTTTCGTTAGATGTTTAGAAATCCCTACTAATTGATTGATGATTGATTAATCAATTCACCTTTGTTTTGGGGTGGAGTGCTGGCTAGGGGTTTGGGGACTAGTCCCCTTTTACGTCATTTAAAAATTAAGGAAAGAAATATTCTAGGACGATTGCTCTGGCGGTTCGGCAGGTACAATTGCTAGCACAAGCCGATCATCATTAACTTCGTTTTGGGTATGGTCGGCTTGGCGATATGCCCTCACCTGCCGAAATTTGAAATGCAAGGAGAAAAGAGTGGAGATTTTTTAAGTGATTTTCTTAAAAAATACTACTCGAACCTTGTATGGAAAATAGCCATTATGGGTTGTTTTTTCTAACGAAAAAAATATAAAAAGACTCTTGCAATTCTATCAGCGAATTGCTATTTAATAGAGAGTGAGAAGGCACTAAGTACATAAAAGCCTAAAAACCCTTGATATGAAAAGGTTTTTAGGCTTTTTCATATGTATTGAGTTCAAGACAGTTTAGTATTGAACTCAATACATATGAAATTGAGCAAGAAACAAAAAAATCTCCTAAAAGGAGATTTTTAAGTCAATCTTATCGGTAAATTTTTTAATTCTTTAGATCTTTTTTTAAACATAGTTTGTAGAGTTTCATTTATGTTGTCACGATCTCCACATAAAATAATGTTTGGATTTATATATAAGGCATACATCTTAGCATTAAGACCATCTCTACCTGATTCAAACTTTCCCATGATTCCCTTTTCTATTAATTGTTTTATTAGTCTATTAGCATTAGTTCGACTCATTTTTAAAGCTTCTGCAAGCTCTGTTTGAGTCATTGGAATTTGTTCTTTTGCTTTTATATCTTGTACTAAACAATTTGAACGGAATCCAATAAATCCTAAAATTTTATTTAAAAACATAATCTCTTCATTTTTCAAAATTTCGTTTTGAATTAAATAGAGCCAGTTTTCTTGGATAATTTGAGCAAATTTTGCTTTATTTTTTACTTTTTTTTCAGGTACTAATTTCATTTTTCCTGCATTTGCTTTAGCTTGCAGTTGATTTGCTAAATCTAATTCTTCTTGTGTTAACACCTTTGAATTATCAATATCTCTTAATCTAGCTTTTCTTTCGGCTGCTTCTAATGCTTTTTCCAACTTTAATTCCTCCATTTTTTTGTGGAAGAAATTAACCTTATTGTGTTAGAATACATTTATAAAGTTATGTAGTTGAAGGTTAATTCCTTCTTAATATTTTTTAGAAGAAGTCCTCCGAGTCCGCGAAAACTTGAGGGCTTTTTCTTATGTCTAATTTTCTACCAAATCTTACATTTTTGCAAACCCTATTTGTCAAATAACAAAGAAAACTCACCTTGAATATAGGTGAGTTTCTTAGTCTAACAATCCTTTTTCTTTAAAGACTTTTCTCAAAGCTTCATTTACTAATTCAGATTTATAACTCTTAGGAACTCGATCAATAATACTTAAAACATCATCGTCAAAGTAAAAACCTCGATACACTCTTTTTGAACGATCATTTGGATTCTGCAGCAAGAGATCAATTGCATCTACTTTGCTAGCATTCATACTAGCTTTTAAAAAGCTATCACCAGTGCTTTCACTTTCATTTACATAGCTAATACTAGCTGCTACTTCACTATTAGCTAGCTTTTGTTCTGCTGGCACTTTGCTGTTTTTCGAGATAAGGGTACTAAAATCAAGTTCTAAAGGTTCTGGTTCTTCTCCAACATAACGATAAATACTTTGTTTACTGTCCCATTCATAGCCTAATTTTTTAATCTTTAGTTGAATGGTACGAGTGCTTACGTCAAATTGATCAGCTAATTCTTTAATCGTCATTTCTTTCACCATAATTTTATTTAACATCTCTTTTACCAGCATCCTACTATCCCCCATTTTTGTTTTAAAAGTATATAACTAGTATTCAAATGCAACATGATATTTCCTGCTTTTTCTTGATATGCATGAGTTCTTGTTTAATTGAACATTCTATTCAAGAAATCCTTAAATACTCATATCAGTATATAAAGGTGGATTTAATATATATGAATCGTAAAATACGTAAGGCATTTATTTCGTACTTCATTGTTTCGATCATTCCCTTTGCTATTATCTTTTTGACAGATTATTTAATCCGGATAACTAAGAAAGAGTAATACTGAATAATAAGTAGTATTTCGAGCAAACTACTCAAGATGCCCTCCGACTCGGCATCTACAACTAATTTTCTTCCTTAGCAGAAAAAACTCCTGAACAGGTCACAGGAGTTTTTTCTGTTTTCACCCTGTATATGGTATACATTCGTAGTTAACATAATGGATTTTACCGGAAGCTATAAACTAAAAGAGAAGATCATATTTCTGATCTTCTCTTTTTTCTATCTTAGATAAATTTATTATGTAACATTCCACACAATATTCATATTCTATATATTTTCAGGTTTTTTTTAGTCTTTTAATACCTAAAAGTTAGTTCGTTCATTAGTCTATTTAAAGCAATTTGTAAAACTTCATATTCCGTATACTCTTGCTTAGATTCTAAATACATCTGACCTCTTTCGACCAATAATTTTCTAATCTGATTACACAAATCAATTTCAGAATCCAAGAGTTTTATTTCTTTTCTGGTTTCTATTTGCTGATCCACGAAATCATCTCCCTTTTCTTTTGAAGTTATAAAAATATTCTATGCAAAAACGTAAAAGTCCTATGAAGATGTTTTTTC
>NZ_JBHZOX010000032.1:0-4328 GCF_042787905.1 Priestia sp. YIM B13551
TATACAGAAGTCTCTGCTAGCTTAAAAGTTTGCATGATTAATATGTCTAAAATTGCGAATGATATCCGATTAATGGCATCTGGCCCTCGTGCAGGATTAGCTGAACTTATTTTACCAGCTCGTCAACCTGGTTCATCCATTATGCCTGGAAAGGTCAATCCTGTCATGCCTGAAATGATTAATCAAGTAGCTTTTCAAGTTATAGGTAATGATCATACAATTTGTCTGGCATCAGAAGCAGGTCAACTTGAACTAAATGTGATGGAGCCTGTTCTTGTGTTTAACTTGCTTCAGTCAATCAGTATTATGAATAACGCATTCCATGTCTTCACAAACCATTGTCTAAGAGGCATTGAAGCAAATGAGGGACGTTTAAAAGAGTATGTAGAAAAAAGTGTAGGGATTATTACAGCCGTAAATCCCCATATCGGATATGAAGTAGCAGCACGAATTGCTAGAGAGGCTATTTTAAATGGAAAGTCGGTACGAGAACTATGTTTGCAATATGACGTGTTGACTGAGGAGGAACTTGAATTAATTTTGAATCCCTATGAAATGACGAACCCAGGTATATCTGGCAGCTCTCTTTTTGACAGAAATTAATTTTTAAAAGCGTACTCCATATTAAGTTTATCGTATAAGCCACCTACTTTGGATATCCCTAGGTGGCTTATTTTCTGTATACACATCAAAAAATACCACCTAAATGCTTTTCTTCATGCCACACTCTCGACATTCACGTAGAAAAATGCCACCTTTTACAGAACTTTTGAAGTAGGATGAATTGCAGTGATCGCATCTTCCACTCACCTTATCCGGGTATTCGACATAGTCATACACTTTATCAAGATCGATTTCTTGCTACTCTTTCTCTTCTATAAAGTAAGAAAGCAGTCCTTGAATAGTTAAAGGACTGCTTTTTTACTTTATTCTATGACTAAGCTAACTCTTTCTTCTTCGTTCTCATGTGAAAAATAATTTTAAATCTGTATAGCAGAAAGGAATTTATAGAAAAACTGTTAGGATTTATTTTCTTTAAATATGATTTTTCTTTTCTCCTGTTTAATCCGTTTTAACCGTAGTTCTATCTTTTTATCTAACGCTCTATACAGTATTTCGCTAGTTGCGCATATTAAAAATAAGATTAGAGTAATAATTGCAGCCTGTGGTACATGAAAATAGAAACAAAGTACGACTACAAGTAGGGACATAACGTAAATGGAGTTGGTTACCCATCTTCTACTTCTATGAGCTTCTAGGTTTCTCTCAAGTAATTCTTTTTGCCCTTCTTCTTTTTTTGTATCTTTTAAATGATGGTATGTAGAATTCATCGCTTTTTCTCCCCCATGAAAACTAATTGTAAATTATCTCTGTATTAAATATCCTATATGTTTCAATTAAGGAAAAATATGAGGTTTTTCCTTTTTCATATTATATACGAACGAATGTTCTTTTTCAATAAAAACTCTAAAGTTTTCCCGATTATTGGCTATTGCCTCTACTTCATCTTTCTACATTTTATAATTCAAGGGTCATTTACATAGTCATCCGTATCAAGTTTTAAATAGAAACCCACTGGGTACATGATATACACAATAAGGATGGAATAAAATGTGAAAAGAAGTTTTCGTTTAATTAAAATTTAAGGAGATGAAAAAATGAGAACGAGAAAACGAGTTGCAGGGACTTTTCATTCGAAGCAAGAAGCGATCCATGCAATTAAGGGGTTAAAACGTCAAGGATATCGTGAAACAGATATATTGGTAGTAGCAAAGGATAGAAGTAAAACACTACAGTTAGGAGCCGAAACACATGTAATGATAGAAGCTGGAACGCCAGCTGTAAGTTCATTGGCAGGCGTGATGGTCGATAGCTTTCTTACCATGATGACAGGTGGAATGGCTACTACACAACCTGATGGTCTAACTTCAAAACTTGTTAGAATGGGTATTCAAAGTTTTACTGCAAAACAGTGTGAAAGGGATGTAAAGGAAGGGAAAATCCTTGTCCTAATTGATGTGGATGAATCTCAAACAATTCCTTCATATACTACGGTTAGGGAGTCGCCATACGAGACAGAGGGGCATAGGTCAGTGCAACTTCGTGAAGAGCAACTCGAGGTAAGGAAAGAACGTGTTCAAACTGGGGAAGTACAACTTCGTAAGGAAATTGTAGAAGAACTACGAACTATCCAGGTTCCGGTTATGCGTGAGGAAGTCTACGTAGAACGTCGACCGATTATAGACGGTGAGTATGATGGTAGCCCATTGACAGAGAACGAGATCATTCGTATTCCTATTATGGAGGAGCAAATTGAAGTAACTAAGAGAGCTGTGGTTGTGGAAGAAGTGATCATTGGTAAGCGTAAAATTCAAGAGATTAAAGAGATGAAGGATACTGTCCGAAAGGAAAAAGCACAAATTGAACAGTCAGAGCTTCCTGTGGTTCATGAACTTGCTGACTCTGAAATCTATCAGAACATGGATAATCACGTAGATCAAAGTTATCAAGAAGTTGCTGCTGCAATTGCCTCTGATGCTCCAAAAGAGGAAAAAGTTAAACTTTCACCCAACAAGAAACAAGAAGCTCAACTTAAAGTGACAACTTCTCCTGTTATTAAAGAGATTGAAAAGGTTACAGCCTCAGTAAACAATCAGAAACCAGAAAGTCAAATTAAAGACACGGATATTACGACTTCTGAAAAAGGGAAAAACAATGAGAAATCAACAAACAAGCAAAAGAAATAAGTATATCTCCTCTATAGTTTATAATAGAGGGAATAATTGAGAAGATTTAAGGAAGGGCTGCCTAGCTGTATTGGCAGCTTTTTTTATTTCCCTTTAAATTAACATAAGTAATGTTCCTAAAATCAAAAAAGAACCAAAATAACTCATTAAAATGAGCATAACCAGGCAATAAAATAAAAGAAATGACTTTCATTACTGGGGGTCATTTCTTTTATTCCTAAAAGTCTTGGAGATTATATCAAATTCCAACAGGTATTCTCACTAAATTCTAGAAATATTACTTATCAAAATAACGTATAAATATTTCCAATTATGATAAAAGAAGGTGATTAAATGGAACGAAAGAAATTTATTGAACACATTGATAAGTTAATAGAACAATCTGATGCGTGGAGAAAGGATGCGGAGAAAAGAGAAGACTGGAACAGTGCATGTTTTTACCAAGGCGAGGTCAAAGCTTATGAGAGAGTAAAGAGATTGGTTAATCAACAGTTACATGCATAAATAAAAATTACAACCCTAACTCAGAAATGAGTAGGGTTGTAATTTTTATTTTTCTAGTTTCCATAAGTTTGATTATAGGAAGTAGACTTTTCAATCTATTACTTTGCTAAAAACGTTCGTAAAACTACATGTATTTTAAAGAACGTTCGTAAATTATTTTTAAATTTAAACGAACGTCGAGAATGATAAATTTTTTATACAAACTCAAAGTCCGTAAAAGTATACTTTTACGAACACCTAATTCGGTTCTGTTTTAAAACGTTAAAGGAATAAAGTTAAGGATTTTCTTTGAATTATTGAAATTATTTTAACCCAAGTAAAAATAAAAAAGTAAATTATTCTCTTTTATAGATTAATTTACTTTTCGTAATATAAATATAGATTTCATTAATCTTAAAAAAAACTCTATATTTGTTTGTACTCAAAATAAAGAAGCCTTTTGAAAAAGGCCTCTTTTGCTTCGTAGGTGTTTATTTAACTTCTGTCAAAAAGAGAGTTACCGGCGATTCCTGGGTTTGTCATTTCATATGGATTTAAAATTAATTCAAGTTCCTCCTCAGTTAATACATCGTATTGTAAACATAACTCTCGTACGGATTTTCCATTTAAGATAGCCTCTCTAGCAATACGTGCTGCTACTTCATATCCGATATGTGGATTTACAGCTGTAATAATCCCTACACTTTTTTCTACGTACTCTTTTAAACGTTCCTCATTTGCTTCAATGCCTTTTAGGCAATGTTCTGTAAAAACATGAAATGCATTATTCATAATGCTAATTGACTGAAGTAAGTTAAACACAAGAACAGGCTCCATTACATTTAGTTCAAGCTGTCCTGCTTCAGAAGCTAAACAGATTGTATGATCGTTACCGATTACTTGAAAAGCCACTTGATTAATCATTTCAGGCATGACAGGATTCACCTTTCCAGGCATAATAGATGAACCAGGTTGACGAGCTGGTAATATAAGTTCAGCTAGTCCCGCACGAGGACCAGAAGCCATTAATCGGATATCATTCGCAATTTTAGACATATTAATCATGCAAACTTTTAAGCTAGCAGAGACTTCTGTATA
>NZ_JBHZOX010000033.1:0-1720 GCF_042787905.1 Priestia sp. YIM B13551
AAAGTTTGGTTAAGTCCTCGATCGATTAGTATCAGTCAGCTACACATGTCGCCACGCTTCCACCTCTGACCTATCAACCTGATCATCTTTCAGGGATCTTACTAGCTTGCGCTATGGGAAATCTCATCTTGAGGGGGGCTTCATGCTTAGATGCTTTCAGCACTTATCCCGTCCACACATAGCTACCCAGCGATGCCTTTGGCAAGACAACTGGTACACCAGCGGTGTGTCCATCCCGGTCCTCTCGTACTAAGGACAGCTCCTCTCAAATTTCCTACGCCCACGACGGATAGGGACCGAACTGTCTCACGACGTTCTGAACCCAGCTCGCGTACCGCTTTAATGGGCGAACAGCCCAACCCTTGGGACCGACTACAGCCCCAGGATGCGATGAGCCGACATCGAGGTGCCAAACCTCCCCGTCGATGTGGACTCTTGGGGGAGATAAGCCTGTTATCCCCGGGGTAGCTTTTATCCGTTGAGCGATGGCCCTTCCATGCGGAACCACCGGATCACTAAGCCCGACTTTCGTCCCTGCTCGACTTGTAGGTCTCGCAGTCAAGCTCCCTTGTGCCTTTACACTCTACGAATGATTTCCAACCATTCTGAGGGAACCTTTGGGCGCCTCCGTTACATTTTAGGAGGCGACCGCCCCAGTCAAACTGCCCACCTGACACTGTCTCCCGGCCCGATCAGGGCCGCGGGTTAGAATTTCAATACAGCCAGGGTAGTATCCCACCGACGCCTCCACCGAAGCTAGCGCTCCGGCTTCTCAGGCTCCTACCTATCCTGTACAAGCTGTACCAAAATTCAATATCAGGCTACAGTAAAGCTCCACGGGGTCTTTCCGTCCTGTCGCGGGTAACCTGCATCTTCACAGGTACTATAATTTCACCGAGTCTCTCGTTGAGACAGTGCCCAGATCGTTACGCCTTTCGTGCGGGTCGGAACTTACCCGACAAGGAATTTCGCTACCTTAGGACCGTTATAGTTACGGCCGCCGTTTACTGGGGCTTCGATTCAGAGCTTCTCCCAAAGGATAACCCCTCCTCTTAACCTTCCAGCACCGGGCAGGCGTCAGCCCCTATACTTCGCCTTGCGGCTTCGCAGAGACCTGTGTTTTTGCTAAACAGTCGCCTGGGCCTATTCACTGCGGCTCTCTCGGGCTATACACCCTACCAGAGCACCCCTTCTCCCGAAGTTACGGGGTCATTTTGCCGAGTTCCTTAACGAGAGTTCTCTCGATCACCTTAGGATTCTCTCCTCGCCTACCTGTGTCGGTTTGCGGTACGGGCACCTCCCGCCTCGCTAGAGGCTTTTCTTGGCAGTGTGGAATCAGGAACTTCGGTACTATAATTCCCTCGTCATCACAGCTCAGCCTTTATGATGAGCGGATTTGCCTACTCATCAGCCTAACTGCTTGAACGCGCATATCCAGCAGCGCGCTTACCCTATCCTACTGCGTCCCCCCATTACTCAAACGGCGGGGAGGTGGTACAGGAATATCAACCTGTTGGCCATCGCCTACGCTTTTCAGCCTCGGCTTAGGTCCCGACTAACCCTGAGCGGACGAGCCTTCCTCAGGAAACCTTAGGCATTCGGTGGACAAGATTCTCACTTGTCTTTCGCTACTCATACCGGCATTCTCACTTCTAAGCGCTCCACCAGTCCTTACGGTCTGACTTCGCTGCACTTAGAACGCTCTCCTACCACTGACATC
>NZ_JBHZOX010000033.1:1783-3031 GCF_042787905.1 Priestia sp. YIM B13551
TCAAAGATGTCAATCCACAGCTTCGGTGATACGTTTAGCCCCGGTACATTTTCGGCGCAGAGTCACTCGACCAGTGAGCTATTACGCACTCTTTAAATGGTGGCTGCTTCTAAGCCAACATCCTGGTTGTCTAAGCAACTCCACATCCTTTTCCACTTAACGTATACTTGGGGACCTTAGCTGGTGGTCTGGGCTGTTTCCCTTTTGACTACGGATCTTATCACTCGCAGTCTGACTCCCATGGATAAGTCTTTGGCATTCGGAGTTTGACTGAATTCGGTAACCCGTTGGGGGCCCCTAGTCCAATCAGTGCTCTACCTCCAAGACTCTTACAACATGAGGCTAGCCCTAAAGCTATTTCGGAGAGAACCAGCTATCTCCAGGTTCGATTGGAATTTCTCCGCTACCCACACCTCATCCCCGCACTTTTCAACGTGCGTGGGTTCGGGCCTCCATTCAGTGTTACCTGAACTTCACCCTGGACATGGGTAGATCACCTGGTTTCGGGTCTACAACCACATACTAAACGCCCTATTCAGACTCGCTTTCGCTACGGCTCCGCCTTATCAGCTTAACCTTGCATGGGATCGTAACTCGCCGGTTCATTCTACAAAAGGCACGCCATCACCCGTTAACGGGCTCTGACTACTTGTAGGCACACGGTTTCAGGATCTCTTTCACTCCCCTTCCGGGGTGCTTTTCACCTTTCCCTCACGGTACTGGTTCACTATCGGTCACTAGGTAGTATTTAGCCTTGGGAGATGGTCCTCCCAGCTTCCGACGGAATTTCACGTGTTCCGCCGTACTCAGGATCCACTCAAGAGGGAACGAAGTTTCAACTACAGGGTTGTTACCTTCTTCGACGGACCTTTCCAGGTCGCTTCATTTACTTCGTTCCTTTGTAACTCCGTATAGAGTGTCCTACAACCCCAAGAGGCAAGCCTCTTGGTTTGGGCTAATTCCGTTTCGCTCGCCGCTACTCAGGAAATCGCATTTGCTTTCTCTTCCTCCGGGTACTTAGATGTTTCAGTTCCCCGGGTCTGCCTTCAATATCCTATGTATTCAGATAAAGATACTGTTCCATTACGAACAGTGGGTTTCCCCATTCGGAAATCTCCGGATCAAAGCTCACTTACAGCTCCCCGAAGCATATCGGTGTTAGTCCCGTCCTTCATCGGCTCCTAGTGCCAAGGCATTCACCGTGCGCCCTTTCTAACTTAACCATTAGCGAATAAATGGTACAACATA
>NZ_JBHZOX010000034.1:0-2308 GCF_042787905.1 Priestia sp. YIM B13551
GAAATGTTGAACCGAATCATTCAACATTGTGAGCAAAATCGAGTTATTCCTCAACTTATGTGTGTAGAAAATTTGGAGTCTTATTATGAATCTTTAGGATTTAAGAAATACTCAATTGGAATGACAAGAAATATAAAACGATAAATGCTTAATTCCAATCTTGAACTTCACTTAGTTAATATATAAAAAGTTGTTGCTCTAAAACTCAATTTAACATTTTCAAACTACCATAGGCTTTAATTGAATAAGCAACAAAGGGATCTTCTATCGGAGGTTATTTTTTCAAATCGATAATCTGCTTTATGTTAACTAAAATTGTATACGTTTACGGACTTTTCTTTTATATAAGAAATCTATCATTTTTACCGTTCGTTTAAGTTTGAAAATAAATTACGAACGTCTTATTAAAATCACACACTTTTACGGACGTTTTCGGTAGAAAAATAGGAATAAAACTATAAAATTATATAAAAATGGTAATAAAAACAAACCTCAATTTGTCGTCAGTAAGTGTAAATATTTAAAGAATGGGTCCTTTCAGGGTAAAAATCTTCTTATAAATGCTTTAACGTTTATACTCCAAATTAAGCCTTATTAGTTATCCAATTTTATTTTAATGATACATTAGTTGGTGTCTCGCAATCTACAAGTACATTAAAGGAAGAGAAAAAGAGCGCTATAAAGAAGCCTTTCTATTATGGACAAATCCTTTAAAACTTAATTTACATTTAAGGTCATTCTTAAGATTGTTAGAAATGTAAAAGAAGAGAACAATTTAATTATTAAAGTATAAAACTGCCCTCTCATTATTGGTTTTTGTCTAACAAAGAGAGGGCAGTTCGGCTTAATCAACAGTTTTTTTACTAATATTATTTAATTAAATAATCAAACAGATGATAGTAGTGTATTTCATATTAAAACCCGTTTACTCTCTATCAAAAAGGGAATTTCCAGCAATTCCGGGCTTCGTCATTTCATAAGGATTTAAAATAAGATCAAGCTCTTCTTCTGTTAAAACATCATATTTTAAGCATAGATCACGTACAGAATCCCCCTTTAATATGGCTTCTCGTGCGATTCTAGCAGCGACTTCATATCCAATATGAGGATTAATGGCAGTAATAATACCTACACTTTTTTCTACGTATTCTTTTAGATGTGCTTCATTCGCCTCAATCCCTTGCAGGCAATAATCCGTAAATGTTTGAAAAGCATTATTCATGATGCTAATCGATTGAAGTAAATTAAAAACAAGAACAGGTTCCATAACATTAAGTTCAAGTTGACCTGCTTCAGAGGCTAAGCAAATTGTATGATCATTACCGATAACTTGAAAGGCTACCTGGTTAATCATCTCTGGCATGACAGGATTTACTTTTCCAGGCATAATAGAAGATCCTGGCTGACGAGCTGGCAAAGTGATTTCTGCTAGTCCTGCACGAGGTCCAGATGCCATTAGACGTAAGTCATTCGCTATTTTTGACATATTTACCATACAGATCTTTAATGCTGCAGAAACTTCTGTATAAGCATTTGTATTTTGAGTCGCATCTACAAGATGATCGGCATTCTTAAGTGGTAAACCACTGATATTTGCTAGATATCTTACAACATTTTCGATATAACGTGGATCTGCATTTAAACCCGTCCCAACTGCAGTTGCTCCCATATTCACCTCATATAGATGTCCATAGGATTGCTTAATACGTTTCATATCGCGCTCAAGAACACGACTATATGATTCAAATTCTTGACCAAGACGGATTGGAACGGCATCTTGTAGGTGAGTACGTCCCATCTTTATAATAGAATCAAATTGTTCTGCCTTTTTATGAAATACACTGTGCATATAATGCATTGTTTTTAGTAACTTATTTAACAGATTAAGGGTTGCAATATGGATAGCAGTTGGGAATACGTCGTTTGTTGATTGTGACATGTTTACATGACTATTAGGGCTTAAATCGGAATAAGAACCTTTTTTATGACCAAGTAACTCTAAAGCCCTGTTTGCGATAACCTCATTTGCATTCATATTCATTGAGGTCCCTGCACCACCCTGTATTGGATCAACAATAAAATGATCGTTTCTTTTTCCTTCAATAACCTCGTCTGCTGCTTCAATAATTGCATTACCCAACCCATCATATAACCTTTTTGTTTCCATATTAGCAAGAGCAGCAGCCTTTTTAACGATTCCTAATGCTTTAATAAGTTCTGGGTGAATTCGGTATCCTGTTATTGGGAAGTTTTCAACTGCACGTAAAGTTTGAATCCCATAATAAGCATCAGTAGGAACTTCTTTTGT
>NZ_JBHZOX010000035.1:0-1979 GCF_042787905.1 Priestia sp. YIM B13551
GGGTTCGTCGTCCGAATCTTCATTATTTTCCATGATTGTTGTCATCAATCATTTTTCAAAAGCCGAAAAGCGAATAATATCCTTGGTACAATCAGTGGGGTTATCACCATGTTTCCTTATGAACAGTGGAAACGAAGCCATTCCATTCATCATGCTACGAGCAGCAACTTAGATAAACGAGGAACTGGTGATGTGTGGGTCATGACAGTTGATGAATATGTTGCAGCTTCCTACTGGGGCCGGTTAGCATACCGAGTTTACCGCAATCCAATTGTGATGTTTGGATTAGGTCCCATTTATCTTTTCTTCGTTTCTAACCGATTGAATCGAAAAGACGCGAAACGAAAGGAACGTTTGAACACATATTTAACCAATTTCTCAATTGTTGCGGTGTATGCACTTTTATGTTGGAGTATTGGTTGGCAAGCTTTTCTGCTCGTTCAAGCTCCCATCCTTTTTGTAGCAGGGTCGCTTGGAATTTGGCTATTTTACGTACAGCATCAATTTGAGGATTCCTACTTTGAAAGAGAAGAAGAGTGGGATTACGTGAAGGCTGCGGTTGACGGTAGCTCCTATTACAAGCTCCCTAAAGTTTTACAATGGGTAACAGGTAATATTGGTTTCCATCATGTACATCATTTGGCTCCAAGAGTTCCCAACTATAATTTAGAAAAGGCGCATGAGTCTACGCCACCATTACAGAAAGCAACAACCATTACACTAAGCACAAGCTTGAAGTCCCTTCGTTTTCGACTTTTAGATCAACAAAATAAACGTTTTGTAAGCTTCAAAGAAATTAAGCATCTACTAGACAATAAAAAATCGCGTGTGAATTTGAATAACAAAAGACCAAACCTCGATAAAAATTGAATATCCATACGATAAAATCATTCAATTTTAATAAAAAAATACCTGGATTAGCTGAACTATAACCCGAATAAGGGTCACTACATAAAAAGTGTCCCTTATTCGGGCTTTTTCACTTGAGCACTTTGTCAGATTTTCTTACGATTACATCATTTCTTTTCGTCTTTTAGTATCATCACTCATGAAGTTCTGGTTTTTGTACCAAGAGTGGAGGAGATAGTTGAAAGAATACCGAGATATTGGTATTATAACTATTGTTTTTGCAAAAGACCCTGAAGGAAATCTTATCGAAATTCAAAAGTGGAGAAAATAAAACAGTATATACCTATTTTGTACGAGAACCATTGTAAATAGTGAAGTTGTTTTATTCCCTAAAATTGCCTAGATAAGGTATAGTTAAAGCGATCCACTATAAAAGAAAGAAGTGCTAACATGCGTAAGCATACAAAATCATTTGAAGATCTAGTAAAAGAGAATAAAGAAGAAGTGATTAAAGATAAACAAGCAATAGAAAAACTTGAAAAACTTATAGAAAAACGCCATGAAAATATAAAGCTAGCTTAACACAGCTAGCTTTATTGGTAGTTTATAGAGCTAGTTAACATAAAGCGAGTTCTCGAAATTAAAGAATTAATTACAATGACTTTTACTACCTTGGGAACAATCTAATTATCTTAAAAAACTAATTATGTAGCCATTATTTTAAATGTTAAAATAAGGAAAATCATCTTTTTAGATAAGGGAAGATCGGAGGCCAAAATTTAATGAATAATTTGCACTTTCTAGGAGAAAAAATCATAGAAAAAAAGTATGAAATTGCGCATAAAGTACATACAAATAGAATGATAGACCTTAAACAAACAAGAAATTTCAATCTTACAAATGAAAAAATTATTGAAATGAGAGCAAACTTCATCAATAATTTTGGAGAAGCAATCATGTTAAACCTCGATCAAAATACAAGTTTCGATCGAATATTGAAATGGGGAAAAGAGTCAGGAGAATTGGCATCAAATCTAGGGGTTTCTCTGAGTGAGGCTTTAGAGACCACAAGTTATTACCGGAAATTTATATGGGAAGTACTTAAAGAAGAAATAAAAAAATACAACATG
>NZ_JBHZOX010000036.1:0-1370 GCF_042787905.1 Priestia sp. YIM B13551
CGCAGCATTCTACAAAAATTAAACGTTTCTTCGATGAAAGAAGCGATCGATTTTTATAAAAAAACTACCCAGACTTCTTCTCAAAACCTCACGAATTATCATCAAAAAATCTTTCAAAAACTCGTTAAGAATTCATAAAAGTTGAGGGGACTTAAAGGGGACATTAGGTCAACATCTTCAAAAAAATGTAAAAAACAATATCAAGATTAGGCATTTTTTCACCTTTTAGGTCGGCAGCAGGTCGACAGATTGGAAGTTTTCATGGGGTCACTTTTTTTGAGATGAAAACGTTATTTTGCTAGGCTTTGCCTTGCCCCCGCACCTATGGTGGGGGCAAAAACCCCTTATGCTCTTCTCTACTCGTACTGGAAATTTTGCAATTTGATAAAGAAGGAATGATTTCATGGATATCTTTTTACGAAATATTGATCCGGTTGCTATGCAAAAAGTTGATGAACTAGCGAAAAAAAATGAGATGTCCCGTCGAAGGTTTTTGAAAGAACAATTCGAAGTATTAGCTTTTTTTGATGAGCAAGTAGAAAGAGAAAAAAGATTAGAAGCAATCATTGATCAGAACATCGAAATAATGAAACAATGTGCGATATCAATTGAAAAGATGAATGATATTATCTATGAACTGATGGGAGATGTGGAAGAGTAATGGAAACACAACGACGTATGATTACACTTGATAAAGAAACGGATCAATACATCCAAGATTATATGGCTGAACATAAACTTCGTTTTCCAGGAGAAGCGATTATGGATATTTGTAAAAAGTATCGAGAAGAAAAAAAGAAAGAATGGTCGTTAGACTACATTACGGAAACCGTTAGTGAAAATCTCCATAGTATATTAAAAAATGAACTTAAAAAGATTCGATTAGGAACAAATAGTGCAGATAAAAACACACAAATTCTTATCGAATTCATGAATGGATTGTATTTCCATCATGGCTATGAGGGGATTATGACAACAGATCTTCTAGAACTAGAAGAAACTAAACTTGCCAAAAAAGTCGTAGGGGAACGTATTGTGAATCAACGACAAAAACGCTTGGATAAGTAATACCCTAAAAGCTAAAACAGCCTTTAAGGCTAGCTAGGTAGGCTTAAGCCTACTTTTCCTTTTAGTAAACGAGGTGAATATAGGTTGATATGCAGTTATTGTGGGACAGAAGGAGTAGATGAAAACTGCTCTTTTTGTGGAGCTAGTTTAACTATACAAAGACCAAGACTAAAAAAATTTGTAATTTTAGAGGATGTTAAGAAGTCCTTTAATGAATTGGCATGCTTTCATACGTATGATTTGTTAGTTTTGCTGCGTTTGGTACGTAAAGAAAGGACAAAGGCTTATGATTTAATGCTAAC
>NZ_JBHZOX010000004.1:0-377239 GCF_042787905.1 Priestia sp. YIM B13551
GTGGCTGAAGAGGCGCCCCTGCTAAGGGTGTAGGTCGTGTAAGCGGCGCGAGGGTTCAAATCCCTCCTTCTCCGCCAGTCGTTTTAAATTTAAATATGGCCCGTTGGTCAAGCGGTTAAGACACCGCCCTTTCACGGCGGTAACACGGGTTCGAATCCCGTACGGGTCATCTCAAAAAGGTTTGCATATATGCAAACCTTTTTTATTTGCGCTTTTTAAAGATTAAGTAAACAGAAATAATAGTTAGGAATAATTACCATGAATTTTCAGAATAAAAAGTAAGTTTTAAGCAGGATTTTCCCTATATCATATGGAATTATTCATAAAGTAATAAAGTATGAAGAGTATGGGATAAAGAGTAATTTAAAAGAACATTTATTCTATTATATTTGTAGAAAAGGTTTATGTTTTTACTGTAAAAGGGAATGAGTGGTAAGAAGCGTATATTATGTGCGTATATTATGTTTGAAGTTAAAGGGGTGGCAAAAGTGAATCTAGCGGTTCAGCCTACTGAATTTGATGTTCATTTGTATCACGAAGGAAACTTATTTCGCAGTTACTCTATTTTCGGTGCGCATCAGGTAACGGTAGAAGGAATTGAAGGCGTACGATTTTGCGTGTGGGCACCTCATGCAAAGGGTGTAAGCGTTGTAGGTGATTTTAATAAATGGAACGGTTTTCAACATTCAATGGTTAAAGTTAATGAAGAAGGTATTTGGATGACATTTATCCCTGAATTAGAACAAGGGACTATTTATAAATATGAAATCATCACACAAAGCAATCAAAAAAAATTAAAAGCAGATCCATACGCTTTCTTCAGTGAAGTGCGTCCAAACACTGCGTCTATTGTTTACTCATTGGATGGCTACAAATGGAACGACCAATATTGGCGTAGAAAGAAAAAACAGCAAAATATATATGAAAGACCACTGTGTATTTACGAGCTGCATGCAGGGTCTTGGAGGACTCATGAAGATGGCAGCCTTTATACATACAGTGAATTAGCACAAGAGCTTATTCCTTATATTGCTGAACAAGGTTTTACACATATTGAGTTATTACCAGTCATTGAGCATCCGCTCGACCGATCCTGGGGATATCAAGGAATTGGATACTATTCTGCTACCAGTCGATACGGTACACCTAAAGAGTTGATGAACTTTATAGATGAGTGTCATCAAAACAATATAGGGGTTCTTTTAGACTGGGTACCCGGGCATTTTTGTAAGGATGAACATGGTCTGTATATGTTCGATGGAGAACCTACTTATGAATACAAACAAGAACCCGATCGTGAAAACTACGTTTGGGGAACAGCTAATTTCGATTTAGGAAAGCCTGAAGTACAAAGTTTTCTGATTTCGAACGCTTTGTTTTGGTTGGAGTACTTCCATATAGATGGATTTCGAGTAGATGCTGTAGCTAATATGCTTTATTGGCAAAATTCTTCTGGAAAAGCAGTGAATGATGGAGCTGTCAGCTTCTTGAAAAAGTTGAATGAAGCTGTTTTTGAATCTGATGAAACGATATTAATGATGGCAGAAGATTCAACGGACTGGCCGCTTGTTACAGCACCTACGTATGAGGGCGGTTTAGGCTTTAATTATAAGTGGAACATGGGATGGATGAATGACGTTTTAACATACATGGAAGCTGGCGTGGAAAGACGTCCCTATCTTCACGATAAAATGACCTTTTCACTAATGTATGCGTTTAACGAAAACTTTATTTTGCCGCTTTCTCATGATGAAGTCGTACATGGGAAAAAATCATTACTTAATAAAATGCCAGGTGATTACTGGCGCAAGTTTGCACAGCTTCGACTGCTATATGGATATTTCTTTGCACACCCTGGGAAAAAGCTTTTATTTATGGGCGGAGAGTTTGGGCAATTTGATGAGTGGAAAGATTTAGAGGAGTTGGATTGGATGCTTTATGACTTTGACATGCATCGCAATCTTAACGGATATATGAAAGATCTCATCAAGATTTATAAGAGAAGCAAGCCTTTATATGAATTAGACCATAATCCAGATGGATTTGAATGGATTGATGTTAACAACCATCATCAACAAATTTTCTCTTTTATTCGTAAGTCGAAAGAAAATCAGGAGATTTTTATAGTTGTTAGCAATTTTTCTGAGCATCCATATCATTCTTACAAAGTTGGAGTTCCAGTTGAGACAGAGTACATTGAAGTTATTAACAGTGATGACGAAGTGTACGGCGGTTCAGGCATTGTAAATAAAAAGGCATTAAAATCAGTGGGTGAATCGTTTCACGGCCAACCTTTTTGCATTGAAATGAATATTCCGCCGTTTGGCATTAGTATACTACGAGCAAAGAGAAAACGAGGGGAGAGAAAACAACATGTTAAAAAAGAAATGCGTAGCGATGTTATTGGCAGGAGGAAAAGGTAGTCGGCTAAGTTCACTTACAAAAAATCTAGCAAAGCCAGCTGTACCATTTGGTGGTAAGTATCGAATTATTGATTTTGCTTTAAGTAATTGTACAAATTCAGGTATTGAAACAGTAGGTGTGTTAACACAATACCAACCGCTAGTTCTCAATTCATACATTGGAATTGGAAGCGCTTGGGATTTGGACCGACGGAATGGTGGCGTCACGGTATTGCCTCCATACGCGGAGTCAGATGGAGTAAAGTGGTATAAAGGGACGGCTAGTGCTATTTATGAAAATTTAAACTATTTAACACAATATGATCCTGAGTACGTACTGATTCTATCAGGTGATCACATTTATAAAATGAACTATGAAAATATGCTTGATTATCATATAAACAAAGAAGCAGACGTAACGATTTCTGTTGTTGAAGTACCTTGGGAGGAAGCGAGCCGTTTTGGTATTTTAAATACAAATAGTGACCTAGACGTAATGGAGTTCGATGAAAAGCCTCAGCGTCCTAAAAACAATCTAGCTTCCATGGGGATTTATATTTTTAAATGGAGTATTTTAAAAGAATATTTAGAAATGGATGCACGCAATCCATATTCAAGCCATGATTTTGGTAAAGATGTTATTCCGCTTTTACTAGATGAAAAGAAAAAGCTAATTGCATACCCATTCCAAGGTTATTGGAAAGATGTAGGAACTGTAAAAAGCTTGTGGGAAGCGAATATGGATTTGTTATGTGATAAAGACGAGCTTAATTTATTTGACTCTTCATGGAAAGTATACTCTGTTAACCCTAATCAGCCTCCTCAATATATCGCGCCAAACGCCTGCGTGGTGGAGTCATTAGTAAATGAAGGGTGCGTTGTTGAAGGAAACGTAGAGCAGTCCGTGTTATTTCCAGGTGTACAAATCGGCTCAGGTTCTGAGATCAAGAAAACGGTTGTCATGCCTACTGCAAAGATAGGTTCTAACGTATATATTGAAAACGCAATTGTTCCATCGGACATTGAAGTTCCAGACGGTACTATTATTCGACCGACCAAAGGAAGCGAAGAAGTAATTCTTGTTACTCAAGAATTGATTGAATCAGTTGCTAAATGCATTTAACGAACAGAGAGGATGAACGACATTGAATAATCAAATGCTTGGTATTATTGATGCTTGTACAAACACAACAGCGCTGCAGCCTTTAACCTTTTATAGATCGATTGCTGCCATTCCTTTTGCAGGACGCTATCGATTAATCGATTTTACGCTTTCTAATATGGTGAACTCTGGAATTTCGAGCGTTGCCATTTTTCCTCGTGATCGCTATCGCGCATTGATGGATCATATAGGTTCAGGAAAAGAGTGGGATTTGGATCGGAAGCGAGATGGATTGTTTATCTTCCCTCCTATGACAAGTGATTTACACTTAGAAAGTCCATCACTATTCACGCAGTTCCGTTATCATATTGATTATTTCTTAAGAAGTAAGCAGGAATACGTATTAATTGCGAATAGTTATACGATATGTACAGTTGACTTTGAGCACGTGCTGCAACGTCATATTGCTTCAAATGCAGATATTACTGAAATGAAGCAGGGTGATAAATCGCTTAATATGTATATTATTAATAAATCTATTCTAGTTAATATTTTGCAAAATGAATCCCATGATTTTTATACGATTAAAGAAATGGTTCGATATATGGCACAATCTCATCGTGTAGAAAAGTATGAGCACCATGGATATACGGCTGAGATTTCTAGCTTAGATGCCTACTATAAAACAAGTATGGAAATTTTATCTCCAGATGTTTGGAAGCAGCTATTTATCAACGAACGTCCTGTTTTCACTAAAGTAAAAGATGAACCGCCTACTCGTTACGCAAAAAAAGCGGTTGTGAAAAACTCAATGATCGCAAACGGGTGCGTGATTGAAGGGCATGTGGAAAATAGTATTATCTTCCGAGGTGTTAAAATTGGAAAAGGTACGGTCGTTAAGAATAGCATTGTGATGCAAAAAGGCGTTATTTTAGAAAATAGTGTATTAGAAAATGTTGTTTTAGACAAAGATGTGAAAATAGGAAGTAATGAAACGTTGCTAGGTGAGTCAGGTCTACCTAGAGTCATTGCTAAAGGAACAACTCAAGGAGCGTTGATGAAGTCGTGAATGTATTATTTGCTGTATCAGAATGTGTACCTTTTATTAAAACAGGAGGATTAGCAGACGTAGCTGGTGCCCTGCCTAAAGAATTAAAAAAGTTAGGAACGAACGTATGTGTAGTCATGCCAAAGTACGGAACGATTCCTCAACATTATCAAGATGAAATGGTGCTTGAAAAAGTTATTCATGTGCAGGTTGGGTGGAGAAGACAGTACTGCGGAATTGAATCGTTAACGATGGATGGCGTTAAATATATTTTCATTGATAATGAATATTATTTTAAAAGAGATAGCTTATATGGGCACTACGATGACGCTGAACGATTTGCTTTTTTCAGCAGAGCCGTGCTTGAAGCTATCCCATTTTTAGAGAATGAGCCTGATATTATTCATTGTCACGACTGGCATACGGCTATGATTCCATTTTTACTTCGTGCTAATTATGATATGTATGATCATATTCAGACGGTCTTTACGATTCATAACTTGCAATTCCAAGGAATTTTCCCTAAGAGCAATTTATATGAGTTATTAAATTTAAATGAATATTATTTTACTACAAGCCAGCTCGAGTTTTATGGGAATATTAATTTTATGAAAGCTGCGCTTGTATCAGCTGATAAAATTACCACGGTAAGTCCTACATATCGAGATGAAATTCAAATGCCATATTACGGAGAAAGTTTAGATGGATTATTGCGTCAGCGAAATCAAGATTTAATTGGGATTGTAAATGGAATCGATGAAGAAGCTTATAGCCCAGACGCAGATCAGCTTATATCTTATCCTTATTCGGTAGAAGAGATTGAAGGAAAATATAAAAATAAAAAAGAGCTCCAGCGCTATCTTGAATTAGAAGAAAATAAGGATGTTCCAATTATTTCGATGGTTACAAGGTTAACTCAGCAGAAGGGGCTGGATTTAGTTAAGCACGTTTTCCATGAGACGGTTAACTTAGGAGCCCAAATTGTTATTTTAGGAACTGGAGAACACGAGTTTGAGCAGTTTTTCCGTGAGATGGAAGATACGTACCCCCAACAAGTAAAAGCCATTATTGGTTTTAATGAGGAACTTGCTCATAAAGTTTATGCCGGTACGGATTTATTTTTAATGCCTTCCCGTTTTGAGCCTTGCGGACTCGGACAATTAATAGCCTTAAAATATGGAACCATTCCAGTCGTGCGTGAAACGGGCGGCCTGAATGACACGGTCAAAGCTTATAATGAATATAGGGGAGAGGGAAATGGCTTCTCTTTTAAGAATTATAATGCTCACGACATGCTTCATACGTTAGAAAGAGCTGTTTCATTTTATCACCAGAAAGATGTATGGAAAAAATTAATGATGGATGCTATGAGTCAGGATTATAGCTGGGGGCAATCGGCATTTAAATATAATCAATTGTATTCAAATTTGACATCTACTCCATCGTGAAAGGGTGAGCAGATTGTTCTCTGATAAAAAAAGCTTTCAAGAGGCTTTTTTAAAAAAGCTGGAAATGACATATGGAAAGAGCTTTAAAGAATCTACTGTTCAAGATCACTATCATACATTAGGCAATATGGTGCGAGAGTATATTAGCAGCGATTGGATTTCAACCAATGAAATTCATAGGTCTTCACATACAAAGCAAGTGTATTATCTTTCTATCGAATTTTTATTAGGCAGACTATTGGGTCAAAATCTGTTGAACTTAGGAATTCGGGAAGTTGTAAAAGAAGGATTAAGTGATCTGAATATTTCACTTGAAAATATTGAGGAAATAGAAGTAGACGCAGGATTAGGGAACGGTGGATTAGGCAGGCTTGCTGCTTGTTTTTTAGATTCTCTTGCTTCACTTAATCTTCCAGGCCACGGTTATGGAATTCGCTATAAACACGGTTTGTTTGATCAAAAGATTGTAAACGGCTTTCAAATTGAGCTCCCAGAACAGTGGTTAAGGCATGGGAATTCATGGGAAGTACGCAAATTAGATCAAGCCATAGAAGTGAACTTTTGGGGCGAAGTTGAAATGGTACAGGAAGACGGAAAATTCTCTTTTCGTCATGTAAAAGGAGAACCCGTCTCTGCTGTTCCTTATGACATCCCGGTTATCGGGTATAAAACAGATACAGTGAATACACTTCGCCTTTGGAATGCGGAGCCTTCATCATTTCCAGTACATAAAGATGTGATGGAGTATAAGCGTCAAACAGAGGCTGTATCAGAATTTTTATATCCGGATGATACACATGAAGATGGTAAAATATTAAGATTGAAACAGCAATATTTTCTTGTGTCAGCTAGCTTACAAAGTATTATCAGAGCACATCGAAATACCTATCAAACACTTACAAACTTTCACGAAAAAGTAGCCATTCATATTAACGATACGCATCCTGTACTTGCGATTCCTGAGCTAATGAGAATTTTACTGGATGAAGAAAAAATGGAATGGGAAGATGCATGGCATATTACGTCCAATACCATATCATACACAAATCATACGACTCTTTCTGAAGCCCTTGAGAAATGGCCGATTGATTTATTTCAACCCTTGCTTCCACGCGTGTATATGATTATTGAAGAAATTAATGAGCGTTTTTGTAAAGAATTATGGGAATCATATCCAGGTGACTGGCAGCGAATTGAAAATATGGCTATTTTAGCGCACGGGTTAGTAAAGATGGCTCATTTAGCAATTGTGGGAAGTTATAAAGTAAACGGCGTGGCAAAGATTCATACTGATATTTTAAAAGAACGAGAAATGAAAGATTTTTATCAGTTTTATCCTGCTAAATTTAACAATAAAACGAATGGAATTACCCACCGGCGCTGGTTGTTAAAAGCTAACCCGCAGCTTTCCTCCCTTATTACCGAGGTGATAGGAGATAAATGGATTAAACAGCCGCATTCTCTTATAAAGCTCCAAGAGTATGTGAAAGATCCAAGCTTTTTACAAGGACTAAAAACAGTAAAACAACAGCGTAAAAAGCTGCTTGCGGATATTATTCAAGAGCAAACGGGAATTAAAATAGATTCTAATTCTATTTTTGATGTACAGGTTAAAAGGCTTCATGCTTATAAAAGACAGCTTTTAAATGTGCTGCACATTATGTATTTGTACAATCGATTAAAAGAAGACCCTAATTTCCAAATCGTTCCTCGTACATTTATTTTTGGTGCAAAAGCTTCTCCCGGCTATTATTATGCAAAAAAAGTCATCAAGCTAATTAATTCTGTAGCTGATGTTGTCAATCATGATCCACAAACATCACCGTTCTTAAAAGTCGTTTTTTTAGAAAACTATCGAGTGTCACTTGCTGAGTATATCTTTCCTGCAGCGGATGTCAGTGAACAGATTTCAACCGCCAGCAAAGAAGCTTCGGGAACGGGAAATATGAAATTCATGATGAACGGAGCGTTAACTCTTGGCACCATGGACGGAGCGAACGTCGAAATTAGCGAGGCAGTAGGAAAAGATAATGTCTTTATTTTTGGATTAAAAGCCGAAGAAGTGTTGAGCTATCAGCAAAATGGAGGATACCGTGCCTATGATTATTATCATCATGATAAGCGGATTCGACAAGTGCTCGAGCAGCTTACAAACGGCTTCCTGCCTGACACATATGACTTATTCGAGCCTATATATGATTCATTATTAATGCAAAATGATGAATACTATGTGCTCCGTGACTTTGACTCATACGTTACGGCACAGCAAAAAGTAAACGAAGCTTATAGAAATGAAAATAAATGGCTTCAAATGAGTGCGACGAACATTGCACATTCCGGCTTTTTTTCGAGTGATCGAACGATTGAGGAATATGCATCTGATATTTGGGGAATTCACTCCACTAAAAATTTATTAAATCAATAAATAAAAAAGGTGTAGTCAAAGACTACACCTTTTTTATTTTATCTGTTGTCACCGTTTAAGAAATCACCTAAAGAACCAAGGATACTGCCTTCACCTTTACCTCCCGTTGGCGAAACTGCACTTGATAAAACGCGATCGGCTAGTCGGCTAAAAGGAAGAGATTGAATCCAAACTGTTCCCGTTCCTGACAGAGTAGCAAAAAACATGCCTTCTCCTCCAAACAGAGCTGTTTTAATTTTCCCTACATATTCGATGTTGTAGTTTACATCACGGGTCATGGCCACTAAACATCCAGTATCCACACGAAGGCGTTCACCCGGCTGCAGCTGTCTTTTATGAATGGTGCCGCCTGCATGCAAAAATGCCAAGCCATTACCTTCTAATTTTTGCATAATAAAACCTTCACCGCCAAAGAAGCCCGTTCCTAGTTTTTTTTGAAAATCAATGCCAACGGATACGCCTTTGGCAGCGCATAAAAAGGAGCTTTTTTGACAAATGATTTTATGATCGAGCTGCTCTAAATCGACAGGAATAATCTTACCTGGAAATGGTGAAGCGAAAGATACTTTTCGTTTGTGATATCCGTTATTTGTATATACCGTCATAAATAAACTTTCACCAGTTAATACGCGTTTCCCAGCTCCTTTTAGTTTATTAAAAAGCCCGCTGCTGTTGGAGGAAGAACCGTCACCAAAAATGGTTTCCATCTCAATATCATCTTCCATCATCATCATTCCTCCAGCTTCTGCTATAACACTTTCTGAAGGATCTAATTCAATTTCAACAAACTGCATGTCATCTCCATACAATTTATAATCAATTTCATGTGCATTCATCATTTTCACCTCATTATTAATTCTAATCTCCTATTCATTCGATATCATCTCCTATTGCTCCTACTAAAAATAGAAAAAAGAGTAGTATGAAGAACTACTCCTTTTCAGTGTATGGATCTTTCTCATAGGCCGGTAAATCTCCAAATATGGTCATCGTACCTTCTTCATCCAGTGCATTTTCGTATCGCTCATGCTCTTTTGAAGGGTAAATAGGAAGAGGCTGTCCATATAAATCGGTAGCGGCAAAGTTTTCATAATCTTCAACGTACCCGATAGCTTCATCTGCCTCAATATAGGTTTCACTATAGTTAGACGTATCTTCTATAAAATCAGAAGGAGATTCAGACGTCCCGTAACGCGCAACGTCTTGCCAAGAATCTTCTGCGTCATATCCTGTCGTTTCGGTATCGTCATAGTCGTATTGACCAAATGGGTGATGGAGAACATTTTCTTCTACAGGTCTGTGCTTTGGAATATCCTGTGATGGGCTATGTTCTCTACAGTATAAAGTAGTTGGTACAGCCTGAAGTCTTTCAAACGAGATATCTGCTCCACATACTTTGCATGTTCCATACGTGCTGTGAGCGATTGCCTGAAGTGCTTCTTCTATTTCATGTAGCTCTTGTTTTGCATGTTCATTTAGTGCAAGGTCTTTTTCACGCTCGTATGTTTCCGTGGCTGTGTCACCAGGGTGGTTATCGTAGCTTGAAAGTTCTCCTACAGCATCGTGAGCGTCGCTTCGAGTTAGACCAAAATGATCATTTTGGTCAAAGTGCGATTGAATATCAGCCTGCTGCTGCTGTAAATTTTGTTTTAACTGACTGATTTCTTGTTTTGAAAGTGTCATGAAGCTCCCCCTTAAAAATTTATTGTGCTTTTGTAGTATGTGTTAAAAATTCAAAAAAACACGATTCATATTAGGAGTATTTGGGGTATTCATGAAGCTAAGAGAGAAAAGGAGTGGAAAATTAAAGAAAGTTAAAGGTTATAGAAAAGGGTATGATAAAAATAACGTTCTCGAGGTTTAAGGAGTACTAAATAGATCATAAAGATTTTTGATTCATTTAATAAAAACGCATAATTTAGACAAGCGAAATTAATTTTTTCTGGCGAATCGCGATGCTAGATTTTTTTGAACTGAAAGTTTATAATAAGTTAGTTACAGACTTAAGAAAAAAGATGAACGGGGGGACGTAGTGTGATTGCAACGACCGAACAGTTAGTACAAGAATACATTAAAGATGCGATTGAGTGTGCAAAAAATGAAAATCAGCCAAAATTGGTCAGTTTAGTGAAAAAAGTAAGACCTATTGACCCCCTTATTTTTTATGCGAACGGACATGACCAGTTTTATAAAGAACGCTTTTTTTGGAAAGATCCCAACAGTTATTATACATTTGTTGGATTAGGATATACGCATACTATTTGCACCAATGCGGCAAAAGAACGTTATTTCCACATTGAAAATGAATGGAAGCGCTTTATAAAAGAAGACTTTTATAAAAATAACCAAATTTTCCCGGATGGGACAGGTCCTCTTTTATTTGGAGGATTTTCATTTGACCCAAATCAGTATCGAGAAAACTATTGGAGTGATTTCCCGAGTTCAAAATTTATGATTCCAACTGTGTTATATACTCAGGTAGACAAAGAAGGATACCTTACCGTTAATATGATGGTTAAAGGACAAGATTCTGTTAAAAAGCACATCAATTATTTCGAAGAGGTCCAAAAGCTTGTTCTTTGTGAAGAGTACGACGGGGAATCTCATATTTCACCTTTGCTGTTGGAAAAAGAGGAAATTGGGGTAGAGAAATTTAAAGGAAATGTTGAAAGAGCTACTACTTTAATTAAGCAACAGGCTATAGAGAAAGTGGTTCTTGCTCGTCAATTAAAAGTAAAATTTAATGAAGATATTTCTACTGAATACGTGCTTCAGCGTCTGTTAAAGGAACAGCCAACTAGCTACACATATATTTTAGAGGGAGAGCATCAGCATTTTATCGGCGCTTCCCCAGAAAGGCTAGTGCAAAAACAAGGAGATTATGTGTTTTCCACTTGTTTAGCGGGTTCGATTCCAAGAGGAAAGACAAGGCAGGAAGATCACGAACTAGGTGAGGAATTGCTTCAAGATCCCAAGAACTTAATTGAACACGATGTTGTTGTTCATATGATTAAAGAAGCGATGAATTCTTATTGTTATGAAGTAGAAATTCCAAGTACGCCAAGTTTATATAAAACAAAGCATATTCAACATTTGTATACACCTGTTAAAGGGCGTATAAAGGAAGATGTAACGCTATTTTCATTTATTCAAAAGCTCCATCCAACACCAGCGCTAGGAGGATATCCTCAACAGGAGGCCTTGCCTATTATTCGACAGCTAGAATCCTTTGACCGAGGGTGGTATGCAGCTCCTTTAGGATGGATGGATATCAACGGAAACGGTGAATTTATAGTAGGAATCCGCTCCGCTGTTATTCAGCAGAAAGAAGCCGTTTTATTTGCGGGCTGTGGAATTGTAGCAGATTCTACGCCTGAAAGTGAATATGAAGAAACAAGAATTAAATTCAACCCGATGCTTTCAGCTTTAGGAGGGATTATGCGTGGAACACATTAAATCATTAACAACGTATATTGCGTCATTCGTGGATGAATTAGTAGAAGCAAATGTTGAAGAAGTAGTGGTCAGTCCAGGGTCACGTTCAACGCCTATTGCGATGCTTATGGCTGAACACCCTGATATTCATGTGCACTTAAATATTGATGAACGTTCCGCCGGCTTTTTTGCTCTAGGAATAGCAAAAGCAAAGAAAAAACCAGTGGTGCTTGTATGTACATCTGGAACAGCTGCAGCGAATTATTATCCTGCAGTAATTGAAGCTCACTACTCACGCATTCCTTTAGTAGTTATCACAGCGGATCGGCCGCATGAGTTAAGGGATATAGGTGCCCCGCAGGCCATTAATCAGAATCATCTTTTCGGTCAATATGCGAAGTGGTTTGTAGATACAGCTTTACCAGAAGAAAGTGCAGATATGAATCGTTATATTCGAACAGTAGCTTCAAGGGCTGTTCATACAGCTCAAGCTATACCGAGCGGTCCTGTACACATTAACGTACCTTTACGTGAACCGATTGTACCAGATTTGTCTATTGAACATTTATGGAGTCAAGGGAAACGCGGTAAATCATATGTGGCTGCTATTCATGGAGAAGCATCTCTATCTGAAAAAGGATTCGAAGAAATTGCGAAGCGCTTAAAGGGAACAACAAAAGGACTTATTATATGCGGAGACCAAATGTCTTTAAAAGCAGTAGACAGCGTATGCCGTTTAGCTGAATCTTTAAGCTTTCCGGTCCTTGCAGATCCGTTATCACAATTAAGAAGCGGCAAGCATTCAAAAGAAAATGTAATAGAGACATATGATACATTTTTAAAAAGTGATAAGGTTGATGAGCGTTTTCACCCGGAAGTTGTCATTCGTTTTGGCGCGATGCCGGTATCGAAACCGCTATTGCAATTTTTGAAAGCACACGAGCCGACAGAAATGTTTGTAGTTGACCAAGGTAAAGGCTGGAGAGATCCTACTTTGCGTTCAACAGTGATGATTGAAGCCGATGAGACATTATTTTGTGAAGAACTGATCAAGCGTCTTTCAGCGAATCAAGAGGAGTCTACTTCATGGCTGAGTCTGTGGAAAAAGATTAATGCTCAAACTGCACAGGCTTTGAGAACATTAACTTCTGGCCAGGAATGGTTCGAAGGACAAGTAGTTCAAGAAATTGTTGATGTAGTACCTGAAGGCACGGCTTTGTTTGCTGGAAATTCAATGCCTGTTCGAGATATTGATTCTTTCTTCTTAAATACGGAAAAAGATATTCCACTCTTTGTAAATCGGGGAGCAAATGGAATTGATGGTGTAGTTTCGTCTGCTCTAGGCGTAAGCACGGCTTACGATCACACCGTTTTATTTATTGGTGACCTATCGTTTTATCACGATTTAAATGGTCTGCTGGCAGCTAAAATGCATAATTTAAATTTAACCGTTGTGCTAGTTAACAATGACGGCGGAGGAATTTTTTCATTTTTACCGCAGTCAAAACAAGAAAAGCACTTTGAATTTTTATTTGGTACGCCAACTGGATTAAATTTTGAGCATGCCACGCGTTTGTATGATGGCACATTTTCTTCAGCAAGCAGCTGGGAAGAATTTCGACATGCAATGAACCATGCTTTCGTAAAAGGCGGGTTGCATGTTGTAGAGATTCGTACAACTCGTACAGAAAATGTAGAGACTCATCGCAGTTTGTGGAAACTTGTTTCCGGGGAAATAAATTTGTCAAACGGTGAGGAATAAGCAATGATGTATCAATTAAATGGTGTATCTTACTATGTGCACACCGAGGGAAAAGGAGAGCCGCTGCTTCTGCTTCACGGCTTTACCGGTTCTTCTCAAACTTGGCGTACCTTTATGAAGAAATTCGTTAAAGACTATCAGGTGATTGCTGTTGATATTATTGGTCATGGCCAATCAGCAGCTCCGAAAGAAATCAAACCATATTCAATGGAAGCAGTTGTTGAAGCACTGCATGAGCTTCTTCAACAGCTATCTCTATCACAGGTGAATGTAATTGGATATTCGATGGGAGGAAGGCTTGCTCTTTCATTTGCTCAGCGATATCCACACCTTGTGAAAAAGTTGGTATTAGAAAGCGCATCGCCTGGTTTAAAAACGCGAGAAGAACAAAAGCTAAGAAAAGAAAAAGATGAACAGCTGGCGAGCCGCATTATGAAAAATGGGATTGAAGAATTTGTGAACTTTTGGGAGGAAATCCCTCTTTTTAGTTCTCAAAAGCAATTGCCTAGCCATGTTCAAGAAGCGGTGCGTAAAGAAAGACTTTCGCATACAGAAACCGGCCTTTCCAACAGTTTGAAAGGAATGGGAACAGGAGTCCAGCCGTCACTTTGGGAGAAGCTGGACAATCTGTTGATGCCGGTTTTGCTTATTACAGGAGAAGTAGATCAAAAGTTTTGTTTAATTTCCAAAGAAATGCAAACATTAATACCAAATGCTACTTCTAGAATTATTTTAGGGACAGGCCATGCAATTCACGTGGAACAACCCGAGATTTTTGGTAGAATAGTAAGTGAGTTCTTAGCTACTACATAATTAGGAGGAAATAAAGATGACAGTTGAATGGACATCAGCACGTCAGTATGAAGACATTTTATACGAAACATATAACGGAATCGCTAAAATTACGATTAACCGTCCGGAAGTGCACAATGCATTCCGTCCAAAAACAGTAATGGAATTGATCGATGCATTTGCTTATGCTCGTGACGATGCAAGTATTGGAGTAATTGTATTAGCAGGTGCTGGAGATAAAGCATTTTGCTCAGGCGGAGACCAAAAAGTTCGCGGCCACGGCGGCTATGTAGGAGAAGATGAAATTCCACGTCTAAACGTTCTAGATTTACAGCGTTTAATTCGTGTAATTCCAAAGCCTGTTGTTGCGATGGTATCAGGCTATGCAATTGGTGGAGGCCACGTTCTTCACGTTGTATGTGACTTAACAATTGCAGCGGATAACGCAGTCTTTGGACAAACAGGTCCTAAAGTTGGAAGCTTCGATGCAGGATATGGCTCTGGTTACTTAGCTCGCATCGTAGGTCATAAGAAAGCGCGTGAGATCTGGTTCTTATGCCGTCAGTACAACGCTCAAGAAGCACTAGACATGGGATTAGTAAACACGGTCGTTCCATTAGAACAGCTTGAAGCTGAAACAATTCAATGGTGTGAAGAGATGTTAGAAAAAAGTCCAACCGCTCTTCGTTTCTTAAAAGCAGCATTTAATGCTGATACGGATGGCTTAGCTGGTATCCAGCAATTTGCGGGTGACGCAACGCTTCTTTATTACACAACCGATGAGGCAAAAGAAGGTCGCGATGCATTTAAGGAAAAACGCAATCCAGACTTCCAACAGTTCCCACGTTTCCCTTAAACAGCTGAAACAGCTTGGTGATTATCATCAGGCTGTTTTTTCAATTTAATTTAGTTAATCAGTATAAAAAGGAGAGAAATTCATGAGTAGCCAAACGATTCCCAATGGGCTTATGCAAAGAGCATATTTGACGCCAAATCGAGTGGCGGTAGAAACACCGCAAACGTCTCTTACGTTTCAAGAGCTTCATAAACGTGTTCAAAAAGTAGCACAGCAGCTTTCGTTTAACGGTGTAAAGCAAGACGATACCATTGCTTTATACATGAAAAATAGAGTGGAGTTTATTGAGATTTTACATGCGGTTTCTTATATTGGCGCCCGGTTGCTGCTCGTCAACACGCGTTTGACAAACGAAGAAATTAATTATCAGCTAACAGATGCAAACGTGTCGTTGCTTATTGCGGATGAAACATTTTTAATGAGAGAATTCCAAAGTTCCATTACTCAGCTTACTTTACCTGCTTTAAAAAGTTCTCCAGAAGCAGAAACAGGTTTTCAAAAAACGTGGAATCTCGAGGAGACATTCACCATTATGTATACGTCTGGAACAACAGGTCATCCAAAAGGAGTGCTGCAGACATATGGAAATCACTGGTGGAGTTCCGTTGGCTCAGCGCTTAATTTAGGATTAAATGAAAAAGACTGCTGGCTTATAGCGGTTCCTTTGTTTCATATTAGCGGCTTATCTATTTTAATGCGGAGCGTCTTTTACGGAATGAAAATCATTTTAGAAGAACGGTTTGAAGCAAGAGCAGTAAATGAAGAGATTGAAAACAAAGGGGTAACGATTATTTCGGTTGTCACTTCCATGCTATCCAATATGCTCGATGAGTTAGGGGAACGGAAATATCCGCATACGTTTCGCTGCATGCTTTTAGGAGGAGGACCTGCACCGCTTACTATTTTAGAGGCTTGTGTGAATAAAGAAATTCCTGTTTATCAAACGTATGGAATGACAGAAACATCTTCACAGTTCGTTACCCTTTCACCTGAAGACAGTTTACGAAAACTGGGATCAGCAGGTAAACCATTATTTCCATGTGCAATGAAAATTGTAGATGAAAAAGGAAATGAAACAAGCGAAGCAGGAGAAATCATTGTTAAAGGTCCAAATGTTACAAAAGGATATTTAAATAAACCTGAAGCTACTGAAAAAGCCCTTCAACAAGGCTGGTTCTATACAGGAGATATCGGGAAAGTGGATGAAGAAGGCTTCCTATATGTATTAGACAGACGTTCGGACCTCATTATTTCAGGTGGAGAAAATGTATATCCAGCTGAAATTGAAAATATTTTATTGAAGCACCCTGCTGTTAAAGAGGCTGGTGTAACGGGAGTAGCCGATGAAAAATGGGGACAAGTTCCGGCAGCATGCATCGTTACAAAAGAAGACGTTTCAGATGAAGAATTATCTTTACACATGCAACAATTTTTAGCGAAGTACAAACTTCCAAAGTATTTCGTTCGAGTAGAGGAGCTGCCGCGAACGGCTTCTAATAAAATCATACGCCGGAAGCTATCATCGTTCATACAGAAAGGGAGTTAATCGATGATTATAAAAAAAGTACATCTTTATAAAATTGACATGAAGCTTCTTTCTCCTTTTTCAACAAGCTATGGTACGGTGCAGGATCGAGAATTGATTTTGCTGGAAGTAGAAGATGAAAAAGGTTTTACAGGGTGGGGAGAGGTCGTTGCTTTTTCATCTCCTTGGTATACGGAAGAAACGATTCAGACGTGTTTTCATATGTTAGACGATTTTTTAATTCCTTCGCTTCTTCATCAGCAACTTCAAAAACCAGAGGATGTTCAAAAGCTATTCAAACCTCTAAAGCGAAATAACATGGCTAAAGCAGCTTTGGACTGTGCTGTATGGGATTTGTATGCAAAGCGGCAAAATAAGCCGTTATCTGAAGTAATTGGCGGAGTAAGGCCTGCTGTAGAAGCTGGAGTGGTAGTTGGCTTAAACGACATTTCCGTAATGAAAGAACAAATAAAGACTTACATGAAAGATGGCTATAAGCGCTTTAAAGTGAAAATTAAGCCGGGTGCTGACTATGAGCTACTGAAACAAATTCGAGATGAATTTCCAAGCATTCCTCTTATGGCTGATGCCAATTCAGCCTATACGTTAAGCGATAGTGATTCATTGAAGAAACTAGATGAATTGAATTTAATGATGATCGAACAGCCGTTAAGTTCTGATGATATCCTTGATCATCGATTGTTACAAAAGCAAATGAAGACGCCGATTTGCTTAGATGAAAGTATTGTGAGCTATGAAGATGCACGTCATGCAATTGAACAAGAAAGCTGTAAGATTATCAATGTGAAAATCGGTCGAGTTGGCGGAATGTCCGTAGCAAAGCAAATTCATGATTTATGCGCCCAGCATGGTGTAAGACTTTGGGTTGGAGGAATGTTAGAAGCAGGGATTTCACGAGCTCATAATATCGCCCTTGCCACACTGCCTTCTTTCACGATACCAGGTGATATTTCTGCGTCGTCTCGCTATTGGGAAAAAGATATTATTAAGCCCGAAGTAGAGGTAGAAGCCGGAGTAATAAAGGTGAAGGGAAAACCGGGGATAGGATACGATATTGATAAAAAGTTTATCAAAACAATCACAGCATTTGAAAAAGAATACAAATAATTAAAAACCGTTTTTTTATGAAAAACGGTTTTTTTTATTGAGGTTGTCAATGTTTAGTAGAAAAATAGGACAAATTTTTTAAAAAGAGCACATTGTTCCATCAAGCGTGTCAAAACATGTTATGATGGAATAGTTTGATGAAAAAAGTCGAAGAGTTTTATCGTAAAAAACAAAATTATTTTTGAAAATAGGTTGATAGTTTTCTAAGTTGTCCTATATAATGTGTTTATAACATAACACAATATGTTGTTTTGAAATCCATAATAAAATACTATATTTTGTGTTTTCCAGTGAAAAAGGTGTCTGATAAAAAGACTTAAAAGGGAATTTGGTGAAAATCCAAAGCTGTCCCCGCAACTGTGAATGCTGATGAAATAAGGAGATCCACTGTGAGTAAACATCATGGGAAGGCCTTAAAGTAAAAAGAAGCATAAGTCAGGAGACCTGCCTTTTTTATGTCGTTTTATCTTCTTCGGGAGGTGAGAGGGTAGAGCGAGGATTGAGAAAAGACTTAGTGTCTTCTTCTATCTTCGTTCTATTCGCTCACCGAGGTACGGTGAGCGATTTTTTATTTTGAAGTGAAGAGAGGAGCCATATTTATGGTGAATACATTAAAGCCTACAATTCTACATGAATTAACTGCATATATTGAACGTTTAAAAAAAGAATTTACGCAGCTTGATTTTTCTTTGTATGAGGAAAAGGTTATTCAAACTGTTACAGTAAAGGAAAATATGACGGACGAAAAGGTTGCAAACGTACTAATTTTGGCAGCCTTAGAGCGTATTTCAATGGAAGAACCCGATTGGACGTACGTAGCGGCAGACGTCTACTTAAACGAACTATATCGAAAAGCAGCGGACAACCGAGGTTACGATAAAAAAGAGAAGTACGGTTCGTTTTATCAGCTTATTCAAGAACTAACAAAAATCGGCATTTATAATAAGCAGCTATTAAAAACATATACAGAAGAAGAAATTAATGAAATTGCTTCAGTCATTATTCCTGAACGCGATCGTTTATTTACATACATTGGATTGTTGACATTAGCAGATCGCTATTTAGCGACATCACATGATAAGCGCGTATACGAATTACCGCAAGAACGTTTTCTTATCATTGCTATGACGCTGATGTCTCAAGAAAAGAAAGAAAATCGAACAGCATTAGTAAAAGAAGCGTACTGGGCGCTTTCTAGTCTATATATGACGGTTGCCACACCAACACTTTCAAACGCAGGAAAGAGCTACGGACAGCTATCTAGCTGCTTTATTGATACGATTGATGACAGCTTACGCGGTATTTATGATAGCAATACAGATTTGGCCACGCTTAGTAAAAATGGAGGCGGAATTGGTGTCTACCTCGGTCATATTAGAAGCCGAGGAAGTGATATAAAAGGTTTTAAAGGCGTATCATCAGGAACAATTCCATGGATGAAACAGCTAAATAATACGGCTGTAAGTGTCGATCAGCTAGGTCAACGACAAGGAGCTATTGCCGTATATTTAGACGTATGGCACAAAGACATCTTTTCATTCTTAGACGCGCGTTTGAACAATGGTGACGAACGTCAGCGCACGCATGATTTATTCACTGGCGTATGTTTGCCAGATTTGTTTATGGAAAAAGTAGAGGCACGTGAAGACTGGCACTTATTCGATCCTCACGAAGTTCGTACGCTGATGGGCTACTCGTTAGAAGATTTTTATGATGAAGAAGAAGGCAGCGGTTCGTTCCGCACTCGTTACGCTGAGTGTGTAAATAATGAACAGCTTTCAAGAGAAACAGTACCTGCTATTGAAATCTTCAAGCGCATTATGCTTTCGCAGCTTGAAACCGGAACGCCTTATATGTTCTATCGTGATACGGTTAACCGAGCTAATCAAAACCGCCACGAGGGCATGATCTACTGCAGCAACTTATGTACAGAAATTACGCAAAACCAAAGCACAACGGTCGTAACAGAGGAAATTACGGAAGACGGAAAAATTATTATTACAAAGAATCCGGGCGATTTTGTTGTATGTAATCTTTCTTCTATCAACTTAGCGAGAGCCGTAACTGAAGATGTGCTTGAACGTTTAATTCCAATTCAAGTACGCATGCTTGATAACGTTATTGAGTTAAATGATTTGCCGGTACTTCAAGCAAAACTAACAAACCAAAAGTACCGCGCAGTAGGGCTTGGCACATTTGGTTGGAACCATTTGCTTGCCTTAAAGAAAATAGCATGGGAAACAGATGAAGCGGTAGCATATTGCGATGAATTGTATGAGCAAATTGCTTACTTAACCGTACAGGCAAGCATGAACTTAGCTAAAGAAAAAGGTGCATATCCATTATTTAAAGGCTCAGATTTTGAGTCAGGCGCTTATTTTGAAACACGTAAATACACAAGCGAAGCGTGGAGTGAACTGCGTAACGAAGTTCAAAGCAATGGGATAAGAAATGGCTACTTAATGGCTGTAGCACCTAATTCATCAACATCTATTATCGCGGGTTCTACTGCAAGTATTGATCCGATTTTCCGTAAGTTTTATTCAGAGGAAAAGAAAAACTATAAAATCCCGGTGACGGCACCAGATTTATCACCAGCAACAAACTGGTATTATAAGTCCGTTTATTTAATTGATCAGCACTGGAGCATTAAGCAAAACGCCAAGCGACAGCGCCATATTGATCAATCCATTTCATTCAACTTATATGTGCAAAATGATATCCGAGCAAAAGAGCTGCTGGATCTTCATATGACGGCATGGAAAGAAAAGTTAAAAACGACCTACTACGTACGTTCAACATCAAGTGAAGTCATTGAAGAATGTGAAAGCTGTCATAGTTAAAAGGAGTGAATAATTGATGACAAGCATGTTAAAACGAGAATTAATGAACGAAACAGCTCCGAACCGTTCGACAGGAATCATTAACGGCAAGAGCTCAAATATTCTAAACTGGGATGACGTCCGATTTTCATGGGCGTTCCCTAAATACAAACGTATGCTAGCTAACTTCTGGACGCCGTTTGAAATTAATATGGGTCAAGATATTAAGCAGTTCCCTCAGTTAACGGCTGACGAACAAGAGAGCTTTTTAAAAATTATTGGCTTGCTGGCGCTACTGGACAGTATTCAATCAGATTATGCTAGCAAAGTAGCTGACTATGTAACCGATTCTTCGATTAATGCTCTAATGATTATTTTAGCGCAGCAAGAAGTGGTTCATAATCATTCGTATTCATATGTTTTATCAAGTCTTGTACCAAAAGGAAAACAAGATGAAGTATTTGAATACTGGCGCACAGACGAAAAGCTTCGCGCTCGAAATGACTTTATTACAAACGGATATAAAGCATTTAGCGAAGAAGCAACGGTTGAAAACTTTTTGAAGTCTATGGTATATGATGTTATTTTAGAAGGCCTTTTCTTCTATAGCGGATTTGCTTTCTTCTATAATCTTGCGAGAAATCAAAAGATGGTGGCGACATCTACGATGATTAACTATATCAATCGTGATGAACAGCTTCACGTTGGGTTATTTGAAAAGATTTTCAAGGAAGTACTAAATGAAAATCCAGCTTATCGTACGGAGGAGCTAGAAACGTTTGTAGTTGAAACGTTCCAAGAGGCAGCTCGTCTTGAAATTGAATGGGCGGAATCTGTTATCGGAGAAAAATTCGACGGCATCACGATGAAAGAACTGCAGCAGTATATTGAATACATGGCTAATAAACGCTGTAATCAGTTAGGCTTCGGTCGAGCTGCTTTCCCAGAAGCACCGATTGAAAATCCTCTTCGTTGGATTATTGCTTATCAAGAGGTAGATTTAGGGAAAACGGATTTCTTTGAACAGAAATCAAGACAATATACAAAAGCATCAGATGCGAATGGATTTGATGATCTATAAATACAAAAGCTGACTAATTTCCTTATTGATTAGTCAGCTTTTTTTAAGTGAATAAGTCCAAGTTCTAACGCACGTGTGGTAATTAAGTCATCAATTTCTTCTGGAATGTTTTCAAGTGTTCCCCATTTATATGTCCATAAATGAGTAAACGATTGTACATAGATTGGAAAGGTTTGTTCATTTGCTTTTATTGCTTCTTCTTTAAAAAAATGAATCAGTTGTTCAGTTTTCATATTAGTCTCCTTTTTTATGATCTTGAAGAGAGAAAAAAGACAACCCAGAGGCTGTCCTTTTGCGGGTTACGCTTCAGTTGGCTTGAACGTTTTACAGTCTGTTTCATAACTGCTTGCTGCATGTTTTCCGCTATGACTTACCACGTAAATTTCTTCTGCGCTGCAGTGATTTCCATTTTTCCAAAAGTGACAGTTATTTACTTCACAAAGAATGTTTTGTTCCAACGTTAACCCTCCTTTGTATGTGATAGCTATAGTATGGTCAAAATTCAACTAACTTATAAGAAAGGTGGTAGACTTTCATTTTAATTGAGAATTTTTATCAATTAAACATTGACAAAGAGAATCATTCTCAATTAAACTGTGTATATAGTAAAGAATACAAGTTGTTGTCAAATCATTAAATGAATAATTAATTGGGAGGGAACAAACATGTCATCAGTTATGGTTGTAGGAGGAGACAGGTTAAAGCATATTACAGATCGTTTAGCGGGAGAAGGATTTAATGAAGTAATTCATTTAGATGGCCGTAAAAGCAATATGGTGAAGCGAGAAATACCCGAACATATTGGGTTTGTATTAGTTATTACGGATTTTATTAATCACAATATGGCAAAAGTCATTAAAGAGAAGGCAAAAAAACAAAAAAAACCGATTTATTTCGTCAAACATTCATGGAGTGCTATTCGTAAAGTGATTGAGCAAATTTCATGATTTAATTTTTACTTATTATTGAGAATGAATTTCAATTAGGGTGGTGAGACATAGGTGGAACCGATAAAAGTGCATATAAAGACACTCTCTAACGACCACATCGAACAATTTATTCGATGTCCGTACAAATTTTATCAGCAGCAGCTTCTTTTGAAAAAAACATCTATAGATTGGAAACAGCTTGTTCAAGTAACTGTCCATCAAATCATTAAAACATACTATAGCAAGCCCGTTGAGTATCGCTCGAACCTCTATGTTTTACAGCTTATTGAAAAATATTGGCGCCTAAAGCCAAATATGTTTTCATCACCCGTTCACTATTACGATGTGTTAGCTAAAGTAAGCGATTATTTACTAAGGTTTTTAGGAGAGAAAGCACATGTGGAACTACCGCTTTTTGTGTTTGAGAAATACAGCGTGTATGTAGAAGAAATTCAAAGCAACCTTTCTCTAACCATTGATTTTGCTGCATGGACAGAGAAGTCTTATACGGTAACAAAATTCATTCTAGATGACCATGAAGAAGTGAAAAGCGCCATGAAAGACTTTATTATCGTTTTTTCGAAACAAGCTTTTAAAAAGGTTCCTGAACAAATTCGTTTTTATTCATTATTAACTGGAGAAACAACAACTTATCATATTGCACCAGACGATTATCAAAAAGCCATACTTCAACTACATATTGTCAAAAGTGTGTTAATGGAACCAAAACATTTTCAAAAGAATTATGCATCCAGTGAGTGTGAAAACTGTCCTCTTCAACGAGAATGCGCTGAAGAAGGAGATGTGCGGCCAACACTGCTGGTGTAAAGGAGCGTCATTTACATGAAGGAAATCTTACTAGCTTATGCGAGTATGTCAGGTAACACAGAAGCGATAGCCGATTTGATCGAAGAAGAATTAGTCAAGCATGGATTGCATGTGAAACGAGCAGAAGTATATGACATTGATGCTTCTGACCTTGTATCCGCAGAATCTATTATCTTTGGAGCTTATACGTGGGGAGATGGAGAGCTGCCAGATGATTTTTTAGATCTTTATGATGAAATGGATGATATAGATCTCAGTCAAAAGCAGATGGCTGTATTTGGCTCAGGTGATTCATCATATGATGTTTTTTGCGGAGCAGTTGATTTAATTGAAGAAAAAATAAAGAGACGTAACGGAAATATAGCCGTTCCCGGTTTGAAAATCGAGCTCTCTCCCTTTGGAGAAGATGTAGAAAAATGTAAGGTATTTGCTAAAGGTTTTGCTGAAGTAGTAGCAAAATCTGCTGCTTCATAAGAAAACCCGGTCAAGTGCTGACCGGGTTTTTTAATATGGCTTCTTTTTGCTGTATTCTTTATTATCTTTCATAAATAGACGCCAGAAATAAAAGAATCCAGGAAATAAAATAGCAAAACCAACAATATACACAATAAATAAAGAATGAAACGCATCGGGATGTGTAAATCCATTCTCAATCGTTACGTTTGGATAGACAACATAAGGTAAATGACTTCGTCCGTATACGTAACTTGCTAAGAAATATTGAAGGATAATGGATACCACGGCTAAACGAGGCATGCCTTTTCCTTTTTGAGAAGGTAGCAGCAGAGCAATACCAGCTACTACAAATAGACCTACAGATCCGTAAAGAAGGGGCTTAAACTGCATCATTTTATCATATAACCAGCTTGCTTCTGATTGCATTGTAATCATAATAAAGATAGCCATTAGCAGGGAAAGAGGTCCTGTAATGAGCGCATCACGCCGATAGACCGCATAAGCTTCCATTTCGTCAGATGACTTCGAGTAATCTGCTAATAACAGAGACGATAGAAACAGCGAAGAGCTTATGGCAAACCCGATAAATGAATAGACGTGCGGACTTGAAAATACTTTTGCTAAATTTAATCGCTGCGTGCCATCAATTATATCAATAAATCCACCTTGACTTACTGGCAGTACAGCGATTAAAAAAGCAGGAATTAACACGCCGGATATACCGGATATATAAACCAATGCTCTCCGATATTTGAAGCTGCTAGCATAGTGTGAAAACACTAAAAATCCGCTTCGAATAGATAAGAGAAGTAAAATGATACTTCCGGGTATTAGTAACACTGTGCCAAGCGTAAATGTAGCTCGAGGAAAAAAACTAAACAGCGCAACAACAATCGCAACGATAAATACATTGGTTACTTCCCAAGTAGGCGATAGATATCTGTTTGCTACATCTGTAGCATTTGTTTTCGTACGATTAATATATACCATCGACCAAAAGCCAGCTCCAAAGTCCATCGTTCCCATTACGGCATAGATAAAAATGAAGCCCCATATTACAGTAATTGCTAGTAATGAATCACCCATATTCTCACATCCTTTTTAATCTGCTTGCGCAGCAAGCTCTTTAGAAAGCGGATTTCTTCTGAAATAAAACACCAGTACAAGGGCGACTGCGGCCACAAGTACGATATAAACAAGCAAAAATAAAAAAAATAAAATATGCAAATTAGCAGAAGTGGTAACTGCTTCTGATGTACGCATGATGCGGTAAATGACCCAGGGCTGTCTTCCTGTGCATGCGAAAATCCATCCGAATTCAATGCCCATGATCGCGAGAGGGCCTGTTGCGACAAATGCCCACATAAAAATTTTAGGGAAGCTTTTCTTCTTTAAAAACTTGTACCAAACAACGCCCACTAGCGCCACTAAAATTAAAATCGATCCGATAATGACCATACCGTTAAACAAGGTATGCACAAAAAGCGGCGGCCAATAATCCCTAGGGAAGTCATTGAGTCCAGTAATCACTGTATTAAAGCTATTACCCGACAAGAAGCTGAGCATCCATGGAAACTCAATTCCATACTTGACTCGCTGTTCTTTTTCATCTGTAAATCCGCCTAAAGCTAATGGCGCATGATCTTGTGTTTCAAATAGACCTTCAGCTGCTGCAAGTTTTTCGGGTTGATATTCGTATACTTTTTGCATAGATTCATGTCCATTCAAAGCTGTTACAAAAGAAAAAATCCCGCCGATTACTAATCCCATCATCAATGCTTTATGATGAAATTTATATTCTCTTGGATTATGTTTTCGCGCACGAAGCATTTTAAAGGCAGCGACTGAAGCAATGACAAAGCCTCCGGTTGTATAAGCAGAAACGGCTACATGACCGGACGTTACAAAGAAACTCGGATTAAAGAAAGCTGCCCAAGGATCTACGCTTACAATTTCGCCATTTAAAATTCGAAAGCCAGCAGGTGTTCCTTCAAATGCGTGCACGTTTGTAATTAAAACGGCAGAGGCAAGAGCGCCTATTGCTACTAAAATTAGACTGATAATCCTCATTTTTCGAGAAATACGGTCCGCTGCGTATACGTAAATAGAGAGAAACAGAGCCTCAATAAAGAAAGCATAAATTTCAATTTGAAAGGGAAGAGCCATCACTTTTCCTACGATTTCCATAAAACCCGGCCAAAGCAACGCTAATTGTACACCAGCAATCGTTCCCGTAGGAATGGCGACTCCAAGCAGGACAGCAGCTCCTTTTGTCCAACGCTGTGCCATAAGTTCATAATCTTTATCTTTTGTTTTGTAGTAAAGAATTTCAGCCAATAAAATCATGAGAGGAATGCCGACGCCAAGAGTGGCAAAAATGATATGTACTCCCATGTTCAAACCAAACATTGAACGTGCAGTAACTAAATGATCCATTCACTTTTCAACCTTTCCAGTAAAGTATTGATAAACCTTATTGTCCACTTTTTACCACGCTTTATGCATCAGAATTGGTAAAACATATAACTTGAAAATAGTAATCATTACGATTATAATAAGTGTATATTGTTTTAAAGGAGAGATATTTAATGAAAACAAATATTCATCCAGACTATCGTAAAGTTGTATTTATGGATACAAATAGCGGAACATCATTTTTATCAGGATCTACAAAACAATCAAATGAGACCGTTCAATGGGAAGATGGCAACACATATCCGCTTTTAAAAGTTGAAATCAGTTCGGATACACATCCATTTTATACAGGAAAACAAAAATTTGCTGATAAAGGCGGCCGTGTAGAACGCTTTAAGCAAAAATATAAGTTACAATAAAAAAACTAGCCGGGAGGCTAGTTTTTTTATTAATATAATGCTTTTTTCAACGTATCAATGTTGTGCTGCATAATGGAGAAATAATCTTCTTTATTTTTAACATCGTTTTTTGTTAATGACTCTAAGTTATGAAGTGTTAAAGCTTGAGCTCCCACTTCATTTTTTACAAGCGTAGACACTTTAGGCTTTAAATTTTGGTCAAAGATAAAGTATTTGATATGGTCTTTTTTTGCCTGTTTTACGATGTTTTCTAATTGTTTTTGAGACGGCTCATTTGTAGGAGATAAACCCGCTACGCTAATTTGCTTTAAGCCGTATCGTTTTTCCCAGTAGCCATAGGCTGCATGTGATACTAAAATTTCTTTATGAGGTGCGTCGCCAATCGTTGTTTTTAACTCTTGGTCCACATCTTCAAGGTGAGTCTTTAACGCTTGGAAGTTCTTTTCAAACTCTGCTTTTTTATCTGGTTTTAATTCAATAAGTTCATCTTTAATATTTTCTGCTAATTGAATAGCTAAAACAGGATCAAGCCAAACGTGAGGGTCTGTATCTCCGTGGTTATGCTCTTCTTCATGGGCATGTTCGTCTTCGTGAGCATGATCATCTTCAGAACTCTTTGCTAATTTAATTCCTTTTGCAGCTTCTACTAAAGCTACATCTTCATTTTTAAGTGTAGACTGTGCTTTATCTGCAAAACCTTCAAGTCCAATTCCTGAGTAAACGAATGCGTCCGCGTTGGCGATTTTAACCATTGTTTTTGTTGTAGGCTCAAATGAGTGGGCATCTACACCGGTTGGTAAAATGCTTTTAGCTTCTACATATTTTCCACCAATTTTTTCAGTAAAGTCTTGTAAAGGGTAGATTGTTGTATAAACTTCTAATTTTTTGTTTTTATTATCAGATGCGTTATTTGCACTGCTTGAACTGCACCCTGCAAGAGCTGTTCCGATTCCTAATGCAAGCACCATTAAAAGTGGTTTGAATTTCATTATGTTGCTCCTTCCGTTCGTATCGTAACCATTTATGACCTATGTTATTATATCGTAATTATTACGATTTGAAAACTAAAAATTTACGAACTTACTGTAAACTTAGGAAGGGGATCTTTGAGAGTAGCCCAATCTTGATTCATTTCCTCATTTGTCAGCAAACAGCGGTCTAAAGTTTCAATTATTTCAGCTGTGTTCATATCAATACCAATGAACACGAGCTCGTTAATACGATCTCCAAATTGTTCATCCCATTTTGCTCGTAATTCAGGCTCTTCTTTTAAGGTTTGTTCTCTTTCTTCCGGTGCGTAAGTTGCTATCCATTCACCCGCTGCTTGAATCATAATGGACGTACCCGCTTGAGAAAGAAGTCCTGCCATATTATTACGCGAAGCAAGCCAGAAAAATCCCTTTGCGCGTACAATATCAACCGGCCAGTTCTCTAACCATTTCATAAAGCGTTCAGGATGAAGGGGACGATTCCTTCTGTATACAAAAGAAGAAATACCGAACTCTTCCGTTTCAGGCGTATGGTGTTCTTCATTTAATTCTTTAATCCATCCGGCTCCTTGACTAGCTTTTTCAAAGTCGAATAAGTGGGTATGAAGTATGGCTTCAAGGCTTACTTCACTATTAATTGTTTGGATAACAGTGGCTTCTGAGTTTAATTTATGAAGAACAGCCTGCAGCTCATCTGCATCATCTTTTGTTAACAAATCAACTTTGTTTAACAAAATGACGTTTGCAAATTCAATTTGATCGATTAATAAATCAATCACTTCTCTTGTATCGTTTTCATCTGTTCCTTCTTTGCGGTCTAATAAGCTTTCGCCGGATGAAAAGTCTTCCCAAAAGCGATTGGCATCTACTACAGTGACCATCGTATCTAACGAACATTTCTGAGTTAAATCAATGCCAAGCTCTTCATCAATATAAGTAAATGTTTGAGCAACAGGTATAGGTTCGCTGATTCCGGAAGATTCAATGACAATATAATCAATATCACCATTGTCAGCTAGGCGTTCTACCTCTTTCATTAGATCGTCTCGAAGCGTACAGCAAATACAGCCATTTTGCATTTCAACAAGTTTTTCTTCTGTTCGAGAAAATCCGCCTTGTTTAACTAAGTCTGCATCAATATTTACTTCGCTCATGTCATTGACAATAACCGCGACCTTTAAACCTTCTTTATTTTTTAAAATATGGTTCAAAAGAGTTGTTTTACCTGAACCAAGGTATCCGCTTAAAACGGTAACGGGAATTTTTTTCACTGTTATAACCTACTTTCTTGTTTATAAATAATAATGATTACGATTTAACACTTTTCATCTTATAGGAAAAAGTATTATAATACAAGAAAGAATTTTTTTTATGAAGGAGAAGACAGCAAATGAGCTTATTACAAGATGTTTTAGAATTCAACAAAAAATTTGTAGAAGAAAAGAAGTATGAACTTTACGAAACAAGCAAATTCCCTGATAAAAAAATGGTCATTTTATCGTGTATGGACACAAGATTGGTAGAATTGCTTCCACACGCTTTAAATTTACGCAACGGAGACGTGAAAATTGTTAAAAATGCAGGAGCGCTTGTTTCACATCCATTTGGAAGTATTATGCGAAGCATTTTAGTAGCTGTGTACGAGCTACAAGCTGATGAGGTATGTGTAATTGGTCACCATGACTGCGGAGCAGGTAAACTTCAGGCGGAACCTTTTTTAGAGAAAGTAAGAGCAAAAGGCATCTCAGATGAAGTGATTAATACCATTGAATATTCTATGGACTTGAAACAATGGTTAACGGGTTTTGATTCAGTAGAAGAGACTGTTCAGCATAGTGTAGAGACAATCCGTAATCATCCTCTATTTTCAAAAGATACTCCTGTACATGGACTAGTTATTGATCCAAATACAGGAAAGCTAGATGTTGTTGTAAATGGGTATGAAGCAATCGAAAACAACTAAAGCTTAGTGTGATTTTTTCTCAGGTACTTCATCGATGCCACCCGGATGGAACGGGTGGCATTTTAAAATGCGTTTTACAGTCAAATAAGATCCCTTTACGGCACCAAAGCGTTTAATGGATTCAACTCCGTACTGGGAGCAAGTAGGGTAAAACCGGCACCTTGCCGGAAGAAAAGGTGAAATTCCTTTTTGATATCCTTTTATAAGTAAAAGCAAAAGCTTTGCAATCATTTATTATCACGTTCTTTCTTTCGTGTTTGCTCATACTATAAGGGATAGAAGGAATAAAAAGCAACTAAAAGAAATAAAGGTTATTAAATGGATGAAATATATCGGAATTGCATGTTATGATAGGTGAAAGAAGAAAAAAGGAGTGGTATTATGCCATCAGTAGAAAGTTTTGAGCTAGATCATAATGCGGTTAAAGCACCTTACGTAAGACACTGCGGTGTTCACAAAGTGGGAAGCGACGGCGTTGTAAATAAATTTGATATTCGTTTTTGCCAGCCAAACAAACAAGCAATGAAGCCCGACGTTATTCATACGTTAGAGCATTTATTAGCTTTTAACATTCGTACTCATGTAGAAAAATATGATCACTTTGATATTATTGATATTTCGCCTATGGGATGTCAAACTGGGTACTACTTAGTAGTGAGCGGCGAGCCGACTGTACGTGAAATTATTGACTTGTTAGACGATACGTTAAAAGATGCAATTAACATTACTGAAATTCCAGCAGCAAACGAAAAGCAGTGCGGTCAAGCGAAACTTCACGATTTAGAAGGAGCAAAACGCTTGATGAAGTTCTGGCTAGAACAAGACAAAGAAGATTTAGAAAAAGTATTTGGCTAAAAATAAGCAGTCCACTGGGCTGCTTATTTTATTTGAAAAAAGATGAAGAAGTTTCTCTGAGTCTAAAGAAAGGGAAATGTCTCTTTTTATGAAAAAAATGTTTTAATCAACTAAAAAAGGGTACAACTATATTATATAAAGAGTTCACAAAGGAGCGAAAAACATGGCAGCAAATGTAAATGAAATCGTTAATAAACAAGTAGCGAATTTTAGTGTAATGTACATAAAACTTCATAACTTTCACTGGTACGTAAAAGGTGAACAATTCTTCACTCTTCATGAAAAGTTTGAAGAGCTGTATACGGAAACAGCTACAATTATTGATGACCTTGCAGAACGCCTTTTAGCATTAGAAGGAAAACCTGTGGCAACAATGAAAGAATCGTTAGAACTTTCTTCTATTAAAGAAGCGGATGGAAGCGAAACGGCTAAAGATATGGTTGCTTCTTTAGTAAGCGATTTTGATACGCTAACTGCTGAATTAAAAGAAGGAATGGACGCAGCCGGTGAAGCGGGCGACGAAACAACAGGAGACATGCTGTTAGCCATTCATCAAAGCTTAGAGAAGCATACGTGGATGTTAAAATCATTCCTAGGCAAGTGATTAAAACCTGCGAGTACTCGCAGGTTTTTTTATGATAAGATGGACGAACACTTTTTTTTCACTGGCATATACTGTAGGGATATGACTGCTTATGACTGCTGAAAGGGTGAAAAAAGTGGATATGCAGAAGCTTGCTGTCTTGATAATCTCAAGTTTAGGTTCACTGGCTTTTTTTTTATTTGGAGAGTGGGACTATTTACTAATGGCTTTAGTAGCATTAGTGGCAATGGATTACTTGACGGGTACAATTGCAGCTTTTATAAATAAACGTTTATCTAGCAAAGTAGGTTTTAAAGGAATTGCCAAAAAGATTTTTATTTTTGCCATGATTGCTGTAGCAAACTTTATCGATTCTGTATTCTGGGAAAACGGTCATATTATTCGAGATGGAGCTATTTTGTTCTATATTTTAAACGAAATGATTTCAATTACAGAAAATGCAGGAATTGTAGGAATTCCAATTCCAGAGCCGTTAAAAAAAGCAATAGCGATTTTAAAAGACCGCTTTAAATCGTAGAGTGTATAAAAAAAGAATAAGATACAAATAAGAAAGATAAGTTGGCACTAGAAAGAAGGAGCTGAATATCTTTCATGACAAAAAAATATTATGTATCTCTGAGTTCAGGAGAAATCAATCAGTCAAATACTGCTTCAGATTGGAATTATGCAATTGAAGCAACAGATGAAGAAGTGGAGAAGCTGAGAACGTATTTAGATCAGCGTGCTTCAAGCGATTGGTCGAGCTTTTGGCGATCACATATTCCATATCTGGAATATCATCATGATTCTCAAAATGATATGTACGATAAAACGACAGTTGAAATATATACCATGCTTTATCAGCTGGGAGACAATGAAACAAAATCACATATCAAACAGATGAATATTTTATCTTCAGATAGAATGGAATAAGGGGTAAAAAGCAAAGAAAAAAAGTACGAGCATACTTTTCTTATCAGGTATGGCCGTAATGTATGATAAAATAAGGGAAAAATCAAATGGAGTTTGAGTCGACCATGTACACATTTAAGGATGCATATCATAATCAAGTATTTTTATCATTTGAAAAAAATCCATTCTCGAAAACTCCACGTCATGTTTGGGTCGTATGCAGGTATGAAAATCAATGGTTGCTAACGAATCACTCAAAACGAGGTTTAGAATTTCCCGGAGGAAAACTAGAAGGCAATGAAGTACCAGAAGAAGCAGCGGTTCGAGAAGTATTTGAAGAAACAGGCGGAGAAGTCTCTTCTTTAACTTATATTGGTCAGTACAAAGTAGTAAGTAAAGGAAAGACCATTATTAAAAACATTTATTTTGCTACTATTGGAAATGTAATTAAAAAAGAAGACTACATGGAAACAGATGGTCCAGTAATGATTGATGAACTACCTTCGGGTATTCAACAAGATGATGCATACAGCTTCATCATGAAAGATAATGTTTTACAATATGTAATGAAATATGTAAAGCGAACATTTTTGTAAAAGCATCGTATTAATAAAAATCCCCCCGTTTGTACGGGGGGATTTTTTATGAGCGTCGGATCAATTTCTTTTCTAAATAAGCAACGCCTTGGTACATAATCGTAGCGAAAATGGCAATTAATAATAAGCTGAGAAGAACAAGAGTAAAGTTGAAAACTTGGAAACCATAAATAATCATATATCCAAGCCCTTTTGAAGAAACTAAAAATTCTCCTACGATGACGCCTACCCAAGATAAGCCGACATTTACTTTAAATGTGGAAATAATGGCAGGCATGGAAGCTGGCAGAATTGCTTCTTTAAAACAGCGGGTTTTCGTTGCACCGAAGCTTTTTAGTAATTTAATATAGTTTGGATCAACTTCTTTAAAGGCTGTGTAAACGACGATGGATGTAATAATAACGGATATAATCGCTCCCATCGTTAAAATTGAGAAAAATCCTGGACCGATCGCTACTATTAAAATAGGGCCCAGCGCTACTTTGGGCATGGCGTTTAAAATAACGAGGTAAGGGTCTAATATGTTTGCAAGCCTAGTTGAATACCAAAGGGCCGTTGCAAGTAAAATACCTAGCAATGTGCCTAGAATGAAGCCAAGAACCGTTTCAAATAATGTAAAACCAATATGTTCTGCTAGCGAGCCGTCGGCAAGTTTAATTAAAAATAAATGCCATACTTTAGTAGGGGAACTGAAAATTAAAGGATCAATCCACTTTAAACGAGAAGCTAGTTCCCAGAAGCTAAAAAAGGCTAAGAAAATGACCATCTGTACGCTCAGTACTAATCGTTTTTCGCCGCGAACCTTGCGAAGGTAGCTTTCGTGAAGAGTATTTAGGGAGCTAGTGGGTTTCAAGTTGATCAAGCTCCTTCCATATGTCCATAAATAAATCGTTATAGACAGGGTGCTGGCGTGCTTCAAACGGAGAAAGGGTTCGTAAAATAGAAGGAACCGTAAATGTTTTTGCGATTTTCCCCGGCTTGGCTGAGAATAAAAAGATTCGGCTGCTCATAGCAATGGCTTCGCCGATATCGTGCGTGACCAAAACGGCCGTTTTTTGATAGGTCATCAGCGTTTTGGAGACAAGTTCTTCAAGCTTGAGTTTTGTTTGAAAATCGAGTGCTGAAAAAGGTTCGTCTAAGAGTAAAATAGCGGGGTCAATAGCAAGTGTTCGAACTAAAGCGACGCGTTGTCTCATGCCTCCGGATAACTGGTGCGGATATAGGCTATCTACGCCTTGTAAACCGATTTCTTTTAGAAGTAACAAAGCTTTCTTCTCTGTTTCATCTGTTAGCTGGCCGCGAATTTCAAGACCAAGTAAAATATTTTCTTTAATGGTTTTCCACGGAAACAAATAATCTTGTTGAAGCATATAACCGATGTTTGGGACTGATGTTCCGATATTTTCACCGTCTATTGTGACAGAGCCGGACGATGGTTCAATCAAGCCGGCAATAATCGATAGAAGCGTCGTTTTTCCACATCCGCTTGGGCCGAGAAAGGAAACAAATTCTCCTTCTTCAATAGACAAATTAATATGTTCAAGTGCAGTGGTAGCAGACTTTGTCGTAAGATACATATGCTGAACATCTTGAATGTGAAGTTTTGTCATATTACTCACTCATTGCATCTTTTGCGAATTTTGTGTTGACTAGCTTACTGTGATCGATGTGTCTTGGAAGTTCTCCAGATTCGTCCATGATTTTTTGTAAATGATCCCACTCTTTTTGATCTAATAAAGGGTTAGTTGCAAAGGATTTTTGGGATTTATAGCGGTCAATAACAGTTTTCAGCGTTTCTTTAGGTGTATCTTCAAAATACGGTGCAACCACTTCAGCAATTTCATCTGTGTTATGTGTATTCACCCATTTTTGTGCTTTGTAAATAGCTCGAGTAAATTTAGCCGCTGCTTCAGGGTTATCTTTTAAATAGCTTTCTTTGGCCATAAATGTTGTATAAGGAACTGTTCCTGATTCTTTTCCGAAGGAAGCAACGATATGTCCTTTTCCTTGTTGCTCTAAAATACTAGCCGTTGGCTCAAATAATTGAACGTAATCTCCAGTGCCAGAAGCAAAAGCATTCGCAACGTTAGCAAAATCAATGTTTTGAACGAGTTTTACATCTTTTTTAGGATCAATATTATGCTGTTTCAACACATATTCCCCTACCATTTGCGGCATGCCGCCTTTGCGTTGACCAAGAAACGTTTTGCCTTTAAGCTGATCCCATGAGAAGTGATTGACTTTTTTACGCGCTACTAGAAATGTTCCGTCGGTTTGGGTTAGTTGTGCAAAGTTGATGACGGGATCACTAGACCCCTGTGCATATACGTAGATTGAAGTTTCCGAGCCGACTAGAGCGACGTCGATGCCGTCAGATAAAAGTGACGTCATTGTCTTATCTCCGCCCCACGTTGTTTTTAAATCTACCTTTAGTCCTTCTTCTTCAAAAAAGCCTTTTGAAATAGCGACGTACTGGGGAGCATAAAAGATAGAGCGAGTTACTTCGCCAACACGAACCGTTTGTACAGATGTTGTTTTGCTGCAGCTAATTAGTGGAATGAGTAAAATCATAATAGCAAGCAAAGAAAAAAGCCATTTGATTGGTTTCATAAAGCAAACCTCCTTAAAATAATAAAATATTTTATGATAATGTATGTAAAGAAGTGGAAGAAGGTGAGTGCCTATATAACTATGTGTAAAATCAAAGAAGTATTAGTCAACAATTGAAAGTACACCTTAGCGGGAGAAAGCAGGCTAGTTATATAAAGAATGGAGGAAAAAAATGAAAGATGGAACAATTCTTCATAAACAGCGTTTCCCATCATCAAACCCTCGCGTGGCGCTGTGGGTGATTACATATGCATGTCAAGGGCTTAAGATTAAAGGAATGCTCGCAGAGCCAAAAGAAAAAGGAATGTATGACGGCTTTTTATACTTAAGGGGAGGTATTAAGAACGTAGGAACGGTTCGTCCTGCTCGACTCATTCAATTTGCTTCTCAAGGTTTTATTGTGATGGCTCCGTTCTATAGGGGAAATCAAGGAGGCGAAGGAAACGAAGATTTTGCGGGAGATGATCGTTACGATGCTTTTGCTGCTTACGATTTACTGAAACAGCTCCCTAACGTCTACCATGACCGCATTCATATTTTTGGGTTTTCAAGAGGGGGAGTGATGGCTTTACTCACAGCCATTGAAAAAAACGACAGCCGTTCTCTTGTGTTATGGGGAGGCGTCACGGATATGGTGCTGACATATGAAGAAAGAGAAGATTTAAGAAGAATGATGAAGCGGGTGATTGGAGGAACGCCTTCTAAATATCCTGAAAGATACGAATGGAGGACACCTTTGCATCGTGCTCATCTCGTCGAGCCGCCGGTCTTGCTTATTCATGGTTTAGAAGATAAAAACGTGTCGATTGATCATTCCTATCAGCTCGAATCTAAACTAAAGAAGTCCAATAAAAAAGTTACCAGCTGGTACTTCGAAAACTTTCCACATGCTTTTCCACCAAAAGAAAACCGAGAAACGGTGAAGAAGTTAACGAAGTGGATGAAAGCGCAATAAAAGATATGCTACGATAGAGAAAACAAGTAGAATAACAGTGAGGAGTGAGAAAAAATGGGGATGCCGCTAGAATTAAATACAATGATTGTGACAAAAGGCAACGAAAAGCGTGTAACGGATAACATTTTTCAAATTGAGAAAAAAGGATATCGCTTGTATCCGTTAGATATTCCATTAAACATTCACAAAACGAAAAATGGAGAATGTATTGGAACTGCTGTTGTGCGTAAGGTAGAAATGGAGCAGGAAAAAACCATTGTCACATATGAACTGACAAAATTACATTCGACTAACTAAAAAACCGATCGTCTTATAGACGATCGGTTTTTTATTAGACTCTAGGTCCGCCTAATGTTGAAATGTCAGATGCTACATCATTAAAACGCTTGAAATTAGCTTTGAATTTAGCAGCAAGCTCAGTTGCCTTTTGGTTATAAGCTGTCGCATCGTTCCATGCTTTAGAAGGCTGAAGCACTTCATCAGGAACTCCCGGAACATGAGTTGGAATCGATAAACCAAAAATAGCATCTGTTACTGTTTCGGTATTAGCTAGTTCTCCTTCAAGGGCTGCTTGAACCATAGCTCGAGTGTAACTTAACTTCATTCGTTCGCCCACGCCGTATTCACCGCCGGTCCATCCAGTATTTACAAGGTATACATTTACATTATGTTCATCGATTTTCTTTCCTAGCATTTCTGCATAAGTTGTTGGAGCAAGGGGTAAGAAAGGCTCACCAAAGCATGTAGAGAAAGTAGCCTGTGGCGATGTTACGCCGCGCTCTGTTCCAGCTAACTTACTAGTGTATCCGCTCAGAAAATGGTACATCGCTTGTTCTTTTGTAAGCTTGCTGATTGGAGGCAAGACGCCGAAGGCATCAGCAGTTAAAAAGACAATAGCTGTAGGGTGCCCAGCAACGCTTGGCAATACCGTATTATCAATAGAGTCAATTGAATAAGCGGCACGAGTATTCTCTGTTAAACTATTATCATTGTAATCTGCTACTTTCGTATTTTGATTTAACACTACATTTTCCAGTACGGCGCCGAAGCGAATTGCATTGAAAATTTGCGGTTCTTTTTCTTCGGAAAGCTGAATGCACTTCGCGTAGCATCCTCCTTCAATATTAAATACACCGGAGCTTGACCAACCGTGCTCGTCATCTCCGATTAAACGACGGTTTGCATCAGCAGAAAGCGTTGTTTTACCCGTTCCAGATAAACCAAAGAATAATGCAACGTCACCTTCTTCTCCTACGTTAGCAGAACAGTGCATGGATAGAATATTGTTTTGAGGAAGCAAGAAGTTCATGACTGAGAAAATAGATTTTTTCATTTCACCAGCGTATTCAGTTCCTCCAATTAGCACGATGCGTCGCTCTAACGAAAGAATAATGAAGGTTTCAGAATTCGTCCCGTCTGTTTCAGGATCAGCTTTGAACGTTGGAGCTGCTACAATTGTAAACGGCTTCACATCATCATTTGTTTTTTGTTCGGCTGAAGGGCGAATGAATAACTGCTGAGCGAATAGGTTATGCCATGCAAATTCATTAACTACTTGAATTGGTAACTGATACTTTTTATCAGCTCCAGCATATCCATTAAAAACAAAAAGTTCATCCTGCTTCTTTAAGTGGGTTAAGACTTTTTTGTATAGCGCATCGAATCGCTGAGCAGAAATTGGCTGATTGACAGGTCCCCATTCAACCGTTTTTGAAGACACAGCATCGCTTACAATAAATTTATCTAAAGGAGAGCGACCTGTATATTTTCCGGTTTCGACTGACACAGCACCTGTAGAAGTCAGCGTTCCTTCGCGTCGAGCTAGAATTTTTTCAACAAGTTGTGGAACAGATAATTGGTGTTTTGTTGTTTTTAATTGAAGCAAACCATTTAATTCGATAGACATATCAACAGTACTCATGTGCACTACCTTCCTTTTTTAGCTATTATTTATTCATTAATGTTTGAAATTTATAATTAGTATAACACATTTATTTAATTATTCTATACTATTTAACTAAAAATGTTTGTGTATTATAAAAAAATGTACGTTATACCTATTTTAGACACATGTATATGTGATAGGAGCGAAAAAAGTGAAGCTGTTTTAAGTGAAAGCCTCATTTTGATCTGTCTTATTAACTAAACTTAGTGATGATTCTTAATAAGATGTACTATTTCGGAATTTGAGTATGTTACATTAAAACAGATTCAAACATAAAGAGATGATTTCCATTTGAATGTTGTTGACAGTGAAGCGCTTTTTCATGTATTATATGTCCTTGAACGGATACTCTCTTATCCCGAGCTGGTGGAGGGACAGGCCCTATGAAACCCAGCAACCATCGTCATTTTTTTGTGTAGACGATAAGGTGCTAACCTGATGCAAGGGCACAACCTTGATCGATAAGAGTGAAAGGCTTATGTAGAATTTGATACCTTTCCTCGATACAAGGAAAGGTTTTTTTATATTTTTTAACGTGTAGTGAAAATAAGGGAATGAGTACCGTATCACAATGTATCGTATTTATAAGGAGGAAAACTGATGTCAACACAACGTCGTCTGTTCACGTCAGAATCTGTTACAGAGGGACATCCCGATAAAATTTGTGACCAAATTTCTGACTCAATTCTTGATGCTATCCTAGCAAAGGATCCAAATGCTCGTGTTGCTTGTGAAACAAGCGTAACAACTGGTTTAGTTTTAGTAAGTGGTGAAATTACAACTTCTACTTACGTGGATATTCCTAAAACAGTTCGTGAAACAATTAAAGGAATTGGCTATACTCGTGCAAAATACGGATTTGATGCTGAAACTTGTGCAGTATTAACATCTATCGACGAGCAGTCAGCTGATATCGCTGCTGGTGTAGACCAAGCGTTAGAAGCACGTGAAGGTCAAATGTCAGATGAAGAAATCGAAGCAATCGGAGCTGGAGACCAAGGGTTAATGTTTGGTTATGCATGTAACGAAACAAAAGAATTAATGCCTCTTCCAATTTCATTAGCTCATAAACTTGCTCGCCGTCTAACAGAAGTACGTAAAGAAGAAATTCTTCCTTACCTTCGCCCGGATGGTAAAACACAAGTAACAGTTGAATATGATGAAAACAACAAACCTGTTCGCATCGATACAATTGTTATTTCAACCCAGCATCACCCAGAAGTAACGTTAGAGCAAATTCAACGTAACTTAAAAGAATATGTTATTAATCCAGTTGTTCCAAACGAGTTAATTGATGAAAATACAAAGTATTTCATTAACCCAACAGGACGTTTCGTAATCGGCGGTCCTCAAGGAGATGCTGGTTTAACTGGTCGTAAAATTATCGTTGATACTTACGGCGGATATGCTCGTCACGGCGGCGGTGCATTCTCTGGTAAGGACGCAACAAAAGTAGACCGTTCAGCAGCTTATGCAGCTCGTTATGTTGCGAAAAACATTGTAGCAGCTGATCTTGCTGATAAATGTGAAGTACAACTAGCATATGCAATTGGTGTTGCACAACCAGTATCTATTTCAATTGATACATTCGGTACAGGAAAAGTTTCTGAAGAAGTACTAGTAGACGTAGTACGCAAAAACTTTGACCTACGTCCAGCAGGCATCATTAAAATGCTTGATTTACGTCGCCCAATTTATAAGCAAACAGCAGCTTACGGCCACTTTGGTCGTACGGATGTGGAGCTTCCTTGGGAGTTCACAGACAAAGCGGAAGCATTAAAAACTCAAGCTTTAGCTAAATAATAAAAAAATCTCCGTGAAAACGGAGATTTTTTTATGCCCATTGAATACCTGCAGCAGATTTTTCTACGACACTTTCATATTCTGAAAGCAAATGCTGAAAAATGGCGTCCCATGATTGAGTAAGAGCGTATTGTCTCGCTGCATGGCCAAAGTGAAGACGCTGATGCAAATCATCGAGTAAATCTGTAATAGCCGAACTGAATTCTTCTAAGGAGTGAGGTTTGCAAAGGTAGCCGTTTCGCCCGTGCTGAACCATCTGTTTAACTCCTCCTGCATTTGCTGCCACTACAGGAGTTCCAGAAGCAAGAGATTCCAGTACAACATTTCCGAAGGTTTCTGTTTCTGAAGGAAAAACAAACAAATCAGATGATGAATAGATATGAGCAAGTTGCTTACCTTCAAGGAAGCCTGTAAATGTCATATGCTCAGATGCTTGCTGCTGCATTTGTTCTTTTAAAGGGCCGTCGCCCACAATAACCCAGTGAATTTGATGGCGGATATGATCAGGTAGAGATCGTGCGATTTTTATTAAAAAATCAGCGTTCTTTTCTTTAGCTAATCTTCCTACATACGTTAAGATGTAGGGTTTTTTTATATTATATTTAATACGAATATCAAAGCGGTCATAGTGGGGATGAAATAATTTATGATTTACTCCTCGCGACCAAATATCTACGTTGTGAAACCCTTGTTCTTCTAGCTGCTGTTTGGTCACTTCAGAGGGAGCGAATATTTTTTGTACAGGTTTATAAAACCATTTCATATATTTTTGCAGTGGTACACGCATTTTTTCAAGTTCATAGTGAGATAAATAATCATCAAAATTGGTATGATAAGAGCCGACAAGAGGAACACCTAATCTTTTCCCGTAGTAGGAGCCGCAAAGCCCCATTGTAAAAGGAGTGGCCAAATGAATAATAGAAGGATTGAATGCCTGCAGCTGCTTTTTAATTTTTAGAACGTTTGGCAATGAAAAGCGGCTGTTTGGATAAAGGAAAAACGGCATGCTGGGCGAACGGTGAACATACGTTGAAAATGACTGATCATGAGCAAATTCAGGAGCAAATACCTGGATGGGAATTTGCTTTGATTTGACGTACTGAGTAAATTGATAAAGTGTTTTAGCAGCTCCGTTAACTTCTGGAGCAAATGTATCCGTAAATAAAGCAATTCTCATTAGTACTCCTCCTATCAATTAAGTTAAAAATATGTTTAGTGAAACAGCACCCGAAAAGATGCCCAGTATCAGACCTACCATGACATCCGTCGGATAGTGCAGGCCAAGATAAATTCTTGAAATTCCTACCATTACTGCAAGAGGCAAAAGAACAGCAGCGAAGGCTGGATAAACAATCATAAGAGGGGTAACCAACGAAAAAATAGCTGTTGTATGCCCAGATGGAAATGAATGATCTTTTAATGGATTTTCTAACACTTTTGTATGTTTTAATTGAATATAAGGTCGTTTTCTCGGATATAGTTTTTTAGCAATGGCGACTGGAATATGACTAACGGCTAGAGAAAACGCACAAGCGTAAGCGACGGATGAAGGATGCAGAAATAGCAGCAAGCACGCTATCACAATGGTAAAAGTGGCTCCTCCGGCGTGAGTTAGTAAACGTAAAAATCTATTTAAGTGCTTTCGATCAAAATGTTGGTTTACGCTTTTGAATAATCGGCATTCGGCATCGTATACATACTGAATTAACTTGGCTTTCATAGAGTCGCTCCCTTTTCAATAAATGCGTCTTTATTATTCAGTTTAATCTTTAATTGTGGAGGCAGTACTAAAACGATGTAAATTAATATGGAAATTTCTTTACAATTGTGGAGAGAATAGAACATGATTGGAGAGTTTGTGGAGATACTAAAAAAATTCCCTCAGTGTGACTTTCTGAGGGAACGTTTCCTTTATAATGAAGAATCAGATTTCTTAATAGACTTATAATACTGCCCTTTTTCTACATATTCTGTACGAATGCGCTGCATATCTTTTAAATCCTCTTCTGTCAGAGTGCGGATCACTTTAGCAGGTCGGCCGAGTGCGAGAGTATTAGGTGGTATTTTTTTACCGGGAGGCACTAAGCTTCCAGCACCGACAAAAGCACCTTCACCAATTTCCGCACCGTCTAAAATAATAGAACCCATGCCAATGAGCGCGCGTTTGCGGATGATGGAGCTATGTAAAATAACTTGATGTCCTACTGTCACATCATCCTCAATAAGCAATGGAGCATTTGGGCTTTGATGGAGTGTTGATTGATCTTGTATATTTACTCGTTTACCAATAATCGTAGGTGAAACATCTCCTCTAATAACAGTGTTAAACCAAATGCTGCTTTCTTCACCAATGGTGACATCCCCAGTAATCGTGACATAGTCTGCGATGAAGCAGCTGGGTGCAATGGTAGGCATTTTTTCTTTATACGGATAAATCATCAAATCATCTCCCTTTATTAGTTGAAAAAAAGTAGTAAATCTTCTAATGTAAGTGTACAAAGGTTTTTTAAGCAGGTAAACAAAAAAAGGAAGAAGGAGTAACTCAAATGCATAAATGGGAAGCAGTAAATCCAAAAGGCGTTATTGTCATGGTCCATGGAGCAGCGGAGCATCACGGACGCTATCGCTGGCTGATTGAGATGTGGCGTTCGGTTGGAATGCACGTAATTATGGGAGACCTTCCTGGCCAAGGCTTAACAACAAGAAGAAGAGGACATATCCTATCCTTTGATGAATATGTGTATGAAGTGGAAGAATGGGTACGTGAAGCGCAAAAATATGATTTGCCTATTTTCCTGTTAGGTCACAGTATGGGAGGACTGGCGGTTATTCGTACGCTCCAGACAAAAAACCTCCCTATATGGGGTGCGATTCTTTCCTCTCCTTGTCTAGGATTAAAAGAGCAAGTACCGGCTTATTTAGATATGCTATCTAAAGGGTTAAATAAAGTGATGCCGAACAAACTTTTCGATTTAGGTCTCACTGTTGAAAAAGCAACAAGAAACCAAGAAGTTCGAGATGAAGATGAAAATGACTCACTGTATGTTACAAAAGTTTCTGTAAGATGGTACCGGGAATTGATCCAAGCTGTCAACTTAGCTTTTAAAGATATCGATCGTTTGCCTGATGTCCCGCTTCTTGTGATGCAGGCAGGAGAAGATAAAATTATTGAAAAGCTGATTGTTAGACAGTGGTTTGATGAAATAGAGCTAAGTGAAAAAATCTACAAAGAATGGTCTCAGCTGTATCACGAAATCTTTAATGAGCCTGAAAGAGAATACGTTTTTACATATGCGAAAAGTTTTGTCGATCTTCACATTTAATAAGTGCGGTAAGAAATTGAGGTGAAAATAAATGAAGATTCCGTCTCATCCTATTTCATTAATGAGAAAAATTTATCGAGAAGTGTTTCCTGTCGTTCATCATGAGCTTAATCATTGGCGCGAACGAGCAAAAGAGATTCCTAATAAAGAATTGCGTACTCAAGCATTGGCAAGTATCGATACAAAAACTTTTCATTGTGAAGGAGGCGGTATCCTATCGATTTTAGCGAAAGAAAACATGATTGAATGCGTGAAATTTATTGTTGCCTACCAAACAATCAGCGATTACTTAGATAACTTATGTGACCGCAGCAATTCGCTAGACCCTAAAGATTTTGCCGCCTTACATGAATCGATGCCAGATGCGTTGACTCCTCATGCACCTCTTGGGGATTACTATCGTTTTCGAGCGGATAAAGACGACGGAGGATACTTAGCCGGACTTGTCCAGACTTGTCAGCAGTCCTTGCGAAAAGCTTGTAATTACCATATAGTCTCTTCACATTTATTAGAACTAGCTAATTATTATTGTGATTTGCAAATACATAAGCATGTTGAAATCAAGGAAAGAGTTCCACGATTAGAGAATTGGTTCGATGCTCACCGGCACAGTGTTCCTGAAATGGAGTGGTATGAATTTTCAGCGTGCTCTGGTTCAACGTTAGGAATTTTTTGTTTAGTTGCTTATAGCTTTCAAGAAGAGATGACCGAAGAAATGACGCAGAAAATAAAAGCAGGATATTTTCCTTATATTCAAGGCTTACATATTTTACTCGATTATTTAATTGACCAAGAAGAAGATAAAGCAGGAGGAGATTTGAACTTTTGTTTTTATTATCCTCATTATCAGCAAATGATGGATCGCTTTTTGCATTTTGTCGTAAAAGCGGACGAATATGCTAAAAAACTGCCGGATTATCACTTTCACTGCTTTATCTATAAAGGACTCTTGGGCGTTTACTTGTCGGATCAAAAAGTGCGGGCACAAAAACATGTTCATGTGAATGCACGTAGGTTAATAAAAGCGGGGGGAGCCCTCAGCTACTTTTTCTATATCAACGGACGCTTGTACCGAATGTTAAAAAGATAAGCCATATGCGGCTTATCTTTTTTCAATAGCAATGATGAAGGGAGGGTTGTTTTGCTGATTCATGAAACGATATTGTAAAACGTGAACGTCTTTTTGATCAAGATTTTGGACATACGTTAGTAAATCGTCTCTTTCTTGTTTCCCTTGTTCGTGTCCATGATAAATAACGAGCACAATCACTCCTTCAGGTGCTAACAAATCAAGTAACTGCTCAATTGCAGAGATTGTTGTCTCAGAAGTGGTGACAATGTCTTTATCTCCACCTGGTAAATAACCTAAATTAAAGACAGCGCCCGTGACTCGTCCTTTAATAGAACGAGGAAGCATGTTTATATTGCTGTGGCTTTCTTGGATAAGTGTTACTCTGTTTTCTACATGGTGTTCTGTCAATCGCTGCTGAGTTGCTTGAATGGCTTGAGGTTGAATATCAAATCCATATACATGACCTGTATCTCCGACTAAGTTAGCTAAGAACAATGTATCATGTCCATTTCCTGCTGTGGCATCAATCGCGACATCTCCTTGAGCCACAGCATTAGTGAGCAATGTGCGGGCAAAAGGCAGGATACGTTCTATTTTCATCTTTCCATCACCTCTTTTTCATAATATTTTCCTTGATAGCTTTGACGACGTTCGAGCTCTTGATCAATGGCATTTAATACGCTCCACTTATTTACGCTCCACATCGGTCCAACCATGAGGTCTATCGGTCCATCGCCTGTAATACGATGAACAATCATCTCAGGAGGGATTACTTCGAGCTGATCGCATACAAGCTTTACATATTCTTCAAATGAAAGAAATTCAACAAGGCCCTTTTCATACTGTTTGACCATAGGAGTTCCTTTTAGTAAATGAAGCAGATGAATCTTAATTCCTTGAACGTCTAATTTTGCTACTTCACGTACCGTTTCCATCATCATATCAGGTGTTTCTAAAGGCAAACCATTAATGATGTGAGAACAAACGCGAATACCGTGTTTTCTGAGCTTTGCTACGCCATCTACATAGCATTGATGATCGTGTGCCCGGTTGATAAGCAGTGAAGTTCGTTCATGAACAGTTTGCAGTCCAAGTTCTACCCATAGATAAGTTCGTTCATTTAATTCAGCCAAGTATTCCACCACATCGTCGGGGAGACAGTCAGGGCGCGTGGCGATAGAAAGCCCAACAACTCCGGGAAGCTTTAAGACGGCTTCATATTTTTCACGAAGCTCCGCGACAGGAGCATGAGTATTAGTAAATGCTTGAAAGTAAGCAACGTATTTTCCGTCTTTCCATTTATGATGCATTTTTTCACGGATTTCATTAAATTGTGTCACAAGGTCATCCGCTCTGTTTCCGGCAAAATCCCCCGAACCGGCAGCACTGCAAAACGTACAGCCGCCGTGAGCTACTGTGCCGTCTCTGTTTGGACAATCAAATCCTCCATCTAAGGCTACTTTAAATACCTTATGGCCAAAGTGGTTACGTAAGTGGTAATTCCAGGTATGATAACGTTTGTTTTCAGATTTATACGGAAACGGGTTTGTCTGATTCAAATCAGCAACCTCCTTTTTACATGCAATATACATCAACAAATTGTATCAAAAACGTGAAAAAGTGCCAAACAAATTTAAGGATGCTTATATTTAACAGGTTCTTCTTGTCGTAAAGGGAAGTAAAGTTGCGCAAAATAAGACAGAAATGAACGAATAGGAGGAATAGAGAATGACAACTCGTCAAGCAGTGGATCAACTTATGCAACAGTGTGAAGATGCTATTCGCTTTGGACAAGGCCAGTTGCAGGAAGGCATGAAGCAAGAACATTATAACGACACTGAATATACAAAAGCACAGGAAAAATTAGAAAATGCTTATAAAGAAATTGAAGAGTTTTCTCACAGTGCAAATGCACAGCAAAGAGAGCAGCTATATCGCATGCGCCTGCAAGTTCAGCAGCTGCAAAATAAATTGATCACAACTCAGCATTAAGGAGAGGATTTTATGGCAACGCGTTCAAATCAAAATAATCCGGAACAAAAAACAAAAAACGGGATCAACAGCAATGACATTGAGCTAGGAAAAGATTTTGATCCAGTAAAAGAATTAAAAGCACGAAACAGCAAGCGTGCACAGCCGGTTCGTTCGAAGCAAAAGTAAGCGGTAAAAAGGTGATTTTGCATGATATTGTCATGTGAAATCACCTTTTTAAATAGTCAGCGAATTTCAAATAAATTGTCTATATGTAAAAGCATTGCGAACCCTTTAAGAAAAGACTAGAATGTACGTTGGCATTCGAATAGATAGGGGGGAGATCAATGCCCAAATCACTTTGGTTTTTGATTATTGGTATGCTTGTAAACGTAACGGGAGCTTCATTTTTATGGCCTCTCAATACCATTTATATAAATGAACATTTAGGAAAGTCGTTATCCGTCGCAGGAGTTGTTCTTATGCTGAATTCTGCTGCAAGCGTAGTAGGAAATTTGCTTGGAGGAACTCTTTTTGACAAAATCGGAGGATATAAATCCATTTTATCAGGAATTATTATTACTCTTATTGCATTAGTGGGACTCGTGTTTTTCCATGGTTGGCCTACATACGTTGTTCTCTTGGTTGTTGTAGGGTTTGGATCTGGTATTGTGTTTCCATCTATGTATGCAATGGCAGGGTCCGTTTGGCCACAAGGCGGAAGAAAAGCATTTAATGCGATGTACGTTGCTCAAAATGCAGGAGTAGCTATTGGCGCCGCGGTAGGGGGCATTGTAGCGTCTTATTCATTTACGTATATTTTCTTAGCTAATACAATTTTATACGTTATTTTTCTGCTTATTGCTATTTTTTCATATCGTCATATTTCGGTTACCGTTGGACAAACGAATGTCCTTAATGAAGCAGGGAGCATTGGGCATAAAACGAAGCTGACTGCTCTTCTTATTTTATGTACGGGGTATGTATTATGCTGGGTGGCATATGTTCAGTGGCAAACAACGATTGCTACGCATACGCGTGAGCTGAATATACCTCTTTCTAGCTACAGTTTGCTTTGGACGATTAACGGGGTTTTAATTGTAGTCGGTCAGCCTTTGGTTGTGCCCATCATTCAAAAAGTAGCAAAAACATTAAAAGTACAGGTCCTAATTGGAACGGTTATTTTTGTGGCTTCTTTTATTATCGTGGTGAATGCTACAAAATTTCCGCAGTTCTTAACAGCAATGGTTGTGTTAACAATTGGAGAAATGTTCGTTTGGCCAGCCATTCCAGCTGTTGCAAGTCAGTTGGCTCCATCTGGAAAAGAAGGATTTTATCAAGGTGTAGTTAACAGCATGGCTACCGCAGGTAAAATGATTGGTCCTCTTTTTGGAGGCGTTATTTTCGATGCGTTTAATATGTCTACGCTGTGCTATTTATTAATTGCGCTATTGTTATTCAGCATGTGTACAACATGGATATACGATTATAAATTAAAAGAAAAACGTCAGCGTTCATTAACCATCTCTAAATAAATAGAGATGGTTTTATTTTTGACTGCTTAATAAACGTAGGAATGTCTTCAGTATTCCTTTAATAATATAGTAAGGATTGTGACAAGCAAAGAAAGGAGTATATACCTGTAAATATGTAAGCGTTTTCTAATTATATGACTTCATGGGGGGCTAAACATGCTTAGTATGATTGGATTAATTGGAGGATTATTGCTGCTCATTGTATTAACGATGAGAGGCATGAATTTATTTATAGCAGGTCCGCTCAGTGCTTTAGTTGTTGCGTTAACAAGCGGAATGCCTTTATTTCCGCAGCTGGTGAAAGAAGGAGAAGCAAATTTTGTTGGAAATTACATGTCTGGTTTCACAGGATTTATTGCTTCTTGGTATTTAATGTTTCTATTGGGCGCCGTCTTTGGAAAAGTGATGGAAGACAGCGGGGCTGCTGATAGTGTTTCTCGCTGGATTGTTAGTAAACTAGGAATGAAAAGAGCAGTGTTGGCGATTGTCCTTGCCTGTGCGGTCTTAACATACGGAGGAGTCAGTCTGTTTGTAGTAGCATTCTCTGTCTATCCAATGGCTTTAAGCTTATTCAAACAAGCCGATTTGCCGAGGCGGTTTATCCCTGCTGCTTTAGCATTCGGTTCAGTTACGTTTACGATGACCTCAGCTGGGTCGCCTGAAATCCAAAACTGGATTCCAATTGAATATTTGAAGACTAGTCCGTATGCAGGATGGGAAGTTAGTTTAGTTGTAGCAGTAGTGATGGCTGTATTCGGCTACTGGTGGTTAAAGCGCTTGATTTCAAAAGCAGTTAAAAATGGAGAGCGTTTTATATCACGCGAGAAAGATCCAGTAGTAACGGAAAATCAGTCTCTTCCTAATCCTTTATTAAGTTTGCTTCCGCTTGTGGTCGTGCTCATTATTTCTTTTGCACTTCATAAGCCACTTCAGCAATCTGCGTTGATTGTCGCACTTTTAAGCGGGATCATTGTCACTTATATTGTGAACCGAAAGCATTTTAAAGGATTTTGGAATGCAGCTTCAGAAGGAACGCTGGGTGCGTTAATTGCTATTGGGAATACAGCCGCTGTCGTAGGTTTTGGAGGAGTTGCTAAGGCTGTTCCCGCGTTTGGAGTGGCTGTAGATGCCATGACGCATATTCCAGGAAGTCCGTTGATTGGGGGAGCTATTGCCGTGAGTGTTATCGCGGGGATGACAGGTTCGGCTTCAGGAGGTCAGGCGATTGCTTTGCCAATTTTAGCGCCTCACTATCTAGATGCTGGTGTAAATCCAGAAGCTCTCCATCGCGTAGTAGCTATTTCCTCTGGAGTATTAGATTCCTTGCCTCATAATGGTTATGTCGTAACAACAATTAATTCTATTTGCGGAGAAACTCATAAAGATGCGTATGGATCAGTTGCAGCAATGACGGTGATTGTGCCGCTTGTTGGTCTTGTACTTGCGATTATCCTGTTTTCTTTTGGATTGGGCATTTAATAATAGCAGCTAAAGGAAGCAGGGACAGGAATAAAAGTATTTTAGTTGAAGGAAGATCCGAACGATGAATCGTTCGGATTTTTTCATGTTTATGGTGCACGTAGGTTTCATTTGTTTAGGTGCTTCTAGCTGTGGAGTGGAGGGAAATACAAAGACTCCTGAAATAGGTGAGACCCCGCATGAGTGTAAGCAACGAGGAGGCTCATCGGCTGCCCGCGGAAAGAGAAGTCTTGCACGGAAATCAACAGTGGTGTAACCAAGAGATTCATACTAGCGCATTTATCCCATTTGTTCGTCTTTAAATTGGATTGATTTAATTATGTCTCAATCCCTTTTTTGTTTGGCCGTGGATGTATGTTTTTGGGAGAAGTTGTTCATATATAAGAATGAAAGAGAGGATTTAGCAACAAAGCAGTGCTGCAGTGCAGAAACTTTTACAAAATCCGTTGAACAACTTGCAGTTTACGAACATATTATTTACAATACAAGGTAGTATGATGTAAAAACTATGATAAGGAATAGTAGTGAACGAAGCGAGCTAAGAGAGTTGACGGTTGGTGCGAGTCAGCAAACGAGCGTTCATGAACTCACCTTGGAGTTGTAAATGTGAAGTAAAGTAACATTTGCCGTCTATCCGCGTTAAGGAAAATGAGTGAGTACATAATTGTGCTAATTTGGGTGGTACCGCGGGAAGTTTATTCAACCTCTCGTCCCTTTGTTTGAGGGATGAGGGGTTTTTTAGTTTAATTAAATACAGCTGGAGCGTACAAGGAGGATTATGTATGGCTTTTAATCATGAAAAGATCGAACAAAAATGGCAAAAAGTTTGGGAAGAAAATAAAACATTTAGAACAACAGAAGATGAAGGAAAGCGTAAATTTTACGCATTAGATATGTTCCCTTATCCATCTGGCGCTGGTTTACACGTTGGGCATCCAGAAGGTTATACAGCAACGGATATTTTATCTCGTATGAAGCGTATGCAAGGATACAATGTACTTCATCCGATGGGATGGGATGCATTCGGACTACCTGCTGAACAGTATGCATTAGATACAGGAAACGACCCGGCTGAATTCACTGAACTTAACATTAATAATTTCCGTCGTCAAATCAAATCGTTAGGTTTCTCTTACGATTGGGAGCGAGAAATTAATACAACTGATCCAAACTACTACAAATGGACGCAGTGGATTTTCTTACAGCTATATAAAAAGGGCTTAGCTTATGTGGATGAAGTAGCTGTTAACTGGTGTCCTGCTCTAGGAACAGTACTTGCGAACGAAGAAGTGATTGACGGCAAAAGTGAGCGTGGGGGACATCCGGTTGAGCGTCGTCCAATGAAGCAGTGGATGCTTAAAATCACAGCTTATGCAGATCGTTTACTAGAAGATTTAGATGAGCTTGATTGGCCAGAAAGTATTAAAGAAATGCAGCGCAACTGGATTGGCCGCTCTGAAGGAGCTCACGTACACTTCACAATCGATGGATACGACGACACGTTTACTGTGTTCACAACGCGTCCTGACACGCTATTTGGGGCAACGTATGCCGTTTTAGCACCTGAACATCCGTTTGTGGAAAAAATTACAACAGCCGAACAAAAAGAAGCAGTAGAAGCGTATTTAGATCAAATTAAAAGCAAAAGCGATTTAGAACGTACAGACTTAGCCAAAGACAAAACTGGCGTATTTACCGGTGCTTATGCAATTAACCCTGTAAACGGCGAGAGAATGCCAATTTGGATTGCTGACTATGTTCTAATGAGCTATGGCACCGGTGCAATTATGGCTGTTCCGGCTCATGATGAGCGTGATTATGAATTTGCTGTTAAATTTGAACTGCCTATTAAAGAAGTAGTAGCGGGCGGAGACGTTTCAAAAGAAGCTTATACAGGCGACGGCGAGCACGTTAATTCAGACTTCTTAAATGGTTTAGATAAAGAAGAAGCAATTTCAAATATGATTCAGTGGCTTCAAGCAAATGAAAAAGGTGAAAAACAAGTAACATACCGTCTGCGTGACTGGTTATTCAGTCGTCAGCGCTACTGGGGTGAACCAATTCCTGTTATCCACTGGGAAGATGGCACAACGACTGCAGTTCCTGAAGATCAGCTTCCGCTTGTGTTACCAAAAACGACTGAAATCAAACCGTCAGGCACAGGTGAATCTCCGTTAGCAAACATTGATGACTGGGTGAATGTTGTAGATCCGGAAACAGGCAAAAAAGGGCGCCGCGAAACAAATACAATGCCTCAATGGGCAGGCAGCTGCTGGTATTACTTACGCTACATTGATCCGACAAACAGTGAAGCGTTAGCAGATGCAGATAAATTAAAAGAATGGTTGCCGGTTGATATTTATATCGGTGGAGCTGAACACGCTGTTCTTCACTTATTATATGCTCGTTTCTGGCATAAGTTTTTATATGATATCGGCGTAGTTCCAACAAAAGAGCCGTTCCAAAAACTGTTTAACCAAGGTATGATTCTTGGAGAAAACAACGAAAAAATGAGTAAGTCAAAAGGTAACGTTGTAAACCCAGACGAGATCGTAGAAAGCCACGGAGCCGATACGCTTCGCCTTTATGAAATGTTCATGGGGCCTTTAGATGCATCAATCGCTTGGTCAACAAAAGGGCTTGATGGTGCACGCCGTTTCTTAGATCGTGTATGGCGCTTACTTGTTGACGATAACGGTGAATTAAGCAGCAAGGTTCAAGAAAGCAATGACACTACGCTTGAACGCGTGTATCACCAAACGGTGAAAAAAGTAACGGAAGATTACGAAGGCCTCCGTTTTAATACAGGTATCTCTCAGCTTATGGTATTCATCAATGATGCATACAAAGTTGACGTGCTGCCAAAGCAATACGTAGAAGGATTTGTGAAGCTATTAGCACCAATTTGTCCTCATACGACTGAGGAATTATGGAGCAAACTAGGTCACGAAGATACAATTTCGTATGAGGCTTGGCCTGCGTTTGACGAAGCGAAACTTGTAGATGATGAAGTGGAAATTGTCGTTCAAATTAACGGTAAAGTACGTGCGAAAGTAAACGTACCTGCTGAGGCATCTCGTGAAGAGCTTCAAGATATTGCAATGGCTAATGAAGATGTTAAAGAGTTCATTGAAGGTAAGACAGTGCGCAAAGTGATTGCTGTGCCTGGTAAATTAGTAAACATCGTAGCTAATTAAGTATTGATGTAGAACAGAACCCCTGACTAAAGAGCTGTCAGGGGTTCTGTTCTAGACCTAAGCGCCTGATGTCCGCCTTTCGGGTTAACATCAGGCGCTTAGTTAAATCTTTAACTACGATTGGAAAAGCTTAGGCAGGCTTGCTGCTTAAGCTTTTCTTATTTAGTGGCATAAAGGTATTTGAATTTGCTACAATAGCGATAGCAAGCTGAATGAAAGAATAGAGAGGAATGACGAAGATGGAAGAAGTAAAAGTAATTACGCCTGAAGAACTTCAAAAACGTGTTGAAAATGGAGAAGAACTTCATTTAGTTGATGTGCGCGAAGACGAAGAAGTAGCAGAAGGAATGATTCCAACTGCTAAACACATTCGTATGAATGATATTCCAGCTAATGTGGATTATTTCGATAAAGACAAAGAATATATTTTCATTTGCCGTTCGGGCCGCCGCAGTGAAAACGTATGTTACTACCTTCAAGAACAAGGATATAAAGTAACAAATATGGCTGGCGGTATGTTAGAGTGGGAAGGAAAAACGGTTAATAAATAAAAAAGAGGCTGAGACAAAAGTATCTTAGCTGAAGTGAAAAATGAACCATTGATCAACATGTTTGATTAGTGGTTCATTTTTTTTGTTATGGTGAACATAGGTTTTATTTGTTTCGTTTCTTCTAGCAGTTGATTGGAAGGCAAGGCGAAGACTCCTGCGAGAAAAGCGGAACAGGTGAGACCCCCCAGGAGCGCAAGCGAGGAGGAGGCTCACCGGCCGCCCACGGAAAGCGAAGTCTTGCAAGGAAATCGACTGCCGTGTTACAAGCGGTTCAGCTCATGTATCCCATTTGTTCGTCTTTAGATTGAATTAATTTAGTTATGTCTCAACCTCTTTTTTGAATGAAACTTCTTCCATCCGACTAAAATGATAGCAGGAAAACAAATGATGACTAAATCTATAAAAGCCCTCATAAAAATAGAGGTAGTAAGAGATTGAAAATCCGTACAAAAACCATCATCAAGAGAAACAGTCCATTCTGATTGAAACAAATTTGATAGGACAAGGTGGTAGAAGCTGTGATACAAGTGAAAATGTTTGATAAAGAGCATGAAAAAGATTTAGAATTTGCGGTGAATCGATTTTTACGGAAATTAGAGGATGAAGACGTCGTTGATATTAAATACCAAGTGACAGTGGATGTTGATCGTGATGAGCAGGTGTACTGTTTTTCAGCCATGGTTATGTATAAAGCCTAGCATATTATGCTAGGCTTGTTGCAAATTCTCCTGCATTACTGCCAGCCAAACGGCCTGTTACAAGAGCAGAAGTGATATTGTATCCTCCAGTATATCCGTGGATATCAAGAATTTCCCCGCAGAAGTAAAGGCCTTGCATAAATTTCGAAGACATTTCTTTTGGGTGAATTTCTTTAACGGATACGCCGCCTCCTGTTACGAATGCTTTTTCTAAAGAAAGCGTGCCGTTTACAGCAAATTCAAATCGTTTGCACAGTCTTGTAAATTCTCTCAGTTTCTCATGCTGAAGCTGTCCTGCTAGCGCTTGGCTATCAATGCCTGCTTGCTCGAGTAAAAACAATAGATAGCGTTCAGATACAAAACCTTTTAAGACATTTTTAATTGCTTTTTTCGGCTCTTCTTTTGTTGTTTTGACTAATTGTTGGAAAATATCTTCTTCGTTTTGGCTAGGAAATAAATCAAGAGACATTTGAACAGTGTTGCTTTTTTGTTTCTTTAACTCTTTAACAACATATTGGCTGCAGCGAAGAGCGGCAGGGCCAGAGATGCCAAAGTGAGTGAAAATCATATCCATTTGATGAGTAATGACAGGTTTGCCTTTTTTATTAAGCACGCTTAGTCCTACATTGCGAAGCGATAGACCTTGAAGCGTTTTGGTTTTAATAAAGTGTTCGCTAGATGTAATAGGAACTTCTGTTGGGTAAAGTTCAGTAATTTTATGCCCCGCATCTTTTGCCCATTGATAACCGTCTCCTGTCGAACCTGTATGAGGTACTGATTTTCCACCTACTGCAATCACAACGCTTTTCGTTTGGATTGCTTCCCCGTTTTGAAGCACAACTTCTTTTACCGTGTTATTCTCATAGTTTACGCGTTTAACGGCTGTGTTTGTGCGAATCGTCACACGAAGACGGTGAAGTTCGCTAATTAATGCGTCAACAACAGATTGCGCTTTATTGCTGACCGGAAACATACGACCGTGATCTTCTTCTTTTAATTTAATTCCAAGGCCTTCAAAATAAGAGATGATATCTTCGTTATTAAAAACAGAAAACGCACTGTATAAAAAGCGTCCGTTTCCTGGAATGTGTTTAATAAGTTCATCAATGGGAAGACGGTTTGTCACATTACAGCGTCCGCCTCCAGAAATGGCAAGCTTTCGTCCAAGTTTATTGCCTTTATCAATTAATAATACGTTTGCACCTGACTCACCAGCTGCAATCGATGCCATCAAACCAGAAGGTCCTCCTCCGATTACGACTACATCATATATCATACTTTCACCAACCTGTCTATTCTTAAAAAATTTTAGTTTGTTCACTGACAAATCTCTCAACATTGGATAAAATGGGCTATAGTCTTTGTTTTTTAGTTTGTTGACGAGTGCGAGTGAGTATAAGACCTTTCTTAGTGTATACTGTCACTTGCTTCTTTTCAATTCTATCATTATTATCATTATGTAACATTAAGTATCGGAGGCAAACGTATGTCTGATTCAAAATTGTTAAGAGGGACCTTTGTGCTAACGCTTGGCACCTATGTATCCCGAATCTTGGGAATGATTTATTTATTTCCATTTGCGATCCTTGTTGGAACCGTAGGGGGAGCACTGTTTGGTTACGGATATAACCAATATGCTATTTATTTAAGTATTGCTACAGCCGGTATGCCAATGGCCGTATCGAAATTTGTATCAAAATATAATGCACTCGGTGATTACTATACGAGTAGAAGAATGTACCGGGCCGGCATGAAATTAATGCTTGTCACAGGAATACTTGCATTTTTACTTTTATATTCGTTAGCTCCTGTTATGTCTAGAATTACACTGGGAGGTTCTGATTTAAATAACTCCTTAGAAGATGTAGTAATGGTTATGCGAATGGTTAGTGTTGCGTTAATTGTAGTACCGATGATGAGTTTAATGCGAGGATTTTTCCAAGGTCACCAGTCTATGGGACCAACAGCTGTTTCACAAGTAGTTGAACAGCTTGTGCGGGTTGTCTTTTTATTGGCATCTACCTATATCGTCATCAAAGTTGTCCATGGAAGTCTTGCATTAGCCGTTGGATTTGCTACGATGGGGGCTTTTGTAGGAGCTCTTGCTGGACTGGCTGTATTAATTTGGTATTGGAAAAAACGAAAGCCTTATCTTGATAAAATGGTGAACGAGCAGACGGTAACGCCTACGCGTATTTCTACCGTATCCATTTTTAAAGAGCTGCTTACGTATTCATTGCCATATGTCTTTGTCAGCTTGGCTATTCCGCTTTATCAGTATGTGGACCAATTCACATTTAACCGTGCGATGGTAGCGGCTGGACAAAAAGAAATAGCAGAGTCAATGAACGGAATTGTTCAGTCTTATGTTCCAAAGCTTGTGATGATTCCCGTTTCATTAGCTACTGCGTTCGGTTTGACTCTTGTACCAACGATTACACGTTCCTTTGTGAATAAAGATTATAACGTACTGCAAAAGCAAATTGATCAAACATATCAAACGATTATGTTTCTTGTGCTGCCAGCATCTGTAGGATTAATGGCTTTAGCTGGCCCAGCCTATACGTTTTTCTTTGGAACAGATGCATCGGATGCGGGTGGAAATGTCTTGCTTTACTATGCACCGGTAGCTTTATTGTTCTCATTTTTTACGGTTAATGGAGCTATTTTACAAGGAATCAACAAACAAAAATATGCTGTTTTAAGTCTATTATTTGGATTGATTGTGAAAATTGTCGTGAACGTTCCATTTATTCTTATGTTCCACGAGATTGGTTCAGTTTTAGCGACAGCACTAGGCTATATCGTATCTCTTGTTTATATGTTTGCGCTTATTCAAAAACACGCAAAATATAACTACAGTGAGTTTATAAAACGCTCTGTGCTTATTCTCATTTTTGTTGCGATTATGGGAATCAGCGTAAAAATTGTCGCAGCAGTGATTGGTCTGTTTACAACGCCAGGACGATTCTCTGCCACTGTTATTACGATTATAGGAGCAGCAGTAGGCGGCATTATTTACTTTATTATTACCTATCGTTCAAGCCTGCTTGAAAAAGTAATGGGAGCGAGGGTAACAGGTGCAATTGAACGAAAGATACTGCGCCGAAATAAACAGCGCAGTGCCTAAGAAGATGACTCGTTAGAGTCATCTTCTTTTCAAAAAAGAGGAGGATATTACATGCGTTTGGATAAATTGCTTTCTACCATTGGGTACGGAAGCCGAAAAGAAGTTAAAGGTCTTTTAAAGACTGGAGCTGTTAAGGTAGACGGTACAGCAGTTAAAGATGCTAAGGTCCACGTTAATCCAGATGAACAAGAAATAACTGTGCATGGCGAAGCCGTTTCTTACCGAGAATTTGTTTACTTTATGCTTCATAAGCCGCAAGGCGTCATATCAGCAACAGAAGATTCTCTTCATGAAACAGTTTTGGACTTACTTGAACTTGACGATGCTGTGTATGACCCATTTCCGGTAGGGCGTTTAGATAAAGATACAGAAGGGCTCTTGCTGCTGACGAATGACGGTCAGCTTGCACATCAGCTGCTATCTCCTAAAAAACACGTTCCTAAAACATATTTTGCAAAAATTAATGCACCGGTGACTGAAGAAGATGCTGAAGCATTTAGACAAGGTGTCACTCTTGATGATGGATATGTAACAAAATCAGCAGAGTTAAAGATACTAACAAGCGGTGTGGAATCAGAAATTGAATTAACGATCGTTGAAGGGAAATTTCATCAAGTGAAGCGTATGTTTGAAGCAAGAGGAAAAAAAGTAACGTATTTAAAACGTTTATCTATGGGAGCTTTGCTATTAGACGAGTCGTTAGATTTAGGAGAGTATAGGGAGTTAACGGAAGAGGAACTAGCTTTATTACAACAATCAAATGCCTAAGAAGAGGCGAAAGAAAAAGGAACCTAAGTCTAAAATGGTTCCTTTTTTTGTCCACTTTGTTAGACAAGTGAAACATTTCACGTTAAAGTACTTAAACGAGTACCAACTCTGCTTGACGTGCAAATGGAGCGGGGGACTATGCACTCGTCCAAGTCTGGACTTTCTACTGCGTAGAATTTTATCTCTATATATAAATCACTTACTACCCTTGAAATAAACTTACTAGGATGACATCTTGACCTTCTTTTGCGTAGTCGTCCATGTACCGCGACTTGGGCTGCGAACTAAATCATTATATGCTAACACATTCAAGTCACGCTGAATGGTTCTTGGTGTAATACCAAATTCGTCTACGAGCTCTTGCGTTGTAACTGTTCCATTTTTACAAATGAACATATAGACCGATTTGATACGAGTTAGCATTCGATTAGTTGAAGGTTTCAAAAAACCACTTCCTTATTCGTTTTTCGTAAGGCACAACTTCTTTATAACTCTGAGATGTCAAGCACTATTTCAGTCCTTATCCTTATTGTACACAAAATCGACAGAAAAATAAAAGAGAAAACGCAAATTAACACAATATTTACAAAAAATGATATAAATATGTAATCCTTTCGTAACATCTCCTTCCTCTATTTGCACATTTTTTATAGTATATGTAAACAATAAACAAATAGAATCCGTTTTTATCGATTGTGCCTACAAATTATTTCCCGGAATTTTGACTCTGTAAACCTTTGATATGAAAGGAAAGAGACAATTATTTCTTTCTATATAAAGGTATGATAAAGTTAAATTTACCAATAGTAATGATAGATACAATCTGTAAAAGCAGGAAAAGGAGACAAACAGATGACGGCAATTAATTGGAAAGAGGAAGTTCAAAAAAGAGAAGCTGAAATTCTAGCTGAGACGCAGCGTTTTCTACAAATTAAAAGTGTTTTGACAAGCACAGAAAAACAAGAAGAGCCATTCGGACCTGGAATTGCTCAAGCGCTTCACTTTCTTTTAAATAAAGGAAAAAATGACGGGTTTTCCGTCAAGAACGTAGACGGATATGCTGGTCATATTGAGGCAGGAGAAGGGAAAGACCTTCTTGGCATTCTTTGTCACGTAGACGTTGTTCCTGAAGGAGACGGGTGGTCGGTTGATCCATACGGCGGTGAAATAAAAGACGGGAAAATTTTTGCTAGAGGAGCAATCGATGATAAAGGCCCGACGATGGCTGCTTATTATGCGATGAAAATTGTGAAAGATTTAGGGCTTCCTCTATCTAAACGGGTTCGAATAATTATTGGAACGGATGAAGAAAGTGACTGGAGATGTGTGGACCACTACTTCAACCATGAAGAGATGCCAACTATGGGATTTGCGCCGGATGCGGATTTTCCTATCATTTTTGCTGAAAAAGGCATTACAGACGTAGAAATTCGCCAGCAGCCAATTGAAGGAACAAAGGGAAGCGTTCAGCTTACATCATTTGTCTCTGGGCGACGCTACAATATGGTTCCTGATCTTGCAACAGCTGTTCTTGAATTCCATAGTGAAACGGATATTGAAAATAAATATGATCAATTTTTAAAGGATCAGTCTTTAAAAGGTTCAATAACAGACAAGAGCGGTGTATACACACTTACTTTAGAAGGCGTTTCAGCACATGGAAGTGTGCCTGATAAAGGGAAAAATGCTGGCCTTACGCTTCTTCGCTTTTTACACACATTAGAACTTGATGAACAAGCTAATCAGTTTGTAGGTTATGCAAATGCGTATTTAGTCCAAGATGCACTAGGAGAAAAAATGGGCTTAAATCGCAAAGATGAGGTCACGGGTGATTTAACGATAAATGTTGGAATCATGTCTTACAATCAAGAAGAAGCGGGGCACTTTGGTTTAAACATTCGCTATCCTGTATCAGCTCATATTGACGATATTATTGATACGATTAAAGAAAAAAGTGAATCTTATCAAATGACCATCAAACATTTTACAGATTCTAAACCGCATCACGTCGATCAAAAACATGAGCTTATTCAAACGCTTCAAAAGGTTTACCAAGAACAAACAAATGAAGAACCTACACTTATTTCAATTGGAGGAGGAACATATGCCAGAGCATTAGAAGCGGGTGTGGCATTTGGACCTCTTTTCCCAGGCCGTGAAGAAGTAGCGCACGAAAAAGACGAGTACATGGTAATTGAAGATTTACTTCGTGCAACAGCTATTTATGCACAGGCTATTTACGAATTAGCTAAATAAAAAAAGCGAACGCCTTTGCGTTCGCTTTTTTATTATTCAAATGAGAACAGGTCGCTTGATAAGTAACGTTCACCTGTATCGCAAGCAATACATACGACCACTTGATCAGGAGATAATTTTTTGGCTACCTCGATAGCAGCATAGCACGCAGCGCCAGATGAAGGACCGACTAAAATTCCTTCTTCAGAAGCCAAGCGTCGCGTAATATCGTAGGCTTGTTCATCTTTAATTTTTAAAATTTCATCGTAAACATCTACATTAAGCGTATCAGGAATAAACCCAGGGCTTGTTCCTACAAGCTTGTGCTTCCCAGGTCTTCCTCCAGATAATACAGGAGACCCAGCTGGTTCCACAACATGAACGGTCATATTTGGGTAGTTTTCTCTTAGGACTTCACCAGTTCCTGTAATCGTTCCCCCTGTTCCAGCAGTAGCAACAAAAGCAGATAGGTCTTTGCCTAACTCGTTCATTGCCTCAATAATTTCTTTAGCAGTGGTTTTTCGATGTGCGTCAGGGTTTGCATTATTTTCAAACTGCATGGGCATAAATGCATTTGGAATTTCTTTTGTAAGTTCTTGTGCTTTGCGGATTGCTCCAGGCATTTTCTCATCACCCGGTGTTAGAACAACTTCAGCACCATATGCTTTTAACAAGTTAATTCGTTCTTGAGTCATGGTATCTGGCATGACTAAAATAGAACGATAACCTCTTGCCGCTGCATTCATAGCTAAGCCAATACCTGTATTTCCGCTCGTTGGTTCAATAATAGTAGAATTTTCATTGAGCAAGCCTGCTTTTTCAGCTTCCACGATCATATTAAAAGCAGCACGGTCTTTTACACTACGGCTTGGATTAAAAAACTCTAGTTTTAAGTAAACGGATGCTCCATCTGCAGGTTGAAGACGATTCAACTTAACAAGGGGTGTCTCGCCAATCAAATCAGCCATATTGTTAACAACTTTCATTTTTCTCATCCTTTTCTTATAAAAATTCTCTGTATTGTTTCTATGATAACACAAATTCTTATTTTTTAAGCACATGACAAATTTTCAGAAAAACCTCTCTATTTCATCCGAAAAGGCCTTTAAAATAGATCTAGCTCTTTTTGAACATAACCAATTGGGGAAAGATAATAAAAAGAAAAGGAGCGATTTGATGAAAGGCGATAAACATTATTTTATTGGAATCAACGTGCCTGTATCCATTGCACATCAGGCAGAAAATTGGGCAAAGGAATTAATACCTTTTCCTTTCAAACAATGGACATACCCTGACGATTATCATATAACACTACAATTTTTAGGGTTTTTAGATGACAAAAAGGAAAAGCTGATTACGCGCTTAAAAGAAGTAGCCTCCCGTCATTCAAGTTTTTCGCTGCAGACAGGTCAGTACGATGTGTTCGGTGCGTATAACAAGCCTAGAGTACTTTATGTAAGCCTTAGGCCAAATGATAAGCTTATGAATCTGCAAAGGGATATACAGGCCGTATGGGAAGAACTGAGCGCCTTATACGAAAAACGTCCTTATCGTCCTCATATTACGATTGCAAAGAAGTGGGGAGGGGAAGCCGGACTTTTGGAAGAACAGTTAAAGCAAACGCCGATTGAAGAACAGTTTCAAGTAAGTTCGTTTGCCCTTTTTGAAGTTCATCCTGCTAGCAAACCTAAATATAAAAAAATACTATCTTTTTCCTTGCAGTCACAGTAGCATATGAACATACAAGCATGGAGAGAGGTTATTTAAATATCACTCTTATCAAAGGAAAGAAAACGCCGATGATAATAGAGAAATCATCGGCGAACAAAGTTTTAGAGGAATTTTAATTAGGGGATTGATGTAAACGTGGCGCAGCTACTTAAGGTGCAAGATTATATTTCCCGTTATGAAAAAGACGTTTATCACTACACGTCTCAGTTTAATCACTTAAAAAAGCATAATTGGAAGAAAGTAAAGCAATTATTTGAAGAAGGGCTATTACATGAACCGCCTGTACAAGAAGAAACAAAAGCTCAGCGTTCATTTTTGCAAAAAGCAAAAGAGCGGTTTACAAGAAAAAAAGAAACGTGTGAAGTGGAAGAAGCGTTCTCTAGCGATAGCGTGGAAAATCAAGAGCTATTGAGGTTTACAACTCTTCCACAAACAGCGGAAGACTTGAAAATATTGTTTTTAGAAAATGTATTTGATCTTCAAATGAAATGGGCTACATCCACTTTATTTGAGTTCTCACAAGCAGATCGTAAATATTACCATGATGAAGCTCTCCGTTATTTTATTCAGCGCTTTCCTGATACGTGTCTCGTGATGTACAAGCCTGTTTTCATGATTAATAAAGCTCCGGTAGAAGGAGATATCATTATTGTTACTCCAACGGAAACCCTCTGTATTTGTTTAATAGAAACATATAAAAGCGCTGTTTTTCAGTATTCAAAAGAAAATTTTTGGGCAGAGTTAAGAGGAAGAGATCAAAAAAAGATATTAAATCCTTTAATTGGGTTAAATCGAACGGAGCAAATTGTCCGAAGCATCTATCGTACTCACGATATTGAACATAACGTAAAGAAAATATTGCTGAGCAGAAATGGATACATTGATTACGCTGCGGAGCCTTATCAGGTTGAATTTGTAGATGCTAGAAAGTACGAAGAGTGGTTTTATGAACTTAGGAAATCTAAAGCACCTTTAAAGTTTAAGCAGATGAAAGCAGCTCAAGTATTGCTCGAACACAGCCAGAGTATTTATTTTGACCGGGAACTCGAAGCAGGTGAATAATACGAACATTCACGCTATGAAAGTGCTTTCGTTTTTGCGTTTGCTACATATAATGCTACTAAAGAGGTAATTGGCATAAGGAGGAGAAAAGGATGACTGGTGATAATAAGTTTCAAGCTTATTTAGATCAAATAGATCGTATTACTCTTTTAGTTCCAACTTCTTATCATGAAGGTCAAATTGATTTTTTTGTGATTAAAAGTACACAAATGTATGAGACCATCTCTATTGAAAACGTACATGAATTAGAAGGTTTTATCAAATATGAAGGCAAGGTTGAAGGTAGCATAGAAATTGGACAGTCGTACGTTATCTGTGATAATTACGGGGAGAAAGTTCCGCTGCAGGTAGGAGCTGTTATACGAACCAAAGAGTTTGATGAGAGATTTTATTATAATCAAAATGATTTGGGTGCAGCATTTTATTCAGATCATATTATGATAAAAATTTGGGCCCCGACTGCATCAGCAGTGGTTTTAAAATTAATACATGCAAACAGCGGGAAAGAAGAACTGTACGTCATGGCTCGTCAAAGAAAAGGCGTATGGGAAAAGAAACTTCCCTTAGATAAAGAAGGGTATTATTATCGATTTTTAATAGATGTAAACGGCGGGACAAATGAAGCGGTGGATCCTTATGCCGTTGCAGCTACAGCAAATAGTGAATACGGAGTTCTGATAAATCTTCATACAGCCTATGTTCATCTCCATGAAAAGCCACCTTTCCTTCAGCAAACGGATGCCGTTATTTACGAAATGCACGTTCGCGATTTTTCTATTCATCCTTCAAGCGGGATAGAAAAAAAAGGTACGTACCTAGCTGTTACTGAATCAAGCGGGCAGCCAGGCAAAACAACAGGTCTTCATTATTTAAAAGAGCTAGGAGTGACCCACCTTGAATTTCTTCCTATTAACGACTTTGGCGGAGTAGATGAATTAAATCCTCATGCTTCTTATAATTGGGGGTATAATCCATTGTTGTTTAATGTACCAGAAGGAAGCTACTCCGCTGACCCTTCAAATCCCGCCACTCGTATTGCTGAAGTGAAACAATTAATATCAACACTTCATCAACAGGGATTCCGTGTTATTATAGATGTAGTTTATAATCACGTATTTGTACGAGAGGAATCATCTTTTGAAAAAATTGTTCCGGGCTATTATTTTCGACATGATGAGTTTGGGATGCCTTCGAACGGTACGGGAGTAGGAAATGATTTTGCTTCTGAACGGAAAATGGCGCAAAAGTTTATTATCGATTCAGTATTATTTTGGATAAAAGAGTACGACGTTGATGGGTTTCGCTTTGACCTCATGGGGATTTTAGATATAGAAACGATGAACATCATCCGGGAAAAAATAAATGAAATTGATTCTACTATTTTGGTGTTTGGCGAAGGCTGGGATTTAAACACTCCTCTCCCCTATAATCAAAAAGCAATTATGGCGAATGCCCGCCAAACGCCTCAAATCGGCTATTTTAATGATCGCTTTCGAGATTCTGTAAAAGGAAGCACGTTTGATGTATATGAAAAAGGTTTTATCAGCGGAAATATTCATCAAAAAGAGACCGTGCAATCTGTGATAGCGGGGAGCATTCTGGATAAAGAAGACAGCCGGGCTTTATTTATAAATCCAGCACAATCAGTTAATTACGTTGAATCACATGATAATCATACGCTGTGGGATAAGTTAACGAATTCAAACGGAGAAGAAGACGAAGACAATCGTAGAAGTCGTCACCGCCTTGCTACTGCTATTGTACTTCTTTCGCAAGGCATACCGTTTCTTCATAGTGGCCAAGAGTTTTACCGCACTAAACAAGGCGTAGAGAACAGCTATAATTCACCCGATGATATTAATGCACTTGATTGGAATCGACGGATCAAATTTTCTCCTGATGTGAATTGGGTTCAAGAGCTGATTCGTATTCGCAAACAGCACGGTGCATTTCGCTTGGGAGATGCTTCAGCGATTAGGCAGCATGTCTCTTTCCTAAACACGCCGCAATCCGTTATTGGCTATTGCTTATCAAACGTATTGGCTTACGGTCCGTGGAAGAATATTATTGTGTTTTTTAATCAAGGCCTAATGGAAGAAAAAGTAGTTTTGCCAGAAGGACCATGGAAAATAGCACTTGATCATTGTAAAGTATATAAAAATGGGTATCCTACTATAGGGGATAATGCTATAAACGTTTCAAAGCTTAGCGTTCTTATTTTATTTCAAACGTAATTATTGTCTTCAACCACTTGACGAAAAAAGTGTGATGGAGATAATATTTATAAAGGATGGCTATTGATACATATCCTCAATAGCCGTCTTTTTTATTTACTAAGAAAATAACGTCATGATGTCTTAATAGATTGCTTTATTGAGTGAAATTTTTAAACGAAATGTGTGTGTTGAAATTGAAGGTGAATTGGTTGGAAGATATATTAGGAAGCGAATGGGAAATTACTCCTGCTGGCGGAGCGACAGGAGAAGCTTATTTTGCAAAATTTCAAGACCGAAAGCTTTTTTTAAAGCGTAATTCATCACCTTTTTTAGCAGTATTGTCAGCTGAAGGAATTGTACCGAAGCTCGTGTGGACAAGACGAATGGAAAATGGAGATGTGATCACAGCTCAGCACTGGCTAGATGGTCGAGAATTAAAACCAAAAGATATGAATTCGAGTCGAGTGACAGAATTGCTTAGTAAAATTCATCATTCAAACGAGTTATTAGATATGTTGAAAAGGTTGGGGAAAACACCGCTTCTTCCCGAAGACGTGCTAGCCGATATTGTAGAGAATGTGGACGAGCGACTTCAAAAAGAAAGTATTGTAGAGCAGGGAATCAGTTATTTACAAGCAGAGCTTCCGTCCGTTCAGACAGATAAATATGTTGTGTGTCACTGTGATGTGAACCACAATAACTGGATGCTTGGGGAGAATACGCAGCTATATTTAATCGACTGGGACGGAGCGATGATTGCAGATCCTGCTATTGATTTAGGTTTATTGCTTTATTGGTACATCAATCCATCTCAGTGGGAAGAATGGCTTGAGCATTATGGGGTTGAACTAACCGAGAACTTGAAAAAGAGAATGAAGTGGTATGTGATAAGTCAAACCATTTTATTCATTGAATGGCATCGTTCGAAAAATGAACGTTCTGAAATGAATTACTGGCTTGAATATCTTCGGATGTTGCTCGTCAACGACATTCAAGCACAGTAGCAAAGATTATGACAAGGTAGATAGTTCTTGGACCCATTGTGATAAATTTTGTTGATTGGTTTGAATATGTTCGTCTAAATGAGCAGCACTTTTTGCATCTTGCGTGTATTTATACACGTTTTGTAGTGTTGCTTGTACGTCTGTGCTAGCGTATCCTTTTGCTAACATTGATTGAATTAAACGTTCAACCTGTTCACATTCCGCAACCGTTCCGCAGCAATCACTTTGATGATTAGATAAAATATCTTTTAATATATTCATTTGGTGTTCGGCATTTAAAGGCATTAAGCATCATCCTTTCTCGTATGATGCTCTTATTTTTTTCTATCTAAACACAATTATGCATGAGAATGTCGGTTGTTTCGAATAACCGACATTTTCAATGCGTCAAAATACATTAAAGAGGTGCAACATGAGATTACGAAACAAACCTTGGGCAAAAGATAAAATTGCTGAAAATCCCCAATACGTGGTTCCAAACCCAGCAGAGTATAAAGGGAACTGGAAAGAGGTTTTTGGGAACGAAAATCCTCTTCATATTGAAGTAGGAACAGGAAAAGGCCAATTTTTAGTAGGGATGGCTAAACAAAATCCGCATATCAACTATATTGGAATTGAAATGTATGAAAGTGTCATCTTAAGTGCTCTAGAACGTTTGATTGAAGAAGAGCTTCCAAATTTAAAGCTGTTGAATGTAGATGCTAACCATCTTAGTGAGTTTTTTGCAAAAAATGACGTGGATCGCGTTTATCTCAATTTCTCTGATCCATGGCCGAAAAAGAGACATGCCAAACGCCGTTTAACATACAAAACGTTCTTAAGCATGTATGAAAACCTGCTGGTTGATGGTGGAGAAATTCACTTTAAAACAGATAATCAAGGGCTATTTGAATATTCATTGACAAGCTTTTCAGAATATGGGCTTTTACTCAAATACATTAGCTTAGATTTGCATAAAAGCGATTTTGAAGGCAATGTTATGACGGAATATGAAGAGAAATTTTCACAAAAAGGCAGCCGCATTTACCGCTGTGAAGTAAAATACCTGAACGAAAAAGACTGAGTTCCTCAGTCTTTTTTTGTTCAAAAAGAGAAGGAGATAGTGATAAAATAAAAAGGAATATAATGGAGGTGTAAAATGGAAACGTTAACAATAGGCGAATTAAAAGTGACATGGCTTCGTGGAGGGAATAATCATTTAGACGGGGGAGCAATGTTCGGTGTTGTTCCAAAAGAGCTTTGGACAAAAAAGTATCCTATCTCAGAAGGAAATCGAATTCCAATGAGGACGGATCCTTTGCTCGTTCAAACTGAAAAACACCTCATGTTAATTGATGCAGGCATAGGGAATGGTATGTTGGATGAGAAAAAAAAGCGTCATTTTGGTGTAACAGAAGAATCATTTATTGCTGAAGATTTACAAAAGTTAGGGTTTACGTGCGAAGATATTACTCACGTCATTATGACGCATCTTCACTTTGATCATGTGTCAGGCTTAACAAAATGTAGCAACGGACATTTTTCCTCTGCTTTTCCAAATGCAAGAATCTTTGTTAGTGAAATCGAGTGGAATGAAATGAGAAATCCTAATATACGTTCTAAAAATACGTATTGGAAACAAAATTGGGAATTTATTCAGCATCAAGTAATAACATTTAGCGACAAAGATGAAATTGTGCCTGGAGTAACGGCTCATCATACCGGCGGTCACAGCGATGGTCATGCTGTAGTTATATTAAAAGGAAACAATGACATCTTAGTGCATATGGGCGATCTTTTGCCAACACATGCACATCAAAATGTCTTATGGGTAATGGCATATGATGATTATCCAATGACTTCGATTGAACAAAAGCAGCAGTGGCTAGCTTATGCCTATGAGAATCAAGCTTGGCTAAGTTTTTATCATGATGCTTTTTATCGAGCTGTAAAATGGGATAATAAAGGAGAAATAGTTGACGAAATTAAACGGATGCATTCAGCGTCAATTCAATAATAGAACCGCTTTTTTTATCAATGAAAAACTCGTAATGTTCCTGTTTTGCATCACGTGTTCTGATAATTCCACCTGTATAACCATAAAAAGAGAGACCATGTTTTTGAATGACTTTAGTCGTTGTTTCAATCCATGAGCCGTCGATTGCCCCATTTTGTTTAAAAGCGCTTTTAACAATCGTAAGGGCTTCCGATGAGGAAATTGACGACTTTCTTTTTTGAAGAATATAAGCGCTTGCAAATCCGACTGCAGCTCCTGCTATTAGTTGAGTCCATTTCACGTTATTCACCTGCTTTTTAAGGATATGTTTTCATCATTATATCAAATTGTCGAATGCTTTGTTAAGTTGAGTTATAGAAGAGAAGGACAGAACTAGCAACTATTTCCGGTTTTCGATACAATAAAGAAAATGATACATAAAGGAGAGTATATATGAACAATGAAACGCTATCTCTATTTAAAACATTAACGGAGTTACCAGGTGCCGCTGGAAACGAACATCAAGTACGTTCATTTATGCGCTCGCAAATTGAACCCCTTGTAGATGAAGTCATTCAAGATGGGTTAGGAAGTTTATTCGGCGTGCGCTATAATGAAGAAAAAGGTCCTAAAGTAATGGTAGCAGGACATATGGACGAAGTAGGATTTATGGTTACGTCTGTAACAGATAAAGGAATGCTTCGTTTTCAAACTCTAGGAGGATGGTGGAGTCAAGTACTGCTAGCTCAACGCGTCCATGTTGTTACTAAAAAAGGTCCTCTCACCGGCGTAATTGCTTCTATCCCTCCCCATTTATTAGACGAATCACAGCGCAACAAGCCAATGGCCATTAAAAATATGATGATTGATGTGGGCGCAGATAGCAAGCAGGAAGTAGCAGAAATGGGCATTCGTCCTGGCGATCAAATTGTACCGATTTGTCCGTTTACGCCAATGGCAAATGAAAAGAAAATACTGGCAAAAGCATGGGATAACCGCTATGGGTGCGGACTTGCGATTGAATTATTAAAAGAAGTAAAAAATGAAAAATTGCCAAATATCTTATATTCTGGAGCTACTGTGCAAGAAGAAGTAGGGCTTCGCGGTGCTCAATCAGCTGCGAATATGATTAAACCGGATTTGTTTTATGCACTAGATGCTAGTCCAGCTAACGATACATCAGGCGATAAAAATGCGTTTGGACAATTAGGAAAAGGCGTATTACTTCGTATCTTTGACCGTACGATGGTCACACATAGAGGAATGAGAGAATTTATTTTAGATACAGCTGAGACAAACAGCATCCCTTATCAATACTTTGTTTCTCCAGGAGGTACGGATGCAGGGCGCGTTCATACTTCTAATAATGGAGTTCCTTCTGCGGTAATCGGCGTATGTTCACGTTATATTCATACTCATGCGTCTATGATTCATGTAGATGACTATGCAGCCGCAAAAGAATTACTAGTCAAACTTGTACGTTCTACAGACCAAACAACGCTCGATACGATTAAGCAAAACGGATAAAAAAGAACAAAGCAGCTGCTTTTGCGGTTGCTTTGTTTCATAATGACAGGAGAAAAAAATGAAAATTGCAATCGGAACGAAAAATCCAACAAAAGTAAATGCAGTAAAAAAAGTATTTGGAGATACTTTTACATATGTAGAGGTAGCCGTGCAGTCTGGAGTGTCGCCACAGCCTTTTTCTGACGAAGAAACCATCCAAGGAGCGGTTAACCGCGCGCGTGCTGCTGTCAAAGAGGCAGGTGCTGATATTGGTATTGGGCTTGAAGGAGGGGTGCAGGAAACACCTCATGGCTTATTCCTTTGCAATTGGGGAAGTCTTGTTACCTCTAAGGACCTTGAACCGATTTTAGGTGGAGGAGCTCGTATTCGGCTTCCTGAAGCGGTAGCCGGTATGCTTCGTCATGATAAAAAAGAATTAGCCGAAGCTATGGAAGTGTATACAAACCAAAAGAATATTCGAAAAAAAGAAGGAGCAATCGGTATTTTCACCAATGGAAATTTAGATCGGACCGCTATGTTTTATCAGGTTGTTTTAATGCTAAAAGGACAGCTGGATTTTAGGACAAATCAAGCTGTTCAATAGGAAATTTCTTTGTAACCCTTTATAATAGAAAAGCATCAGTGTATGATAGTTGCAACAACTCATATACTATGTTTTGATGTAGAAGGATTAAATAATGTATAGGGCTTTAGCCGTTTAAATACGAAAGTCAAAGAAAAAGTGGAGGAAGAAAAATGGAAAAAATGCAAACAATTGAACAATACAAAGAAATCATTAAAGAAGGAAAACATATCATGATGTTTTCAGCAGACTGGTGCCCAGATTGCCGAGTAATCGAGCCTGTGCTTCCAGAAATTGAGGCCAATCATAGCGAGTATACATTTCACTATGTCGATCGTGACGACTTTATTGATCTTTGTGCAGAATTAAGCATCTTTGGAATTCCAAGCTTTGTTGGTTACAGCAACGGAGAAGAAACAGGGCGTTTTGTCAGCAAAGATCGTAAAACAAAAGAAGAAATTGAAGAGTTTATTAACGGCTTAAATGCATAAATCAAGTGAAGACTGATAGCGATTTACAGCTATCAGTCTTCATACATAAAAATGAGAAAAGGAGGCGTAAATATGGCGAAAATGAATAGTCAAAAGATGAGAAAACTACTAGAAGAGCGATTAACGGGTGCGGATTGGTCATTTTTATTTGATCGTGAAAAAGATACGCTGCGCGTTGAACATCAGGAAACGAAAAAAGGTGTAACCATTTCTTTACCTGGGCTAATTGCAAAATGGGAAGAAAAAAAGGAAGCGGCTCTAGATGAAATGGTATATTATATAAAAGAAGCTCTTCGTGTTATGAACGATGAACAGCAGGTAACGGGAAAAGAAAAGCGCATTTATCCAGTTATTCGCTCAACGTCTTTTCCAGATAAATCGAATGAAGACGTGCCGTTGATTTATGATGAACATACAGCTGAAACACGCATTTATTATGCGCTTGATTTAGGCAATACATATCGTCTATTAGATGAGAAACTAATTCGTAAGGAAGATTTAGATCTATCCGCAGTGCGGGAAATGGCTAAATTTAATCTTCGCTCTTTGCCGATTTCACATAAAAAAGATACGGTAGCAGGCAATGACTTTTATTTTGTAAATCAGAACGATGGATACGATGCAAGCCGAATTCTTAACGAGGCATTTTTGCAAGATTTTGCTTCTAGTGTTTCGGGCACAATGGCTGTAGCAGTACCTCATCAAGATGTGCTGATTCTAGCTGATATCCAAAACGAAACGGGTTATGATATTCTTGCGCAAATGACCATGAGCTTTTTTGCAAGTGGACGTGTACCCATCACAGCTCTTTCATTTTTATACGAAAACGGTGAGCTAGAACCTATTTTTATTCTAGGAAAAAATCGAAGTAAAGGACGGGACTAATTATGAATCTTTTTTATAATAAAGAAGGTATCGGCGATACGTTAATCGTCAAGCTAGAAGATATCGCAATTGAAAATCGTACGTTTGAAACAAAAGGCGACGTTGTGCGTATATTTGATCAAAAATCAAATACAACAGCTGGCTATAACATCTTTCATGCTTCTTCTAAGTTAAAAGTAGAGGGAAATGGTTCTCTTGAATTAACAGAAGAAATGGTGGAAGAAGTAAATCATGTACTTAGCGAAAGCGGTTTTGAAGGTAAACTTGAAGTGGATTTATCTCCTAAATTTGTAGTGGGATATGTTCAAGAAAAAGAAAAGCATCCAAATGCAGATAAGCTGAACATCTGTAAAGTAGATGTTGGCACAGAAACACTTCAAATTGTGTGTGGAGCACCAAATGTAGACGCAGGTCAAAAAGTCGTGGTAGCAAAAGTAGGAGCGGTTATGCCAAGTGGTATGATCATTAAAGATGCAGAGCTGCGCGGTGTACCTTCTTCAGGTATGATTTGCTCTGCTAAAGAGCTGGCGCTTCCGAACGCTCCTCAAGAAAAAGGGATTTTAGTACTTGAAGATAAATATGAAGTAGGTCAACCTTTTCAAGCATAAAAGCAGAGTGCCATACTGATTTATAGGGCAAAAGCATGATGTTTTTTTACACGTATATTTCAAAGCGTTACAGTTGCTGAAAAGCAATTGTCAATTCTTAAAAAGGTTTGATAAAATTAAAAGCCACTAGTATATACTAGTGGCTTTTTTCGCGTTTAATTATGAGTGCTAACTAGACGCGAAAAAATATTTTTGCAAAGAGGAATTTTACTGTATAAATAAGGGAAGCAAAATAGTAGATTTTATAGTAAGAGTTCAAGCATACGTGATAGAATGATAAATGAAAAGATAGTATATATATCCATCTCAGAGAATACTTTGAGGCCAAAGGTAAATAAAGGATGCATGGATAGCTTTTTGTAGATATCGCAGCACTGCGGTATAAGAGGCTAAACGAAGTAAGATAGTCTGATAGAAAGAGTGATAAAAATGGGTTTTGTACGAAAAGTAATGGATTATTTACTAGGATACGAAGTGAAAGAAATCGTTGTAGACGAACATGGAAATACAACGGAAGAATACCCTTTAAATAGAGAAAAAACAATTCCTAAAAAGAAGGCTCCTAAGCCTAAACAAATGCAGTCAGTTCATCAAAAGCCAGTGATGAAAGCAGCGCCAAAACCTTCTGTTCCACACTCGGCCAGAACGCAAAAGCGGAGTTACAGTGAAGAGCAGCAAGATGTTCATACAAAAGTAGCTTATCAATATCCAAAAGGAACGTTTCGTTTTCCTTTAATTGATGATACGGGAGAAGCAAAAAAGGCAGCAGTTCCTAAAAATGAACCAAGGCCTGTAGCAAAAAAGGCACCGGCTCCGTTTTATCAAGAGCCTGCTCGCAAGTCGGCGCTAACACAGCCTAAGTCAGTATCTCAGCCGTTAAAAACGGTATCTGAAAAGAAAGAAGCGGTTCCGCAAGTAAGAAAACGTCCGTTTCGTCCGACTGAAATTCCTTCACCTGTCTATGGGTTTAATAAGCGGCCTTCTAATGTTGTACAAAATGGAAGTGAGGAAGTAGTAGAATATGAGCTTCCGAGTACACAGTTATCAAAAGCAGCGTTTGAAGATGAAATTTACCGACGAGCGATGAATACAGCTGTTGTAGAGCCGTTAAGAAAACCAGTTTCTAAGCCTATAGCCGAAGAAGCACCGATTCAAGAAACAGAAGAAATGATGCAACTGTCTTCTCAGCGTTTTGCTCAGTGGAAGCAATATGAGGAAAATCAAAAAGAGAAGCTATCATTTCCTGAAGAAAAGCCAAGTTCTTCAGTAGCCGTAAAAGAACAGGAAGAGGTGCCAACTTTTGAAGAATCACACGCGGTCGAACCGTTAGTGGGACAAGAGAGAACTCTTGACTGGGATTTAGCGAAAGGTATGACAGCGGCCGAAGAAGTTACAATTTCAGAGGAACCGCGCCCGTCTGAATCATCAGTTTCTCTCCAACAAGAGATAGGAAATGAGACTGAAGAAGTAGAAGCAGAAACGTTGATGGACGGAAGCGCAGTGTTTTTACAAGCAGCAGAAGAAGTAGAAGTAGAAGCACTAAAGCCTAGAAAGAAAGAAGAAGCTCCAGCTGCTGAGAAAGAAAGTGACGTCATTCTAGAAGAGCCAGCAAACAGTGTTCATATGGAAGCAGAACATGAGCTGAATTCTGAAAGTTTAAATTCATCGCAACCCGCAGCTGATGAATGGCAACCAGAAGCGGCATCGGCTGTTGTTCACCAAGAGCTTGAAAATTCGGTGATAAAAGAGGAAGAGAGCAGTATGCAGGAAAGTCAAGAGTTACAAGAACAAGTACAGCAAGAGTCAGCTGTAGAACCTCTTGTACCTGCAGAACAGCCAGGAAATGCTGAACGAGCTCGCGGTAAGCGATTAGTGCCTTTTAACGTGATGATGCTGAAAAAAGACCGCACAAAGATGGATAACAGCGCTCGAGAAAAAAGTCAGCCGTCTCAAGGTTCATACCAAAGGCAGGAGGCAGAAGCTCTGCAAAAAAAAACGGAAGTAAGTAGGCAAGAAGAAGTTCACGGTGAAAAAACCAAAGAAGCGGTTCCACAGGCTTCGTTAAAAGCTGAAGAACCTGTAAATGTAAAGGCTTCTTCTCCTTATGCATTTCCTGGAATGAACTTGCTTAACATTCCTCCAGCTGCTATTGAAGAAGATAATCAATGGGCGGATGAGCAGCGTGAGCTTTTGGATATGACATTAAAAAACTTTAACGTTCGAGCTAAGGTCGTAAACGTCACGCAAGGTCCTACCGTGACCAGATTTGAAGTACATCCTGAACCCGGTGTGAAAGTGAACAAAATTACGAATTTAACAGATGATATTAAACTGAGCCTAGCCGCGCGTGATATCCGAATTGAAGCGCCAATTCCAGGGAAAAATACGATTGGAATTGAAGTGCCAAATCGTCAAAGTAAGCCGGTGTTAATTCGTGAAATTTTGAGGCATCCTTCTTTTAGAAAAGATAACTCTCCTTTAACGGTGGCGTTAGGGTTAGATATTTCAGGAACGCCGGTTGTGACTGACTTGAATAAAATGCCTCACGGTTTGATTGCCGGAGCGACAGGGTCTGGTAAAAGCGTGTGTATTAATACTATTATCGTCAGCTTGCTTTATAAAGCTGCGCCGCACGAAGTCAAGCTTATGTTAATTGACCCTAAAATGGTTGAGCTAGCTCCTTACAACGGTATTCCGCATTTAGTCAGCCCGGTTATCACGGATGCTAAAGCAGCTACTACAGCTTTAAAATGGGCAGTAGAGGAAATGGAGCGCCGTTATGAATTGTTTGCACATGCGGGCGTACGTGATATTACAAAATACAACGAACGTGTAAAAGAACATAATGAAAAAAGCGGGGAGCTGCCATATCTAGTTATTATTATTGATGAACTTGCCGACTTAATGATGGTATCTCCTGGGGAAGTAGAGGAAGCTATTTGCCGTATTGCACAAAAGGCAAGAGCATGTGGCATTCACTTATTGCTTGCAACGCAGCGTCCTTCCGTAGATGTGATTACAGGCTTAATTAAAGCGAATGTGCCAACGCGTATTGCATTTTCTGTTTCTTCGCAAGTTGATTCACGTACAATTATCGACACAGGGGGAGCAGAGAAGCTACTAGGTAAAGGTGATATGCTGCTTCTTGAAAACGGCTCTTCTAAAAGCGTTCGAATTCAAGGGAACTTTGTTTCAGATGAAGAAATTGACCGCGTTGTAGATCATGTCAAAAAACAAATGAAGCCAACATACTTATTTGATCAAGAAGATTTGTTGAAAAAGCAGCAAAGCTTTGCTTCAAATGAAGAAGATGAGCTTTTCTATGAAGCATGCGAGTTTGTGCTAGATCAAGGCGGTGCATCTACTTCCAGTCTGCAAAGACGCTTCAGAATGGGGTACAATCGCGCAGCGCGCCTAATTGATATGATGGAGCAGCAAGGAATTATTTCAGAAGCAAGAGGAAGCAAGCCGAGAGATGTGCTCATTACCGAAAACGAGCTTCAGGAAATGGAAAGTCAAACAGCCACTTCTACATTTTAAGCTGTTTTTCTACATGTAGGTTAAAAAAGAGGCTATGCAAAATCAGCAGAATACAGCATTGTGTGAGCTAACGCTCTGTCACTGTATCCGTCGCCTCTTGTTTTTCTGCTTTAAGTTCGTTTATACAGAATTTGAGTAGAGATTTTGGAAGAAATCCATCAAGAAAAAAAGGAAAAGGTTTGTCAGAACTAGTAAAATGATTTACTATATGTAAGGATAATGTGTGTTTTGCTTTTTTAGCATGTGATAGTTTGCTATCATTTCTCACCAGCAGAAACATATGAGCTGAAGGCGTATAAAGAGGACAAACTAAAATAATTAGAGTACGAGTGAAGAGTAATGACAGAAGAAAATCATGAACTGATTAACTTTAATGAAATTCGTGAACAAAAGCAGCTTCAGTCTGATAATGCTATTTGCGACTTTTACAATCAATATTTCTTTTTTGTGAACCGCTATACGAATATACGAGAAAAAGTGCGGGCTTCACATTTATTTAAAGAGTTAGTAAACTTGCCTCATGAGGCGCCTCTGTCTGATTCCCATGAACAATTATTTTTTCAGTGGTTTGCATTTGAATATGTAACCATTCAGGGGAAAACCCTGCTGCAGCTTTTTTTAGCTGATCAGGCGAAGCAGAAAACAGAGTCGTTTTTGATTCAAGGAGCCTTTTTTTTGACGAGTGTACTAGAGCCAATTATTGTGTCTAAAGTACCTAATTCGTTTTTCTTAAAAGGATATACCCCATTGACAAATGAGCAGGTTATCATCAAAGATGTAAGAGGAAGATTTGCAAATTTAGAGGAACAACAAGTAATTTGGATTCGAAAAATAAAATCAATCGGATATGACGTGTTAATTGACTCTTTCTTTTTAGGACATAAACAACGCATTGAACAGTTAGTAACGCAATATAATGACAAAAAAAATGCAATGACATGGCGCTCGTTTTTAAAACAGCAGGCTATATACTATGTGATGAAGCCAAAATAAAAGGCCGTTTCGCAAGGCAAGAGAGTAGAAATGGAGTCATGGAGTTATGTTATAAGAAGTGATATAATGTACGAATGTTATCGTGAAATCAGCAATCAAACGACATTTATATACGTTTGTAAGAGCAATTCTAGATAACCGTCATATACTGTCTTACAGATAGACGAATGTTGGAGGTTCTTTATATGACAGTTTACCATTTTGTAGGTATTAAAGGAACAGGAATGAGTGCGCTTGCGCAAATCCTAAACGATATGGGCTTTCAAGTTCAAGGATCGGATATTGAAAAAGAAATTTTTACGCAAAAAGCACTAGAACAGCAGGGAATTCCTGTTTTACCATTTGATAAAAATAATATTAAAGACGGCATGACTGTAATCGCAGGAAATGCTTTTCCTGATACGCATGAAGAAATTGCAGAAGCAGCTTCAAAAGAAGGAGTCAAGCTTGTACGCTATCACCGTTTCTTAGGTGACTTTATGAAACAGTATACGAGTGTAGCCGTAACAGGAGCACACGGAAAAACATCCACAACGGGTATGTTAGCGCATGTGATTCAAGGAGCTGAACCTACTTCATATTTAATCGGAGACGGTACGGGTAAAGGTGTAAAAGACAGCAAGTATTTTGCGTTTGAGGCATGTGAATATCGCCGCCACTTCTTATCTTATACGCCAGACTATGCAATTATGACGAATATTGATTTTGATCACCCTGATTATTTTGCCAATATCGACGATGTATTCAGCGCGTTCCAAGAGATGGCACTTCAAGTCAAAAAAGGAATTATTGCCTGTGGTGACGATGAACATCTGCAGCAAATTCAAGCGAAGGTACCTGTTCTTTATTACGGATTAGGCGAAGAAAATGATTTCCAAGCACGTAATATCGTAAAAAGCACAACAGGCACAACATTTGATGTGTTCGTTCGTAATACATTCCACGCATCATTTGAAATTCCAGGGTATGGCGACCATAACATCTTAAATGCACTTTCTGTTATTGCACTTTGTCATTATGAAGAAATTGACGTTGCTGTGCTGCAAGAGCGTTTTAAAACATATCAAGGTGTAAAGCGTCGTTTCAGTGAAAAGAACGTTGGCAAACAAGTGCTAATCGATGATTATGCACACCATCCAACGGAAATTAATGCAACGATTTCAGCTGCTCGTCAAAAGTATCCAAACCGTGAAGTTGTGGCTGTTTTCCAACCGCATACTTTTACGCGTACACAAACGTTCTTAGAGGATTTTGCAGCAAGCTTACAGCACGCTGATAAAGTATATCTATGTGACATTTTTGGATCAGCTCGTGAGCATCAAGGTAAATTATCAATTGAAGATTTACGAAGCAAAATCAGCGGAGCTGAATTAATTAATGAAGAAACAATTGAATCGTTAAAAGACCATAATGAAGCTGTATTAGTATTTATGGGTGCTGGAGACATTCAAAAGTTTGAAAAACTATATCAGCAAACCGTATCATAAAAAAAAGGCACTCAGGAGAGTGCCTTTTTTTATTTCAAAACTCATTTTAAATTTTCAGGATTTAACGCTTTTAATTCCTCAATGACAAATAGCCCGTCTTTACGAATTAACACGTCATCGAAATAAATCTCACCGCCGCCGTATTCTGGGCGCTGAATCATCACCATATCCCAGTGGATATTTGACTTATTTCCATTATACGCATCTTCGTAGCACTCGCCAGGAGTGAAGTGGAAACTTCCGTCAATTTTTTCATCAAATAAAATGTCTTGCATTGGATGTTGAATATATGGATTTACGCCAATCGCAAATTCGCCAACAAAACGTGCGCCTTCATCCGTATCAAAAATGCCGTTGATGCGTTCTGTATCATTAGCGGTTGCTTCAACAATCTTACCGTTTTTAAATGTTAAGGATACATTCTCAAACGTAAAGCCTTGATAGTTAGAAGGAGTGTTGTAAGAAATTGTTCCGTTTACAGAATCACGTACAGGAGCCGTGTATACTTCACCGTCCGGAATATTCATTTCCCCGGCACACTTCACTGCAGGAATATCTTTAATAGAGAACGTTAAGTCTGTATTCTCACCTGTTAAACGCACTTTGTCCGTACGGTTCATGAGCTCAACTAAAGCATCCATCGCTTTGCTCATTTTGCCATAGTCTAAGTTACATACATCAAAATAAAAATCTTCAAATGCTTCTGTACTCATTTTAGCAAGCTGCGCCATTGAATCGTTTGGATAGCGAAGAACAACCCATTTTGTTTTTGGAACGCGAATTTCTCTATGTACTTTTTTACCGATCGTATTTCCTTGGATTTTCATTTTATCTGCCGGAACATCTGATTGTTCAAAAATGTTTGAACCAGAACGCAAGCCAATATAAGCATTCATTTCTTTCATCACATTTGCTTCGAAGTCTGCCATCATATTGAACTGCTCTTCTTGTGCACCGTTTAAAAGAGCGCGGTCTACCGAATGATCTTTTAGCAGTACAAATGGATAGCCACCCGCCTTGTACGCTTCATCTACAAGTGCTGTCACAAGTTCGCGCTGAAGTCCAAAGTTTTCGATTAATACTTTTTCTCCTTTTTGAAGGCGAACAGAATAATTAATTAAATTTTTAGCTAATGTCGCAATTCTAGGGTCTTTCATAAATAGTGCCTCCTTAAAATAACAATGATTGGTGATTCACTTTCTATTGTACCCCACTGAGCTTATTTTGTTTGTTTTTATGCTTTAAAATCCTTTTTTTCTTTAGGAAGGGAAATAACTCATATATCGCGAAATAATGTAACAATCTTCCCTTTTTCTGAATAAAGGCAGAGAGAATATGGTAAAGTTAAAGAGTCTATAGGGAATAGAAGGTTTAATTGTTTATAAAATTGGGAAAGTAGTTATAACAAGAGAGAAGAAAATAGGAGGTGCCTTGCACAGATGGTTATTATTCTTTATTTAAGCGCTGCTATTGTTGCCATTGCGATTTTTTACCTGGTGGTTTCCGTGTCCAAAACATTGAAATCCGTTCAGCACACATTAAATTCAGTGGCAGGTACTTTAGACGGTGTAGAAAAGCAAATGACAGGAATCACAGCCGAAACAACTGCACTTTTACATAAGACTAATCTGTTAGCTGAAGATATTCAGCGTAAATCCGAAGCGCTGAACACAGTGGTGGATTCTGTTAAAGGCGTAGGTGACTCAATCCAAGACCTAAATAAGTCTATTAAAAGCGTATCATCAAGCGTTTCAGAGAAAGTAGAAGAAAATAAAGAAACTGTTGCTCAAGTTGTTCAATGGAGCAATGTTGCATTAGACGTATGGGAACGTATAAAATTAAGAAAACAGAAAAAAGTTGACGCAGAGCCTGTACCTGTTGAAGTAAAAGAAAAAGCGGTTCAACGCTCACGCTCATTTTCATAAGGATGAACTTTAAAGGAGGAGACGCATATGTCAAACAAACCAAATAAACCAAACAACACTTCAAATAAAGGCTTTTTAGTAGGAACAGTGATTGGAGGAGTTGTAGGAGCTGCAACGGCATTACTACTTGCTCCAAAATCAGGTAAAGAGTTCCGTTCTGATTTAAATGAGCAGGCAGCTTACGTTCGTTTAAAAACAGAGCAAGCGAAAAACAGCGCTGTTGAAAAAGGACAAGGGTTTGCTCAAACGGCTAAAGAAAAAACGGCTGGTCTATCACAAACACTGTCTGAGCAATCTTCACAAGTAGTGGACAAGGTGAAAAACTTCCGTAAAGTAGATCCTGAACACGAAGCATTACCGCCAACAAGCTTAGAAGTGCTTGCTGATGAAGTTGAGTCTCAAAGCAACGAAGACGTTCAGCAAAAGCTAACAGAAGCTCAAAAAGCACTAGATGAAGTGGAAAGCACAGTGCCACGACCATAATAAAGAATCAAAAGCGTTTACCCTACAGGGTGAACGCTTTTTTTGTATGTAATTTAGGTTGGATAACAACAAGTAAATAATCGTTTCATTGCAGGAAACCCCCCCACCTTATAAATGAATTTATGAGCATCATACATAAAGCTGAGCACTCTTTTTGTATGGAAACGGTCAAACCATGTAAACTTAAGAGTAAGTACAGAAAGGGTGAAAAAAATGAAAAAAATTTCAACAGTTGAAGAGTTCGAACAAGTTGTAAAGGAAAACAATCGCTTTTTATTTTTAAAACACAGTACAACGTGTCCAATTAGTGCAGCTGGTCATGAGGCATTTTCAGCATTTGCTTCTAGTCATGAAGACATTCCTTCTTATTATCTTCATGTCCAAGATTCACGTGATGTATCTAACTATATTGCTGAGACGTATGAAGTGAAGCATGAATCACCTCAAGCGCTTCTGTTTGAAGATGGAAAAGTAAAGTGGCATGCTTCTCACTGGAACATTAACGAAGACGAATTAGCGAAAAACGTAGCTCACTAATCGAAAAAGTATTTTAGTAAAAGAAAAATCCGAACATTAATCGTTCGGATTTTTTCATTGGCGGGGTGAACGTAGGTTTACTGTATGGAGCTGCTTCTAGCGGTAGATTGGAGGGCAAGACGAAGACTCCTGCGGGAAAAGCGAAACAGGTGAGACCCCACAGGAGCGTAAGCGACGAGGAGGCTCAGCGGCCGCCCGCGAAAAGCGAAGTCTTGCACAGAAATCAACAGCGGTATGACACGCAATCCATAATAGATTGTTTATCCCATTTGTTCGCCTTTAGATTGGAGCGATTTAGCTATGCCTCAACCTCTTTTTTTTATAAGCTGATTGCGGTTTCATCCGCTTTTTCGTACAATAGATGTAGTTTAGCACATAAAAGCAGAGAAGCCCCTTACATATATCCTCCATCATCTATCATCTTATGTAGTAACCCTGCTAAACGGATTTTTTAAAATCAGTGAAAGGGTGGACGTACATGACGAATTCAGATCTTCAGCATTTGCGATCTCAAATTGACGAAGTAAATATGAAACTGTTAAAGCTTATTAATGAGCGAGGCGAGCTTGTTCAAGAAATAGGAAAGTTAAAAGGAATGCAGTCAACCAAACGTTTTGATCCCGTTCGTGAACGAGCAATGCTTGATGCGATTTTAAGCAAGAATGAAGGACCGTTTCAAACGTCTACGCTTCAACATATTTTCAAAGAGATTTTTAAAGCTCATTTAGAGCTTCAAGAAGATGATCATCGTAAAGCACTTCTTGTATCCCGTAAAAAGAAGCGGGAAAATACAATTGTTACGGTAAAAGGAGAAACAATTGGTGACGGACTTCAGCGTTTTGTAGCAGGACCTTGTTCCGTTGAAAGCTATGAGCAAGTAGCAGCCGTAGCAAAAGCCGTAAAGCAGCAGGGCGTGCGGATGCTTAGAGGCGGAGCCTACAAGCCAAGAACATCTCCTTATGATTTTCAAGGCCTTGGCTTAGAAGGATTGCAAATTTTAAAAAGAGTAGCTGACGAATACGATTTAGCCGTTATTAGTGAAATTGTCGACCCGGCTGATATTGAAACAGCTGTAGAATACGTAGATGTGATTCAAATTGGTGCTCGTAATATGCAAAATTTTGAGCTGTTAAAAGAAGCGGGTGCGGTGAAGAAGCCTGTCTTATTAAAGCGAGGCTTAGCCGCTACGATTGATGAGTTTATTAATGCTGCTGAATACATTGTTTCAAAAGGAAATGATCAGCTGATTTTGTGTGAACGAGGAATTCGTACGTATGAGCGAGCAACGCGAAATACGCTGGATATTTCAGCTGTTCCCATTTTAAAACAAGAAACTCATTTACCTGTTTTAGTCGACGTCACGCATTCAACGGGAAGACGAGATTTACTTGTTCCAACGGCTAAAGCAGCTCTTGCCATTGGGGCAGATGGAATTATGGCAGAAGTTCATCCAGATCCTGCGGTAGCACTTTCTGATTCAGCTCAGCAAATGGATATCCCGCAATTTACAGAATTTATGAAGCAGCTAAAACCTATATGTAACTTAAATTTATAAAAAAACGTAAAAATGAAAAATTCGTATACTTTTATGACAAGTTTGAGGCACTTAATGGTTTCAAGCTTGTTTGCCTTTCGTTATAATAAAGATAAGCGAAATTATCACGTATTTTGAAAACAGTCGATAACTTTTGTCAAAATAGGAAAGAATAAGTGCAAATCCAAAAAACAAGAATTTATGAAATTCTCGTGAAACTTGTCGGAAAAAGGCGGTAAATACGTTGCGATGAAGCACATAGTATCGTATAGTAGTTACAGATATTCGCTATCATTCTGTGATTGCATATGATATAAATTCGCGATTCACTTTTTTTATTTACTTAATATACACCGTCTTTTACATTGTTACATATAAACTGGTAAAATTGTCTTTGCCACGTAATAATAAGGGCATAACAGGAATGATTTAGATGCATACAGGGTATCTAAGCTGTATGTAAGAGTGAAGGAGCTAGAAATAGCCATTCTATAAAGGAAGATGGATTTATATACGTAAATACAAGAAATGAAATAAGGATAAAATAAACGAAATGTTTTTCGATAAGGAGTGTTTGTTGTGAACGTAACAATTTATGATGTAGCAAGGGAAGCAAGCGTGTCGATGGCAACGGTTTCTCGTGTGGTAAACGGAAATCCAAATGTAAAACCATCAACTAGAAAAAAAGTATTAGAAACAATTGAAAGACTAGGCTATCGTCCGAACGCAGTAGCGCGTGGATTAGCAAGTAAAAAAACAACGACAGTAGGAGTTATCATTCCTGATATTTCAAATATTTTCTATGCAGAATTAGCGCGTGGAATCGAAGATATTGCAACGATGTACAAATATAATATCATCTTAAGTAACTCCGATCAAAATCAAGATAAAGAACTTCACCTTTTAAATAACATGCTTGGTAAACAAGTAGACGGAATCATCTTCATGAGTGGGAATGTAACGGAAGAACACGTAGAAGAGCTAAAAAAATCACCGGTTCCAGTTGTACTTGCAGCATCAATCGAATCAACTAACCAAATCCCATCTGTAACTATTGATTATGAACAAGCAGCTTTTGATGCAGTGCAATCACTAATTGACAGCGGTCATAAAAATATTGCATTCGTTTCAGGTACGTTAGAAGAACCAATCAATCATGCGAAAAAAGTAAAAGGGTACAAGCGTGCTCTTACTGAAAGCGGATTGCCTGTACGTGATTCTTATATTGTAGAAGGAGACTACACGTACGATTCAGGTATTGAAGCGGTTGAAAAACTATTAGAAGAAGATGAAAAGCCAACTGCTATTTTCGTTGGAACGGATGAAATGGCATTAGGCGTTATTCACGGGGCACAAGATCGCGGGTTGAATGTACCAAACGATCTAGAAGTTATCGGTTTTGATAACACAAGACTTTCAACAATGGTTCGTCCTCAGTTAACATCTGTTGTACAGCCAATGTATGATATTGGTGCTGTAGCGATGCGTCTCTTAACAAAATACATGAACAAAGAAACGGTAGACAGCAGCATTGTACAGCTTCCTCACCGCATCGAGTTCAGACAATCAACAAAATAATACCTGTGAATGAATAAGAACGAATCCAAAGTTCAGACACGGGGAGATAGAATATGAAAAAAGTTGATATGCTCACACCTATAGGGATACTAATTGGTATCTCTATGGTTGTGTTTGGGGTTATTTCAAGTGGAGGAATGAGCGGTTTTTTAGCTTTTATTGATGTACCATCGATTTTAATTGTACTGGGAGGCGTTTTTGGTACGCTGTGCGTGAGCTTTCCTTTAAAACAATTGAAAAATATGGGAAAAGTAGGGAAACAAGCGTTTCAATCTAAAGAAATAAACGTAGAAGAAATTGTAGGAACATTTGTACATTTATCGGAAAAAGCGCGTCGAGAAGGACTTCTATCGTTAGAAGCAGAGCTTGAACAAATCGATGATTCATTTGTGAAAAAAGGTATTTTGCTAGCCATTGATGGAGTAGAACCGGAAATGATTCGAGAGCTGCTTGAAGCTGAAATAGCTGCAGTGGAAGAAAGACATGCGAGAGGTCGAAGTATGTTTGAAAAAGCAGGCGATTATGCCCCCGCTTGGGGAATGATTGGGACGCTCGTTGGGCTAGTGCTAATGCTTAAAAGCCTTAATACCCCTTCATCGCTTGGGCCTAACATGGCAATTGCTCTTTTAACGACTTTCTACGGGGCGCTGCTTTCAAACTTGTTTTTTCAGCCAATCGCAGCTAAATTAGCTGGTAAAACGGAGCATGAGCTTTTTGTTAAAGAAGTGATTATTGAAGGTGTCATCGGCTTGCAGGCGGGTCAAAATTCTCGCTTTGTGCAAGCAAAGCTAAAAGTATTTGCCCCTGTTGAAAAACGAAAGCTGGAAGAAAAGAGAGAACACGTTCGTGAAGCGTAGAAGAAAAAGGTATTCGGCACAGTCGCCAAAATGGATGGTAACATTTGCTGATTTGGTGACGTTAATATTAGTTTTTTTTATTTTACTATTTTCAATGTCTAGCGTGGATAATCAAAAGTTTCAGACCGTTGTCAATTCGCTTACAAGCGGTGGATCGTTAGCTTCTGTAGAAAAGAGCCAGCAGTCTCAAAAGCTGGATAGCATTTTAGCGAAAGTGCAGGACTACCTGAAGGAAAATAAGCTTCAGAATGTCATTACTGCTAAGCGAGATGAACGCGGGGTTGTGCTTATTTTACAAGAACAGGTGCTGTTTGAAACAGGACAAGCCGACATTTTGAAAAAAGGTACCCCTTTTCTGGATGAATTAGGAAGGTTATTCAGTACTATTCCAAATGATATTAAAGTAGAAGGTCATACCGACAATCGACCCATTCACACCTATCGTTATCCATCTAATTGGGAACTATCGGCAGCGCGTGCTAGCGGCGTCATACGTTATTTAACGAACCATTTTTCTCTTTCTGCTAACCGCTTTGAAGCACTTGGATACGGAGATACAAAGCCGCTTGTTCCGAACACGTCTAATGGCAATCTACAAAAAAATAGGCGCGTCGAAATTATTATTTCAGATCCCGAAGCACAGTGAAAAAGGCCATACACTTGTATAGCCTTTTTTAAGAATGAGATGTATGAGAACGAATAGGATAAAGAGCGCGCTCAAGAGTTTGAGCGTTTTTTTCTGTTATTTCTGGTTTTCTTGGAATTGGCTGATAGATATTAGGTTCATCATCCCACTTTGTGCAAACGGGGTGAGGCGATACTTTTGTCCATTTTTCAAGCCATGACAGAGGAAGCATGCCTTCTGCCTTTCGTTCAATCATTTCAAGCCAAATGAATGACCAAGCCCGAGGAACAACCCGCCAAATATCATAACCTCCTCCGCCAACCGCAATCCATCTTCCCTGACAGTATTCATGGGCAATTTCATGAGCAATTTTAGGAATCTCACGATATATTTTCGTGGTGCCGCATAAATGAGTGAGCGGATCGTAATAATGAGAATCGGCTCCATTTTGTGTCAAGATAACATCTGGTTTAAAAAAAGCAGCTACTTCTTTTAAAGAGGTCTTATAAACGTCGAGCCAAGACTCATCTTCCGTATAAGCATCAACAGGCACATTAAATGAATAACCATAGCCTTCACCGTGCCCGCGTTCGTTAACGTTTCCCGTGCCTGGAAACAAGTAGCGTCCCGTTTCATGAATGGAAAGAGTACAAACGGAAGGGTCGTCATAAAATGTCCATTGCACGCCGTCACCGTGGTGAGCATCTGTATCGACATAGAGAACACGCGCGTTGTACTTTTGCTGCATATATTTGATGGCTACCGCGCTATCGTTATAAATACAGAAGCCGGAAGCTTTTCCTCGAAAGCCGTGGTGCAATCCTCCTCCTAAATTTAGAGCATGCTTAGCTTTTCCAGTCATCACATAATCTACAGCAGTAAGTGTACCCCCAACTAAAAATGCACTAGCTTCATGCATGTTGGGAAACATAGGTGTATCTTCTGTTCCAAGACCAAAATCTGCTGCTTTTTCAACAGAAAGCTCGCCGCTTCCTGCTAATTTTACCGCTTGAATATAGCTAGTATCATGGACAAGCTGAAGTTCTTCATCAGATGCCATCCGCGGTAATACAATATCTTGATTGCCTAAAGCGCCAAATTCCCGTAACAGTTCATATGTTAGTTGAACACGAAGCTGGTTAAACGGATGATTATTGCTGAATTTGTACGAAAGAATATCATCTGAATAAATAAATACAGCATTACTAGTCATTACGTCATCTCCGGTAATTTAGGCCACAACACCTCATAGCCGTTTTCTTTTAATGTATTTATACTAATCAATGGATTAATAGCTTGAATGCGAAGCACAAGGATTTTATATCGTTCATCTACATCAGGGTAGACGAGTACGCTTAAGATGTTTGTTTTCTTTGAACCAAAAAGGGATGTAACTTCAGCGAGCACGCCAGCCTTATTTTCTACTTTTATTTCAATTTGTGAACCTGGCTTATTGGTGCCGGTAAGCTGAATAAACGTATGTAATAGATCTCTTTCGGTAACAACGCCTACTAACCGCTTGTTTTTTGTGACGGGAATACAACCGATTTGATGTTCATAAAAAATACTTGCAATTTCTTCAACAAAATCAAGAGGGTGAGCTGTAATGACTTCTTTTTGCATAATCATCCGCACGGGTTCGGATAGAAGAGCAGATGTATAAGTATTATCTAAAATAGATGGACTTGCATCTCTTACGTCTCGATCAGAAATGATGCCAACTACGTGATGAAGGTCATTAACGATAGGAATATGTCTAATCTTATGTGTATCTAAAAGTTTCATAGCTTCAGCAATCGTATGGTCGGGGGTTAAGGTAACGAGATCAGTTTTCATCATCTCTTCAACAATCATCAGACACAGCTCCTTTTCTTAAAGGTCAGCTTAATACATAAAGCGATTTCGAAAGCGCAGGCTATCAAATTCTTGTATGCTTTCTTGAGGTACTCTGCTCCCGATTCTTACCATCAAACAATTAGCAGGGTGGGAGCTAATCTCCGGATCATCTGTGGCAAACCACGTCAGTCCGCCTTTATTCATCATTTTCTCCATAATTTTGCGGTAATCCCACACATTTAGCCCTGTTCCTTTTAAATCCCAATGCCAGTAGTATTCTGTCGTAATGACAATATAATCTTCCATTGCATCATCCATCATAGATACGATAAGCAAGTTTTTACCAACAGCGTAGCTGCGAAATGGAGCGGCTACCTCTATAGCTCCTAATTCGATTAAATTCTCCATATTTCCTTCCGACCATCGTTCTAGAGGATCGGGATATAAAAAGGTTACATAACCAATGATTGTATGACGATGGCGAGCAATAATGATTCTACCTTCAGGCAAGTTGGCAATCTCGATCAATGCTTCTTTTTGCTGTTCAGGTGGACGAAAGGCCGTTAGTTGCTCATGAAAATCAAGTTGTTGCAAGGTCTTGGAGGAGACAGGTCCTTCAATAACAATTGCTCCGACAGCGGTTTTTAGTTCTTTCATATTGTATGTTTGGGAATGTTTCACATGAATCACCACCTTCAAGCAGTCTTATCTGTATTATAATACAAAAAAAACTTTATATTAAAGCGTTTTCAAAAAATTAAATAAAAGAAAAGGAGTTTTTTAAAATATATAGAATAGAAAATTAAAAGAGATTCTTGTTAATTCGACACTTCTATAACAAAGGTTGTCATATAACAAGGGAGACTATTATCCCAATTCCGACAAATAATTTTTATAAAATTGTGAAAAGTCTATTTTTGTTATATAATAGGTTTGTAAATTTTATACATAAGGGGGAGTTTGTGATGAAGGTGGAAGCGCTTCCTGTAATTGAAGGGGTATACAACTTACAGGACTATGATAAAACGTATCAAACCTTTGACTGGTCACAAGTGGAGAAGGAATTTTCATGGCATGAAACAGGTAAACTAAATGCAGCTTATGAAGCAATTGATAAGCACGCAAACTCTACGCGTAAAAATAAAGTTGCGCTTTATTATCGAGATGCGCAGCGCAATGAAAAATATACATTCAAAGAAATGAAAGAATGGTCAAACAAAGCCGCAAACGTGCTAAAACAAACAGACGTAGAAAAAGGAGATCGCGTGTTTATCTTTATGCCTCGCTCTCCGGAACTTTATTTTGCGTTGTTAGGCGCGGTAAAGCTTGGCGCTATTGTTGGGCCTTTATTTGAAGCGTTCATGGAAGGTGCAGTAAAAGATCGTTTGCAAGACAGTGATGCAAAAGTGTTAATTACAACGCCTGAATTGCTGAGCCGCGTTCCGGTGAAAGATTTGCCAGCTTTAAAACACATTCTCCTTGTAGGGAAAAATGTAGAAGAAGAAGGCATTCAACTAGATTTTCTGAAGCGATTAGAAGCGGCGAATAAAGAGGTGGAAATTGAGTGGGTAGATAGAACAGATGGTATGCTGCTTCATTATACATCAGGTTCAACTGGCAAACCAAAAGGCGTACTTCATGTTCACAACGCAATGCTTCAGCACTATCAAACTGCAAAGTGGGTACTCGACTTAAAAGATGACGATGTGTATTGGTGTACAGCAGATCCCGGTTGGGTAACGGGGACTTCTTATGGGATTTTTGGTCCTTGGCTTGCTGGAGCAACCAATGTGATTGTAGGAGGACGATTTAGTCCAGATGCATGGTATCAAGCACTTGAAGATTTTGGCGTAACGGTTTGGTACAGTGCACCTACAGCTTTTCGAATGCTAATGGGTGCTGGTGATGACTTAGTTAAACGCTATGATTTAAGCAATCTCAGACATGTATTAAGTGTGGGAGAACCGTTAAATCCTGAAGTGGTACGCTGGGGAATGAAGGTGTTCCAAAAACGTATTCATGATACGTGGTGGATGACTGAAACTGGCGGTCAGACGATTTGTAATTATCCGTCTATGAAAATTAAGCCAGGATCTATGGGGAAACCAATTCCAGGTATACAAGCAGCAATCGTTGACGATCAAGGACAAGAGCTTCCACCTTATCGAATGGGTAACTTAGCAATTAAAAAAGGCTGGCCATCTATGATGCATACGATTTGGAACAACAAAGAAAAGTATGAGTCATATTTTATGCCAGGTGATTGGTACGTATCAGGTGATTCGGCGTATATGGATGAAGACGGTTATTTTTGGTTCCAAGGCCGAATCGATGATGTTATTATGACGGCAGGAGAACGCGTGGGTCCATTTGAAGTAGAAAGTAAGCTTGTTGAACACCCTGCTGTAGCAGAAGCGGGTGTTATTGGTAAGCCTGACCCTGTGCGCGGGGAAATTATTAAAGCATTTATCGCACTTAGAGATGGGTATGAATCTTCAGATGAACTGATTGAAGATATTCGTCAATTTGTGAAAAAAGGGTTAGCTGCTCATGCAGCCCCGCGTGAAATCGAGTTTAAAGATAAGCTACCTAAAACACGAAGTGGTAAAATTATGCGTCGCGTTTTAAAAGCGTGGGAATTAGATTTGCCAACGGGCGATTTGTCAACGATGGAAGACTAAGGAGTAAATGTTTCAATCTTTGTAGGGAAAATAAGTGATTTTTATAAAGTTCAAACAGCCAGCTGTTTGAACTTTTTTTTGGACTTGAATTTTAAAATGAAATCATTCATAATTGTGGGGTGTAAACTTTTAAATAAAATAAACTGCAGTGATAGGAAGAAGTAATACTTGTCTCCCTGTTTAAGAGAGCTGATGGTTGCTGAAAATCAGTACATAGACAAATATGAAATACGTCCTTGAGCATCTTTTGTGAACTTACAGTAGCAAAAGACGGGTAGACCGTTACATCATTTAAGTGGGAAATAATTTATTTCCAAATAGGGTGGTACCGCGATATTTTCGTCCCTTCTTTTTTAAGAAGGGGCGTTTTTTATGTTGTTCAACAAATTGTAACGAGCAATTAGATAAAGGAGAGAATATATAACATGGATATTTTACAAGATCTTGAGTTTCGAGGGCTCATTAACCAACAAACGGATGAAAAAGGTTTAAGTGAACTTTTGAGTAAAGAGTCTGTTCGTTTGTACTGCGGATTCGATCCGACAGCCGACAGCCTTCACATCGGCCACATGCTTCCTGTTTTAATTTTACGTCGCTTTCAACAAGCTGGACACCAACCAATTGCATTAGTTGGTGGAGGTACGGGTCTTATTGGAGATCCAAGCGGTAAAAAAGCAGAGCGTACGTTAAATGAAAAAGAAACGGTTGCCATGTTTAGTGAGCGTATTAAAGGTCAGCTTTCACGCTTCTTAGATTTCGAAGAAGGTGAAAATGCAGCAGTTATTGCAAATAACTATGACTGGATTGGCTCATTAGATGTTATTACATTCCTACGAGATATCGGTAAAAACTTTGGTATTAACTATATGATGGCAAAGGATTCTGTTCAATCTCGTATCGAATCAGGCATTTCATTTACGGAATTTAGCTACATGATTTTACAGTCATACGATTTCTTGAATTTATACCAAACATATAACTGTAAGCTTCAAATTGGCGGCAGCGACCAATGGGGAAATATTACGGCTGGCTTAGAATTAATTCGTAAATCAGAAGAAGATGCAAAAGCATTTGGATTAACAGTTCCGCTTGTAACAAAAGCGGACGGGACGAAGTTCGGTAAAACAGAAGGCGGAGCAATTTGGTTAGACCCTGAAAAAACAAGTCCGTATGAATTCTACCAATTCTGGATTAATACAGATGATCGTGATGTTATAAAATATTTAAAATACTTTACATTCTTATCACACGAAGAAATTAATGAATTAGCAGCTTCTGCAAAAGAAGCTCCTGAAAAACGCGAAGCACAAAAAGCACTAGCGGCAGCGATGACTACGCTTGTACACGGTGAAGAAGCTCTTGAGCAAGCAATTCGTATTTCGCAAGCTTTATTTAGCGGAAGTATTTCAGAGTTAACAGCAGAAGAAATTAAGCAAGGATTCAAGGATGTTCCTTCTTACACGCATACAGGTGAAAATATTGGTTTAATTGATTTACTTGTAGAAAGTAAAATTTCTCCTTCTAAACGTCAAGCACGTGAAGATATTTCAAACGGTGCGATTTACTTAAACGGTGAGCGTGAACAAGATTTACAAAAAACAGTAGGTGCAGAAGATCGTATTGAAGGTCAATTCACAGTGATTCGTCGAGGCAAGAAAAAATATACCCTTATTCAATACGCATAAAAAAAAAGGCCGAAAGGCCTTTTTTTATATATAGACAGCAAAAAAGCCGCTCCATAAGGAACGGCTTTTTACTATTAACGAGAGTAGAACTCTACGATTAGTGCTTCGTTGATTTCAGCAGATAATTCAGAACGCTCTGGTAAGCGAGTGAATGTACCTTCTAATTTCTCAGCGTCTACTGTTAAGTAGTCTGGTACGAAGTTGTTAACTTCAAGCGCTTCTTTCACGATTGAAAGGTTGCGAGATTTTTCGCGAACACCGATCACTTGACCAGGTTGTACACGGTAAGATGGGATGTCAACGCGTTTACCGTCAACTAAAACGTGACCGTGGTTAACTAATTGACGAGCTTGACGACGAGTGCGTGCAAGACCCATACGGTATACTAAGTTATCAAGACGAGCTTCTAAAAGAATCATGAAGTTCTCACCGTGCTTACCAGTTAATTTACCAGCAGCAACGAATAAGTTACGGAATTGACGCTCAGTTACACCATACATGTGGCGTAATTTTTGCTTTTCTTGTAATTGTAAACCGTACTCAGAAATTTTCTTACGTTGACCTGGGCCGTGTGGACCTGGAGCGTAAGGGCGTTTTTCTAATTCTTTACCTGTACCACTTAGAGAAAGACCTAAGCGACGAGAGATTTTCCAACTTGGACCTGTATAACGAGCCATGATGACTCCTCCTTGTTTGTGTTTTTATTTTATGCAAAACAAAAACAGACACATTCTAGCGATATGCTCATTTTGTTTTCATGTACCATCGCTCTAGCAGCAGAGAGTTACACGATACACCATCTTGTTAAAAGAATTGCTACTTCTGTAAAACAATCTTTTAATGAGGAACAAAATGAAAAAACATAAAGAAGATTGTATAAGCTGCAATATTTCACACAACGAGTATTATAGGTGTTTCCTCGTATAAAGTCAAGGAAGATTGAAGATTAAAAGAATGTAAAAGAAAGGATATATTCTTTTGAAGTATGAAAGAAGAAGAAAGAACGTAAGAAAACGGTGGTGATGGGCTAATCAAACGTTTGTTTAATAAGCAAAAACCGCTGATTTGCAGCGGTTTTTTTGCTTATTCATATTCAAAGAAAGGAAGTGAGTTCTTTGACGAATTCTTCAAGATACTGTTGATCGATCTCATCAAAGCGATTTTTGATTGGACTGTCAATATCAAGAACACCTAAAAGTTTACCATCTTTCACCATTGGTACAACGATTTCAGATTGAGAAGCAGCATCACATGCAATGTGGCCAGGGAATGCATGAACATCTTCAATTCGCTCTGTTCTTTGATTTTGAGCTGCTGTACCGCATACGCCTTTTCCAAGTGGAATGCGAACACAAGCCGGCAGCCCCTGAAAAGGGCCGAGTACTAACTCGCCGTCTTCCATTAAATAAAAGCCTACCCAGTTTACTTCATTTAAAAATTGATTTAGTAAAGCTGAAGCATTTGCTAGATTAGCAATTGTATTGCTTTCTCCTTCTGATAAGGCGCGTAATTGCTTAATTACTAATTCATAATCCTTTTGTTTTGAGCCGCTGTAGTTTTCGACATTAAACAATGTATTCTCCTCCATTCAACATAAGATTTAATGAGTTTTTATCAGGAAACGTCAGTTTTAACGCTACTTTGTCGATAAAAGATTACAGGAACTAAAAAGCCTATCACGAATTATGTAGAGAGGCTACTAAAATCCTTTTTAAATACTGTAACGATTTCTACACAATTTTGCAATCATATGTGTTTTGTAAAAATAAATCGAAATGAGGTGTAGATAGATGGCTGTACAGTCAAAAACGAAAGAGAAAATTATTGATGCGGCTGTTTCTCTTTTTAACGTAAAAGGTTTTGATGGTACGTCGGTGCGCGAGATTGCAGGAAAAGCGAAAGTGAACGTAGCGAATATTTCATATTATTTTCATAGCAAAGAAGGATTGCTTGAAAGTTTAGTGATTTCTTATTTTGAAGGTTATATTGGGGTACTGGAGCAAGCATTCCAAGAAATGAAAAAGCTGTCTTCAACAGAAAGTATGATCGTGATGATTCGAGCTATCTTACATTACCAGCACGAAAATAGGCATATTGCCCGGCTCGTATATAGAGAAATCTCTCTTGACACGATTTTAATTCGAGAAGTTATGACTACGTATTTAACCAAAGAAAAATACTACTTAAAAACAATCCTTGAAAGAGGGATGAAAGAAAAGGAATTTCGAAAGCTGCACGTTTCCTTTACAATCATTGAGCTTAAGGGCATGCTGTCTATGCCTTATCTTCATCCTCAGTACCTAAGTGAAGTTCTTCATATATTGCCTCACGAACCGTATTTTGTTCAGCAATATGCGATTGAGCTTGAGCAATGGGTGCACACAACGGTATGTTTGCCATATGAACGGACAAACAAACTGCGCGTTCAATTATCCTAAATGGAGCTCTCCATAGCCTTGGCCTAAATCCTTCGCACAGTGGGCGTCTGACCCATATACGAGAGGGATTTTTTTCTGTTGGGCTGCTTTTACGACAAAGGGAGCTGGATACGCTTCCTTGCACAAAGGCTTAAACAACCCTGCACCATTATAATCCAAAGCCAGATCTTTCATTTTTATTTCATCGAGTATTGATAAAATAATAGGGGAAAGTGTGTCTTCATATGGAAAGCGAGTTTGAAATTTATGTACGAGTGTCATATGACCAATGCGCTTAGGCTTATAAACGCCTAAATTGGCCTGTACAGAGCGTAATACCGTGTTGTAATACTTATCATATACTTTGCTTACGCTGCCAAACTTCTGTACAATATGTGCAAATACGTCAGCGCTAAAATCTAGGCAGTCATATCCTTCTTCATGTTTTAAGAAGTGGACAGAAAGTATGCTGTCATCGAGATAAGGACCATATTCGTTTAAGAAATCTGTTGTTTCGTGTTCAAATCCTTCAATAAAGTCAACTTCCAATCCGATATTAATACGAATATCGCGCTCAAATTCTTTTTTAACTTGCTGTACGTTTTGAATGTAGCGATCAAGTTTGTCAGGATCCATTCCGCTGTCGCGATCAGGCGTCGGATCACTGAAGCTTTTTGGTAATGGAGCATGCTCTGTAAACGAAATCTCCCCAAAGTTCAGGGAAATCGCCTGTTCAACATATTGTTGCAATGAATCAGGTGAACCGTGTGGGCAAAATGGAGTATGAATATGTTTGTCAACTTTCATAAAAAATGCCTCCTTTTTTCTTCTTTTTCCATTGTAACGACACAAAGTGACTCCATGCCAATATTTTGTATAAAAAAATTTAATTTTTTGCTCAAAAGTTGGACTTTACATGGTATCATAAAAACATTGACGCAAAAAAATTTAAAGGATTAAATTCACCCTTTTTATAAATAAGAAACTTGTCATGTAGAACGCACTGTAAGGGGGCTTAGTATGGAATTCATTATAGCACTAATCATACTTATTATCGGATTAGTTGTGTACGGAATGTTTTCACGTAAAAAGATTTATCAAGAAATTGATCGCCTGGAAACGATCAAAGTCGAATTAGCAAATACGCCAGTTGCAGAGGAAATTTCAAAAGTAAAAGAATTGAACATGACAGGTCAAACTGAAGAGCTATTTGAACGTTGGCGTGAGCAGTGGGATGAAATTATATCAACTAATCTCCCGAAAATTGATAAAGAACTGTTTGAAACGGAAGAAGCAGCGGATAAATACCGATTTAAAAAAGCGAAGCAGTTATCTATACATATTGATCAAGCCTTAGAACAAACCAAGATAGATATTGAAAACATACTTACTGAACTTCAAAATTTAATTGGTAGCGAACAAGATAATCGATATGATATTGAGGAATTAAATCAGCTTCACCGCCATGTGAAGAAAAAATTGCTCGCACATCGGTATTCCTATGGAAATGCTGAAAAAACGTTAGAATACGCAATTAATACATCTAAAGAGCAGTTTAAAAAATACGAGGAAGAGACGATTAACGGAAATTATCTTCAAGCACGTGAGATTGTTCTTCAATTAAAAACTGATTTAACAGCTATTGATTCGTATTTAGAACAAATTCCAAAAGTGTTAGTTGAGTGTCAGACCACTCTTCCTGTTCAGTTCAATGAACTGCTTGACGGGTTCCGCGAAATGAGTGAGCAGGGCTATGTGTTAGATCATCTGCAAGTAGAAGAAACGGTAGAGCTTTTAAAACAAGAAACTGCTGAAATTATTGCAGATATTGAAGAATTATATGTGGAAGAAGCGATTACAAAACTAGATGATGTGAACGAACGCTTAGAGCAGTTATATGACTCACTTGAGCATGAGGTTTTCTCCTATCATAAAATGAACCGTGAATCTCATACGGTATCTAACTTCCTTCGTATGCTTCAAGAACGAAACCGTGAACTTCGTGAAGAAACGCTATTTGTACAGCAAAGCTATCATTTTAAAGAGCGCGATTTAGACGTATATTATAAAATGGACCGCGAACTAAAACGATTGACTAACTTGTACTATAATATTTCGGACAAGGTGGCGGAGCACAATTTAGCCTACAGTGTGATCCAAGAAGAACTCGAAGACGTTTCCAAACAGCTTAACCAATTAAAAGAATCTCAGGAATCCTATAGCGATATGCTACAAGCTCTTCGCAAAGATGAGCTCTCAGCTAAGGACAAAATAGAAGAACTGAAATCTCAGTTGATTGAAGCACGACGCCTTATTCAAAAAAGCAACCTTCCTGGTGTTCCTGAAGAATATAAAGTGCAGCTTGAAAAAACGGTTCATATCTTAAATGAAGTAACCGCTAAGCTGAAAGAAAAACCGCTTAATATTCAAGCTGTTCAATCTTTACTTGAAGATGCTGTTGGTTTTGTTCAGGATACATTTGATGAAACAGAGGCAATGTTAGAAGAAGCGCGACTCGTTGAAAGAGTGATTCAATACGGTAACCGTTATAGAAGTACTCATCACTCAATTGCACAGTCTTTAGAAGAAGCAGAAGAAGCATTTCGTCATTATGAATACAAAGAAGCATTAAAACAGGCATCTGCAGCTATTGAGCAAGTAGATCCTGGTGCGCTGGATCGTATACAGCGTATTGTATCTTCACAGAGTTAAAAAGCTCGTGTCCAAAGGACACGAGCTTTTTTATGATGCTTTTCTTTACATACTATCTCGTATCTCTTTCAATGCTAATGGTATAGTCTATAAATACGGCAGCAACTGTTAGGATAAGCAAGGGGAGACCTTGCTTATAAAGTGGCAAATAGCTTTGAAAAGATCGTCTATCCTTGTTATGATTACTAAGGCAAAACCTAATTTAAAAAAGTATCAAGGTATGTTATGATAATACGTTGTTCCGAAAAAATGAAGAAGGGGGCGCGCATCCTTGATTTATTTAGATAATAGCGCTACAACAAAACCCTATAATGAAGTCATACAATCTTTTACCAAAGTAGCTACAACTTATTATGGCAATCCATCCTCCCTCCATCAATTTGGCGTACAGGCAGAGAATTTGTTGAGCCGTTCGCGTGAGCAAGTAGCAGAATTGCTGCACGTATCGTCAAATGAAATTATCTTTACATCTGGAGGAACGGAAGGGAATAATTTGGCTATTAAAGGCGTAGCGATGCAATATAAAAGCCGAGGTCAGCATATCATTACGACAAATATTGAACATGATTCTGTTCATGAACCATTCAAGCAGTTAGAATCCCTAGGATTTAACGTTACGTATGTTCCGGTAGATTCCAGTGGTTTTGTATCACCTGCGGCTATTGAATCAGCTATTACGGATGAAACCATTTTAGTATCTGTTATGCATGTAAATAATGAGATTGGCACCATTCAGCCAATTGAAGAAATTGGACAGATGCTGACGAACTATTCCAAGGTGCTTTTTCACGTCGATCATGTGCAGGGGATTGGAAAAGTTCCGCTTTCTTTAGCGGATCATAAAATTGATTTATGCACATTATCAGGACACAAAATTCACGGCTTAAAAGGGACGGGAATTTTATATAAACGAAATGGAGTTCAGCTTCATCCGCTGCTTAGCGGAGGCTCTCAGGAAATGCAGCATCGATCAGGCACGGAAAATGTGCCGGGAATCGTAGCATTTGCTAAAGCACTCCGTTTAACACTTGAACATGCTGCTCAAAATCAGCAAAAAATGCGGAAAATAAAAGCAGAACTGATGGACAAACTTTCTGCTCACGAAAGAATCACGATTAATACGCCGAATGAGCATTCGGCACCTCATATTATAAATTTTACAGCACAAGGTATTAAAGGTGAGGTTTTTGTTCACGCTCTTGAAGAAAAAGGAGTGTTTGTATCCACTACATCTGCTTGCTCATCAAAGCGAAAAAAGCCAAGCAAAACGCTTTTAGCTATCGGTAAAAATTACGAAGAAGCCGATCAATCCATTCGATTAAGCTTGTCAGGCTTAAATGATTATAATGAAGTAACGCCCATTGTAAATGCTATTTTCACAGTAATTGAAGATCTAAAGAAAGTAATGAGGTAAATGATTATGATATATAACCATATTTTAATTCGGTACGGAGAAATCTCAACCAAAGGACAAAATAGAAAAAAATTTGTTGCCCAGCTAAGAAAAAATATCGTAACGGCTCTTAGTGCATTCCAAAATATTCACGTAAAATACACAAGAGACCGCATGTATATTCACTTAAACGGTGAAAATCACGAGCCTATCATCGAACGTCTTCAGCAAATCTTTGGTATTCAGAGCTTTAGTTTAGCATTAAAAGTTGAAAATGAGCTTGAAGCGATTCAAGAAGCAGCGTTAGAAGTAATGAAAGAATTTGATATAGAAGGAAAAACATTCAAAGTATCTACTCGGAGAGCGTATAAACAATTTCCTCTTGATACAAACGAATTAAATTATGCAGTAGGAAGTCATATTCTACGAAATACAGAGCATCTAAAGGTAAACGTAAAAGAACCAAGCGTAAATGTACGAGTAGAAGTGAGAAGTGAAGCAACGTATATTACATGTTTTGATTATCGCGGAGCAGGAGGTCTTCCAGTTGGTACGAGTGGAAAAGCGATGCTGATGCTTTCTGGAGGAATTGACAGCCCGGTTGCAGGATACTTAGCCATGAAGCGCGGTTTAGAAATAGAGGCGGTTCATTTTTACAGTCCGCCTTTTACAAGTGAACGTTCTAAGCAAAAAGTCATCGATTTAACGCAAAAATTAACGGCTTATCACGAAAAAGTAAAGCTTCACATTGTACCGTTTACAGCTGTACAGCAAGCGATTCAAAAGCAAATTCCAGAGAATTATACCATGACCTCTACACGCCGTATGATGCTTCGAATTACGGACCTTATTCGTGAAAAAAATGAATCGTTAGCTATCGTAACTGGCGACAGCTTAGGGCAAGTAGCTAGTCAAACGGTTGAGAGCATGTATGCGATTAATGAAGTGACTAATACGCCAATTTTGCGTCCGCTTGTAACAATGGATAAAACGGAGATTGTTGAAATTGCCCGCAAAATTGATACACATGAAATTTCGAATCGACCGTATGAAGACTGCTGTACAATTTTTACGCCAAGCTCACCAAAAACGAAGCCAAAGCGTGAAAAAATAAATCGATACGAACAATTTTATGATTTTGAAACATTAATTCAAGAAGCGGTAAATAATGTAGAAACGCTTGAGATGACAGCTTCTTCGTCTACAAATACCGCAGACAGCGTAGAAGATTTGTTTTAAAAGGTAAATTTCATAAAATTACCAAAAAAATAATGTATGATGCCATGTGTTTTGACACAATCTATATTCAACAAGGAGGTGAAAACACATGGCAAACACAAACAAATTAGTAGCTCCTGGTTCAGCAGCTGCTATCGACCAAATGAAATACGAAATCGCTTCTGAATTCGGTGTAAATCTTGGACCAGAAGCAACAGCTCGCGCTAACGGATCTGTTGGTGGAGAAATCACTAAACGCTTAGTTCAAATGGCTGAGCAACAACTTGGTGGTAAATAAGTCATATTAACTAAATAATGATGGCTAAAAAGAGTGGGGGAAACCTCACTCTTTTGTCTTGTTTGTTTTGTCACGTATAATAGAGACAAGATCAAGCTTTATAAAGTAAAGGAGATGTTGGCGATGGGGACTTTATTTTACGGCGGCAAAATATATACGATGCTAAAAGAAGGTGAGCATGTAGAAAGCTTATATGTTGAAAAAGGATTCATTGAAGATATAGGCGCAGAAGAAGATCTAAGAATCAAATGGGGTGCTGAGATTAACAAAGAAGTACACCTCAAAGGATATCCAATGTATCCAGGCTTTGTAGATAGCCATCTTCACTTAATTGGTCACGGTGAAAAGCTCCTTAGGCTTGATTTGTCTCAAGCTACTTCTAGGGAAGACGTGCTGATGCGCGTTCGGCAAAAAGTAGAGAGTACACCAAAAGGAGAATGGGTAATTGGAGAAGGTTGGGATGAAAATCAGTGGGAAGATTCCTCTTTGATTCAGTATCAAGATCTTGATCAACTTTCAACAGAACATCCTATTATGTTGAAGCGAGTCTGTCGTCACGGATTAGTAGTAAACGGGACTGCTCTTAAAATAGCCGGGATTACAGCTGAAACACGCGACCCGGAAGGAGGTATTATCCAGAGGGATGAAGCGGGAAATCCTACCGGTTTTTTGGCTGATCAAGCGCAAGAATTAGTAACGGCTCATATTCCTCAAGTATCAGAAGCATACATTCGACAAGCTCTTTCAGTAGCCATTAAAGATTGTATTCAGCACGGATTGACGGGTGGACATACGGAAGATTTAAATTATTATGGAGGCTTTTTACGTGCATATCAAGCATTTCAAGACGTTATTCATAAAGAAAAGCAGCTGTTTCGTGCTCATTTACTTGTTCATCATGAAGCTGTAGATGATATGTATACATACGTTGAAGAAAAGAAAGACACATCTGCTTTTATTGAAATAGGACCAATGAAGATTTTTGCTGATGGTTCTCTCGGCAGTCAATCTGCTCTTTTAAGCTTTCCATACAAAAGCGACCCTTCTACAAGAGGTGTAGCTATTCAATCACTAGATGAATTAAAACAGCTAGTGAGAAAAGCAAGAGAATTGGGCATGACGGTTGCAATTCATGCAATTGGTGATTTAGCGTTTCAATATGTAGTAGAAAGCATCGAACAATATCCTCCTCAAGCAGGGCAAAGAGATCGTATTATTCATGCGCAAATTCTACGAAAAGATTTAGTTCATCGTGTAAAAAAGCTCCCGGTTGTGCTGGATATCCAGCCTCGGTTTTTAGCCAGTGATTTTCCATGGGTTATTGAAAAAATTGGAGAAGAGCATTTGGACTATTGCTATGCGTGGAAAACGTTATTGGACGAGGGCGTAATGTGTGCAGGCGGATCGGATGCGCCTATTGAACCTATCAATCCCATGTTAACGATTCATGCAGCAGTTTCTAGAAAAACTTCTCCGAACAGCTCGGTCGTTTACATACCTTCTGAGCGACTCACTGTATTTGAAGCTGTTCGGCTGTTTACATTAGGAAGCGCACAGGCCATTCATCAAGAGCATAAAAAAGGATATATTCAAAAGGACTATGTAGCTGATTTTACCATATTAGAAAGAGATCTGTTTGAGATACCTGCAGATGATATTCCAGGGGTACAGGTGCAGATGACTGCTATTAATGGAGAAATTGTATATCAAAAATAAAAAGCGCCCAAAGGCGCTTTTTATTATAGAAATGTACGCTTAACTCGTTGCCAGAAAGAGTTATCTTTCAGCTTAACCGTTTTAATTTGACGGTCGCTTAAACGAATTTGAACTTGATCAACTTGACGTGCATTTAATGCTTCGTTATCTATTCCAATAATTGGACTGTGGTTGTTGTCATTGGATAGTTTTAAAGTGAGCGTATGCTCAGCGCTTAGGATGAATGAAGATCCTAATGTACGATAGTTATTATTATTTAACGATGCCAATTCGCTGACTTGCATACAAGGAATTAACGGATCAACTACGGCTCCACTTACCGATTTATTATAAGCCGTACTGCCTGTTGGTGTTGAAATAATCATCCCATCCCCACGGAATGTTTCAAAGTGATTTTCATTAATAAAAACATCTAGACTGAGTGTTTTTATAACTCCTGATCGAATCGAACATTCATTTAAGCAATAAAAAGAAGTTCCTTGATCAATTTGAGTTTGTAAAACGGGAAATCGACGTACTTCTATATTTTCTGTCGTAATAGCTTCAATCATTTTATCCGTTTCATCGATATGAAAATCGCAGTAAAAGCTTAGTTGATCTGAAGTTGTGACACCAGCATATAAGCAGTCATCTCGAAAGCCAGATTGACGGACAGCCTGCAAGAAAGCTCCGTCACCGCCAATACTTACAATGATGTTAGCGCTGTCGAAATGGTCTACTACTTGAAAGTCATATTGTTTTGCAAGTTCAATAAGTGGACTTACGAGCGCCTTTGTTTCCTGGTTTTTTGGATGAAAGAAATAAACGTTGCGACGATTTGGCATAGATAGTTCCCCCTTGTTTGTCTGATATGTAAAATATTAGCGATAAAGTAAACTTTTTAAAAAAAGTTTGTTACAATAATTATAGCATTATTGCTTTAGGAATTAAAAGAATAATCTTTTAATTCTGACACCTAAAAAGGAGGATTTTCATGAACAAAAAAAGGTGGATTGCTCTTTTAATTGCGGCCTGCTTATTCATTTTTTCTGCGATTGTTAATATTGGTTTTTCAGTCAAAGAAGAAAAAGATGACGGTCTGGCAGGCATATTTGGAGGAGACGACAGTGAACTATCAGAAACAGTTATCGAAAAAGGGAATGCAGCTAAGAAAATTGCAGTGCTAGAGGTCAATGGAACGATTCAAGATACAGGAAGTGGTTCCTCTCCGCTTATGTCCCAAAATGGTTATAACCACCAAGCATTTTTAAAGCAGCTAGAGGCTGCAAAAAATGATAAGGCAGTTAAAGGAGTCATTATTAAGGTGAATTCACCGGGCGGCGGCGTCGTTGAAAGTGCTGAAATACATAAAAAAATTGAAGAGCTGAAGAAAGAAACGAAAAAGCCAGTGTATATTTCAATGGGATCAATGGCTGCTTCAGGAGGCTATTACATTTCAACAGCTGCTAATAAAATCTATGCAATTCCGGATACTTTAACAGGTTCACTAGGTGTAATTATGCAAAGCGTTAACTACGGCAAGCTGGCTGATAAACTAGGAGTAGAATCTGTTGTTATCAAAAGCGGGGCTCATAAAGATATTATGTCTCCAACAAGAGAAATGACCGGAGAAGAAAAAGAAATTATGCAAACACTTGTAGACAACTCGTACGATGGTTTCGTCAATGTTATCTCTGAGGGACGTCACTTGTCTAAAGAAAAAGTGCGCTCTATCGCAGATGGACGAGTGTACGATGGACGTCAGGCTAAAGAGCTGAAGCTGGTCGATCAACTAGGCTATTTTGAAGATGCGGTAACAGGAATGGAGAAAGATTATAAGTTAAAAGGTGCACAAGTAATTCAATACAATCAAGGATTCGGACTGCCTTCTTGGCTTTCAATGAGCATGCAAAAAGTAATAGGTGGAGATGAACAAGTCACTGCAATGTTAAAAACATTTGCGCAGCCAAGCTCTCCGCGTCTGATGTATTTATATGCAGAATAGAGGTGGGAACATGGAAAATCAGTCTCATTCAACCGAATCAAACGACAATATAAAACATGAGCCAGCGGTAAGTACGCCAATAGGTAGTGAATTCCATTATGCAGGCTTTTGGATGCGCTTTTGGGCATATCTTTTAGATCTAGCTGTGGTAGCTAGCTTGAACTCCCTGCTGATCAAGCCCATTTTCCATTTAGCAGGTATTTCTCGAGGAGATGGATTTTTTTCTCCCTATACGATTGTAACGGTTATTATCTTTTATGGTTATTTTGTTTTAATGACCAAGTATTTTGGACAAACGCTTGGAAAGATGGTGTTTGGGCTTAAAGTAGTATCGCTGAAAGACTCCACGTTAACTTGGCCTGTTGTGCTGTTTCGTGAAGGAGTTGGACGTTATATTTCTAAAACGGTTTTTTTACTAGGCTATTTATTAGTGGCGTTTTTACCTAAGAAGCAAGGAGCACACGATTACTACGCAGATACAACCGTCATACACGAAGGTACAATCAGCAGATAATAAAAAGGGGCTGGAATAAAAGGATTTTAGACGAAGTGAAAAACGAACCACTGATCAAGACTTTTGATTAGTGGTTCGTTTTTTTTGTTATGGTAAACGCAGGTTTCATTTGTTTAGATTCTTCTATCAGTTGATTTCCGTGCAAGACTTCGCCTTCCCCTCCAATCAACTGCGGTGTCACAAGCGGTTCAGCTCATGTATCCCATTTGTTCGTCTTGAGATTGGATTCATTTCGTTATATCATATCTCAACCTCTTTGTATTGTTTCCATAAGGTTTAATATTCTGTGTTTTGGAGATAATGTGAAGCTAAGAAGGAGTGAAGGATGTGCTATGGCTTTTATGGATATTGCTAGCACTTTTAATTGTTATTGTACTTATTGTATGGACAAAAATCACGCTGTTTGTAGATCTTCACCATGTCCGAGATAACGATTATTACAGAGTGAGACTCAGGGCTTGGTTTGGTCTTATTCGCTATACATACGAAATTCCGGTAGTGAAAGTGAAAAAAGATTCTCCTCGTTTGCTTGTTGAAAAGAAGAAAGGAATGGGTGATCAAGGAAAAGAAGACGAGAATTCATGGAGTGATTATTCTGTAGAAGACGGGCTAAGCATGTTAGAAAATGCGAAGCAATTCCTTGAACAGGTAGTCGGTTTTCATAAAATTTTTCGTCGTTTCTTACAGAAAGTGACGGTAAGTGATATTAGATGGCACAGCCGTTTCGGCTTAGGTGACGCTGCGTTAACAGGCGTACTTACCGGGGCTGTATGGTCTGCAAAGGGGGGCATAGTTGGTATAATCAGCCGTTATATGAAACTAAAAGATATGCCTGTAATGAGCGTTACTCCTGTATTTCAACATCTTTGGTCAGAAACGGTATTTGAGTGCATAATTTCTTTTCGAGTTGGTCAAGCTATTCTAGTAGGTTTACGGACCTTGAGATACTGGCGGCATACGTCCAAAAAGCGTCGCAAAAGATGGAAGTCGTCAAATAAGAACAAGACACACTCTGTGAAAACATAAGGAGGTTATCTTAATGGCAGAACATCCAATTAAAAGTTTAATGTCGACAGCTATGGAAAATTTAAAGGAAATGATTGATGTTAATACAATCATTGGGGATCCTGTAGAAACACCTGATGGAAGTGTTATTTTAACTGTCTCAAAAGTCGGTTTTGGTTTTGCAGCGGGCGGAAGCGAGTTTGGAGTAGAAGGGCATGCATCATCTTCTCCTGGACAGCATCAGCAAGAATCAGGTCATCCATTTGGCGGAGGTAGCGGTGGCGGTGTATCAATTACGCCAATTGCCTTTTTAATTGTGAGTGGAAGCGGAATTAAAATGCTTCACCTTAACGAAAGTACACATTTATATGAAAAGATTTTAGATACAGCCCCTCAAGCAATTGAACGCGTGCAGCAAATGTTTAAACGAAACAATCATCAGCAGGATCATCATAATCAACAAAATCAGCATCATGATAGTGCAAACGATTTTAATTTGTAGGTATAAAATAAAGCTTTGCTTGCTTCTTTGAATAGTAAAAGAAGCAAGCAAAGCTTATTTTGTTTGGTTTGTTTTCTAGCTTGGAGTGCCATGTTTTGTATGTCATTTAATTGCAATATAGAGACAGACAAGCTAATATGAACAGTGTACATACTTATTTAAAGGAGGAATTATTCGTGACTAAATTTAAAGGTAACGATGTAACATTATTAGGAAATCAAGTGAAGGTTGGAGACAAGGCTCCAAACTTTACCGTTTTAGCAAATGATTTATCAGAAGTAACGCTTGACAGTACAAAGGGTTCTGTTCGCCTAATCAGTGTAGTTCCTTCTATTGATACTGGAGTTTGTGATGCGCAAACTCGCCGCTTCAACGAAGAAGCAGCTAAATTAGATAACGTAAAAGTATTAACAGTAAGCGTAGATTTACCGTTTGCTCAAAAGCGCTGGTGTGGTGCTAATGGCATTGATAATGTTCAAACTTTATCTGACCACCGCGACTTATCTTTCGGAGAAGCATATGGTGTAGCTATTCAAGAATTACGCTTATTAGCTCGTTCAATCTTTGTGGTAGACTCAAATGACAACGTAACGTATGTTGAGTACTTACCAGAAGTAACTGAGCATCCGAACTACGAAGCAGCAATCGAAGCAGCTAAAACAGCTAAGTAAGATTGTCAGTGGCGTTCGGCAGAAGGCGGAAAACAATGTTTTTCGCCTTCTTTGTGTTTTAAGAAGTTTTTATGATAAAATATGTTGTTCCAAATAGGACGTTTACTCATTTATATAGATATTATTTCATTACACAGGAGGCAGAACATGAGTCAGTTAGCTAGTATGGAAAAGCTATTTGGTGTAATTGATCAAACAGCTATTATTTTAAGAAAAGAACTAAACTGCGTATATTTAGAAGCAGTAGCTGAAACGGGAGAAAATTTGTTTCAAGGAACTATTTTACAAGAAGAGCTAGATGAGGTAACTAAAAAACGTTTGAAAAAAGAGTACGATTCAATCACGCTTGATCATTTTGAAAAAGAAACGATTCGAAAAGCGTATCAGCTGGCTATTTTAAAAGGCATGAAAGAAGCAGTTCAGCCTAACCATCAAATGACGCCTGATGCTGTAGGACTATTTGTCAGCTACCTAGTTGGAAAGTTCATGGCAGGAAAAGATAAATATACGCTTTTAGATCCAGCAGTAGGAGCAGGGAACTTATTAACAACAATTTTAAATACACACGCTGCGTCAATTGAACACGTATACGGTGTAGACGTGGATGATTTATTACTTCAATTGACATATGTAAATGCAAATTTACAGAAGCACGGCGTTCAATTATTCAACCAAGACAGCTTACAGCCGCTTTTTATTGATCCTGTTGATTTAGTTGTCTGTGACCTTCCTGTTGGTTATTATCCAAACGACGAAGGGGCAAAAGAGTATAAGGTAAGAGCTGAAGAAGGTCACACCTATGCTCATCACTTATTTATTGAACAAAGCTTGCGTCATGTAAAAGATGGAGGATACGTAGTAGCCCTTATTCCAAATAACTTGTTCGAATCTGAACAGTCTCATTTATTACAGCCGTTGCTAAAAGAGGAAGCAATCGTTCAAGGAATCGTTCAGCTGCCGCTTTCAATGTTCAAACAAGAGCAGGCTGCTAAGAGTATTATCATTCTTCAAAAGCAGGGAGAAGGGGTAACAGCGCCTGATCAAGCGCTGCTTGTGAATTTGCCGAAGTTCAGTAATCGAGAAGCAATGAGTGATATTATGGCTCAAATGGACCAATGGTTCAGCGTTAATAAAAAGTAAGTCTTTTTCGAAAATAATGAATATTTTCCGGTAGCGTTTTCATGATGTATAGCTCTTGAAATCTATTGTCGTGAATGATTAAATGAATAAGGATAGAAATCGTGTCGAAATGCATAGAATATTGTAGAGATTACACTTTTATGTTCTGTTCGTTATGTTTATGATGCACGTATAATAAAGAAGGAGCTGTTTTTTTATGTCAAAAATCATGGCAATCAACGCCGGCAGTTCTTCACTTAAGTTTCAATTATTTGAAATGCCAAGTGAGACGGTATTAACAAAAGGTTTAGTAGAACGAATTGGTTTAGATAACGCTGTTTTCACGATCTCGGTAAATGGTGAAAAACAAACGGATATTACAGAAATCCCTGACCATGCTGTTGCAGTTAAAATTTTAGTTGAAAAGTTACTTTCTCAAAACATCATTCAATCATACGATGAAATCACTGGTGTAGGTCACCGTGTAGTACACGGCGGAGAGAAATTTGCTGATTCTGTTTTAATCACAGATGAAACACTAGCGGAAATTGAAGCTTTATCTGATTTAGCACCGCTTCACAACCCAGCAAACATTGTGGGAATTAAAGCGTTCCAAGATATTCTTCCAAATGTTCCAGCTGTAGCAGTCTTCGATACAGCATTCCATCAAACAATGCCAGAAAAATCATTCTTGTACAGCTTACCGTACGAGTACTATGAAAAGTATGGCGTTCGTAAATACGGTTTCCACGGCACATCTCATAAATATGTTTCTGAGCGTGCAGCTGAGCTTCTTGGCCGTCCAATCGAACAATTACGCTTAATTTCTTGTCACTTAGGTAACGGTGCAAGTATCGCTGCAATTGAAGGCGGCAAGTCAATTGATACATCAATGGGCTTCACACCATTAGCTGGTGTAGCAATGGGAACTCGTTCAGGTAACATTGACCCTGCATTAATTCCATTTATTATGGAGAAAACAGGAAAAACTGCTGACGAAGTATTAAATGTATTAAATAAAGAAAGTGGTCTTTTAGGTGTATCTGGTATTTCTAGTGACCTACGCGATCTAATCAAAGCAAGCGCTGAAGGCAATGAACGCGCTGAAACAGCACTTGAAGTATTTGCTAGCCGTATTCATAAATATATCGGTTCTTATGCTGCTCGTATGTCTGGTGTAGATGCAATCATCTTCACAGCAGGTATTGGAGAAAACAGTGATGTTGTACGTGCTCGCGTTCTTCGCGGTTTAGAGTTTATGGGCGTTTATTGGGATCCAGCTTTAAATAGTGTACAAGGAGAAGAAGCATTTATTAGCTACCCTCATTCTCCAGTTAAAGTTATGGTTATTCCTACAGACGAAGAAGTTATGATTGCACGTGACGTTACTCGTTTAGCGAATATTTAAGTTCATAAACTGCCTCTTCAATGCATGAATTCTCATAAATTGTCAGGCAAACTAACGAAAAGCTGATTTCCTTGTTAGGAAATCAGCTTTTTTATATAGCGTAAGTAGCCGACGGTTGAAAGAAGGTTTACAACGTATAGAAGAAAGTAATAATATAGGAAGCAAAATGTAACGGATGCATTATTTGTTATAATAAAAATAAAACTACTTATTTCTTGAAAGGGTGACATGATGATACTAACGAATCGCGAAGAACAGCTTTTAGAAGAAATCTATAAATGGGAAGAGAGCTTACAGAGTGTAGAAGCAACTGAGATGGAGTTATTGTACGAAGAGTGGTTAGAAAAAGGGCTTAACTTAATTCCAGCTTCTGTTCGTGAGACCTATTTACATAAAATTGATGAGGGACTCTTTCAGTTAACTGCATTAATTCAAGGTACGGAAATGCAAACTCAAGCGACAAAACGAATTATTGAAACCGCCCGTGTATTCAAAGAGGATATCACAGATCTGTCAGAAATGAATTCCCTTCAAGTAGATCAGCTTTCTTATATATGCGAACAGCAAATGGCCAAGCTTCGATTGTATGCGCTGAGTCAAGGAGCACTTTCAGGAACCGGACAATCGCTGCTAGTCGGTATTGATATACCTGCTGTTTTATGCATGAATATTCAAGCGGTGCAACAGGCAGCAATGAGCTACGGCTATCATATCCAGACTCCTTCAGAGCTTATGCTAACGCTAAAAGTTTTCCATGCAGCAACGTTACCTAGACACCTTCAGGCTCAGGGGTGGCATCAATTAAAGAGTGAGTTAAGCCAAGAATTTGACCCGTATTTTTATGAAGGTGTTGATCAAATTGTAGATAAAACGTGGCTGCAAAAAATCGTTGTGCAAATCGGGAAAACGCTAGCTATATTCGCTGCGAAGCGAAAAGTTTATAATCGTTTGCCAATTGTGAGTATGATGGTTGGCGGAGGGATGAATTATCGAATGGCCAAACAAGTGACAGATTATGCAAAGCGCTTTTACCAATACCGCTATTTGCTGGATAAGAAAAACGAGTCTCATTAATTTTTCATGAGACTCGTTTTTTTGTCTATCCGTGAACTTTTTTTGATATTTCCTCATTTGTTCGATACCAAATCCACAAATCATTAATAATAGAAGCAAGTTCTCCTATCTCGCTATTTAATTCACAAGAGCGGATAAAATTAGTCTCATCTTCTAACGCCGCTTGTTTTTGATTAATACTCTTTTCTAAAGATTGAATTTTGTCTGGAATCTGTCCCCGAATGGATTCCCATGTTAGGAGGATATCCTGCTGAACTTTTTCAGAATAGAATGTCCATTCTCTTTCAAGAGCAGGAATTTTTATACCGAGTCTGTTGTCATAAGTAAAAAAGCGCTCCATTTTTTCACCTCTTCCCTTCCATTTTATACAATGACAAAAGCCACAGCTACTGTAAATGAAAAATAAATCATTTATACTTGATTTATGCATATAAATATACACAGTATGTAAGAAAGAAATATTCATTCATGTCTATTTTTACAGTATTTTAAGAGATTTTACCCTATTAAATTAAAATAAATGTGAATTTATATACTTTTTTTTGAATAACTATTGAAAATAGATTAAAAAGTTGTTAAAGTAATAGTAGATTAAATGAATAAAAATTAAAACGGTTGTATTAATATATATATAATTTGTGGGAGGAATAGATAATGAGTAATCCAAAAGTTGTTTTAGCATATTCCGGAGGTTTAGATACATCAGTTGCAATTAAATGGTTACAGGAAAAAGGGTACGATGTAGTAGCTTGCTGTTTAGATGTAGGCGAAGGAAAAGATTTGAAATTCGTTAAAGAAAAAGCCTTAACAGTTGGAGCGGTATCATCATATGTGATTGATGCAAAAGAAGAATATGCCAATACATTTGCGTTAGCAGCACTTCAAGCACACACATTATATGAAGGAAAATATCCATTAGTATCTGCACTATCTAGACCGCTAATCGCTAAAAAGCTTGTAGAAGTAGCAGAACAAGAAAATGCAGTAGCTGTCGCACATGGATGTACGGGAAAAGGAAATGACCAAGTCCGTTTCGAAGTATCAATTAAAGCATTAAATCCACACTTAGAAGTTTTAGCTCCTGTTCGTGACTGGAAATGGTCTCGTGAAGAAGAAATCGAGTATGCAAAAGAAAAGAATATTCCAATTCCAATTAACTTAGACAGCCCATTTTCAATTGACCAAAACTTGTGGGGAAGAAGTAACGAGTGTGGCGTTCTTGAAGATCCTTGGGCAGCTCCACCTGAAGAAGCATATGACCTAACGGCTTCTCTTGAAAACACTCCGGACACAGCGGATGTAGTAGAAATTGAATTCGTTGAAGGTGTTCCAGTATCATTAAACGGTCAATCTTACACGCTAGCTCAGTTAATTCTAGAATTGAATGAAATTGCAGGTAAGCACGGAGTCGGACGTATTGATCATGTAGAAAACCGTCTTGTGGGAATTAAATCACGTGAAGTATATGAGTGTCCAGCTGCTATGACATTAATTAAAGCACACAAAGAGCTTGAAGATTTAACATTAGTGAAAGAAGTAGCGCACTTTAAACCAGTGATTGAGAAAAAATTAACAGAAGTTATCTATGAAGGTTTATGGTTCTCTCCATTAACAAATTCACTGCTTGCATTCTTAAAAGATACGCAGCAATATGTGAATGGAACAGTGAGAGTAAAACTATTTAAAGGGCATGCTATCGTAGAGGGACGTAAATCTCCTAATTCTTTATACAATGAAAAACTTGCAACATATACAAAAGAAGATGAATTTGATCACAATGCAGCAGTTGGTTTTATCTCATTATGGGGACTTCCAACACAAGTGAGCAGCATGGTAAATCAAAAGAAGGTGACAACGGTATGACCAAACTTTGGGGAGGGCGTTTTACGAAACGCCCTGAACAATGGATTGACGAGTTCGGTGCGTCGATTTCATTTGATCAGCATCTTGTAGAAGAAGATATTGAAGGCAGTTTAGCACATGTAACAATGCTTGAGAAATGCAGTATTCTTTCTGGAGATGAAGCGTCACAAATTAAAAAAGGCCTTCAAACACTGCTTGAAAAAGCTAAGAAGAAAGAATTAACATTTTCTGCTCAATATGAAGATATTCATTTAAATTTAGAAAAGTTATTAATTGATGAAATTGGTCCGGTTGGAGGAAAGCTTCATACGGGTCGAAGCCGTAATGATCAAGTTGCTACAGATATGCACTTATATTTAAAAAAGCATGTTCAGCAAATTGTAGGGCTGATTGAAAATCTAGAAGATGTATTGCTTACAAAAGCAGATCAGCATGTTGAAACCATTTTTCCAGGCTACACACATTTGCAACGCGCGCAGCCGGTTTCTTTTGCTCATCATTTAATGGCTTATGTTTCAATGTTCAAGCGCGATGCTGAACGTTATGCGGAATCGCTGAAGCGTATTGATTTATCTCCTTTAGGAGCAGGAGCTTTAGCTGGTACAACATTCCCAATTGATCGTCATTATAGCGCTGAGCTTCTAGGCTTTAATGGGATTTATCAAAACAGTATGGATGCTGTCAGCGATCGTGACTTTATTTTAGAGTTTTTAAGCAACAGTTCTATTTTAATGATGCATTTATCTCGTTTTTGTGAAGAGTTAATTTTATGGTCTAGTCAAGAATTTCAATTTATTGAAATGGATGATACGTACGCAACGGGCAGCAGTATTATGCCTCAAAAGAAAAATCCTGATATGGCGGAGTTAATTCGTGGTAAAACAGGACGAGTATATGGTCATTTATTTAGTCTATTGACTGTGTTAAAAGGCACGCCTTTAACATACAACAAAGACTTGCAAGAAGATAAAGAAGGCATGTTCGATACGGTTACAACGATTGAAGGATGTTTGACCATTTTTGCTGGCATGATCGAAACAATGACAGTAAAAACAAATGTTATGGAAAAAGCTACGAAACAAGATTTTTCAAATGCAACGGAGTTAGCTGACTATCTTGCTTCAAAAGGTATGCCGTTTCGTGAAGCACATGAAGTGGTTGGGAAACTGGTTCTCGTTTGTATTCAGAAAAATATCTACCTAATGGATTTGCCGCTTGAGCAATATAAGGAAGCGTCAGATTTATTCGAGGAAGACATCTATCATGTATTAAGTCCAAAAACAGCTGTTAATCGCCGTAATAGCGCGGGAGGAACAGGATTTGAACAAGTAAAAAAAGCAATTCAGCTAGCTAAAGATGAATTGCACGAAAAAACATCGATATAAAAAAGTTATCAAAACGTCCGCAGAAAAATCTGCGGGCGTTTTTTGATGTGAGATAAATGGTATAACTAGAGCATTTAAGAAGAAAATAGAAAAGATCATGTAAGGGATTATGAAGTGAAGTTCACATTCGTAAAGAAAATAGAGTGAAAAAGGAGAAGTGACATATGAAAGACAAAAAACATCCGCAGCATGTATATGAATATGATTTTGAAGGAGAAAAAGAGACATCAAGACAGCTGATGGATTCTTATTCAAGCGGCGTCATTGGCGATGCTATGGCTTCTGTAGTCGAAAATCCAGAAGCACAGAGTGATAACGAACTATATGAATAACTAGATGCATATACTGTATATAGACTAAGAAAAGCAGGATTATGCTGAGTTCTATCGAAAGGTAACGTCATAGTAAATCCGGTTTTCTAAAGGATTTGGTGTGGCGTTCTTTTTTCAGTTAATCACTGATATAAGAAAAGAGGGATAAAGGTGAAAATTGGAGTGCCGAAAGAAGTAAAAAACAATGAAAATCGCGTGGCTATTACTCCAGCTGGTGTTACAGCTTTAGTTAACGGTGGGCATGATGTATATATTGAAACACAGGCAGGAGAAGGCTCTGGATTCCATGATGAAGATTACACAAATGCAGGAGCTTCTATCGTAAATACTGCAAAAGAAGCATGGGATGCTGAAATGGTTATGAAAGTAAAAGAACCGATTTCAGAAGAATACGGATATTTTCGTGAAGGACTGATTTTGTTTACGTATTTACATTTGGCAGCTGAAGAAGCATTAACGAAAGCATTGATTGATAAAAAGGTGGTAGGCATTGCTTATGAAACTGTACAGCTTCCAAACAAAAGCTTGCCTCTGTTAACGCCAATGAGCGAAGTTGCAGGAAGAATGTCTTCTCAGATTGGAGCTCAATTTTTGGAGAAAACCAAAGGTGGCAAAGGGATTTTATTAAGTGGAGTTCCAGGCGTGCAAAGAGGAAAAGTAACAATTATTGGAGGAGGAGTAGCAGGAACCAATGCTGCTAAAATTGCGGTCGGATTAGGGGCTGATGTTACAATAATTGATTTAAACGCTGATCGCCTTCGCCAGCTTGATGATTTATTTGGTAAAGAAGTGACGACATTAATGTCAAATCACTACAATATCGCACAATCTGTAAAAGAGTCAGATTTAGTGATAGGAGCGGTTCTCATACCGGGAGCTAAAGCGCCAAAGCTTGTCACCGAGGAAATGGTTCAAACGATGTCAAAAGGATCCGTTGTAGTTGATATTGCTATTGATCAAGGGGGGATTTTCGAAACAACTGATCGCATTACCACTCACGATAACCCGACTTATTCGAAGCATGAGGTCTTGCATTATGCTGTTGCTAATATGCCAGGAGCTGTTCCCCGCACGTCGACCTTAGCACTGACCAACGTAACGGTGCCTTATGCTCTGCAAATAGCAAGTCAGGGATATAAAAAAGCATGCTTAAAAAACCCTTCCCTTCTTCAAGGCATCAACACCCTAAATGGGTTTGTCACTTACGCGGCTGTAGCAGATGCACACGGTCTCACTTACGCTGATGCAACAACTTTATTAGAGCAAGCATAATAAGGCATGTTTTTGCGCAGTTTGTGATATGATAGCCGCGTATTCACTTGTTTTGTAACCAAAACGGACGGGTAGAATATAGAAAAGGTTAGTGTAAAAGGAGAGAATAAATGATGCACGTTTCTTACCATGGACATTCTATTGTTAAAATTGAAACAAAAGGAAAAACAATTTTAATTGACCCGTTTATCACTGGAAATGAATTAACAGATTTAAATGCTGAAGATGTAAAAGCAGATGTGATTTTACTGACTCATGGCCATAATGATCATGTAGGCGACACGGTTGAAATTGCTAAGCGCAGCGGTGCACTTGTTGTGGCAGTAGCAGAATTAGCTACATATCTTAGCTGGCAAGGCTTAAACGTACATCCAATGAGCATAGGCGGAGCCTATACATTTGATTTTGGCACGGTAAAATTGACGCAAGCTTTCCACGGTTCAAGTTATACAGAAAATAATGAGAAAATTATTTATACAGGAATGCCGGCTGGTTTGCTTTTAACGATTGAAGGAAAGACAATTTATCATGCTGGAGATACGGCTTTATTTTCTGATTTAAAGTTAATTGGTCGCCATGAGCCTGACGTAGCATTTCTTCCAATTGGAGATAACTTTACAATGGGACCTGAAGATGCGGCTATCGCGGCGGAATGGGTGCAGGCAAAGCTTGTTGTGCCGATTCACTACAATACATTCCCTGTAATTAAGCAAGATCCTCATCAATTTATTGAGTCTTTATCTGGTATTGAAGGAAAAGTATTAAAAGTTGGAGAAGGATTGGATCTTTAATCATAAATAGAGGCTGGGACAAAACGATTTCAGTTAAAGTTAAAAAAGAACGAGTAATCGATAATATCGATCACTCGTTCTTTTTTTATTGTTATGGTGAACGTAGGTTTCATATATGTAGCGGCTTCTAGCTGTTGATTGGAGGGCAAGACGAAGACTCCTGCGGGAAAAGCGGAATAGGTGAGACCCCGCAGGAGTGCAAGCGACGAGGAGGCTCACCGGCCGCCCGCGGAAAGCGAAGTCTTGCACGGAAATCAACTGCGGTGTCACAAGCGGTTCAGCTCATGTCTCACATTTGTTCGTCTTTAGATTGAATCGATGCAGTTATGTCTTAATCTCTTTTTATTTGTAAAGAAACGTTCTGCTTTTTTTACTTCCCTGCATACGATAGTAATAATAAGGAGGGAGAGCTATGGAAAAAAATCGAGTTATTTTATCGCTTTTATTATGCGGAGTGATGCTTTACTATGCAATGCCGCACTTAGTGTTAACAACTTCGAGTTTGCAAGGGATTTTTAGTATAAGCTGGCTTACCTTTGCTCTTTTTGTAGCCGGAGGCAATTTGTCATCACTGCTTTATGCACCGCGCCGCAAGAAGGCAGGTATTCAAAAAAATAGTGCGAGAAAGCCTTTGCGTCAAAGAGGTTAGATTGAATCCATTTCACTTCCCCCGTATAATAAAAGAAAAGACATATGAAACGTAAAAACGTTTTAGAAGGGTGAAGTACACGTGGCGACAAAACATGAGCAAATTTTACAGTATATCGATTCGCTTCCAATTGGTGAAAAAATTTCAGTGCGCCAAATTGCCAAAGAACTGAATGTCAGTGAAGGCACGGCGTACCGAGCAATAAAAGACGCGGAAAATAAAGGATATGTTTCAACGATTGAACGAGTTGGGACCATTCGAATTGAACGAAAGAAGAAAGAAAACATTGAAAAGCTCACGTTTGCTGAAGTAGTAAACATCGTGGATGGACAAGTGCTGGGCGGACGTGAAGGTTTGCATAAAACGTTAAACAAGTTTGTTATTGGAGCGATGAAGCTTGATGCTATGATGAGATATACCGAGGCCGGAAACCTTCTTATCGTAGGGAATCGAGTAAACGCTCATGAATTAGCTCTTGAAGCAGGAGCAGCCGTGTTAATTACGGGCGGCTTTGATACGGAAGAATGGGTTAAGAAGCTTGCGGATGATCTTAAGCTTCCTATTATTTCAACGAGCTATGATACGTTTACAGTTGCAACGATGATTAATCGTGCCATTTATGATCAGCTGATAAAAAAAGAAATTGTGCTTGTAGAGGATATTTTAACACCTATCTCTGAAGCGGTTAGCTTGCAGTTAACCGATACGATTGAAAAATGGCATGAATGTAACGATAAGACTCACCACAGTCGTTTTCCTGTAGTGGATCAGCATATGAAAGTTCACGGTATGGTCACCTCAAAAGATGTTATTGGATATGACCTTTCTACTTCAATTGAAAAAGTAATGACGAAAAATCCCATGACGGTTCATGGGAAAACATCGGTCGCTTCTTCTGCGCATATGATGGTATGGGAAGGGATTGAAGTGCTGCCTGTAGTGGATGATTACCACCGGCTAGAGGGCATTATCAGCCGTCAAGATGTTTTAAAGGCGCTGCAAATGATTCAGCGTCAACCGCAGGTAGGAGAAACCATTGACGACATTGTAACCAATCAATTTATGGATGTACAAGAGACAAAAGAAGCACCGGTGTATCGCTGTGAAGTAACGCCGCAAATGACGAATTATATGGGGACTATTTCATACGGAGTTTTCACTACTATTGTAACGGAAGCCGCCAATCGTGTTCTTCGCTTATATAAAAAAGGTGATTTGGTTATTGAAAACATCACCGTTTATTTTATTAAGCCAGTTCAAATTGAAAGCGTAATTGAAATTCGTCCTAAGCTATTAGAACTTGGTCGGAAGTTTGCTAAATTAGATGTAGAAGTCTACAATGCCGGGGTTGTAGTAGGGAAAGCGATGATGATGGCTCAGTTATTGGAAAGAGTATAAAAAAGAAGCTGCTCTGCAGCTTCTTTTACATTTGATCAGCTTCTTTTATTGCATAAGGCTGATAGTACTTGTAAGCTTTGATACCGGCTAATATGCTGCCTGAACCGAATAATACAAATAGTATGCCGATGATAAGCGAAAGGCTTGTTTCGTAAATAAACCATTGATTGATTCCAAAAAATAATACAAAAGAGCCAAGACAAATACTCGACTTAGCGGAAATCCATTTTCGTTCCATTGGGCGTTTCGAACGTACGTATTTTACTTTTAAATACATGTAGAAAACAAAGGACACAACGATTAAAATCATAAAAAATGGCACAGACGCCCCTCCAGTCCGGTGTATTTCTATCTGTAATGTTTCTAGATGTTAGTAATGCGTAGTGTTGAAAGTGTTTACAGTAGTATCTATTATTTTACAGGTCGATGACAGAAAATTCTACTAGTGATTGATTCTTCTTTTAAAAAAGAGAAGAGATATGATTTAATAAATAATATGGATACAGCGCTGTGGAAGTGTAAGTGCATGTGGTGCGTACATAAAACAAGAACAGTATTGACAGGAGAGAGAAAATGAAAGCACAAATATTAGAAGCTATTAAGCAGTTTGACACCATCATTATTCACCGGCACATTCGTCCAGATCCAGATGCATACGGATCTCAGTGCGGATTAGCGGAATTGTTAAAAACATCTTTTCCGGAGAAGAAGGTATACGTAACGGGAGAAGAAGCGGAGTCATTAAAATTTTTATACCGTATGGATGACATCGCTGATGACACCTACAAGGATGCGCTTGTCATCGTTTGTGATACGGCTAATGAAGCACGAGTATCAGATCAGCGCTACGTAAATGGAAAAATGGTCATTAAAATTGATCACCATCCAAACCAAACTCCTTATGGTGATTTGCTTTGGGTTGAGACGTCTGCTTCTTCAACAAGCGAAATGATTTATGAATTTTACTTGGAAGGAAAAGAAAAAGGATTATCTCTGAATGATGAAGGAGCAAAGCTGATCTTCAGCGGTATCGTCGGAGATACGGGGCGATTTTTATTTCCAAATACAAAGCCGAAAACGTTTTGCTATGCAAGTGAATTGATTCAATATGGTTTCAATTTTAAAGATGTATATGATCAGTTATACAAAACAAAAGAAAACGTCGCTCACTTACATGGATATGTGCTACAAAACTTTACGATGTCTCCAGCAGGAGTTGCTCATATGAAAATTCCAAATGAAATTCTTCGCAAATATGATGTGACACCAGCTGATGCCTCTCAGCTAGTCGGTTCGTTAGGGCAAATTGATGGAGTAAAAACGTGGGTGTTTTTTGTGGAGGAAGAAAATCAAATTCGTGTTCGCCTTCGTTCAAAAGAGCTTGTCATTAATACAATTGCTAGAAAATACAACGGAGGAGGCCATCCTCTTGCGTCCGGCGCTTCCATTTATTCATGGGAAGAAGTAAAGCCTTTACTACTTGATTTAGAAGAGCTCTGCAGTCAGGAGTAATCTGTAAAATAAGCCGTTGATTTTAAATCAGCGGCTTTTTATAGTACTTTTTCCATCTTTTTAATTCGAACTTCAATCGAAAGCGTTGTATAAAAATAAATTTGATGAACTTCAACTTCATAAATCGTTTTATCGAATTCGTATTTTTTATTTTCAATTGCTTTTTTTAAGATATCCCTGCTTCGATACGCACTTTCAATATCTTGGGCAATTAAGTGCTGTGCTTCTTCGTCGACGCTTTTTTGAATATTGTATTCAACCACAGAGTTTACTTTATAACGATTGCCGTTTACTAATTTTACTTTCACATTCTGAATAATCAAATGCTGCTTCATTTCCTTGTTTAATGCTTTTACATCTTCTTGCCATGCGCTAATTTGCAAATTTGCTTTTTCTAGCTTATCATTAGCAATTCGAACTTCTTCTAGCTCTTTATCTCTTGAAACGCCATAAATCGTTAAAAACACCCCCCAGCTAACAATTGCTCCAATGACTATACCGGCAAAAAAACGCTGCCAGTCGGAGCGCTTGAACATTCGCTCGCTGGGTACCCTCATACAAAATGCTCCTGAGTTAACCACTTGATGATAAGAGCCCCGGTCTGAGCTCCTCCCATAGCGGATAGAATTAAAAGGATTTGTTTGAATACATCTTTTGTGGCTCCTTCAAAGAGTCCTCGCTCAAAGCTGTAAAACGTATCAAATGTTCCTCCAATTGCTCCGACAATTGCCCAGATTTTCAAACTATTGCTGAGGGTATGCATGACGTATAAAGGAGATTTTCCAATTAAAAACCCCGCAAATGCTCCAATTAATGAACCACCTAAAATAATACCTAATGAAGTGAAGTAACTCCAAATGAAAAGAGACATAAAAGGCTCTTTTGTCATGACGTGTCCTCCTTTACTATTTTATCAATGAATCACGCTTCCTACATATATATGGACAAACGCTCAGAGTTATGTAATTTGTCTACGCCGGCAACAAAATTTATAATAAGAATAAAGAATTAAAGAAAGGTGGGAAGTCCTGTGCCTTTTGTTCACTTGCAGCTTCAAAGTTCTTATAGCTTACTAAGCAGTTCCGTTCGTATTCATGAACTTGTAGAAACAGCTAAGAAAATGAACTATGAAGCGATTGCTTTGACTGATGAAAACGTGATGTACGGAGTCATTCCTTTTTATAAAGCCTGCGTGAAAGCGGGGATCAAGCCAATTATTGGGCTCACATTATCAATCCTAGAACATGAAGAAAGCGAGCGAGCGTACCCTTTAGTTTTGTTAGCGGAAAATGATAAGGGATATGAAAATCTATTAAAACTAAGCAGTTTAGTTCAAACCAAGGAAAAACACGGTGTAAATAAAAAATGGCTCCATCATTACAGCGGCGGGTTGATTGCTATTACACCCGGTGTAACTGGAGAGATTGAAACCCTGCTAGCAGAAAACAAACTTCAAGATGCCAAGCAAGTCCTTCAATTCTTTAAAAAAGTATATTCGCAGTCTTTGTATATATCGATACAGCGCCACGGACAGGATGAAGCTTTTATAAATCAGCAGTTAACGGAACTTGCTGCTGAAGAAAATATCCCGCTTGTTGCGACGAATCAAGTGAAATATTTAAAAAAAGAAGATCGGGATGCATATGAGTGTTTAGCAGCTATTCGAGACGGAGAGAAATTACATAGCGATGAAGATGAAGAGGTAAAAAGTAAGAGCAGCGAGTACTATTTCAAATCACCTGACGAAATGGAAGATCTCTTTCATGACCAGCATTTTTTAATAGAAGAAAGTATAAAAATCGCAAGACGATGCGAGCTCGAAATTTCTCTAGGCGTAATGTCCATTCCAAAATATCCTGTTCCCCCGTCTGTTACATCATCAGCCTACTTGCGCACTCTCTGCGAAAAAGGATTGCAAGAAAGATTTCAAGTGATCACGGAACAATACGAGGAACGCTTGGATTATGAGCTGAACATTATTGAAAATATGCGCTTTAGTGATTACTTTCTTATAGTATGGGATTTTATGAATTATGCTCATGAACACGGTATCTTAACGGGCCCAGGCCGTGGTTCAGCGGCAGGCTCACTGGTCTCATACGCCTTGCGAATTACAAATGTTGATCCAATTCAGCATCAGCTTTTATTTGAGCGCTTTTTAAACCCTGAACGTATTTCGATGCCTGATATTGATATTGATTTTCCTGATAACAAACGAGATCAAGTCATTCAGTATGTGGCTCAAAAATATGGAGCGCTGCATGTAGCTCAAATCATTACATTTGGAACATTAGCAGCTAAAGCAGCCGTACGTGATGTAGGGAGAGTGATGGGATTTAATCAAGAGGCGCTAAACAAAATGTCCAAAGCAATTCCAACTAAACCAGGTACAACGTTAAAAAGCGCTCTTCGTGATTCAAGAGTTCTTCAAGACTATTTATCTGAAAATGAAGCCAGAAAACAATGGTACAACATTGCCATGAAGATAGAAGGACTGCCAAGGCATACTTCTACGCATGCAGCAGGCGTTGTGATTAGTGAGAAGCCGCTGACGCAATCTGTAGCTGTACAAGAAGGGCATGATGATGTATATCTGACTCAATATCCAATGGAAGCTCTGCAAGACGTTGGGCTTTTGAAAATGGACTTTTTAGGTTTGCGCAACTTAACCATTTTAGATCATATTTTAAAGAAAATTGAGCGGGACATGAATCGAAAGCTGTCACTGTCTCATATACCATTTAACGATCAGAAAACTTTTGAACTGCTGAGTAAAGGGGATACGACCGGTATTTTTCAGCTAGAGTCAGATGGAATGAGAAGAGTGCTTCAGCAATTAAAACCTACAGAGCTAGAAGATATTGTAGCAGTTAACGCGCTGTATAGACCTGGTCCGATGGAAAATATTCCAACCTATATTAAGCGCAAGCATGGAGTGGAGAAGGTAATATATGATCATCCTACGCTTAAAGACATTTTACAATCCACGCACGGCGTTATCGTGTATCAAGAGCAAATTATGCAGATTGCTTCAAAAATGGCCGGTTTTTCTCTTGGAGAAGCAGATTTGTTGAGAAGAGCAGTTAGTAAAAAAGAACGGGCAGTGCTGGATCGTGAACGAGCTCATTTTATCCAAGGAAGCAAGAAGAAAGGATATGACCTATCCGTTGCTAATCGAGTGTATGACCTTATTGTGCGTTTTGCTGATTATGGCTTCAACCGAAGTCATGCTGTTGCTTACAGTATGGTAGCCTATCAGTTAGCTTATTTGAAAGCACATTACCCGCTACAGTTCTTTTCAGCTTTACTAACGAGCGTTATTGGAAACGAAGGGAAAATTGCTCAATACATTAATGAACTAAAAAGAAAAAAAATACAAGTTCTCCCGCCTTCTATTAACAAGAGCATGTATTCGTTTAACGTAGAAGGTGAAAGTATAAGGTATAGCCTTGCAGCGATTAAACATATTGGTGCAGCAGCTATGCAGGAAATAACAGAAGAGCGAAAGAAAAAAAGATTTGAAGACTTATTTGATTTTTGTGCCCGTGTTTCACAAAAAGCCGTGAATAAAAAGGCGCTTGAAGCTTTGATTCTGTCTGGAGGCTTTGATGAGTTTGGAGAAAATCGAGCTACTTTATTAGCAACGATTGATGTAGCGTTTGAACATGCAAGCTTGGTACTCCCAGATGATGACTTTGGATTTGGAGCTGAATTTTCGTTAAAGCCTAAATACATGGAAAAAGAGGAACTGAAAATAGAAGATCGGCTTCAGTATGAAAAAGATATGCTAGGTTTTTATTTATCAAGCCACCCTGCTTCTCAGTATGAAGCACTGAATTCCTTTTATTCTGTTGTTTCTCTTCACGATATGAAAGAATACGCTTCAGGAAAAGCGGTCTCTCTTTTAGTATTTGTGTTGGAAATTCGCGTCATTCGAACGAAAAAAGGAGAGCAAATGGCCTTTTTACGCATCACGGATGAAAGTGGAGAAGGAGAAGTTGTTGCGTTTCCCCGCGTATTTGAGCAGAATCGTCTGCTGTTTGAACAAGGTAAGGTTTTACTGATACAAGGAAAGATAGATGAAAGAAATGGGCAGCAGCAAATTGTTTGTCAACGTGCTGAAGCTGCTAGCGAGGCGGTTCAAAAACTACCGTCAGAAGAATTATACTTACGTATAGAAACAAAGCAAGGTACAGAAAAGCTGCTTCATACTATTTACCAGCACTTTCAGTCTCATAGAGGGAAAATCCCCGTGAAAATTTATTATGAGGCAGAACGTCAATTGGCCAAGCTTCCCGTTCACTATTCTATTGAACGAAGCGACGAGTTAATAAAAACTTTAAAAGCAATGCTAGGAGAGAAGCACGTTGTGTTCAAGAAGATATAGTCTTTACAGATTTCATGTGATGTTATATGGTAAAATAGTTAAAAAAGTGGTCTGACCACCGTTTTTTATGAAATATACGAATTAGATGCGTTTTTCTTGAAATGAAATGCAATTGGATTTATAACATCATATGAGTGTGGGAAAGAACATGGTTCAGGCGCAGTATTTGTTATCATTTTGTTTATTGGGAGTGAAATTCATTGTCTTTACGTGAAGAAGCATTGCATATGCACCGCATTAACAAAGGTAAACTAGAATCAAAGTCCAAAATTCCTGTTCGAAACGCAGAGGATTTAAGCCTTGCTTATTCCCCTGGTGTAGCAGAACCTTGCAAAGAAATATATGATGATGTAAACAATGTATATGAATATACGATGAAAGGAAATATGGTAGCTGTTGTATCTGATGGCACTGCCGTATTGGGCTTGGGCAATATAGGTCCTGAAGCTGCTCTGCCAGTAATGGAAGGGAAAGCTGTCCTTTTTAAAAGTTTTGCCGGCGTAGATGCATTCCCAATTTGTTTAAACACGACAGATGTGGACAAAATTATAGAAACTGTTAAATTGCTAGAACCTACTTTTGGAGGCGTTAATTTAGAAGATATTGCGGCTCCTAACTGTTTTGAAATTGAAGAGCGGTTGAAAAAGGAAACAAATATCCCGGTTTTTCATGATGATCAGCATGGGACGGCTATTGTTACGGTAGCGGGCCTTCTTAATGCCCTGAAGCTGACAGGAAGAAAAATGTCACAAATCAAAGTGGTAGCGAATGGAGCAGGAGCTGCTGGCATTGCTATTATTAAATTATTATACAGCTATGGAGTGCGCGATATCATTATGTGTGATTCCAAAGGAACGATTTATGACAAGCGTCCTCACGGCATGAACCGTATAAAAGATGAAGTTGCAGCCTATACAAATCGAAGCAAAGTAGAAGGTACGTTAGCTGATGCGTTAGAAGAAGCGGACGTATTTATTGGAGTTTCGGTTGAAGGAGCACTCACACCGGAGATGATTGGAAAGATGAATCCAGATCCAATCATTTTTGCAATGGCAAATCCGGTGCCTGAAATTATGCCAGAAGAAGCTAAAAAAGCTGGCGCGAAAGTAATCGGCACCGGACGTTCTGATTTTCCTAATCAAGTGAACAATGTCTTAGCGTTTCCGGGGATATTCCGAGGTGCACTAGATGTACGTGCTACTCATATTAATGAAAAAATGAAAATGGCTGCAGTTGAGGCCATTGCTAATTTAATTACGGAAGAGGACTTGAATACAGACTATGTGATTCCAGGTCCATTTGATGCACGAGTGGCTCCGGCAGTAGCCGCCGCTGTTGCAAAAGCAGCTATGGAAACAGGCGTTGCCCGAATAAAAGTAAAGCCAGAAGCCGTAGCTGAAAATACACGTCGCTTAGCGATTATTGAATAAGGTTACATCAACTGTTCTTTGACAGGCATGATGCTTCAAGCATGCCTGTTAAAGTAATGTAAAGTGAGTGGTAGTAAACTTGAAGAATGAACGTTCAAAAGTATATGTAGAAATTCTAAAACAAATTCGCCAGCTAATGGAAGACGATCGTTTAACTACGGGGGATAAAATCCCGTCAGAACGAGAGCTTTCTGAACGGTTAGGCGCAGGACGTTCTTCCGTTCGAGAAGCGCTCAGAGCGTTAGAGCTAATTGGGTTGATTGAAACTAGAAGAGGTGAAGGTACGTTTATTAAAGAAGTAGGGGATCATCAATTTATTGATTTATTAGCTACTTTTTTAGTACAAGACGGTAAAACAAAATCAGATTTAATTCAGACGAGATATATTCTTGAAAAGAGCTGTTTGTATTTTGTTTTAGCGGAACAGGACGAAATCAATGTTTCGAAAGCAATTCAAAAGCAGAATGACGATTGTTTGAAGAACTTGTTTGACTATTTGTTTTCTTTGCAGCCTAATCGGCTATTACACCGAATCTGGCTGATTATTTGCCGCTTTTCTCAAACTTTTCAACAAAACTCAGCGCCAAGCGACACTCTGATAAGTGAATTAGTAGAGGCGTTAGCTAAAAAAGATGAAGCAGCTGTATTAAATCTTCACCATCAGTGCTACAAACAAGTGTGAAAGAAGGAATTTGTCGAAAGAGACATGCCATCTTTCTACACAAAATCAAACAGTCATCTAGTAAAGTAAATAGCAACTAATAAAGTGAAGCGAACAATTCGTCCAATTTTTGTCTATCCGTCACTTGATTTGTATTTGAGGCGGATTTTCACAACTTGTAAATAGTAGAAGAAGAGGAAGAATAAAGGTTCTTATGATAAAGAAAAGAACCAAAAGGAGGTTACACCTTGTTACGAGATTTATTTACAAAAAACACAAAAACTCCAAAAAAACGAAAATATGCTACGATTCCTTCTGAGCATATGAGACAAGATGTACCTGAAGGAATTATGACCAAGTGTAAAAAGTGTAAAAAAATAATGTATACGAAAGAGTTAAATAAAAACTTAAAAGTATGCTTAAACTGTGGATATCATCATCAAATGACAGCACCAGAGCGTATCGAAAGCTTAATCGACAGCGGAACGTTTGTTGAATACGACAAAGATATGACGTCAGAAAATCCTCTTGGGTTCCCTGATTATCTTGAAAAGCTCGAAAAAGATCGTGAGAAAACTAATTTGAGTGAAGCGATTGTTACGGGTGAAGGAGATATTGAAGGCATTAAAGTAGTAGTTGCTGTTATGGATTCACACTTCCGTATGGGAAGCATGGGCTCTGTAGTCGGCGAGAAAATTACTCGCGCCATTGAAAAAGCGAAGGAAATGCATGTTCCATTCCTTATTTTCACAGCTTCAGGCGGTGCACGTATGCAAGAAGGTGTTCTGAGCTTGATGCAAATGGCTAAAACTAGCGCAGCTCTTAAAATGTTCAGTGATGAAGGCGGCTTAATCATTTCGATTATGACACATCCTACCACAGGAGGCGTGTCAGCAAGCTTTGCTTCGTTAGGTGATTATAATTTAGCCGAGCCGGGTGCGTTAATTGGCTTTGCTGGAAGACGTATTATTGAACAAACAATTAGAGAAGAGCTTCCAGAAGATTTTCAGACGTCGGAATTTCTGTTGAAGCATGGTCAGCTAGACGGAGTTATTGACCGTCATGATTTAAAAGAAACGTTAACAACTATTTTAGATATACACGTAGCAGGAGGTGACATCGAGTGGTAAGCGAATTAGAATTTGAACGTCCAATTGTTGAGTTGCGAAACAAGATTGCAGAGCTTAAAGAGTTTGCTAAAAATACAGAAGTGGATTTATCTAGCGAAATTGATAAGTTAGAAAATCGCTTAGAAAAAGTAGAAAACGATATTTACAATCATCTAAGCCCATGGAACCGTGTTCAAATTGCTCGTCATCCTGAGCGTCCTACAACACTCGATTATATTTCTCGCTTGTTTACAAACTTTTTAGAGTGTCATGGAGACCGCTTTTATGGAGATGATGAAGCAATCGTAGGAGGAATTGCCAAGTTTAATGGCGTGCCTGTTACCGTGATTGGACATCAGAGAGGTAAAGATACGAAAGAAAATATTCGCCGTAATTTTGGTATGCCTCATCCTGAAGGCTACCGTAAAGCACTGCGTCTAATGAAGCAAGCGGAGAAATTTAACCGCCCAATTATTTGCTTTATTGATACAAAAGGAGCTTATCCAGGGAAAGCGGCAGAAGAGCGCGGACAAAGCGAAGCTATTGCGAAAAATCTTTTCGAAATGGCTGGCTTAACTGTACCTGTTATTTGCATTGTAATTGGAGAAGGAGGAAGCGGAGGAGCCTTGGCATTAGGTTTAGGAAATCACCTTCATATGCTTGAGAACTCGACGTATTCAGTTATTTCTCCAGAAGGAGCGGCAGCCATTCTTTGGAAAGATTCTTCTCTTGCGAAAAAAGCTGCTGAAACGATGAAGATTACAGCACCAGATTTGAAAGAACTGGGTATTGTAGATGAAATGGTTTCAGAGGTAAAAGGCGGAGCTCACCGAGATATCGATGCACAAGCTGGATACATGGAGGGCATTATCAAGAAATCATTAAAAGAGCTGATGAATTTATCAAAAGAAGAGCTAGTGGAAGAGCGTTATTTAAAATACAAAAAAATCGGACAATTTGCAGCTGAAAACGATGCCATTACTATAAAATAAAGAAACGTGCACTCTTGAAAAATAAGGGTGCGCGTTTTTGTGCGCTTTGTATAGCCCTTCTCTATTGTGTTTACAAGTTCTTCGTGGTATTTTATAGACAGCAAAAACCTTTAAGTAAAAGTAGAAAAAGAGTGTTTTTAAAAAATTTCCTATGGTTACTAGCAGCTGTGCGAGCGTTTGTCTTTTCTCTAAAACGTGAGATATATAAGACAAATCAGGCAGCAAGTATTGCTGTATGAATTGCAGGGAATAGTAAAACAAGAAGCAAACGATGAAGAAATTCATCGTTAAAGTGCTGTTTATTTGTTTGCTATTTGATTCAGCGCTACGTAGGTATTTCATAAGTTACACGTAAAGCAAGGTGAACAAGTCAGGGCAACAAAATATTTGTTCATAGCCTGCTAGTACAAGGTTAGTAAAAGAAATAGCTATTTGCCCTATCTAAAGAGTAAATAGTAAATATATAGGAGGAAATTTGAATGCGTAAAACTAAAATTGTATGTACTATTGGACCAGCGAGTGAAAGTGTAGAAAAATTAGTTGAACTAATTAACTCAGGCTTAAACGTTTGTCGTCTAAACTTCTCTCACGGTGACTTTGAAGAGCACGGTGCACGTATTGTTAACATTCGTGAAGCTGCGAAACAAACAGGTAAAACAGTAGGTATCTTACTTGATACAAAAGGACCTGAAATTCGTACAAATACAATGGAAAATGGTGCAATTGAGTTAGAAGAAGGCTCTGAAATCATTGTTTCTATGACAGAAGTAGTGGGAACAACTGAAAAATTCTCAATTACATATCCAGGTCTAATCGATGACGTACACGTAGGATCAAAAATCCTTTTAGATGACGGTTTAATCGGTCTTGAAGTACTAGACATCAATAAAACTGATGGTGAAATCAAAACAAAAGTACTTAACCCTGGTACATTAAAAAATAAAAAAGGTGTAAACGTGCCAAATGTAAGTGTAAACCTTCCTGGTATCACTGAAAAAGATGCAAGCGATATTGTATTCGGTATCGAACAAGGCATTGATTTTATCGCTGCTTCTTTTGTGCGTCGCGCATCTGATGTATTAGAAATTCGTGAACTACTAGAAAAACACAATGCAGCTCACATTCAAATCATCTCAAAAATCGAAAACCAAGAAGGCGTAGATAACATCAAGGAAATTCTTGAAGTTTCAGACGGTTTAATGGTTGCTCGTGGTGACTTAGGAGTAGAAATTCCTGCTGAAGAAGTACCATTAGTACAAAAAGATCTAATCAAACAATGTAATGCGCTTGGCAAACCAGTTATTACAGCTACACAAATGCTTGATTCAATGCAACGCAACCCGCGCCCGACTCGTGCGGAAGCAAGTGACGTTGCCAATGCTATCTTTGATGGTACAGATGCAATTATGTTATCTGGTGAAACAGCTGCAGGTTCTTACCCAGTTGAAGCTGTACAAACAATGCATTCAATCGCTTCTCGTGCTGAGCAAGCTCTAAACTACTCTGAGATTTTACAACAGCGCAGCAAGCAAGTTGGCCCATCTATTACAGATGCAATTGGACAATCTGTTGTACACACAGCGCTTAACTTAAACGCTAGTGCAATCGTAGCGCCAACAGAAAGTGGTTATACAGCGAAAATCGTTTCTAAATATCGTCCGCAATCTCCAATCGTAGCTGTTGCAGCAAACGATTCTGTTGCACGTCGTCTGTCTCTAGTATGGGGTGTTACACCAGTTGTTGGTGAGCGCGTAAATACAATTGACGATATGTTAGATCACGCTGTAAATGACGCAGTGAAAACAGGCGTTGTAGCACACGGCGACTTAGTGGTTATTACAGCTGGTGTTCCAGTTGGAGAATCAGGTGCAACGAACTTAATGAAAGTTCAAGTTGTAGGTGACGTTCTTGCTAAAGGACAAGGAATTGGTCGTAAAGCAGCAGTTGGTAAAGTAGTTATTGCTAAAACTGCTGAAGAAGCAAATGCAAAAATGACTGAAGGTGCTATCCTTGTTACAAACAGCACAGATCGCGATATGATCAGTGCAATCGAAAAAGCTGGAGCTCTTATTACAGAAGAAGGCGGTCTAACAAGCCATGCAGCTGTAGTAGGGTTAAACTTAAGCATTCCTGTCATTGTAGGCGTAGAAAACGCAACAAGCGTATTCTCAGAAGATCAAGATATTACAGTTGATGCTTCACGTGGTGTCGTATACAACGGACACGCAAGCGTACTGTAAGAACACGTAGATGATAGAAAAAAGAGAAGGGTAATCCTTCTCTTTTTGTTTAGGCAATTCAATAAGCGAAGAGGTGATGATGGTGAGGAAGCTTCTTCCGCTCCTTCTTATTGTACCTGCTGTTGAGGTAATGATTTTGATTTATTCAAGTCATCTCATTGGTGTAATGTCAACATTTTTACTGATTATTGCTACCAGTTTTATGGGTGCGTTTCTAGCGAAAAAACAAGGAACATCTCTTTTTCAAAAGGCACAGCGTCAGATGAGCCAGGGACATGTTCCAAGCGGTGAAATCCTTGATGGTATGTGTGTACTATTTGGCGGACTGTTTCTGCTGTTTCCAGGCTTCTTGACAGATGTTGTAGGCTTTATCTTTTTACTGCCGTTTACACGCAGAATCGTTAAGCCTTTTCTTTTAACGTGGCTAAGAAGATTTTTTCAAGGACGTAATCGAATGACGATTATTCGTTAACTAGAAAGTGTGTGAAAGAAGCTTCTTTCACACACTTTTTCATTTTCCTATAATAAATTGCCACGTTTCTTTAAAAACCCCCGTTGTATGAAGTGTTTTTAGAATAACAAGAATAACAGGGCCAACTATTAATCCGAAAAATCCAATCAATTGATATCCTACAAATAAAGCAATTAATGTAGCGAGAGGATCAAGACCAATGCTTGATGACAAAATTTTTGGTTCCATAATTTGTCGCTGCACAAGTACTACAGCATATAGTACCGAAAGCCCTACAGCAAATGACACGTTATCTGTGGCAAAGGCATAAATCATCCAAGGAACAAAAACCAGTCCTGTTCCGAGGTAAGGAAGAATATCTACTAAGCCAATCAATAAAGCGACTGTAATAGCATAATCAACCCTAAGAACAAGTAAACCAAAAAGAACGATGATTGTGGTAATCGAAATAAGCGTAAGCTGAGCTTTAATAAAACCAAACAGTGCATTTTTAAGCTCCACAACAACTGTCTGTCCATTTTCCCTTACTTTTTTAGGAATAAACACGCTGCTTTTAGCCATCAGCTTGTACCAATCTTTACTAATAAAAAAAGTAGCCAGTAATGAAAAAATAATCACAGTAGCTGCATTAGGCAATACGGATAAAAGTACTGGGATGCTTTGCAATACATTTTGCAAAAAATCGCCCACCGTTTGAGCGATATGGTTGCCTACCCCTTTAATGTTCGATAAAATAGTTGCTTGCTGACCGGTATTTAAGTTATTAAACATAGAAGTAATGCGTTCATAAAACGGAAGTATTTGTTCTGTAGCAATATTTTCAATAAATATGACCACTTCTTTGAAATTTGTGGGAACAACTTTCGCTAAATACGTACTTCCTGCAATGATTTCTGTGATAAGTAACGTAATAAGTCCGGCTAAAAGAGAGAAGATAAGAACCATTGACAGTAAAACAGCTAAGTAGCGGGGTAAGCGCAGCTTCAATTCAAATAGATTAACCATAGGATTTATAAAAAAAGCGATGCAGCAGGCGATAATAAATGGATATATGAGAGAAGAGACATAATAACTAAGAAATATAGATGCTGCAATAATTGTCAACACACAAGCTAAGCGAAATAGTCGATGTAAATGAAGCTTGTACACAATAAATAGAGGCCTCCTTGTAAACGATAGTCAACAAAAGAAAAAGCTACTCATAAAATATTTACGTAATACGCTTTAGATTTATCACAATAAAAAAAGAAAGGATGAGTAAAATGTTCTCACAACCCATGCTTTTTTTAGCTGTTTTACTCGTAATTGGATTAGTGGCTAAAAATCAATCATTAATCATTGCAGTTGCATTTTTACTTATTTTAAAATTAATCGGGTTAGACGGTAAGGTTTTTCCGTTTCTACAATCAAAAGGAATTAATATTGGAGTAACGGTTATTACAATTGCCGTTCTTGTGCCAATTGCAACAGGAGACATAGGATTCAAACAATTAGGAGAGGCCGTGAAATCTTCTTATGCCTGGATTGCTCTAGGAGCCGGAATTGCTGTGGCAATTATTGCTAAATATGGACTTTCACTCTTGGAAGATGATCCGCATATTACGACCGCTTTAGTTTTTGGCACAATTCTTGCTGTGGCGCTGTTTCAAGGGGTAGCAGTAGGTCCGTTAATCGGTGCTGGAATCGCTTATTTATTTATGAAATTAACTGAACTTTTTTCGTAGAAATTTTTGTATAATAATAATTTTTTTAAAATTTCTTCTCTCTTTTGATTCACAAAAGTCAGATAATTGTTTATAATATATTTTGAGGCCGCATCTTTTTACATACAATTGTATGTTTTACCTATAGGGCTGTAACAAAGCAATGACACATGCAGATGTTTTGATTTTGTGTGTTATTGAAACAAATGGAAATGTAAGCATTTTCTTTGCGTGGGGTGAAGAAATGTTCTTCCAAGATATATATTCAAAAGAGGCGCTTCGTATATCATTTAATGTCTAGTTGAGCAGAGGCTCAATTTTGTTTTTCACGTTTTACACAGAAAGGTATGGGGAATTTTTTCTGTAAAGGAGTGGAGATTTATGACAGCAACTCGAGGTCTAGAAGGGGTAGTCGCTACAACGTCAGCAGTAAGTTCAATTATTGATGACACTTTAACATATCAAGGCTACAATATTGATGATTTAGCGAATTATGCAACATTTGAAGAAGTGGTGTATTTACTATGGCACGGAAAATTACCTAACAAAGAAGAATTATCTGTGTTTTCTAGATTACTAGCAGAAAACGCTAAATTACCCCAAGAAGTCTTAGAGCATTTCAAAACTTATCCAATTAAAGATGTTCATCCAATGGCAGCTTTAAGAACAGTCGTATCACTATTGGGGTTGTACGATCCTGAAGCTGATTTAATGGATGAAGAAGCAAATTATCGCAAAGCTGTTCGTTTGCAAGCACAATTACCAACGGTGGTAACGGCTTTTTCAAGAGTCCGTAACGGATTAGAGCCAATTGAACCAAACGAAAACTATAGCATTGCCGCTAACTTTTTATATATGTTAACCGGCGAAGAGCCAACTGATATCCAAGTAGAGGCATTTGATAAAGCACTTGTCTTACACGCTGACCATGAGCTAAATGCTTCAACTTTTACAGCTCGTGTCTGTGTGGCAACGTTATCCGATATTTATTCAGGAATTACAGCCGCTATTGGAGCGTTAAAGGGTCCTCTTCACGGGGGAGCGAATGAAGCTGTTATGAAAATGTTGTCTGACATTCAAACAGTTGAAAACGCGGAACCTTATATTCGCGAAAAGCTCGCGAAAAAAGAAAAGATTATGGGATTTGGACATCGTGTGTATCAGCAGGGTGATCCTCGTGCCAAGCACTTGAAAGAAATGTCTGAAAAACTTACCAAACAAGCAGGAGATACAACGCTATACGATATGTCAGTGAAAATTGAAGAGATCGTAACAGGCGAGAAAAAGCTTCCGCCAAACGTTGATTTCTATTCAGCTTCTGTATACCACAGCTTAGGGATTGATCACGATCTATTTACTCCGATCTTTGCCGTAAGCCGCGTATCAGGATGGATTGCTCACATTTTAGAGCAGTATTCAAACAATCGTTTGATTCGTCCAAGAGCTGATTATATCGGTCCTGGAAAACAAACGTACATTCCGCTTGAAGAGCGCAGCTAAACAATGTGACGAAGGTGCTCACGTTCGTTGAGCACTTTTCCATAAGTGAAAGTAGACAAATTTTTTAAGGAGGTCATTCTCATGACAAAAGGTGAACAAATTTCTGTAGCAAACGGCGTATTAAACGTACCAAATAACCCAATCATTCCATTTATCGAAGGTGACGGAATTGGTCCGGATATCTGGGCAGCAGCTTCTCGCGTATTAGAAGCAGCGGTTGCAAAAGCATACAATGGTGAAAAAGAAATCGTTTGGAAAGAAGTATTAGCAGGTGAAAAAGCATTTAATCAAACTGGCGAATGGTTACCGGAAGAAACGTTAGATGCAATTCGCGAATACATAATTGCAATCAAAGGACCATTAACAACACCAGTAGGCGGTGGAATTCGTTCTCTAAACGTGGCATTGCGTCAAGAATTAGACTTATTCACATGCTTACGTCCTGTTCGCTACTTTGACGGCGTACCTTCTCCAATTAAGCGCCCTGAAGATACAGATATGGTTATCTTCCGTGAAAATACTGAAGATATTTATGCTGGTATTGAATATGCGAAGGGTTCTGAAGAAGTACAAAAGCTTGTTTCATTCCTACAAACGGAATTAGGCGTAAATAAAATCCGTTTCCCTGAAACTTCTGGATTAGGTATTAAGCCTATTTCTTCTGAAGGAACAGAGCGTCTTGTGCGTGCAGCAATCAACTATGCAATTGAACAAGGCCGCAAGTCTGTTACGCTTGTACACAAAGGTAACATTATGAAATATACAGAAGGCGCATTTAAAAATTGGGGCTATGAGCTAGCTGAAAAAGAATTCGGCGATAAAGTATTTACTTGGGCTCAATATGACCGCATCGTTGAAAAAGAAGGTGCACAGGCTGCAAACAAAGCTCAAGCAGAAGCGGAAGCAGCAGGAAAAATTATTGTAAAAGATTCAATTGCAGATATCTTCTTACAACAAATTTTAACTCGTCCACGTGAATTCGATGTAGTAGCAACAATGAATTTAAATGGAGATTACATTTCAGATGCATTAGCAGCACAAGTTGGTGGTATCGGAATTGCTCCAGGGGCAAATATCAACTACGAAACTGGACATGCTATCTTTGAAGCAACTCACGGTACAGCACCTAAATATGCTGGTTTAGATAAAGTAAACCCATCTTCTGTATTATTATCAGGTGTGTTAATGCTTGAACACCTTGGCTGGAATGAAGCAGCGGATTTAATCATGAAATCAATGGAAAAAACAATTGCTTCAAAAGTAGTAACATATGATTTCGCACGTTTAATGGACGGCGCAACAGAAGTGAAGTGTTCAGAGTTTGCTGATGAATTAATTAGCAATCTAGGAAAACAAGTAACAGTTTAATAGCTATTCATTTAGGGGAGGAATTATAATGGCAAATATGCGTAAAAAAGTATCTGTTATCGGAGCGGGCTTTACAGGAGCTACAACTGCTTTTTTAATTGGTCAAAAAGAATTAGCTGATGTTGTATTAGTTGATATTCCGCAATTAGAAAATCCAGCTAAAGGTAAAGCGCTGGATATGTTAGAAGCAAGTCCTGTACAAGGCTTTGACGCTAACATTACAGGAACAGCCAACTACGAAGACACAGCTGATTCTGACATTGTCATTATTACAGCTGGTATCGCGCGCAAGCCAGGTATGAGTCGCGATGATTTAGTAACAACGAACCAAAAAATCATGAAGTCTGTTACTCAAGAAGTTGTTAAATACTCGCCAAACTGTCACATCATCGTGTTGACAAACCCGGTAGATGCTATGACGTATACAGTATTTAAAGAATCTGGTTTTCCTAAAAACCGCGTAATCGGTCAATCAGGCGTATTAGATTCTGCACGTTTCCGTACGTTCGTAGCGCAGGAGTTAAACATTTCAGTAAAAGATATCACAGGTTTTGTACTTGGTGGACATGGCGACGATATGGTACCTCTTGTACGCTACTCATATGCTGGCGGTATTCCTCTTGAAACGCTTATTCCAAAAGCGCGTCTTGAAGCAATTGTTGAAAGAACACGCAAAGGCGGCGGCGAGATCGTTAACTTATTAGGTAACGGAAGTGCATACTACGCGCCTGCTGCTTCCTTAGTGGAAATGACAGAAGCGATCTTAAAAGATCAGCGTCGTATTTTACCAGCGATTGCTTACCTAGAGGGTGAATATGGTTATAACGGCATCTACTTAGGTGTTCCAACCGTATTAGGAGCTGCAGGAATTGAGCAGGTAATTGAATTAGAACTGACTGATTCTGAAAAAGCTGCGTTAGATCAATCAGCAAAATCAGTTAAAACTGTCATGGGTGTATTAGCTTAATACAATAAAATAGGTTTGAGTATAGGTTTTTATCAATATTCAAACAATAGTCACAAGGAAAATTCGAGGGAAACCTCGAATTTTTCTTGTATATAAAGAAAAGCTATTACTTTATACAAAAGGTGGAATGATGATGGTATTAGGTAAAAAACAAAAAATAGGCCGAAGTATTGAAGATATAAAAGTTGGAGAAAAATTAACGCTAACGGAACGAATTGAAGATAAGGATATCTTATTGTACTTAGGGCTGACAAATGATTCTAACCCTTTATACATTCAGCATGATTACGCATCTCAGACCCCTTTTAAAAAACCTATTGTGCCAAGTATTATGATTACCGGTATTATGACAGCAGCCATTTCAAAGTATTTGCCCGGACCTGGAAGCCACGTTGCAGAACATACGGTAGCCTTCCCCAAAAAGATTCATCATTATAGCACGATTGAATTTTTATTTGAAGTGACAGAGGTAGATGTTTCTTCTAGAACTGTTACGGTTGAGGTGGAAGCGGTCAATGAGCAAAAAGAGAAAGTAGTAACGGCGCGGTTTCTTGTGTATCCGCCGTTTAGACTTCCATCAGTAGAGACACACGACTTTGAAAATTTTTAAAACGCCTTAAATATTTATAAATATAGAAGAAACTGTTTGATCATATTTTCTGAAAATGTTGAAATGTATTGGAGAACGAGGCTAAAACATTGTATGATAAGAGAAGATAAATAGAAAATAATATCATTTGGATGAAGCTGCGGTTTAATTTAACTAGATGGAGGCTTATATCGTTAATATGAGTAAGAAATTATTAGTCGTAGATGATGAACAATCAATTTCAACATTATTACAATATAATTTACAACAAGCTGGCTTTACAGTAGAAACAGCTGAAGACGGGGAAGAAGGATACAACAAGGCACTAGAAGGAAAACCGGATTTAATTGTGTTAGACTTGATGCTTCCTAAGATGGATGGAATTGAAGTTTGTAAAAAGCTTCGTCAGCAAAAAGTGATGACGCCTATTTTAATGTTAACTGCAAAAGACGATGAGTTCGACAAAGTATTAGGGCTAGAGCTTGGCGCAGATGACTACATGACGAAACCATTTAGCCCTCGAGAAGTAGTAGCACGTGTAAAAGCCATTTTACGCAGAACACAAATCATTGCTCAGGAAAATGAACAAGAGGAAGATGGCGAGCGCATCATGATCGGTGATTTAAAAATTCTTCCAGATCATTATGAGGCCTACTTTAATCAAGAGCAGCTTGAGCTTACTCCAAAAGAATTTGAGTTGTTATTATATTTGGCAAAATACAAAGGACGGGTATTAACTCGTGATCAGCTGCTAAGTGCAGTGTGGAATTATGATTTTGCCGGAGATACGCGAATTGTAGATGTGCACATCAGCCATTTGCGTGAGAAAATTGAACACAATACGCGAAAACCTGTTTATATAAAAACGATTAGAGGATTAGGATATAAGCTGGAGGAACCAAAGGTAGATGAATAAATTTCGTTCAAGGCTACTTTTGGCTCTATTAGTACTTATTATTATTGTATTAGTAGGTCTTGGCCTGCTGCTGGGACAGTTGTTTAAAAACTTTTATTTTCAGACGTTTCAAGAGCGAATGGAAAAAGAGGCAAAGCTTGTAGAAATGTACATTAGCGAAGAAGGTATCACAAGTCCTGCTTTAAAATCTAAAGTTGATCAAATCAGCCATTCGTTAAGTGTAAGAACGACTATCGTTCAAAAAGACGGAAAAATATTAGTTGACTCAAATCCAGGCAGCAAGCAGCAAAGAATCGAAAAAAGTATCGTAATCCAACAAGTATTAAAAAAGCAGTTAAACAGTAAAAAAAGCTTTGATCAAATTAAAGAAGATTATGACTTATATTACTATGGTATCCCGCTGATTATAGAAGGTAAGCAAGAGGGATTTGTTGTGCTAAGTACATCATTTGATTCATTAAAACAAGTAAATCAGCAAATTTGGGGCCTTCTTATTGGAAGCTTAGGTCTAGCTTTGATTGTGATTTTACTCTTAGGTGTAAAGATTATGGGACGCTATACCCGTCCTATTGAATCGGCAACCAAGGTGGCTATGGAACTTGCAAAAGGGAATTATAAAGCTCGTACATATGAAGATTATGTAGATGAAACAGGGATGCTGAGTCAGTCTATTAACGCACTTGCTCGTAATCTGCAAGAGTCTATCACTAATCAAGAAATGCAGCAGGACAGGCTGCGCACGCTAATTGAAAATATGGGAAGCGGCATGCTTCTTATCGATAGTCGAGGCTATATAAACTTAGTGAATCGAGCTTATAAAGAGCAGTTTCATATACATCCGGATGACTTCCTTTATCATTTGTATTACGAGGTATTTGAGCATAAAGAAATCATTAAGCTTGTGGAAAAAATATTTATGACGGAAGTAAAGGTTCGAAAACAAGTGGTTCTGCCTTTAAATATTGAACGAAGATATTTTGATGTTTATGGAGCGCCGATTATTGGCTTAAATGATGAATGGAAAGGGATTGTGCTTGTTTTCCATGATATTACCGAGCTAAAAAAACTAGAACAAGTTCGCCGTGACTTTGTAGCGAATGTGTCTCATGAACTAAAAACTCCTATTACGTCTATAAAAGGGTTTAGTGAGACATTGTTAGACGGTGCCATGGAAGATCCACAGCTGCGCCAGCAGTTTCTATCTATCATTTTAACGGAAAGTCAGCGCATGGAGAGCTTGATTCAAGATCTTTTAGATTTGTCTAAAGTTGAACAGCAAGGCTTTAAACTAAGCATTCATTCAGTAGATTTGAATACGCTTCTTTACGAAGTGACGACAGTGCTATCAAACCGAGCAACTGAAAAAGAAATCACGCTAACGTTAGATACGCTTCCTGAAGAAGCGTGGATTGATGGTGACAGTCAGCGCCTTATGCAAGTGTTTGTTAACTTAATCGGCAATGCGCTCATGTATACAATGCCTGGAGGAACTGTTCACGTTTCGCTTGAAGAGGAAGAAGAAACGATTACGGTTCATGTTCAAGATACAGGTATCGGTATTGATTCTGATGAAATTTCACGTATTTTTGAGCGCTTTTACCGAGTAGATAAGGCAAGAAGCCGTAATTCCGGAGGAACAGGTCTTGGATTAGCAATTGTTAAACATCTTGTTGAAGCTCATAGAGGGGAAATTGAAGTGAAAAGTGAAGTCAATAAAGGGACAACTTTTTCAGTGAAGCTGCACAAGTATTTGCCGCAGATGTAAAATGTTTACGTTCCTTTTACAATTTATTTAATGTAGCTTAATAATTAATTGATACAATTTTTCATGGAAACCCCTTCATCCAAGGAGCCAATGTGTAAGGCGAAAATAGCTTTAACCGTGCTATTTTCGCCGATTCTTTTTGACAAATTCTATCCATTCACATGTTACACCGCCTAAAATAACTAGGCGGTGTTTTTATTTTATGATGTACAGATCTTATCACCACATGAAAATAAAACGTTGAACTCAAGATTACTTTTTGTCCTTAAAGCTTATTGTTTGTTAAAATAAAGGTAAGATAAGAAGAGAGCGAAATGGAGGAACATGAATGACACAAAAACTAGTATTAATTGACGGGAATAGTATTGCCTACCGTGCATTTTTTGCTTTGCCGCTTTTAAACAATGATAAAGGAATACATACAAATGCCATATATGGCTTTACTACAATGCTGACACGTATCTTAGAGGAAGAGAAGCCGACGCATTTACTTGTGGCATTTGATGCAGGGAAAACAACGTTTCGCCACAAAACATTTACAGAATACAAAGGAGGCAGACAAAAGACGCCTCCTGAACTTTCAGAGCAGTTTCCCTTTATTCGTGAGTTATTAGATGCATATGGGATTAAGCGCTATGAACTGCCTGATTATGAAGCAGATGATATTATCGGTACGCTTTCAAAACAAGCTGAAAAAAAAGGAATGGTCGTAAAAGTCATTTCCGGGGATAAAGATTTACTTCAGCTTGTGTCAGAACATGTAACCGTAGATATTACGAGAAAAGGAATTACGGATGTCGATTCCTATACGCCTGCAGCCATTGATGAAAAGTATGGTATTACGGCTGCACAAATTATTGATATGAAGGGCCTTATGGGGGACAGCTCGGATAATATCCCAGGCGTGCCCGGAGTCGGCGAAAAAACAGCCTTAAAGCTATTAAAAGAGTTCGAAACGGTTGAAAATGTATTGAAATCTATCGATCAAGTCAGCGGTAAAAAATTAAAAGAAAAGCTAGAAGATAATCGTGAATCAGCCATCATGAGTAAAAAGCTTGCAACTATTTATTGCGAAGCGCCTCTTGAAGTATCTGTAGAAGATGCAAAGTATGACGGGTTTGAATCTTCAAAGGTCATCTCATTATTTAAAGAGCTTGGGTTTAATTCTCTGCTTGCTAAATTTGGTGAATCAGCAGAAGAGGAAGCAGATTTTGAAGAACTGACGTTTGAAATAGCGCAGGAAGTTCACGATGATATGTTAACAAGCGAAGCAGCTCTGATCGTAGAAGGGTATGAAGAAAACTACCATCACAATCAGCTGCTCGGTTTTGGAATCAGCAACAAGAATGGCCACTATTTTATTGATAAAGATACAGCTCTTTCATCTTCTAAATTTAAAGCATGGTTAGAAGATGGACGTGTAAAAAAGACGGTGTTTAATGGGAAACGTACGATTGTATCTTTAAAATGGGCGGGGCATGAAATTAAAGGAATTGAACATGATGTAATGATTGCTTCTTACATCTTGAATCCTGCTGAGGCAAATGATGACCTAGCGACAATTGCAAAATTAAAAGGATACCATCAAGTGCAATCAGATGAAGCTGTGTATGGAAAAGGAGCTAAGCGAAGCATTGCGGAAGCTGCTCAGCTAGCTGAGCATGTTATAAGAAAAGCAGCCGCCGTAGCTTATTTAAAAGAAGTGTTAGAAAAAGAATTGGTTGAAAATGAACAGTTTGAGCTGTTTGAGAAGCTTGAAATGCCTCTTGCCATTGTCCTTGCTGATATGGAATATCAAGGGGTGAAAATTGACCGCGCGCGTTTGGATGAAATGGGCGAAGATCTTCGAGAGCAGCTTGAAAAAATTGAAGCGAAAATCTACGAATACGCTGGACAAGAATTCAATATTAATTCGCCAAAGCAGCTAGGAGTTGTTCTTTTTGAAAAAATGCAGCTTCCAGTCATAAAGAAAACAAAAACAGGCTATTCCACATCAGCCGATGTATTAGAGCAATTAGCTAGTACCCATGATATTATCCCAGAGATTTTACAATACCGTCAGCTAGGAAAATTACAGTCTACGTATATTGAAGGATTAAAAAAGGTTATTCATGAAAGCGATGGAAAAGTTCATACCCGCTTTAATCAAACGTTAACTCAAACGGGGAGGTTAAGCTCAGTAGATCCTAACTTGCAAAACATCCCGATTCGTCTTGAAGAAGGTAAAAAAATAAGAGGTGCGTTTGTGCCTTCACAGCCTGATTGGTTAATATTTGCGGCGGATTATTCACAAATTGAGCTGCGCGTACTGGCTCATATTGCAGATGATGAAAAGCTAATCGATGCGTTTAAGCATGACTTAGATATTCATACGAAAACAGCGATGGATGTGTTCCACGTCGAAAGAGAAGAAGTAACGTCGAATATGCGCCGCCAGGCTAAAGCAGTTAACTTTGGAATCGTCTATGGCATCAGTGATTACGGTTTATCGCAAAGTTTAGGAATTACAAGAAAAGCAGCGGCTACTTTTATTGAACGCTATTTAAAAAGCTTCCCTGGTGTACAGGAGTATATGGATACGATTGTACGCGATGCAAAAGAAAAGGGATATGTAACAACGCTCTTGCACCGCCGACGTTACTTGCCTGAAATCACGAGCCGAAACTTTAACCTCCGCAGCTTTGCTGAGCGTACGGCTATGAATACGCCTATCCAAGGGACGGCAGCTGATATTATTAAAAAAGCAATGATTGAAATGGATAAGCGCTTAAAAGATGAAAATCTTCAGGCTAAGCTGCTGCTTCAAGTACACGATGAGCTGATTTTTGAAGCCCCAGAAGAAGAAATTAAAATTTTAGAGAAAATCGTACCAGAAGTAATGGAGAACGCTTTAGAGCTAGAAGTTCCGTTGAAAGTAGATTATTCTTACGGAAAGACTTGGTACGAAGCAAAGTAGTGGAAAAAGGATGTGACAAACGTGCCAGAATTACCAGAAGTTGAAACCGTCAGACGTACGTTAATTGAATTAGCCAGTGGAAAGACCATTGAGCGTGTAACAGTTAAATGGCCTAATATTATCAAACGTCCTGAACAAGTTGAACAGTTTTGTGATGCGCTTGTTGGACAAACCATTCGAGATGTTGAACGCAGAGGTAAGTTTTTGAAAATTGTGCTCGATGATTATACGATGGTTTCTCATTTGCGTATGGAAGGGAAATATGCTCTCCATGAGAATGCAGAAGAACCAGATAAGCATGTACACGTCTTTTTTCACTTCACGGATGGAACGGAATTGCGATACCGAGATGTAAGGAAGTTTGGTACTATGCACTTATTTAAAAAGGGAGAGGAAGATCTGTTTCCTCCTCTTATTGGCCTTGGACCTGAACCGTTTGACGAAACATTTAATCCTAGTCAATTAAAAATGAGAATCGGCAAAACCTCTCGAAAAATCAAGCCGGTTTTACTCGATCAAAATGTCGTGGTTGGGCTTGGAAATATTTATGTAGATGAAGCACTGTTTCGCGCAGGGATTCATCCTGAACGAGTGGCCAGCCAATTAACAGACGAAGAGTATGAAAAATTGTACGAAGAAATTGTAGCGACTCTTCAAGAAGCTGTGAAGCAAGGAGGCAGCACAATTCGCACGTATGTAAACACACAGGGACAAATAGGCATGTTTCAGCAGCAGCTTTATGTGTACGGAAGAAAAGGCGAATCCTGTAAAATGTGCGGTACTCCAATTGAAAAATTTGTTGTAGGCGGTAGAGGAACACATATCTGCCCAAATTGTCAGCCGGCTAAAAAATAACAATGGATGGGCTCCTTTCATATACTACGTATAGACAGAAAGGAAAGGAGTCCTCTCATCATGATAACATTTTCTTTACTTATTCTTGCTTTTGCCGTAAGTCTTGACAGCTTTAGCGTTGGCCTGACATACGGACTTCGAAAGGTGAAAATCCCGCTGAAATCCATTTTTATTATTTCATGTTGCTCAGCATTTTCTTTAATGTTTTCTATGTTTTTAGGAAAAGTACTTACGCATCTATTTTCAGTGGATGTACTAAATAAAGTAGGCGGAGGTATTCTTGTTCTGCTTGGGATGTGGATTTTATACCAGTTTTTTTGTCCGGCAGATTCATCTCGAGTGAAAGAAGAAAAAACATTAGTGAAAATTGAAATTAAGTCAATTGGCCTAGTCATCAACGTATTGAAAAAGCCAATTGCAGCAGATTTAGATAATTCAGGTTCCATCAATGGAATTGAAGCATTTATACTTGGAATTGCATTATCTCTGGATGCATTTGGAGCAGGGTTTGGAGCGGCTTTATTAGGTTATTCGCCGTATGCTCTAGCAATTGCTGTAGCTCTTATGAGTTCTCTTTTTTTAAGTGCGGGCATACAGTTTGGCAAGGTTTTTTCACGTTTATCATGGATGAAAATGTTCTCGTTTGTACCAGGAGTTCTGCTCATTATTTTAGGTATTTTTAGATTTTAAATAAAGGGATAAAGGAGAGACCAATGTCAATTGTAATTGGATTAACGGGCGGAATTGCAAGCGGAAAAAGCACGGTAACCGGAATGCTACGAGATATCAATATTCCAGTAATCGACGCTGATCACATTGCAAAAGAAGTCGTAGAACCAGGAAAAGAAGCATACAAACAAATTGTCGAGACGTTCGGCCGTTCTATTCTTCACGAGAACGCGGAGATCAATCGAGCGGCTTTAGGGGAAATTGTGTTTTATCAAGAGGAAGAACGTAAAAAGTTGAATGCAATTGTACATCCTGCCGTAAGAAAAGAAATGCTTTCTCAAAAGGAAAGCTATATAGAGGAAGGTTACGAAGCCGTTGTATTAGATATTCCGCTGCTGTTTGAAAGCGATTTGACACACTTAGTCGATAAAGTAGTGGTTGTATATGTCGATGAGTCTGTGCAGCTAGAAAGGTTAAAGTCGCGTAATAACCTCTCGGCGGAGGATGCCTATGCGCGTATCCATGCACAGCTGCCTTTGATTCAAAAAGTAGCCTTAGCCGATGCGGTGATCAATAACAACGGTCCTGTAGAGGAAACAAAACAACAGCTTTTAAGTATATTAGCCCTATGGCTAGATTAAAGAGTGAATGATTGCATTCACTCTTTTTTTATTGGGAATATTTAAGGGCTTCTAAAAAAGAATGTGTTAAATATCTGTTCTCGCTATATACATATAGTAAAACTTAATTAAAATAATTTATTAAAAAAAATTAATATTATTCACTTTTTAAATATTTATGTTATACTATTCAATATAAAAAGTTAAATAGTATAACACATATAGAGAGGGGTATAGCCATGAAAGCACGTATTGCCATTAATGGTTTTGGGAGAATAGGAAGAATGGTGTTTCGCACAGCGATTATAGAGGAAAATTTAGATATTATTGCAATAAATGCATCTTATCCAGCAGAAACGTTAGCACATTTAATCAAATATGACTCTATACACGGACCATTTAATGGAGATGTCAAATGTGATGATGATGCGCTAATTGTTAACGGTAAAAGAATTCAGCTATTAAATTCACGTGATCCGCTGAATTTGCCTTGGAAAGAGCTTGGGATTGATCTAGTTGTTGAAGCAACGGGAAAATTTAATTCAAGAGAAAAAGCGCAGTTACATATTGAAGCAGGTGCGAAAAAAGTTGTCTTAACGGCACCGGGTAAACAAGAAGATATCACCATTGTGATGGGCGTAAACGAACGAGAGTTTGATGTGAATCAGCATAACATTATTTCCAATGCCTCTTGTACGACAAATTGTCTAGCTCCAGTTGTCAAGGTACTAGACGAAGCGTTCACAATTGAAAACGGTTTAATGACGACCGTTCATGCATATACAAATGATCAAAAGAATATCGATAATCCGCATAAAGATTTGCGAAGAGCTCGTGCGTGTGCTCAATCAATTATTCCTACAACAACTGGAGCAGCCAAGGCACTTTCATTAGTTCTTCCTCATTTAAAAGGAAAACTTCATGGGATGGCGCTTCGTGTGCCAACGCCGAACGTATCGCTTGTCGATTTAGTTGTGGATGTAAGGAAACCTGTGACGATGGAAGATGTTAATTTAGCGTTTATTAAAGCTGCTGAAGGACCATTAAAGAATATTTTAAATTTAACAATGGAACCACTCGTATCAATTGACTTTAATACAAATCCTCATTCAGCGATTGTAGATGGACTATCCACAATCGTAATGGAAGATCATAAAATTAAAGTGTTAGCTTGGTACGATAACGAGTGGGGCTACTCTCAGCGCGTAGTCGATTTGGTAAGATATATTGCTGCAGAAATGCGTAATGGATCAAAAATAAGAGTAAGCTAAGAAAGCTATTGATTGCTTTTAAAAAAACAGGGAGCTATCGCCCTGTTTTTTTTTGTTTTTATTCAAAAGAATAGGGAAAAGCAATAAGATAAGCATGCAAAGGGGTGTTTATTTTCCTCAATTTTAATAAAAAATTAATAGTCGTTTAGCAGCTTTTACACACTTTCTCACGAGAATACAGGGGTAATTTGTATAGGTCTATCTGCAAGAACAATCTTTAATAAAATCAAAACACGTATTGCAAAATAAATGTAAACAAAGTATACTATGTTTCGTGAACTTCTTGTGTACCTTTCGGTGATGTGGCTACTTAAAGGGTTAGGACCTCTTTGGACTAACTTTCCCCCGTGGTAGTTAACATGCTATATGGCGAAAGAACTTCATGTTTAACGATTAAAAATTGTTAAAGGGGGAAATATCATTATGGAAACAATGGGTCGTCATGTCATCTCAGAATTATGGGGATGCGATTTCGATAAGTTAAATGATATTGATTATATTGAAAAAACGTTTGTTAATGCAGCTTTAAAATCTGGTGCGGAAGTTCGCGAAGTAGCGTTCCATAAATTTGCACCTCAAGGTGTAAGTGGCGTTGTTATTATTTCAGAATCACATTTAACGATTCACAGCTTCCCAGAGCATGGTTATGCAAGTATCGATGTTTATACTTGTGGTCATTTAGATCCTACAATCGCAGCAGATTATATTGCAGATGCTCTAAGTGCACAGACACGTGAAACAATTGAATTACCACGTGGAATGGGTCCTGTTCAGGTAAAACAAACTAAAGCGAATGCACTTTAATAGTGTCGATTGATTACGTAAGTTAAGAGGTGTATTACACACCTCTTTTTAGTATATAAATTTTTAATACGCAAAAACAAAGGGGATAACAACATGGGGGTAGTACAAGCAGTTAAATCTTTATTTTCTAATCATGTAGAAACAAGCGATCACCATTCAGATCCGACTCTAAAAACGCATTATTACAAAACAACGGCCGGGAATGCATTTAAGCAAGTTCATGAAATGTTGAAGCACATGCAAGGGATAGAGATACTTGCTGCGTATGAAGAGCGAGGAGAAATTAGCTTAAACGTTGTAAAAGGAAGAAAAGCTTTTGTTGTGATTACTATTATTAACGTACGTCCTCTTGAAACCGCTATCGATTTTTCTGCTACAACAGAATCAAAAGTGGTGCCGGTTGATTTTGGTTTTAGTAAAGAACTTGTACGTACGCTTTATAAGAGCTTTGATCAAAAACTTATTCCTCTTTCTTCGTAAGTTCCTTATCATTTTTGAATTTCAGGAAATAAAATGGGGAAATTCCTTTTCCTTTACTTGTATTCAAGCCTTGTTTTCTATAAGATGGAATAAAGCAAATCCTTTAATACAGCATCGTGTTTGTTAAAGGAAATGATGATAAAAATCATAATAAATGGCGAATAGCCGGCTAACATAGATGGAAATTAACTTATATAAGAGAAAATAAAAAGAAAAACAAGGTTTATTATTGGAGCTGAGAATATGAAGTGCCCATCCTGTCATTACAATGGAACGAGAGTGCTGGACTCGCGCCCTGTAGAAGAAGGCCGCTCTATTCGTAGAAGACGTGAATGCGAAGAGTGTCACTATCGTTTTACAACTTTTGAGAAAGTAGAAGAACTTCCGTTAATTGTTGTAAAAAAAGATGGAGCGAGAGAAGAGTTCAGCAAAGACAAAATCCTTCGAGGGTTAATTAAGGCGTGTGAAAAACGCCAAGTAAGCTTAAAACAATTAGAAGATACCGTACACGATATTGAAACAGAGCTGCGCAGTCAGGGTACATCAGAGGTGCAGTCAGATGTGGTAGGAGAAATGGTGATGGAGCGATTAGCTGCTATCGATGAAGTCTCTTATGTTCGATTTGCTTCTGTATACCGACAATTTAAAGACATCAATGTATTTATTGATGAATTAAAAGATTTAATTAAGAAGGAACGACTGTAAAAGAGCTATTGAAGTATTCTTTAGGCTCTTTTTTTGTCATTTCTATTACTTTAAAAGTAGGTAGGGAACGACATGAAAGAACAACATTGGAAAGAAATGATACCGGTCGATCGTTATGTTGTTCGTTCGAACGGCATACTGCAGGAATACGACCGAAAGATTTTAACCATGCTCTATCAGCCGTTGGTGGGTACAACGTGCTTTGGTCTGTATATGACGCTATGGAGCGAGCTGGAACAAGATCGTTTATGGGGGAAAGAGTCTACGCATCATCATCTAATGTCAATGATGCAAATTAATTTGAAAGCTATTTACCATGAGCGGTTAAAATTAGAAGGCATTGGTTTGTTAAAAACATATATTAAGGAAGAAGATGATGTTCGTGTGTTCATTTATGAGCTCATTCCTCCTCTTACGCCCCATCAGTTTTTTAACGATGGCGTGTTAAATGTATATTTATATAACCGACTCGGAAAATCTATCTTTCAAAAAGTAAAAAATTATTTTTCTGATTCACTCGTCGATGACCAATCGTTCACAGATGTGACGCATTCATTTAACGATGTATTTAAATCAGTTAAAGCAACAGAGCTGGCTCCAAGTTTTCAGTCTGAAAGCAAGGATGTATTTTCTCCTGATGCTCAAACGGACTTTGTGGATTCCTCCAAACGCGCTTCTATTGAGATGAGCCCGGATTCCTTTGATTTTGATTTATTTTTAGCAGGTCTAACAGATTCAATGATTTCGAAAAGGTCTATTACATCTAAAGTAAAACAAGCGATTGAAAAGCTAGCCTTTTTATACGGTATCGATCCTCTTCAAATGAAAAACGTGGTGCTCGATTCGCTAAATGAGAACGATCAAGTTGATATTGAATTGCTTAGAAAAGCGGCACAGTCCTTTTACCAATTTGAAAATGGAGAAGCACTTCCAAATCTAAGCGAACAAATTCAGCCGCCTATGCTTCGTACTATGCAGGAAAAGCAGCCGCAGACAAAGGAAGAGCAGCTCATTCAACAGCTTGAAGTGACTTCTCCTCGACAGCTTTTGATCGAGTTTTCCGGGGGAGCAGAGCCTTCAAAAGCAGATTTGCAAATGATCGAAGAAGTGATGTTTAACCAAAAGCTTTCACCAGGGGTAGTAAATGTTCTTATTTACTATGTTATGCTAAGATCCGATATGAAATTATCTAAGAGCTATGTAGAGAAAATTGCTGGACACTGGGCGCGCAAAAAGGTACAAACTGTTCAAGATGCCATGAATTTAGCTAAAAATGAACAGAAAGAATATCAGAATTGGACCGAAGCAAAGCAAAATAAAAAAACGGCTGGACGAAAAATTGTGCGTAAAGAAATGGTGCCAGAGTGGCTGAGCGATGAAGAAAAAGAAGAGAAAAAGCAGCCTTCAAAAGAAGTGGACGGATTTGAAGAAGAAAAACGAAAGCTACAAGAAGAGCTCAAGCAGTTAGATCAAGAGCTAAAACAAAAGCATAAAGAATAAAAAGCAGGTATGATAGAGGTGAGGTGAAAAAGATGAAGCCTATCAATGATTCACTAAATCAGTTAGTGAACAAAAAGGATTTTAAAGCACGCTTAGAAGCATTAAGAAACAGTATCCTGTCTAATCCCGAAGTTAAAACATTTTTGCAAGAGCATCGCCATGAGTTAGATGAGCAAATGGTCGACCGAGGTCTGATGAAGATGCATGAATTTATCGACCAAAGCAAATGCTGTGACAAGTGTCCTTCTTTGCAAAGCTGCGTCAACATGGTGAAAGGATACCACCCTCAGCTGGTTGTAAAAGGCCGTAATATTGATTTACAGTATGAACGCTGTCCTAGAAAAGTACAAGAAGATGAGCGAAAAGAACAAGAATCTTTTATTCAGTGTATGTACGTGCCTAAAGAAATTTTACAGGCAACAATGTCTGATATTGAAATTGAGCAGGGAAGATTTGAAGCCATTAAACTAGTAAGAGATTTTGTGCGAGAATATGAGCCAAATAAGAAAATGAAAGCTTTATATTTACACGGTTCGTTTGGTGTGGGGAAAACGTATTTTCTTGGAGCAATTGCCAATGCGTTAGCCGAAAAGAAAGTGAAATCTACCATTCTGTATGTCCCGGAGTTTTTGCGTGAGTTAAAAGGTTCGTTTCAAGATCAAAGTTTCAATGAGAAAATAGAGTATGTCAAAAAAGTACCGGTTCTTATGCTTGATGATCTCGGAGCAGAATCCGTAACGAGCTGGATGCGAGACGATGTGCTCGGAACCATTTTACAATTCCGTATGCTCGAAAATTTGCCGACATTTTTCAGCTCGAATTTAAATTTTAAAGAGCTTCAACATCATTTGACTTATACCCAAAGAGGCGAGCAGGAAGAGCTCAAAGCCGCTCGTGTCATGGAACGAATTAAGTCTCTAGCCATTCCTGTTGAAATGAATGGAGAGAATAAACGAAATAGATGAGCAGGTCGTTTTACATTTCTTGTAACGACTTGCTCATTTTTTTGCATGTTGCCCCATATACATTAATAAAGCGTGTCCAAAGGGGGGCTATGAGGAATGAAAATATTCTTTAAATATGTAGAAGACGCAGTCGTTGTATATGAGTCTTTATGCGCGAAGCGAAGCGCTTTATCATATGGTTCACAGTGCTTGAAGCTGGTGAATAATCAGCTTTTAGTCATTGATGAGACATACAATAGAGAGGCCGTTTTACAAGACATGGTGATACCGGTATTAACCCACGTAATTTTAAAAAAGAAAGAAAAAAAGATGATGGTAAACATATTAAAAGAAGAATTTTTCTATTCAGAAGAGGAAGAGCAAGATTTGCTGCTTCAAATTATGGGGGGGATTATGGAAGGAGAGAGAGGCGAAATTCCGCAAAAAACATTTTCTCTTCCAAGAGAATTACTTATCCGCCAGGCTCTTCAAGACTTCTTCATTCATAATGTAACATTCACCTTTGAGTCTTTTCTCCAATTCCGCTTAAAAGAATATCAAGAGCGGCTGCGCTATTATGCCGAGCTGGCGATTGATGAATATAAGCTTGAACAAGACTATCAAATTCTTATTCATCAGCTGCGTCAAGCAGCTAATGAAAGACAGTTATCTACAGGCGATGTGTATGTAATGCACTTGAATAAAAACAAGTTTGTGTTGTACGACCACAATAGTAGATATGTTCCTGAACGTGAATGTGCAGCTCTAGCAGAGGCCTTTTTATCTGAACAAGAATCATTATACATAGACTCAACTATTATCGCGCCTTTGCTAAGTTTATCTCCAGCTGCTATTCATCTGTATAGCGACCAGCATGATCATGATTTTGTTTATACCATTCAAAATATCTTCCAAGAAAAAGTTATGTTATACGAAAAAAATGAATTTCCGTTTGATCAAAAGCAAAATATAACGTGAAAGGTTGATTTCTATTTTGAAAATGAATATAATAAATGCATATTGAAAAACAGCTATATGTTACAAGTTATGATGAGGACATGAGTGTATATTTACGGTTTGTAGAGAGGGAGATCCAGGCTGGAAATCTCCTAACACGGAATATATTCTTACCACCTCTAAACTTCAGTAGTAAACGAGCAGAGCCTCTAGTAATTACTGACGGAATTTCCGTTATAAAACCTCGAGCCGCTTCGGGTTCTTTGGGTTATCCAAGATACGAAGAGGAAACAAGGGTGGTACCGCGTGTATACACAACTCGTCCCTTTTGATAAGGGACGAGTTTTTTGTTTTTACAAAAAGTTTATTCAGTTATGTTAAAGGAGTGGAAAGTTGTGTCAGAAGTAATCAAAATGACATTTCCTGATGGAGCTGTTAAAGAGTATCCAAAAGGATCATCAACAGAAGATATTGCGGCTTCTATTAGCCCGGGATTAAAGAAGAAAGCATTAGCAGGCAAAGTAAACGGCGAGCTGCTGGATTTACGTACGCCAATTGAACAAGATGGCAGTCTTGAAATCATTACGCCAGATGCTCCTGAAGCGCTTGAAATTATGCGTCACAGTACAGCGCATTTAATGGCTCAAGCAATCAAACGTTTGTACAAAGATACAAAAGTACAGCTAGGTGTAGGGCCGGTTATCGAAAACGGTTTTTACTATGACATCGATATGGAAGAATCAATTACTCCTGAAGATTTAGGTAAAATTGAAAAAGAAATGAAAAAAATCGTTAATTCAAATATTGAAATTGAACGAAAAGAAGTTTCTCGTGAAGAAGCCATTCAACTTTTTAAAGAAGTTGGCGATGAACTAAAGCTTGAATTGATCGATGCGATTCCAGCAGGTGAAAAGGTTACGATTTACCAACAAGGCGAATTCTTTGACCTTTGCCGAGGCGTGCACGTGCCGTCAACAGGCAAAATTAAAGAATTTAAACTATTAAGCGTGGCGGGTGCTTATTGGCGCGGAGACAGCGATAATCAAATGCTGCAGCGTATTTACGGTACAGCATTCTTTACAAAAGCAGATTTAGACGAGCATCTTCGTCTTCTTGAAGAAGCAAAAGAACGTGACCACCGTAAACTTGGTAAAGAGCTAAACTTATTTACAAATTCTCAAAAAGTAGGACAAGGTCTGCCTTTATGGCTTCCAAAAGGTGCGACGATCCGCCGTATTATCGAGCGTTATATCGTAGATAAAGAAGTAAGCCTTGGTTATCAGCACGTTTACACTCCAGTGCTCGGAAGTGTAGAACTTTACAAAACGTCTGGTCACTGGGAGCACTACCAAGATGACATGTTCCCTGCAATGGAAATGGATAACGAAGACCTGGTTCTTCGTCCGATGAACTGTCCTCATCACATGATGGTTTACAAACAAGGTATTCACAGCTATCGTGAGCTTCCAATCCGTATTGCTGAGCTTGGAACGATGCACCGCTACGAAATGTCAGGAGCATTATCAGGACTTCAGCGTGTTCGAGGCATGACACTAAATGATGCGCATATCTTTGTACGTCCCGACCAAATCAAAGAAGAATTTATTCGTGTAGTTCGCTTAGTTGAAGCGGTTTATAAAGATTTTGGATTTGAAAATTATTCATTCCGTCTATCTTACCGTGACCCTGCAGATACAGAAAAATACTTTGATGATGATGCAATGTGGGAAAAAGCACAAAGCATGTTAAAAGACGCGATGGATGAGCTTGACCTTGATTATTATGAAGCTGAAGGAGAAGCGGCATTCTACGGTCCAAAACTAGACGTTCAAGTTAAAACAGCTCTTGGTAAAGAAGAGACGCTATCTACGGTTCAATTGGATTTCTTACTTCCTGAACGATTTGATTTAACGTATGTAGGAGAAGACGGAAAACAACATCGACCGGTTGTTATTCACCGCGGCGTGGTGTCAACAATGGAACGTTTTGTAGCTTTCTTAATCGAAGAATACAAAGGAGCTTTCCCAACGTGGTTAGCACCTGTACAAGTTCAAGTGATTCCGGTATCACCTACCGTTCACCTTGAGTATGCAAAAGAAGTGCAAGAACAGCTTCAGCTGGCGGGTATTCGTGTGGAACTTGATTCTCGCGATGAGAAAATCGGCTATAAAATCCGTGAGGCTCAAATGCAAAAAATTCCTTATATGCTTGTTGTAGGGGATAAAGAAGTAGAGGATAAAGCAGTAAACGTACGTAAATACGGTGAGCAGAATTCAGAAACAGTGGACTTCCAAGCCTTTTTACAAAATGTAAAAGCAGAAGCATCTCGCTAATGAAAAAAGCAGAGAATTGAAATTCTCTGCTTTTTTATGCAACATTTATAAAAAACTGTTGCATAAATGTTTTTCCTTTGATACAATAATTTTTGTTGTGAAAAAAGAACGAAATCATTGACTTTTGTCTTTGTTGATACTATAATAGCTTAAGTAATTGAATACTTGTTTATACAGAAGAAGAAGCACCCGCTTCTCACCTGAGTGACGCATAGAGCAGTTAGCAGGTACATCGTATCTTAATTAAAACGATAGAAGTGTGGGTGCAGTATGTACTCACACTTTTTTGTGTGAGTTAATAATCGGTCTAAGCAAGCGTATTCGCTCATTAAACCTTGGAGGTGGCTACTTATTAGCAAGGACATGATGGTAAACGAGGGCATTCGAGCTCGCGAAGTTCGTCTAATTGATCAAAACGGTGAACAATTAGGAATTAAATCAAAAAATGAAGCATTAGAAATTGCTTCACGAGTAAATCTTGACTTAGTAATGGTTGCTGCAAATGCGAAACCGCCGGTATGTCGTATTATGGACTACGGTAAATTCCGCTATGAGCAACAACGTAAAGAAAGAGAAGCTCGTAAAAACCAAAAAGTTGTAAACTTAAAAGAAGTTCGTTTAAGTCCAACAATTGATGAACATGATTTTAACACTAAACTTCGTAACGCACGCAAGTTCCTTGAAAAAGGTGACAAAGTGAAAGCGTCTATTCGCTTTAAAGGTCGTGCCATTACTCATAAAGGGATTGGCCAAAAAGTACTTGAACGTTTTTCACAAGCTTGCGAAGATGTAAGTTCAGTTGAATCGGCTCCTAAAATGGAAGGCCGCAGCATGTTCTTAGTCTTGGCACCTAAAAACGAAAAGTAATAGAACGAGGAGGAACACCCCATGCCAAAAATGAAAACACATCGTGGCGCTGCAAAGCGTTTCAAAAAGACTGGAAGCGGTAAATTAAAACGTGCTCGTGCTTACACAAGCCATTTATTCGCTAACAAATCTACAAAACAAAAGCGTAAATTACGTAAAGGTTCTTTAGTAAGCAAAGGTGACTTCAAACGTATCCGTCACTTATTAGATAACATTAAGTAATTTGGGTTGAGATAGAAACAATACAGGAGGTAAACAATTATGCCACGCGTAAAAGGCGGTACAGTAACACGCAAACGTCGTAAAAAAGTTTTAAAATTAGCTAAAGGTTTCTTCGGTTCGAAGCATAGATTATATAAAGTTGCTAATCAGCAAGTTATGAAATCTCACATGTATGCTTATCGTGACCGTCGTCAGAAAAAACGTGACTTCCGTAAATTATGGATCACACGTATTAATGCAGCTGCTCGTATGAACGGTCTTTCTTACAGCCGTTTAATGCACGGTTTAAAATTAGCAGGTATTGAAGTTAACCGCAAAATGCTTGCTGACTTAGCTGTAGCTGATGAAAAAGCATTTGCTGAATTAGCAACTGCTGCTAAAAAAGGCTTAGATAAGTAATGAATATAAAGTCTCGTCATCTTTAGATGATGAGGCTTTTTTGCTATCGGAGGACATATCATGAATGAACTGCTGCTTACCTATTTTATTGTTATTAATATAGTAGGGGTAGGAATGATGTATAGAGATAAACAAAAAGCGAAAAGACATGAGTGGAGAATTGCCGAAAGCACACTGTGGACGGTAGCTGCTATCGGAGGAGCTCTTGGAGGACTGATTGGTATGTATTGCTATCGTCATAAAACGAAGCACACATCGTTTACAGTAGGTTTTCCTATTCTTGCTGCTCTTGATTTACTTTTCTTTTTTGTTATCAGCTGAGCACAAATGATTTTGTGCTCAGTGTAAAAATTCTCGAACGGGGCTTTTCCAGCGAATAGGAGCATTTGGATACATGTCGTGTACGTGGCTTTCCAGCAGCTTGAAATCTTGTTTTTGCAGTTCATGTAATCGAGCTGGATCTGTTAACACCATTGTAATTGACAAAGATTCTGGTTCATTGGGATTGCTGTATTTTTCTCCTTCAAATAAAATACCTTTATACGTTAGTAGAAAATTTTTGCGGATATTCGTTTTTTCATCAACGACAAAAAATTGCTGATGTTCCTGAGCTGCTACAAGCTTCCGCTTTGGACTGCGAAAATGCTGAACCAGCTTTAATAGTGTGTAAGCAACAAGCGCGAAAATGAACACGCGAACGATAACAATAACAAACATAACGCTCCCTCCTTTACAAGGCACAGTTTTCTTACTTTACGTTCGAGTCTCTAAAAAGTTTCATGATTTTTGATATAATTTCTTTATTGGTTTAAAAAGAAGAAGATATACATAATTACAGGAGTGATTACATTGAATTTACAACAGCTATTTACCATGCAGCGCCAGCTGGATCAGCATATAGAGGATAAGCATGAGCTTCATAAGGAAGATTTGATTCCGAGAAAGCTTTTAGCACTGCTTGTCGAAATGGGAGAACTGGCAAACGAAACGCGCTGCTTCAAATTTTGGAGCGTCAAACCTCCGGCTGAAGACGCTGTTATTTTAGAAGAATTTGTGGACGGCGTACATTTTATCCTTTCTTTAGGGATTGAAAAAGGATACGATGATTTAACTGAGTTACCAAATGCAAAAGCAAGTGATTCAAAAACAGCACAATTTTTACAGGTATTTGCACAAGTTGCTGCTTTCGAGCAGGATCAGTCGAAAGAAAACTATGTGGACATGTTTGTATCTTACATGACGCTTGGCGATATGTTTGGTTTTTCCGCTGAACATATTGAAAAGGCGTACATCTCAAAAAATGAAGTGAATTTTAAACGCCAAGAACAAGGATACTAGAAATAAAGGGATGGGAAATTTTACTTCAACCTCTTTTTAGCTATAATAGAGGTATACATATGAAAGGGGTAATCCATATGAAAAAGTTAGATGAAACATTGACGATGCTTAAAGCACTAACAGATGCAAAAGGAATTCCTGGCAATGAGCGTGAACCGCGTGAGGTTATGAAGAAATATATTGCACCTTATGCAGATGAAGTAACGACGGATGGGCTAGGCAGTTTGATTGCAAAAAAAGTGGGCAACGAACAAGGGCCTAAAATTATGGTAGCCGGTCACTTAGATGAAGTAGGCTTTATGGTGACTCAAATTGATGAACGCGGCTTTATTCGTTTTCAAACGGTAGGCGGATGGTGGTCTCAAGTTATGCTTGCTCAACGCGTAACCATCGTTACATCTAAAGGAGAGGTAACGGGGATTATTGGCTCAAAGCCTCCTCATATCCTTCCTCCAGAAGTTCGTAAAAAGCCCGTTGACATTAAAGATATGTTCATCGATATTGGTGCCTCTAGCAGAGAAGAAGTAGCGGAGTGGGGAGTGAAACCTGGTGATCAGGTTGTGCCTTATTTCGAATTTACGGTTATGAACAACGAAAAGATGCTGCTAGCGAAAGCCTGGGATAACCGTATCGGCTGTGCAATCGCTATCGATGTATTAAAAGCTTTAAAAAATGAAACACATGAAAATGTTGTGTATAGTGTAGGAACGGTGCAAGAAGAAGTTGGACTTAGAGGTGCAAAAACATCCGCTAACTTTATTGAACCGGATATTGCATTTGCTGTTGATGTCGGTATCGCTGGAGATACACCTGGTGTTTCTGATAAAGAAGCATCTTCTAAAATGGGAGATGGTCCGCAAATCATTTTATATGATGCTTCCATGGTTTCTCATAAAGGACTTCGAGATACAGTGGTAAATGTGGCAGATGAATTAAATATTCCATATCAATTTGATGCAATCGCTGGAGGCGGTACGGACTCAGGTTCTATCCATATTTCAGCTAACGGGGTGCCAGCACTTTCGATTACGATCGCAACTCGTTATATCCATTCTCATGCAGCGATGCTTCATCGTGATGATTATGAAAATGCAGTTAAATTAATTGCGGAAGTAATTAAACGCTTAGACCGAAATACGGTGAACGCAATTACGTATAATTAAAAAAAGCTCATTCTCCTAGGAGAATGAGCTTTTTGTTGTACATAGGAAAAGGCTATTTATTTTAAACCGTTTTCAAGCGTTGTCAGAATTTCTTCTTTTTCTGATTCTGGAGACTTTTCCCAAAGCACCTCAAATAAAACACCAAGTCCAGGGAGCATTTTTTCTTCACCGCTTTGAATAGCGTCAGAAATTGTAGCTTCAAGCTCTTCTTTTGAGTTTCCTGAAACGTTTGCAATAACAGCATTTCGTAAATTAAGATCCATCATTTTCACCTCAGCTATCGTAAAGTTACCAATAGTTTTTGTTTTCTTTGCGATTTCTATGTACAATAAAGTGAAACTTATCTAATGATTATTGAGCAAAATGTAATCGAACTATTTATTTTTGTATAGATAAAGGAGTTATGTTTGTGAAACAAATTGATTCAGTTAAAAATCCGCAGGTAAAAGCGTGGAAAAAGCTGCATAATAAAAAAGACCGTGATAAGCAGGGCCTTTTTATGGTAGAAGGCTTTCATTTAGTCGAAGAAGCTATCAAAAATAAGGATTGCGTAAAGGAACTAATTATACGCGAATCGATTGAAGTGCCAGCACAGTGGAACATAGATGGTATCGAAATAACCGTTGTAAACGAAGCAATAATTAAATTGTTATCTGACACAGAAACACCTCAAGGAATTATCGCTGTGTGTTTTCAAACGAAGCATGCAGAAATCATTCATACAGCACAGAAAGTATTGCTTTTAGATGCGGTGCAAGATCCAGGTAACCTAGGTACGATTATTCGAACCGCTGATGCTGCCGGAGTGGAGGCTATTATCGTTGGAGAGGGCAGCGTGGATGTGTACAACCCAAAAGTCGTTCGTTCAACGCAAGGAGCTATTTTTCACCTTCCAATTGTAAAAGGTGATTTACTCGAAATGATTTCACTGTTAAAAGAAAGAGAAATAGCAGTTTACGGCACGTCGTTACAAAATGGAAAGGTCTATACATGCGTAAAACCTTCAAACGAATTTGCGCTGGTTGTGGGAAATGAAGGAAACGGCGTAAGCGAGAAAGTGCTGGAACAAACGGATCAGAATCTGTACATTCCCATCTATGGAAAGAGCGAGTCGCTAAATGTTGCCATCGCTTCTGGAATCTTACTTTATTATTTACGCGGAATGTAGTTGCATCGAGAACGTGTTTTCACTATAATAATACAATAGTTACATATGTAAAAAACGATGAAAGAGAGCAGTAGCTTATGTCCGTTTATGCAGGGAGAAAATGCCGTGACTGAAAGCATTTTTATAAATGTAATAAGTGAATTCACCTCTTGAGTTGACACTTAGACCATCTTACATAGATGTAAAGGTGTTCCGGAGATTCCGTTAACTTGAATGAAGTGAACTGTATACGTCTGTGTATATAGTTAACAAGGGTGGTAACGCGACTAATCCTCGTCCCTTTTTTGGGAGGAGGTTTTTTTATTTGTCATTTTTTACGTTAAAAGGAGGAATAAGTGATGAAAGAACGTTTACAAGAACTTCAACAAGAAGCAATTGCAAAAGTCGAAACAGCAAGTGCTTTAAAAGAATTAAACGACGTACGCGTAGCTTATTTAGGAAAGAAAGGCCCTATCACAGAAGTACTTCGCGGTATGGGAAAACTTTCAGCTGAAGAGCGTCCTGTAATGGGAGCACTTGCAAATGAAGTGCGTGAAGCTATTGCATCTAAAATTGAAGAAAAACAAACGGCGTTAGAAGCAGCCGAGGTAGAGCGTAAACTTGCTTCAGAAACAATCGACGTAACGCTGCCAGGACGCCCTGTTAAAGCAGGTACGCATCACCCGCTAACAAGCGTGGTTGAAGAAGTAGAAGATTTATTCTTAGGAATGGGCTATGAAGTAGCAGAAGGACCGGAAGTAGAGCAGGACTACTATAATTTCGAAGCGCTGAACTTGCCAAAAGGTCACCCAGCACGTGATATGCAAGATACGTTCTATATTACGGAAGAAACGCTTCTTCGTACGCATACATCAACTGTTCAAGCTCGTGTTATGAACAAGAATGAAGGCAAAGGACCTGTTAAAATTATTTGCCCGGGCAAAGTGTACCGCCGCGATGACGATGATGCTACGCATTCTCATCAATTCATGCAAATTGAAGGTCTTGTAGTAGACGAAAACATTCGTATGAGCGATTTAAAAGGCACGCTTGAAGTATTTGTGAAAAAAATGTTCGGTGCAGACCGTGAAATTCGTCTTCGTCCAAGTTTCTTCCCGTTCACTGAGCCGTCTGTAGAAGTAGACGTATCGTGTGCAAAATGTGGAGGTAAAGGCTGTAATGTATGTAAACAAACAGGCTGGATTGAAATTTTAGGAGCAGGCATGGTTCATCCAAATGTCCTTGAAATGGCTGGATACGATTCAACTAAATATCGTGGGTTTGCTTTTGGAATCGGTGTAGAGCGTATTGCTATGTTAAAACACGGCGTGGATGATATTCGTCATTTCTATACAAATGATGTTCGTTTCTTAGATCAATTTAAACAAGTATAAAGGAGGGACTACGATGTTTGTATCTTATCGTTGGTTACAAGAGTATGTTGACTTATCAGGCGTAACGGCAGAAGAGTTAGCAGATAAAATCACAAAAAGTGGAATTGAAGTTGAAGGTGTAGAAAGCTTAAATAAAGGCATCAGCGGAGTGGTAATTGGTCACGTTGTAGAACGTGAACAGCATCCAAATGCTGATAAATTAAGCCGCTGTCAAGTAGAGCTTGGCGGAGGAGAAATCGTTCAAATCGTGTGCGGGGCACCGAACGTGGCACAAGGTCAAAAAGTAGCGGTTGCAAAAGTGGGAGCTGTACTTCCAGGTAACTTTAAAATCAAGCGTGCTAAGCTTCGCGGTGAAGAATCGAACGGTATGATTTGTTCTCTTCAAGAGCTTGGCATTGAAAGCAAGCTTGTGGCAAAAGATTATCAAGAAGGCATCTTCGTGTTCCCAAGCGATGCTGAAGTAGGAGCGGATGCACTAGATGCATTAAACTTAAACGATGAAGTATTAGAACTAGGGCTAACACCAAACCGTTCAGACTGCTTAAGTATGTTAGGTGTAGCACATGAAGTGGCTGCTATTTTACGTCGTGAAGTGAAGTATCCGTCAGTAAACGTGCAAACGTCTGATGAGCAAGCAGCTGATTATATTTCCGTTAAAGTAGAGGCAAAAGAAGACAATCCGCTTTACGTAGCGCGCGTTGTGAAAAACGTAAAAATTGCTCCGTCACCATTATGGATGCAAACGCGTTTAATGGCAGCTGGTATTCGACCTCATAACAACGTTGTTGATATTACCAACTATATTTTGCTTGAATACGGCCAGCCTCTGCATGCTTTTGACTATGATCGTCTTGGTTCAAAAGAAATTGTTGTACGTCACGCGTCAGAAGGCGAGAAGTTTGTAACACTTGATGACCAAGAGCGCGTATTAAAAGGCAATCAGCTTGTCATTACAAACGGAAGTGAGCCGGTAGCTCTTGCAGGTGTAATGGGCGGAGCGAACTCCGAAGTAAAAGACGATACGGTAAATGTTCTCATTGAATCAGCTTACTTCAAAGGCTTAACGGTTCGCCAAGCTTCAAAAGACCACGGTCTTCGCAGTGAGGCAAGCGCTCGTTTTGAAAAAGGAATTGATCCTAACCGTACGCGTGTAGCTGCTGACCGCGCAGCAGAATTAATGGCTGAATACGCTTCAGGTGAAGTGGTAAGTGGTACTGTAGAAGTGGATACACTAACTGTGGAACCTGCTGTTGTAGCTGTGTCACTTGGACGTATTAACGATGTGCTTGGTACAGAGCTATCAATGGAAGAAGTACAAGACATTATGAACCGTCTTCAATTTGAAAACAAAGTGGAAGACGAAACCATTGTTGTAACAGTGCCAACTCGTAGAGGCGATATTACAATTGAAGAAGATATCGTCGAGGAAGTAGCGCGTATGTATGGCTATGACAACCTTCCTACAACGCTTCCTGTAACAGTGGCAACTCCAGGAAAACTAACAGAGTATCAGCTTGGACGCCGTAAAGTTCGCCGTTTCTTAGAAGGTGCGGGACTAGCACAAACAACAACATATTCGTTAACGAGCGCTGGAAAAGCTACTCAGTTTGCACTAAATGCAACAAGTACGATTGGTTTAGCAATGCCGATGAGTGAAGATCGCAGCATCCTTCGTCAAAGCTTAGTGCCTCATTTGCTAGAAGCAGTGAAGCATAATAATGCTCGTCAGTCGGATTCTATTGCGCTATACGAAACAGGCTCAGTGTTCTTATCTAAAGGTGAAGGAGAATTACCGGATGAGCAGGAGCGCGTAGCTGGTGCAATCACGGGTCTGTGGCATGCTCACGGCTGGCAAGGTGAAAAGAAAGTCGTTGATTTCTATGTGATTAAAGGTGTACTAGAAGGGTTATTTGCACAGCTTGGTTTGGAGAAACGAATCTCATATGCTCCCGTTAAAAAAGACGGTATGCACCCTGGACGTACAGCGGCTGTATGGTTAGATGAAAAAGAAATTGGATACGTAGGTCAAGTTCATCCTGTTGCTCAGAAACAATATGGTCTTCGTGAAACATACGTATTTGAATTACACCTTCAAGAGCTATTAGCTGCAGATGTCGAAGAAGTTCGTTATTCAGCTATTCCAAGATTCCCATCTATTACTCGTGATATTGCACTTGTTGTAGATAAAAACGTTCTTGGAGGAGAAGTTCAGCGCGTCATCTATGCGGCGGGCGGAGAACTTTTAAAAGACGTGACGGTATTTGATCTATATGAAGGAGAGCGTATGGAAGAAGGCAAGAAATCTGTAGCTTTCTCTTTACGTTACTTAGATCCTGAACGTACATTAACTGATGAAGAAGTAGCAAAAGCACATGGTGCAGTGTTAGAAGCTGTAGAAAAAGAATTTGGTGCAACGCTTCGTTCATAAGAATAAGAAAAGAGATGTGGATTTCCACATCTCTTATTTTTTAGCTAATTTTAAAGCTTTTTCTGTATTAGCAAAATGAATTTTAGCTAAAGAGTTCAGCGCATTCACGCCATGTTTCTTAATGATTTTAGCAGCGGCGATATCAACTTGTGCGCCAGCTCCGCGAGGAATAACCATCCCGGTCTTTTCCGTCAGCAAATCCATTTGTTTTAAAAATGCGTATCTGGCAATAATGGAAGCAGCAGCTACAGATAAATGAATGCTTTCTCCTTTTGTGCTGAAAAAGACATTTTCTTTGATAATTTCTTTTTCCTTTACCACGTGTTTATAATAGGTGTTTTTTTCGACAAACTGGTCAATTAAAATGGCATCGGGTTTTTCAGGATCCAATTTTTTTAACACGTTGGATAAAGCTTTGTTGTGTAACAGAGCTTTCATTTTACCTTGTGACATGCCTTTTTCTTGAAATGCATTATACTTTTCGTTATGTAAAACAAGCAAACTATAGGGAATAAACGAAACAAGCTGCTTGGCAATTTCAATAATTTTAGCATCCGTTAACTCTTTTGAATCTCGTACTCCTAATTCTTTTAACAAAGGAAGCTGCTCTTTTTGAACATAGGCAGCAACTACGGTCATAGGACCAAAATAATCTCCCGTCCCTACTTCGTCAGAACCGATGACCGATAGTGAGCTGAAGTTTGATGGGAGGTGGGAGACAGGAGCCTTTTTCGCAGCATCTAAAGAGCCTCCCCACTTAGCCGCTTCTGTTTCAGCTTCTTTTCCTTGAAAAAGTACTTTTCCAGAGCGGTACGCAGTGATAGAACAGCCGGGAGTTTTAGCCGCAAACATACTTCCCTGCGGCAGTTTGGGCTGCAAATAGGATGTGTAATGAAGCTTCATTTTAGCTATTTGATCAGCTGATACCTTAATAACAGCATGTGACATAATGCTTCACTCCTTTCGGGGGATTTTAGTTTACTTTATAAGCACTATCCCTTATGATAGCTTAAATATAGATATGTTTCCATTGAAGTCTTCTTCGTGGTATGATAGGGATTAGGATTTTTCGTGGAACGGAGGATTTTCTCGTGTCAAGACAAGATAAAACACGTGCGACAGTTGACATCTTTGGTCAGCAGTACAGCATCGTCGGTAGCGAAAGTACAAGCCATATTCGACTTGTCGCCTCTATAGTGGATGAAAAAATGCGTGAAATCAGTACTAAAAACCCTTCTTTAGATATCAATAAATTAGCAGTATTAACAGCTGTGAATGCTGTACACGAATATATAAAACTGAAAGAAGACTATGAGAGACTTGAACAAAAACTTTATGGAAAAGAGGAATGACTGAGTCAATGCTTAATATCATTTTAATTATATTGCTTCTTTTAGGCTTTGTAACAGGTCTTAAAAGAGGATTTATTTTGCAGCTCATTCATATTGTCAGTTTTGCGGTTTCGTTTATCGTCGCTTATATGTTTAGTGGAGATTTGGCAAGCCGACTTCGCTTGTTGATTCCGTTTCCGGACAATATTCAGCAGCAAAGTGTCGCATCGTTTGTATTTGATTCTGGAACGATAGAAGACGCTTTTTATCGAATGATTGCATTTGCGATTTTATTTTTTGCTACTCACATTGTACTTCGCCTTGCAGGCTCTGTTTTAACGGCTTTAACCGAACTGCCAATTCTGCGCCAGTTAAATAAATGGGGCGGAGGTGCACTTGGATTCGTTGAAGTGTATATCATCGTTTTTATTTTGTTATACATTGGAGCCGTGATTCCTGTAAGTGAAATTCAAACGCCAATTCAACAGTCTTCAATTGCAATCAATATCGTACAAAATACTCCATACTTATCGTCTGCGATTCAAGATTTGTGGACTCAGTATGGTGTAATGTAATGAAATTACAATAGCTTGTTGAGAGGGTGTGTCGAAAGTGTCATAATACTTTTGAGATACCCTCTTTTTTTATCGCAGTCTAATCTGCGGTTTTCACGAGGATAAAAGTATGTCTATATGAAAATTTGAGAGAGTAAATATGTCACTCATCATGTTTTTGAAAGTTTCGTTATTATGATAATAGGCTGGTGAAAAGAGATGAATAAAAAGGATATTATTAAATTGTTAGAAACAATTGCTACATATATGGAATTAAAGGGAGATAACCCTTTTAAAATTTCTGCTTTTCGAAAAGCAGCTGCAGCGCTAGAAACGGACGAAAGAACGCTGACAGAGATTGAGGATTTTACAAAGCTCCAAGGGATTGGAAAAGGAACGGCTGCAGTCATTACAGAGTATATGGAAACAAATGAGTCAAGCGTATTAGAAGAACTAAAGCAAGAAGTTCCTGAAGGACTTATTCCTTTGCTTAAGCTGCCGGGGCTTGGAGGTAAAAAAATCGCTAAATTATATAAAGAGCTAGATATTCGAGATATGGAATCACTGCATCAGGCCTGTATGGAAAATCGAGTGCAGGGACTAAGCGGTTTTGGTAAAAAGACAGAAGAGAAAATTATCGCTGCTATTGAAGAGTTTGGGAAGCGTCCTGATCGTTTGCCTCTTGCTTTTATGCTTCCAATAGCGGAAGACATTTTAGAAGCCCTTAAACATATGCATAGCATTGAGCGTTTTTCTCAAGCAGGGAGCATTCGCCGCATGAGGGAAACCGTAAAAGATCTTGATTTTATTATTTCAACAGCTGAGCCTCATGCTGTCCGTGAACAGCTAGTATCGCTGCCAAATGTGAAGGATATCATTGCAAATGGAGATACAAAAGTATCGGTAACGTTAGCCTATGAGTACGATGTGTCTGTGGATTTTCGTCTTGTAGAAGATAAAGCGTTTGCCACAACGCTGCACCATTTTACAGGATCAAAAGATCATAATGTGCGTATGCGTCAATTAGCAAAAGAACGCGGTGAAAAAATTAGCGAGTATGGCGTTGAAAATGCGGAGACAGGCGAAGTCATGACTTTTGAGTCTGAACAAGCATTCTATGAACATTTTGGGCTCTCTTTTATTCCGCCGGAACTTCGTGAAGATGGAACGGAAGTAGATGCATTTATAAAGCCTCAAAAGCTTGTGACCTACGGTGCCGTAAAAGGTGATTTGCATATGCACTCCACGTGGAGCGACGGGGCGTATTCGATTGAAGAAATGGCGGAAGCATGTCGCGCGCGAGGCTATGAGTACATGGCGATTACAGACCATTCTCAGTATTTAAAAGTAGCTAACGGTCTAACGCCTGAACGCATTCGTAAACAGCGTGAAGAAATTAATCGTTTAAACGCACAGTTCGATGATTTTACAATACTAGCAGGAATTGAAATGGATATTTTGCCTGATGCAACACTTGATTATGATGATGAAATGCTAGCTGAGCTAGATTTTGTTATTGCGTCCATTCACTCTAGTTTTTCGCAATCACGCGAAGAAATTATGAATCGCTTAAAGCAAGCGTTAAACAATGTTCATGTAGATTTAATCGCTCATCCGACGGGTCGTTTGATTGGTCGCCGCAACGGATATGATGTAGATATTGATATGCTAATTGAATTAGCTAAAGAAACAAAAACGGCTCTTGAACTAAACGCGAATCCAAACCGTTTAGATTTAGCGGCTGAGCATATAAAAAAAGCCCAAGAGGCAGGAGTTAAAATTGCTATTAATACAGATGCTCACAATCTAGACATGCTAGAGCATATGGAAATTGGAATATCTACGGGAATTAAAGGCTGGCTTAAACCAGAAACGGTATTAAATACGTATAGTCTCAAAGAATTAACCGCCTTTTTAAATCGACATAAATAAGCAACAGGAGGAATCAGTTTTGCAATCACGTATTTTTCATGTACTAGAGTTTAATAAAGTTAAGGAACAGCTTCAGAAAAAAGTAGCTTCTTCTTTAGGCCGAGAAAAAGTAGCGAATTTGATTCCCTCGACTCAGTATGAAGAAGTAGTCAAATGGCAGGAAGCAACAGATGAAGCTACAACCGTGCTGCGATTGCGTGGCAACGTACCGCTAGGGGGCATTTTTGACGTTCGATCTAGCGTGAAGCGCGCTGAAATTGGGGGAACGCTAAGCTCTAATGAACTTCTTGATGTAGCAAGCACTATTTATGCTGCAAGACAAGTCAAGCAATTTATCGAGCAAGTAGTGGAAGACGAAGATTTACAGCTTCCAATTATAACTGAACATATCGAAAAACTAATGCCTCTTCCTGAGGTAGAACAAACAATTAAAATGAGTATTGATGAGAATGGTACAGTGCTAGACGGTGCAAGCGACCAGCTAAGAGGCATTCGTCAAAAACTTCGCTCAACGGAGTCTCGTATTCGCGAAAAGCTAGAGAGCCTTATTCGCTCCTCGTCCGCTCAAAAAATGTTGTCAGATGCAATTGTTACCATTCGAAACGAACGTTTTGTTATTCCTGTTAAGCAAGAATATCGCAGTGCGTATGGAGGCATTGTGCACGATCAGTCTTCATCTGGAGCAACTTTATTTATTGAGCCTCAGGCGATTGTGACGTTAAACAATGAGCTTCAAGAAGCAAAAGTAAAAGAAAAACAAGAAATTGAGCGTATTCTCATTGCTTTAACCGTTCAGGTAGCGGAAGTGGCAAATGAACTCCGTCAAAACGTGTATCTGTTAGGTGAGCTGGACTTCATGTTTGCTAAAGGGCGCTATAGCCATGAGCTAAAAGCTTCAAAACCTAAAATGAACGACCGAGGCTATATTAAGTTAGTGAAGGCAAAACATCCTCTTATTGCACAGGAAGACGTCGTTGCGAATGATATTGAGCTAGGTGATCAATATACATCTATCGTTATTACAGGGCCAAATACCGGCGGTAAAACCGTAACGTTAAAAACACTTGGATTATTTACGTTAATGGCTCAAGCAGGTTTGCAGATTCCTGCGCTGGATGGATCGGAAATGGCTGTGTTTAAGCACGTATTTGCTGATATTGGAGATGAGCAGTCGATTGAACAAAGTTTGAGTACCTTTTCATCTCATATGGTCAACATTGTAGATATTTTACAAAAAGTAGATCACGAAAGTCTGGTCTTGTTCGATGAATTGGGAGCAGGAACGGATCCTCAAGAAGGTGCAGCGCTTGCGATTTCGATTTTAGATCAAGTATATGAAAGAGGCGCTCGCGTAGTTGCGACTACTCACTATCCTGAATTAAAAGCGTACGGCTATAACCGTGAAGGAGTGGTCAATGCTAGCGTAGAGTTCGATATTGAAACATTGAGCCCTACTTACAAGCTGCTGATTGGTGTACCGGGCCGAAGCAATGCTTTTGAGATTTCAAAACGTTTAGGTTTAAGTGCTGAAGTAATTGAACGTGCCAAAGGCTATATTGGCTCAGAAACAAATAAAGTAGAAAATATGATTGCCTCTCTTGAAGATAGCCGCCGTCAGTCTGAACACGAGCTAGAAGAAGCTGAAGAGCTAAGAAAAGAGGCTCAGAAGCTTCATAAAGAGTTACAGAGTCAGATTATTGAGTTTAATGAAAAACGAGATAAGCTGTACGAAAAAGCTGAAGAAAAAGCTCAAGCCACAGTTAAAGCAGCATCTGAAGAAGCAGAGAAAATCATTAGCGATTTGCGTAAAATGAGTCAAAAAAATCATGCGCTTGTAAAAGAGCATGAATTGATTGAAGCGCGTAAGCGTCTAGAAGATGCAGTTCCAACTCTTGAAAAAAGTAAAAAGAAACCAGCTGCGCCGAAAAAACAAGAGCGCACTCTTCAAGCTGGAGATGAAGTGAAAGTCTTAAGCTGGGGACAAAAAGGAACGCTTGTAGAACGAGTAAGCAATAATGAATGGCAAGTACAAATGGGGATCATGAAAATGAAGGTGAAAGAAAAAGATCTCGAATATATCAGTTCCCCAAAACCTGTAGAAACAAAGCCGCTTGCTACGGTAAAGGGAAAAGATTATCACGTAAATCTAGAACTGGATTTAAGAGGAGAGCGCTATGAAAATGCGCTGATTCGAGTTGAAAAATATATTGATGATGCTTTGTTAGCCAACTATCCGCGCGTTTCGATTATCCACGGTAAAGGAACTGGAGCTCTTCGTAAAGGCGTACAGGAATATTTGAAAAATCATCGTTCTGTTAAAAATATTCGTTTCGGAGAGGCTTCTGAAGGAGGTTCTGGCGTTACGGTTGTGGAATTTAAATAAAAGAACGCTGAAATAAAAGTGTCAGTCGATGCGCTGAACAAGCATATATGAAGATAGAAAATCCGACATGGCTCATGGACTATGCTGGGTTTTCTATGTCTTTTAAGAACGATACAAGTAAAGGAAAGAGACCTGTCAGTTCATTACGTCAAGTGTAATATAAATTAGGAGTGATGCAAAAATGAGGGATTTTTGGAAAGACCCGTATATTGAATCTGCCGCTTATTACAGCGTGGTTGTCTTGAGCATTGTCGTCTTTCTTGTTGTGTTTGAGCTCGTTACTAAGTATAAGAATTGGGAAGAGATTCAAAAAGGAAATATGGCTGTTGCGATGGCAACAGGTGGGAAGATATTTGGATTAGCTAATATTTTTCGCTATTCGATTGAGCATAATGACAACTTGTTAAGAATGCTCGGATGGGGAATATATGGGTTCGTTCTTTTACTAGTCAGCTATTTTATTTTCGAATTTTTGACGCCAAAATTTCGAATCGATGATGAAATTGAACAAGATAACAGAGCCGTTGGGTTTATTTCACTTGTTATTTCAATCGGTATGTCCTATGTAATAGGAGCAGGGATAGGATAGGAGAGAGTCATGGAGAAGTTAGCGAAAATTTTACTCGTTTTATGCGGAGTGTTTATGCTTATTGGTCTTATCTATTTATCTATATAGCTTTTCCTAACATTATGATGACAGCAAAAAAGCTGACCTTAAAGCAGGTCAGCTTTTTTAATGATTACTTCCATACGTCTTCAGTAATTGAAATCACGTGCTTTACTTTATCCCACTGCTGTTCTTCAGTTAGTAAATTTCCTTCTTCTGTAGAAGCAAATCCGCACTGGGGACTTAAACAAATTTGATCAAGAGAAACAAATTCTGCCGCTTCAGCAATTCTTTTTTTCACTGCTTCAGGATCTTCTAAATCTCCAAATTTTGATGTGATAAGACCAAGGACAATCTGAAGATCATCTCGCTTTACATGTCGAAGAGGTTCGAATCCTCCTGAGCGTTCATCATCAAATTCTAAAAATAGTCCATCTACGTTTAACTGACTGAAAATAGCTTTTGACGCATTTTCATAACCGCCGCTTGCTGTATAAGTAGACTGGAAATTCCCTCTGCAAATATGCATTGTAATGACCATATCATCTGGCTTATGCGCAATGGATTCATTGATCGCATCCGTAAAACGTTTCAGTAATTCTTGGGGCGTGAAACCTTTTGAAGCGATTTGTTCTTGTCCTTTTTCTGAGAAAAAGACTGCCCACGCAGTATCATCTAACTGTAAGTAGCGGCATCCGGCATCATAAAATGCTTGAATGGCTTTTTGATACGTTTTAACTAAATCAGCAAAAAATACATCCGTATCCGAGTAAGCAGACTCTTCAATATGACCTCTGAAAAACAGCATATTAGGACTTGGAATGGTGAACTTAGCTACATGTTCTTTTCCAGCAGCTTGATGAAGAAATTTATAATCTTCAATCATAGAGTGGTGATTAAAATCTAGTTTTCCAGTCACTTTTATACCGTGAGCTTTTGTTTGGACTCCGTGAAACTGAATTCCTGACTCTGCTTCGTAAAGTTCTACGCCAACAAGCTCTGACAGAAAATCAAAGTGCCACCACGCACGGCGAAACTCACCGTCTGTGACGGCTTTTAATCCAATTTGTTTTTGCTTTTCTACGAGCTTACGAATTTCTTCATCTTCAATTGCTCGAAGCTGCTTCTTTGTCATTTCCCCGTTTTCCACTTGTAATCGTGCTTGCTTGATACGCTCGGGACGCAAAAAGCTTCCAACGTGATCTGCTTTAAACGGTCCTTTAGTCAATGTTGTTGTCAATTCATACAGCTCCTTAAAAAAATCTAATTTTTATTATATACAAAAGATTCGGATAATGTACAGGGGTAAATCTAATTTTTATTTATTACGCTGCAGGATGAAAGAGTGATTAGGTAGGAAAGAGAACATTCAATAACGATTGCATCTAAAAAAAGAATGAACTATAATTTTAATTAGAAAATTCTAATTTTTTATTTTTTTGAGGGAGAGGATGCGTGTGGAATCCACCGAAAAGATATGGCTTTCTCAATATCCAGATGAAATACCTGCTAGGCTTCATTATGAACAAAAAAATTTAGCACAGCTTTTTGAAGAAGCAGTTCAAAAGGATCCTAAAAAAAGCGCAATCTATTTTCTAGGGAAAAAAATGACGTTTTCCCAGCTGCATCAAGATTCTCTGAAGCTGTCATCTTACCTTATTAAACTGGGATTAAAAAGAGGGGATAGAGTAGCCATTATGCTTCCAAACTGCCCTCAAGCTGTCATTTCCTTTTATGCTGTTCTTCTTGCCGGAGGAGTAGTCGTTCAAACAAACCCTTTGTATACGGAAAGAGAGTTAGAGTATCAGCTTAATGATTCAGAAGCGACCATGATTATTGCACTCGATTTGCTATATCCGCGTGTAGTAAAAATGAAAGCGTTAACAAAGATAAAGCACGTAGTCATCACCTCTATTCAAGATTATCTCCCATTTCCCAAAAACATAATTTATCCATTTATTCAGCGCAAGCAGCAGAAGATAAGCGTGGATGTGAGTCATACGGAGACTACTCATTTATTTAAACGTATTATAAATGAATCCTCTCCCGCAGTATGTAACGCTGAGGGAATTTCAGACGAAGATATCGCGATTTTACAATACACCGGGGGAACAACAGGTTTTCCAAAAGGAGTCATGCTTACTCATAAAAACTTGGTAGCTAATGCAACGATGTGCTCACATTGGTTATACCGCTGCAGGCACGGAGAAGAAAAAGTGCTTGGAATTATCCCGTTTTTTCATGTGTATGGTTTAACAACGGTTCTTGTTCTATCGGTTTTGCAAAACTATGAGATGGTTCTTCTGCCTAAATTTGATGCAAAAACGACGCTCAAAACCATTCATAAGCAGCAGCCTACTTTATTTCCAGGTGCTCCGACAATTTACATTGCATTATTAAACCATCCTGGTTTAGCAAAATACAACCTATCTTCTATTGATTCATGTATGAGCGGTTCGGCTCCACTTCCTGTGGAAGTGCAGGAGCAGTTTGAAAAGCTCACCGGAGGTAAACTAGTGGAAGGATATGGATTAACGGAAAGCTCTCCTGTTACTCATGCTAATTTTCTTTGGAAAGAGAGAATACCAGGAAGCATTGGAGTGCCTTGGCCAGACACAGATGCCAAAATTCTCTCGTTTGAAACAGGTAAAGAAGCTGCTGTAAGCGAAGTAGGAGAAATTGCGGTTAAAGGTCCTCAGGTCATGAAAGGATATTGGAAGCAGCCTGAAGAAACGGAGGCTGTTATGCGAGACGGATGGTTGCTAACAGGTGATGTTGGCTATATGGATGATAAAGGTTATTTTTATGTAGTAGATCGGAAGAAAGATATTATTATTGCCGGGGGATATAATATCTACCCTCGAGAAGTTGAAGAAGTATTATATGAGCATGAAAAAATTCAAGAAGCTGTAGTGGTGGGTGTTCCTGACCCATATAGAGGAGAAACGGTGAAGGCTTACATTGTATTAAAAAATGGTGTAAGATGTACTGAAGAAGAGTTAAATGAGTTTTCTAGAAAGTATTTAGCTGCTTATAAAGTTCCGCGCCTTTATGAATTTCGAAATGAGCTTCCCAAAACAGCGGTCGGTAAGATTCTGCGACGAGCGCTGATTGATGAAGAAAATGAAAAGCATAAAAAGGCGACGTAATCGATCGTCGCCTTTGATTTTTTTTACTGAAACATAATTGACAGATACTTGCGGTTTCTTTATTATAAAGATATGAATGAATAATCATTCATATTTTAAAGGAGCGTATAAGATTGAGAAGAAATAAGCCAAAGTATAAACAGATTATCGATGCAGCTGTAGTAGTAATAGCAGAAAACGGATACCACAATGCTCAGGTTTCTAAAATTGCTAAGCAGGCTGGAGTTGCAGACGGTACGATATATTTATATTTTAAAAACAAAGAAGATGTCTTGATTTCCTTGTTTCAAGAGAAGATGGGACAATTTGTAGAAAAAATTTATGAAGAACTGGCGGGAATTGAAACCGCGGCAGAAAAACTTCATGTGTTAATTGACAAACATTTTTCGTTTCTAGCGGAGGATCATCATTTAGCTACAGTGACACAGCTCGAACTGCGTCAATCGAACAAGGATTTAAGATTGAAAATTAACGATGTATTAAAAGATTATCTGACTCTCATTGATTCTATTTTGCAGACAGGAATCGAAACGGGTGAGTTTTCTGAAAATATAGATATTCGGCTTGCGCGACAGATGATTTTTGGAACGATTGATGAAACTGTCACAACATGGGTAATGAACGATCATCGATATGGTCTAATAGAATCGGTAGATAAAGTCCATTCCCTGCTATTAAACGGCTGCAGCGGCTCATAATCGTAAGTGAGCCTGCTGCTCCCCTGCGAGGGGAAAAGCGCAAGGTAATGAAAATAGAAAGAAAGGGTGGCGTAAACAAATGGAGATTATCCAGGTTGAAACTGTTGATGCAATAAGCTTCATTACGTTGAATAGACAACCTGCTAACGCTTTGTCTCAAGATTTATTAAAAGATCTTTCAAGTGTTTTAAAACATTTAGAAGATAGTAAAGAGACAAGGGTTATCGTTATTAAAGGTGAAGGGAAATTCTTTTGTGCCGGGGCTGATATAAAAGAATTCACATCACTTCAGCAGGAAAAAGAATACGAGAAGCTTGCTGTTAACGGTCAAGAGCTCTTTGAGTATATTGAAAATTACCCAAAACCAGTGATTGCAGCTATTCATGGAGCTGCTTTAGGCGGAGGATTGGAGCTTGCTATGAGCTGCCATATCCGTTTGGTAACGGAAAATGCTAAGCTGGGCTTGCCTGAGCTTCAGTTAGGAATTATACCAGGATTTGGAGGAACTCAGCGATTGCCTCGTTATGTAGGAGTTCATAAGGCTTGTGAGATGATGCTGACAAGTGATCCAATATCCGGAAGCGAGGCAGTGGAGTTAGGATTGGCAAATGCAGCTTTTGAAGAAAGTCAGCTTATCAATGAAACATTTTTACTTGCTAGAAAAATTGCCAAAAAAAGCCCAATCTCTGTTAAAGCTACCTTGCAGCTGCTTCAGCATGTAAAAACAGATGCTTACTACAGCGGCATTAAAAAAGAAGCGCAGTTTTTTGGGAGCGTATTCAAAAGCCGAGATGCTCAAGAAGGCGTAGCTGCTTTTATTGAAAAGCGCCAGCCTAAATTTTTAGGAAAATAAGCTTAGGAGGGGAATTGAATGAATATTTACGTGTTAGTAAAAAGAACATTCGATACAGAGGAGAAACTTTCATTAAAAAATGGTCAAATTGTTGAAGATGGGGCTGAATTTATTATTAATCCTTACGATGAATATGCAGTTGAAGAAGCTATTCAGCTAAAGGAAAAGCATGGCGGGGAGATTACGGTCGTGAGTGTAGGAGGGGAAGAATCAGAAAAAGAACTCCGAACAGCTTTGGCTATGGGAGCAGATAAAGCGGTTTTAATCAATACGGAAGATGACATAGAAGATGGCGATCAGTACACGACTTCTAGGCTGCTGGCACAGTACTTAAAAGAACAATCTCCTGACTTGATTTTGGCAGGAAACGTAGCGATTGACGGAGGTTCGGGCCAAGTGGGACCGCGCGTAGCAGAACAGTTAGAAATCCCTTATATTACGACGATTACAAAATTGGATATCGAAGGTGAAAAAGTGACTGTTGTACGCGATGTGGAAGGCGATTCCGAGGTTATCGAAACGTCGCTTCCTCTTCTAGTAACAGCTCAGCAGGGACTTAACGAACCTCGCTATCCATCTCTTCCAGGGATTATGAAAGCGAAGAAGAAACCGTTGGTTGAAGTGGAATTGGATGATTTAGATTTAGATGAAGATGATGTAGAAGCAAAAACAAAGACAATTGAAATTTATTTGCCTCCGAAAAAAGACGCAGGACGCGTATTACAAGGAGATATAAAAGATCAAGTGACAGAACTGGTCAATTTACTGCATAAAGAAGCAAAAGTCATTTAATAAGTCAAAAGTCAAAACAATGGGGGTATTGCAATGGGACGCAAAGTGTTAGTTCTAGGAGAAGCACGTGATGGGGGATTACGAAACGTATCGTTTGAAGCGATTTCCGCAGCGTCTACTGTAGCTGACGGTGGGGAAATTGTTGCAGCGTTAGTAGGAAAGGACGTAAAAGCTTTAAGTGAAGAGCTTATTGCGTACGGAGCGAATAAAGTTGTTGTGACGGAGCATGAAGATTTAGCTGCTTACACATCGGATGGTTATGCTCAGGCGTTATTAGCCATCATTGAAAGTGAACAGCCTGAAGCTATCGTATTTGGCCATACGGCTCTTGGCAAAGACCTAGCGCCAAAACTGGCAGCTCGCTTAGACAAAGGACTTATCTCCGATGTGACGGATGTAGAAGTTGGAGGGGATCAAGTAGTCTTCACCCGCCCAATTTATTCTGGTAAAGCATTTGAAAAGAAAATCATGACCGATGCCTTTACGTTTGTCACGATTCGTCCAAATAATATTTCACCGCTTGCAAAAGACGAGGGACGTACAGGCGATGTAGAGGATTTAAATGTTGAAATCAAAAACCTGCGTACAGTTGTAAAAGAAGTTGTACGGAAAGCAACGCAAGGAGTTGATTTATCCGAAGCAAAAGTCGTGATTGCAGGTGGTCGAGGTGTAAAAAGCACGGAAGGTTTTGGACCTCTCCAAGAACTAGCGGACGTGTTAAATGGAGCTGTTGGGGCATCTCGCGGAGCGTGCGATGCAGATTACTGCGACTATTCTCTTCAGATCGGTCAGACGGGCAAAGTAGTCACACCAGATTTATACATTGCCTGCGGAATCTCAGGAGCCATTCAGCATTTGGCCGGCATGTCAAATTCAAAAATTATTGTTGCCATTAACAAAGATCCTGAGGCGAATATTTTTAAAGTAGCTGATTACGGAATCGTTGGAGATTTATTTGAAGTGGTGCCTCTGCTAACGGAAGAATTTAAAAAGCTGAAAGTACAGTCTGCGTAAGAGGCTGGGACAAAAGTATTTTAGACGAAGTGAAAAACGAACCATTGATCAAGATATTTGATTAGTGGTTCGTTTTTTTGTTAGGGTAAGCGTAGCTTTCATGTGTGTGGGTCTTTCTAGCAGTTGATTGGAGGGCAAGGCGAAGACTCCTGCAGAAAGCGAAGTCTTGCACAGAAATCAACTGCGGTGTCACAAGCGGTTCAGCTCTTGTATACTATTTGTTCGTCTTTAGATGGGATTCATTTCGTTATGTCTCAACCTCATGGAAAACGAAATTTTCTACGTATGTTTTTATGTGAATTGTACAAACTAGAGCGGAGAATAAACAGTATAAATGTAAGCAAAAAGTTAGCAAACCTTATTTGAAGGTGATATACTGTGAGTAGAATTTGGATATTGCATATATTTAGGAGGAATTAAAATGGCTATTGCACATGCTACAGATAAAAACTTTACAGATGAAATTAAATCAGGCCTAGTGCTTGTTGACTTTTGGGCACCATGGTGTGGCCCTTGTAAAATGATTGCTCCAGTTCTTGAAGAAATCGATGGCGAACTTAACGATAAAGTTAAAATCGTGAAAGTAGACGTTGATGAAAATCAAGAAACGGCTGGAAAATTTGGTGTTATGAGTATCCCAACTTTAGTATTATTTAAAGATGGAGAGAAAGTTGACCAAGTAGTTGGTTTCCAACCAAAAGAAGCATTAACAGAATTAATTAATAAACACGCGTAAGTCAAAACCTAGCTCAGGCTAGGTTTTTTCTTTTTCTCCACTTTTTCTCTTTTGGGAATACTTTTATTTAGCGAATATGCGTTCGTTTGTTTTATACTAGATGTAAGGAACACCGCCATAAATCCGGCTTATGTGCATGTATTGTAAGGCAGGAAAGAATGTAGGTTACGCTTCATAAGCGAATGTATAGATGGACAGAGTAAGAGAAGAGGAAGGAGAAAAATATGAACGATTATTTAAAAGAAAAGCTGGCTATTTTACCGGATCAGCCCGGCTGCTACTTGATGAAAGATAAATATGGAACGGTCATTTACGTAGGAAAAGCAAAAGTATTAAAAAATCGAGTGCGCTCCTACTTTACCGGATCTCATGACGGAAAGACGCTTCGACTTGTAAACGACATTGTCGATTTTGAATATATCGTCACATCTTCTAATTTAGAAGCGCTTATTTTAGAAATGAATTTAATTAAAAAGCATGATCCAAAATACAATATCATGCTTAAAGATGATAAGGGTTATCCCTTTATTAAGATTACAGCTGAAAAACAGCCCCGACTTGTTATTACAAGAAAAATAAAAAAAGATAAAGGGAAATACTTCGGTCCTTATCCTAACGTTCAAGCTGCAAATGAAACAAAGCGGCTTCTTGATCGCATTTATCCATTAAGAAAGTGCTCTACCATGCCAGACAGACCTTGTTTGTATTACCATATCGGGCAATGCCTAGCTCCTTGCGTAAAAGAAGTAAAAGAAGAGCAAAACAAACAAATTATTGAAAATATCACGCGGTTTTTAAATGGTGGATATGAGCATGTCAAAACAGAGTTAACTGAAAAAATGTTAAAAGCTTCAGAAGAACTTGACTTTGAACGGGCTAAAGAATATCGAGATCAAATTGCTCATATCGAAGCGACAATGGAAAAGCAAAAAGTAACGTTTAATGATTTTGTTAATCGAGATGTGTTTGGCTATTCTTATGATAAAGGCTGGATGTGTGTTCAAGTTTTCTTTATTCGCCAAGGGAAATTAATTGAGCGAGAAGTTTCTATGTTTCCTTTTTATAAAGAGCCAGAAGAAGATTTCTTAACTTTTATCGGTCAGTTTTATGCCAAAAATATTAAGCCAAAAGAAGTGATGGTTCCAGCAACGATTGATGCAGAGTTGGCTGAGAAATTAGTAGAAGTAGAGGTTCAGCATCCAAAGCGAGGCAAAAAGAAAGAATTAGTAGAACTTGCGTGTAAAAATGCAAAAATTGCGCTCGGTGAAAAATTCTATTTAATTGAACGAGATGAAGAACGCACGGTTGGCGCAGTTGAACGGTTAGGAGAAGAGCTTGGAATTGCCGCTCCTTATCGGATTGAAGCATTTGATAATTCAAATATTCAAGGAACAGACCCAGTTTCTGCGATGATTGTTTTTGTTGATGGGAAGCCGGAAAAGAAAGAATATCGTAAATATAAAATTAAGACCGTGCAGGGACCAGATGATTACAGTTCCATGAGAGAAGTGGTTCGCAGAAGGTATTCCAGAGCATTAAAAGAAGGTCTTCCGCTTCCAGATTTAATTGTTGTAGATGGAGGTAAAGGGCATTTGGCTGCGGTGCAGGATGTTCTCGAAAATGAATTGGGACTTTTAGTGCCTACAGCAGGTCTTGTCAAAGATGATAAGCACAGAACTTCGAATCTGATGATTGGCGAGCCTCCTCAAATCATACCGCTTGAACGCAATAGTCAAGAATTTTATTTGCTTCAGCGAATTCAAGATGAAGTTCACCGCTTTGCGATTACCTTCCACCGTCAAGTGCGCTCTAAGTCCGCTTTTCAGTCTGTTCTGGACGACATTCCGGGAGTGGGAGAAAAGCGTAAAAAAGCTTTGTTAAAGTATTTTGGTTCGGTGAAAAAATTGAAAGAAGCAACGGTTGAAGATATTCGAAATTCAGGTGTTCCTCAAAACATTGCTGAAAAAATTTATGAAACATTGCAAAAATAGTCTTGAAATAATAGAAAATATTTGATAAGCTATTAACTAATTTCATACGACACTTCATCAAATGAAGTGAAGATAGAGGTGCAAATTTAATCAGTACGTATCAGGAAGGGTATGAGCCCTTATGAATGATGCGGAAAGGGAAATTTGCCGAAGTGAACATTACCTCATAGTAATGATTGCTGGTTCTGCGTTGAATAAACGTAGGATTGTCAAGATGTAGATTCTTGGAGAGCTATCTCACGGCAGTGGACGGTTATGTTTTATAATTTTCGTTCGTTAAGCAATGAGAGCTCATCTCATTGCTTTTTTTATTGTCTGAGTAAAAAAATTTAGCTTCTCATCATCCTGCATATGCAAATTTATTGAAAAGGAATGAACAAAATTATGGCATTAATCGTTCAAAAATTTGGTGGAACATCTGTTGGTTCTGTTGAACGTATTCAACATGTAGCAAACCGAGTTATTCAAGAAGCAGAGCGCGGTAACCAAGTAGTCGTTGTTGTATCGGCAATGGGCAAAACCACAGATGCACTGGTGAAATTAGCAAGTGATATTACGGACAGTCCAAGCAAACGCGAAATGGATATGCTTCTTACAACTGGAGAACAAGTGACGATTTCCCTGTTAACAATGGCCCTTCAATGCAAAGGGTATGAAGCAACTTCGCTAACAGGTTGGCAAGCTGGCATCCAGACGGAAGCAGTTCATAGCAATGCACGAATCCAGCACATTGATACAACTCGTATTCAACGTCAGTTAGATAGCGGACGAATTGTAGTAGTAGCTGGATTCCAAGGCTGTTCAGAAGATGGAAGCATTACAACATTAGGTCGAGGCGGCTCTGACACGACGGCAGTAGCTCTTGCCGCGGCGCTAAAAGCTGCAAAATGTGATATTTATACAGATGTAACAGGAGTGTTTACGACAGATCCGCGCTATGTAGAAGATGCCCGTAAGCTTCACTCTATTTCATATGACGAAATGTTAGAATTAGCTAATTTGGGAGCAGGGGTGCTGCATCCGCGCGCTGTTGAGTTTGCAAAAAATTATCAGGTACCGCTAGAAGTGCGTTCAAGCTTAGAAAACGAGAATGGAACGATTGTTGAGGAGGAAGTTTCAATGGAACAAAACTTAGTCGTAAGAGGAATTGCGTTTGAAGATAATATTTCACGCGTGACAATTGAAGGGTTAAACAATGAGTTACAAACTCTTTCTACTATTTTTACAGCATTAGCAAAAGAACAGTTAAATGTGGACATTATTATTCAAAACGTAACGGCTAATAATCGTCTATCCATCTCATTTTCTATTAAAACCGTAGACGTAGAAGCTGCTCTTGCTGTCTTAAAAGAATATAAATCTACTTTAGTATATACGCGTATCGAACATGAAAGCGGTCTGGCTAAAGTGTCGATTGTCGGATCTGGTATGATTTCAAACCCAGGTGTTGCAGCTGAAATGTTTGAAGTGCTGGCAGGAGAGAAAATTGAAGTGAAGATGGTCAGCACGTCTGAAATTAAAGTATCTACAGTTGTACCGCATGCTGATATGGTAAAAGCAGTTGAGACGCTTCACGTAGCATTCGAACTAGAAGAACAGCAGGCAGTGCAAGTATAAAGAAGAGAAAAAAGACGTGGTATCTCCACGTCTTTTATATATACGTATTTTTTACTTTTTATAACGCTCCGCGCGTGTTTCGGTAGGTAAAATATCTTTTCGGTCCCACTGCACGGAAATCAGCACTTTTCCGTTCTTTTCTTTATGTGTTAAGTAGGCTTCTGTTAGGCAGTTGTTTTGCCGCTGAATCTGTTCAGCCACAAATCCTGACTCAAGATGAAACGAACAAGTTTCCTGCTGAAATCTTTTGCTGACCACATCACCTGATAACTCAAGCTCTAGTGAATATTTATCTTTTTTTGCAAGCGTCAGTGTTCCCCAGGAAGCTGCTTTAAAAAAAGCGACGATTTCATCCATTGTATTTAATGGGTATTTCCGCGCAAGGTGTTTTCCTGCCCAGTATGAAATGGTATTCGTTTCGTCTCCAAGAAGCTCTGGAATTAACACGTCACGCAAAAGGCTGTATCCGAAATATGAAACGTGATCAAGAGTTCTCTCTGTTTCAGCTGTGACATTAGGTTCTGATGTTTCCATCGTCTCTTCAAGTTCTTGCTGTGATTCTGTTTGTAAATTGCTCATGCTTTCCCCTCTTTCTTTACTACTATTATATACAAATCTAAAAAACCTCTCACGCATTTTTTTAATAAAATGTAAGAGGATCTTTATTATGGTAAAAAGAGTTAGATGTAAAGATAAAAAATCCATAATATACCTTTTAAAAGGGTACTTTTACCTGTGTAAATGTTTTGTGAACTTGTTTACAATAAAAGTATAAAGTAAACGCTTACTTAGTTGTGGCAAGCAATATTATAATAGAAAGAAAAAATCTGTAACATCAATATAGTAAGCGTTAACAAATATAAAATTTTATAAATTTATATTTTATAGAAGATTTAAATATCTTGCCTTGACGCTCTTAATCGATGGGAGTAAAATTAACCTGTCACATACTTTATTAGGAAATGCAAAGGTTTTCATTTCCTATATTCACGATTAATCTATTTGTCTAGTGGGAGTAAGAAAGTTCTTCACAAACTATGTTCATTTAACTAAGGGGGGTCTACGCAGATGGCGGCAAACAGAGAGTTTCAATATCGGAGAATCCATTCATTACTTGGGGTAATACCAATCGGGATTTTCTTAACACAGCATTTAGTTGTGAATCATTTCGCGACAAAGGGAGAAGAATCATTTAATCAAGCAGCTCACTTCATGGAGAGCTTACCTTTCCGCTATGCTCTAGAAATTTTCATTATTTTCTTACCAATCGTTTTTCACGCAATATACGGTCTTTACATCGCATTCACTGCTAAAACAAACGTTAACAACTATGGGTTTTTCCGTAACTGGATGTTTATCCTTCAGCGTGTTTCAGGTGTAATCACACTTATCTTCATCACATGGCACGTATGGGAAACCAGAATACAAGCTGCGCTTGGAAAAGAAGTAGATTTTCAAATGATGGAACGAATTTTAAGCAACCCGGCAATGCTTGCATTCTACATAGTTGGTGTTGTATCTACGATCTTCCACTTTGCAAACGGTCTATGGTCATTTGGAGTTAGCTGGGGGTTAACTGTAACACCACGTTCTCAAAGAATTTCAACTTATGTGACATTAGCAATCTTCTTAGCACTTACATTTGTAGGTGTTCGTACATTATTCGCATTTGCATAAAATTAAGGTTTTGAAGGAGTGGGGTTCCGATGAGTAACGGAAAAATCATCGTAGTCGGTGGCGGTTTAGCTGGCTTGATGGCAACAATAAAAATTGCTGAGTCTGGCAAGCAAGTAGATTTATTTTCACTAGTTCCGGTAAAAAGATCTCACTCAGTTTGCGCGCAAGGTGGAATCAACGGAGCCGTAAATACGAAAGGTGAAGGGGATTCACCATGGGAACACTTTGATGACACAGTGTACGGCGGAGACTTTTTAGCCAACCAGCCACCTGTAAAAGCAATGTGTGAAGCAGCTCCTGGCATTATTCACTTACTTGACCGCATGGGTGTTATGTTTAACCGTACTCCTGAGGGTTTGTTAGACTTCAGACGATTTGGCGGGACGCAGCATCACCGTACGGCTTTTGCTGGAGCAACAACGGGTCAACAATTATTGTACGCATTAGATGAGCAGGTTCGTCGCTATGAAGTTGCCGGACTTGTGACAAAGTACGAAGGATGGGAATTCTTAGGTGCTGTTCTTGACGATGAGCGCAGCTGTCGCGGAATTTCTGCACAGAATTTAAAATCAATGGAAATTAAAACGTTCCCAGCTGACGCGGTTATTATGGCTACAGGTGGACCTGGAATTGTTTTTGGAAAATCGACGAACTCAGTTATTAATACAGGTTCAGCGGCATCTATTGTGTATCAGCAAGGTGCATACTATTCAAACGGAGAGTTTATTCAAATTCATCCAACTGCTATCCCAGGAGATGATAAGCTTCGTCTTATGAGTGAATCTGCTCGTGGAGAAGGCGGACGCGTTTGGACATATAAAGACGGTAAACCTTGGTATTTCTTAGAGGAAAAATATCCTGCATACGGTAACTTAGTACCTCGTGATATTGCAACTCGTGAAATTTTTGACGTCTGCGTAGCGCAGAAGTTAGGAATTAACGGAGAGAACATGGTTTATCTGGACCTTTCACATAAAGATCCAAAAGAGCTAGACATTAAACTTGGAGGTATCATCGAAATCTATGAAAAATTCATGGGCGATGATCCGCGCAAGGTACCAATGAAAATTTTCCCAGCCGTACACTATTCAATGGGCGGTTTATGGGTGGATTACGATCAAATGACAAATATTCCTGGCTTATTCGCAGCTGGTGAGTGTGATTATTCACAGCACGGAGCGAACCGTTTAGGAGCAAACTCATTATTATCAGCTATTTATGGTGGTATGGTTGCCGGTCCTAAAGCGGTTGAATACATCAATGGTTTAGAAAAGAGCGCAGATGCTATTTCTTCAAGCGTATATGATCGTCATGTGAAAGAAGAAGAAGAGAAATGGAACAATATCATGAATCTTCAAGGTACAGAAAATGCATACGTTCTTCATAAAGAGCTAGGGGAATGGATGACTGACAACGTGACAGTCGTACGATACAATGACAAACTGTTAAAAACAGATGAAAAGATTCAAGAATTAATTGAACGCTATGATCGTATTAACATTAATGATACGGCTAAATGGAGTAATCAAGCGGCAACATTTACTCGTCAGCTGCAAAACATGCTTCAGCTTTCACGTGTTGTAACGCTAGGAGCTTACAACCGTAACGAAAGTCGCGGTGCTCATTATAAGCCAGATTTCCCAGATCGTAACGATGAAGAATTCTTAAAAACAACAATGGCATCTTTTGTGGATAAGAAAACGGCTCCTTCTTTCCATTATGAAGAGGTAGACGTATCGTTAATCAAACCGCGTAAGCGCGACTACACAAAGAAAAAAGATGAAAAACCAAAAAAACAACAAGAGGGGGTTCGTTAATCAATGAGTGAACAACAAACAGTCCAAAAGACAGTGCGCTTCATTATTACACGTCAAGATTCAGCTGAATCTGCTCCTTACAATCAGGAGTTTGAAATTCCGTATCGTCCGAATATGAACGTTATTTCAGCACTGATGGAAATCAGACGTAACCCTGTTGATGCTTCAGGTAAAGAGGTTGCTCCGATAAACTGGGAAATGAACTGTTTAGAGGAAGTATGCGGAGCCTGTTCAATGGTCATCAACGGTAAACCTCGTCAGTCATGTACGGCTCTTGTTGATAAACTAGAACAGCCAATTCGCTTACAGCCAATGAAAACATTTCCTGTGGTTCGTGACTTGCAAGTAGACCGCAGCCGTATGTTTGATTCACTAAAAAAAGTAAAAGCCTGGGTTCCAATCGATGGCACATACGATTTAGGTCCAGGACCGCGTATGCCTGAAAAGAAACGTCAGTGGGCGTATGAGTTATCCAAGTGTATGACATGTGGCGTTTGCTTAGAAGCTTGTCCAAACGTAAACGACAAGTCAAACTTCATCGGTCCAGCACCGCTTTCTCAAGTTCGCTTGTTTAATGCCCATCCAACCGGTGCGTTAAATAAAGGAGAACGTTTAGAGACGATTATGGGTGATGGAGGACTAGCGAACTGCGGGAACTCTCAAAACTGCGTTCAATCATGTCCAAAAGGAATTCCATTGACTACTTCAATCGCAGCTTTGAACCGCGATACAACAATTCAAGCATTCAGAAGTTTCTTTGGTAGCGATCAAGTATAATCACTCAAAACCTCTCCACGCGGAGAGGTTTTATTTTGTCTATGACGAATGGAGGAAATACAGATGAATAATATTTCGTATATTGAAGACATGGATCATTGGAAAGAGTCATTTTCGTTTAAGCAGGAGATCAAGGTAAGATTTTCGGAAACAGATATGTTTGGGCATTTAAATAATACGGTTCCTTTTGTTTATTTTGAACAAATACGTACGGAATTCTTTCACCATATTGGCTTTATGCAAAAGTGGACGAGTGAGCATGAGGGAACGATACCGGTGGTGGCTGATTTGCAGTGCGATTATGTCAAACAAGTGTATTTTGGCAACGTGCTATCTGTTTTTGTAAAAGCTCATAGAATTGGACGTTCGTCGGTTGATTTACACTATATGATTCAAAATGAGCAAAGAGAGGTTGTACTCACCGGGAGAGGAACAATGGTGCAAATTTCTAAAGAAACGGGAAAAAGCGTGCCTTGGAATGAAGAGATGAAAAGGTGTTTATCAAATATATGAAAATGGCTTGAAGGCTCTTTCTTCAGGCTTTTTTCTTTTTTAAAGGTAAAAAAGAGTTTTTTGCATATTTTTTCTAAAACTAGTAACCGCGTAGGCATACCGCACATAAGATATGTTGACTAAATTTACACCCATCCGATAGTTCAACTCAGGATCAGGCAAGGAGGGTTACATTGAAAGAAAAAGAGTTTCAACCTAAACCGCTACTTACAAAGCGTGAACGAGAAGTATTCGAGCTTTTAGTACAGGACAAAACAACAAAAGAAATCGCGAGTGAACTATTCATTAGCGAAAAAACAGTTCGAAATCATATTTCTAATGCGATGCAAAAGCTTGGAGTCAAGGGGCGTTCTCAAGCAGTCGTAGAACTCCTTCGAATGGGAGAACTTGAACTATAACATGAGCTGGCTTTCTTCTTAGAAAGCCAGCTTTTTGTATATTTTTTTAAGTGTCGCATACATATCTAAAAAGAATGACGTTAAGAAAATATTATAAAAAAGGTAAATCTTTATAAAAAAAACTTATTGCTTGAAATTGAATTTCAGAGTACGTATACTTTTAAGTAAGGAGATACTAGTTCAGAAGAAAGAGAGGTGAGATGATGAAAAATGTATGGATGAGCTTATTGTTATGCATGATATTCTGCTTGCCTTTTGCGAGTTTGCCAGATAAATTTATTGATAACGACTTTGAAAAAGTGAAGGTCACAAAAAGTTCGGTTCAGCATTACACGGATATTGTGCACATGTCTCCAGGAGCTAAGCACAGCGTTAAACAAATAGGATCCCTCATACAAAGCGTGATAGTAACTTTTGCTTTAGTATGGACGAGTGCCAAACTCATCATTCCGACGCATCAAATTGCGTATTTTATCCTCAAGAAAACACTTTTTTATCCAAAAATCTTTCAATCAAGTTACCTCAATTAAATAAAAAAGGTTGAAATTTCCACAGCCTTTTCTTCAAACCTAAAATTACCAACTATTCTTAGGCTTATTTGCTATGCGGATTTTCTATGCAAATAACGCGGCAAAATTTAAAAATTCTTTTTAAAAACTTTATAGGAGTGATCATTCAATGATGATTAAAGAAACGGAGTTACCAGGAATCGGCCGTAAATTTGAAATTGAGACAAGCGGAGGAAACCGTGTAGTCGTTATCATTCATGATGATGGACGACGTGAAATCTACCACTTCGATCAAAAAGATTTAGAAGAAAGCATTTTTGACATTACGTTAACAGATACGGAATCAAGACAGCTAGCTGCAATTTTAGGCGGCATGATTTACAAGCCAAAAGCAATGGAAACCATTGAAGTGGCATTCAATGACTTAGTGATTGAATGGTACAAAGTTGAAAAACAAGCGAAAGCTCACAGTAAAACGATTGGTGAAATTGACGTTCGCAGCAACTATGATGTCACTATCATCGCCGTCATTAAAAACACGCAAAAAAAATTATCCACCCCAGGACCAGATACGTTAATTGAAGAAGGAGATACGCTTGTCATCTCTGGTGAAAGAGGAAATTTAAAAACGCTCATTAAAGAATTGCTTTCACAAGGAGGTAGTTCATAATTGGATCATTTAGTATTTGAAGTTGGGACAGCTTTGTTACTAGTGGCTTTAGCGGCTATACTAGCACATAAATTTAAATTTACGATTATTCCATTCCTCATTCTGCTGGGCATGGCGGTCGGTCCCCATGCTCCTGAGTTTGGCTCATTCAGTTTGAAGTTTATTGAAAGCCAAGAGATTATTGAATTCATGGGGAGAATTGGAGTTCTCTTTTTACTCTTTTATTTAGGATTAGAATTTTCAGTTGGAAAGCTAATTAAATCAGGCAGGTCCATCGCGGTGGGAGGATCTATTTATATTTTAATTAACTTCACTTTAGGATTATTGTATGGATACCTGACAGGAAATCCTCTTCTTGAAGTGCTGATTATCGCTGGAATTATTACGATTTCGTCCAGCGCAATTGTCGCAAAAGTATTGGTTGATTTAAAACGGACAGCGAATCCAGAAACGGAACTGATATTAGGGATCATCATGTTTGAAGATATTTTCTTAGCCGTTTATCTTTCTGTCGTTTCAGGGCTGGTGCTTGGAGACCACGGATCGCTTGCTGGATCTTTAACATCTATTTTAATTGCGTTTGGCTATATGATGCTGTTCTTTATCATTGCTCGAAAAGCCACGCCGCTACTAAATAAACTTTTAAATATTTCATCAAACGAAATCTTTATAATCGTCGTTTTTGCGGTATTGTTTTTTGTGGCAGGCTTCTCAGAAACAATTCACGTGGCAGAAGCAATTGGTGCGTTATTGCTTGGTCTTGTATTTTCTGAAACGGAACATCGCGATCGTATTGAACATCTTGTCGTACCGTTTCGTGATTTCTTTGGAGCTATCTTTTTCTTCAGCTTCGGGTTAAGTATTGATCCTCTCACGCTGTGGGATGCAGGATGGCTTGCGCTTGGCGCAGTTGCGCTTACGATTATTGGTAACTTTACAGCCGGTATGATTTCAGGAAGAAAAAGCGGGCTGTCACACAAGGCTTCTACTAACATTGGTTTAACGATTATGTCACGAGGCGAGTTTTCGATCATTATGGCTAACATTGGAATTGAAGGAGGATTATCCGCAATTCTTCAGCCATTCGCCGCGCTTTATGTATTGATTTTAGCTATTATTGGCCCTTTGTTAACGAAGGAGTCTAAGCATATATACGGATTTTTAAACTCAGTATTTAAATGGAAAAAGCCAAATCCTCAAGAATCACAAGGATAAAATATATAAAACACAGTTGACAAATCGGATTAATATGATAAAATTCAAAATAATCCAATAACAAATCAGTTAAATATAGCAACGGGCTGATCGGTCAACCGAAAGCTCCTACCTTTTTCAGGTAGGAGCTTTTGTGTTTTTAGATGAACGAGCTTTTGATTTGAAAATTCAAGGAGGAGGAATTGCTGTGAGTGTCATGATTCAATCGGTTAACCGCTCATTTCAAAAAGGAGAACAAGTAACTCAAGCATTGCGAAATGTAAATCTTACGATTAATAAAGGTGAATTTATTACCGTTATTGGTCCGAGCGGATGCGGAAAAAGTACACTGCTTAAAATGATTGCAGGACTTGATATGGATTATGAAGGGCGTATTGAAATCAACGGGAAGCACATAGCCGGACCTAGCATTAAACAGGGAATGATCTTTCAAGAACACCGCTTGTTCCCATGGCTTAATGTGGAGCAAAATATAGCGGCTGACTTATCGCTGAAAGATTCGAACGTTCGGCACCGCGTAAATGAGTTAATTGATATTGTCAGGCTGAAAGGATTTGAAAAAGCTTATCCTCGAGAACTATCTGGAGGGATGTCTCAACGAGTTGCTATTGCGCGTGCTCTTTTAAGAAATCCAGAGGTTTTATTGTTAGATGAACCGTTCGGTGCATTAGATGCTTTCACTCGCACTCATTTGCAAGATGTGCTGCTAGACATATGGAAAAAAGAAAAAACAACCATGATTTTTGTTACGCATGATTTAGATGAATCCATTTGCTTGGGGACTAAAATTGTGATTATGAGTGCCAGACCAGGAGAAATTAGCCGGGTCGTTCCAGTAGAAATTAGTCATCCGCGAAAAAAGACAGAGTTACCATTTCAGCAGCTAAGGCAGCAAGTACTGAAAGAATTTGAAGAAGCAGGAGAACATTAAAGATTCAATAAGACAGAGAAGGAGACAGAACAGATGAAAAAGCTACTTTTAACTGCAGCTATTGTACTTGTCCTCGCATTGGCTGGGTGCGGGACGAAAGAAAAAGCGAGCGGAGCAGATTCAAAAGACGTTACGATTAATATTGGTATCCAACAAAGCTTAGGCCCTTTAATGCTGGCACAAAACCAAAAATGGTTTGAAAAAGAATTTAAAAAAATAGGTGTAAATGTTAAATGGACAGAGTTTCAAAGCGGACCTCCGCAATTTGAAGGTTTAGCATCTGGACATTTGGATTTCGGCCAAGTTGGAAATTCACCGGTTATTTCTGGTCAAGGCGCAGACATTCCGTTTTTAGAAATTGCTAATTCCAGCGACGGGTTGAAAGGAAATGCCATTTTAGTAGGGAAAAACAGCAAGATTAAAAGCGTAAAAGATTTAAAAGGTAAAAAGATCGCGGTTGCGAAAGGAAGCAGCGGTTTTAATTTATTGTACAGAGCTCTTGACCAAAATGGGTTGAAGCCAAGTGATGTAAAGATTATTCAGCTTCAGCCAGACGAAGCTCAGCCAGCATTTGAAAATGGGTCAGTGGATGCATGGTCAATCTGGGAACCGTTTATCTCACTGCAAAACTTAAAAAATGAAGCTCGTATTTTAGCAGACGGCGATTCATTAAAGGTTGCTTCACCGGGCTTTACTATTGTAAGAGAAGGCTTTGCAAAAGATCATCCAGAGTTAGTCGTTAAGTTTTTACAAGTTTATCAAAAAGCGCTTGAATGGCAAAACGAACATTTTGAAGAATCTGTGGATATTTTAGCAAAGCAAAAAAATCTAGATAAAGACGTAGTAAGACAAGTGTTAAAAAATAATCCTGCCTATAATCGCCCAACCTCTAAAGAAATTATTGCAGAACAACAGCGAACAGCTGATTTTCAACAATCTTTAGGCGTTATTAAAAAGAAAATTGATACTGGAGATGTTGTTGATAATTCATTTATTGAAAAAGCATTAAAAGAAAAATGAGGTGATGAAAATGAGTAAAACATCTGTGGTTTCAGGACATGTCCAGTCTTCAGCAGCTCACTTGCAAAAAGTGAAAAAAAGAAAGGAAGAAGCGAAAAATAAGCAGGGAATTTTCCTTCGTTCTCTTGTCATGCCACTTCTGCTTATCGTGGTGTGGCAAATCATTGGTTCTGCGGGCTATGTATCCAAAACTGTTCTTCCTACACCTGTTGATATTGTACTTTCTTTCAAACAGCTCATCGTATCTGGGGAACTCGGAGCTAATCTTCAAATCAGTATTTTGCGTGCTGCCATAGGTTTTGCCGTTGGAGCTGGACTAGGATTACTATTTGGTGTAATTGTCGGTTTCTCAAAGAAAACGGAGCACTATATGGATCCATCTATTCAAATGCTTAGAACTGTTCCTCACCTTGCATTGGCGCCTTTATTTATCTTATGGTTTGGCTTTGGTGAAATTTCAAAGATATTGCTAATTGCAAACGGTGCATTTTTCCCAATCTATGTTAATACGTATCTAGGTATTCGCGGCGTTGATTCGAAATTATTTGATGTTGCTCGTGTTCTTCAATTTAGTAAATGGAAACAAATCACAAAACTCATTTTACCAGCTGCTCTTCCTAATATTTTACTTGGTGTCCGATTGTCTTTAGGTATTGCATGGCTCGGACTGGTAGTTGCTGAATTAATGGGAGCAAGTGAAGGTGTAGGATACATGATTATGGATGCTAGACAGTTTTCTCAAACGGACGTAGTTTTTGTCGGAATTATCATTTTTGCTGTTGTAGGCAAATTAACCGATTCATTTGTCCGAGTATTAGAAAAGCGTCTTCTTAAATGGAGAGACAGCTACGCAGGTGAAAAATAAAATAAGGATTTATACACGTATTAATCCTTGTAAATCTATCAGTTTTATAAGTGAAAAGGAGAGATGATAATGAGCCAGGTTACAATTATTACAGGAAGCCCTTCAAAGCAATCAAGGTCAGCTGCTTTAAGCGAGTATATTGCATTATATCTACAAGATGAAAAATATGAAGTGAAAACCGTGCATGTCCGTGACTTGCCCGCTGAAGACTTAGTATATGCTAACTTTTCTAGCCCTGCGATTCAAGAAGCTCAAAAGAAAGTCGCAGATGCTGATGCCGTTATTATTGTCAGCCCAATCTATAAAGCTAGCTACACAGGAATTTTAAAAACATTTTTAGATTTAATACCTGAAAAAGGTTTGCACAATAAAACCGTGCTGCCGATAGCTACAGGGGGAACCATTGCTCACCTACTGGCTCTTGATTATGTATTTAAGCCGACTTTATCCGTTTTAGGAGCTACTGCTCTTATTCATGGAGTTTATATTGTTGATTCTGAGGTGGCCTATACGAAAGAAAATGAAATTGAGTTTATTGCGGAAGAAGCAGAAGCGAGAATTAAACGTTCATTAAAAGAGCTGGGGTATCATCTAGAACAAACGAAAAGGAGTGTTGAATCATGAAAATGTTATGGTTTATTCCTTCCCACGGAGATGGAAGATATTTAGGGACAAATCGAGGAGGTCGTTCAGCAGACTATTCATATTTTCGGCAAGTTGCTCAAGCAGCTGACCGGTTAGGGTTTGAAGGAGTTTTGATTCCAACGGGGAAATCATGCGAAGACCCGTGGCTATTGGCTGCTTCACTTATACCTGAAACAGAGCGTTTGAAATTTTTAGTAGCTGTACGTCCCGGCATTATGGCGCCTTCCGTGGCAGCGCGCATGACCTCGACTCTTGATCGGATTTCAAACGGTCGTTTACTAGTTAATGTAGTAGCAGGAGGAGATCCGGCAGAATTAGCGGGAGATGGCCTTTTCTTATCACATGATGAACGTTATGAAGCTGCGGATGAATTTTTAGATGTGTGGAAAGGGTTATTGGCTGGAGATACGGTTAATTATGAAGGAAAACATATTCATGTAGAGAACAGTGAGCTGTTGTATCCACCTGTTCAAAAACCTTCTCCACCTATTTATTTTGGCGGATCTTCACCCGCAGGACAAAAAGTTGCAGCAAAACATTCTGACGTGTATTTAACGTGGGGCGAACCTCCTGAACAAGTAAGAGAAAAAATAACGGCTGTGAGAAAGCAAGCAGAAGCAGAAGCAGAAGGCAGAACCGTTAAGTTTGGGATTCGTTTGCATATTATTGTACGGGAAACGGAAGAAGAAGCTTGGCAAGCAGCCGATCGATTAATTCAGCATTTGGACGACGACACGATTCAAGCAGCACAGCGTACTTTTGCTAGGTATGACTCAGTCGGGCAGCAGCGAATGGCGAGCCTTCATAGAGGAACCAGAGAGGAACTTACGATTAGCCCTAACTTATGGGCAGGTGTAGGACTCGTCCGGGGTGGTGCAGGAACTGCACTAGTAGGCAGTGCTGAAAATGTAGCGAAACGAATAAAAGAATATGAAGCCTTAGGAATTGAATCTTTTATTTTATCAGGCTATCCGCATTTAGAAGAAGCTTATCACGTAGGAGAGTTATTGTTCCCGCTTTTAAATATTGATGACGGTGAAGGAAAGAGTGAAAGCACCGGTGAGATTATTGCAAACGATAGGTTTCCAAAAGCTTCAACGTCATAAAAGAAGAACCGGTGAAAAATTCACCGGTTCTTCTTTTACATTCATCTCAGCCGAGAGACGAGTTCGTTAAATTGTTGGTTTAGGTTTTTCAGGTGCAGCTTGTTTATCTTTTCGACTTTCTTGAATATATACTTTAAAGAGAAAAATATTTAAACAGCCCAGTGTGAGGAATAACGGTGCAAAATAATATTCTTGAGACATAAGTAGGACGAAAACGCTTCCAAAACAGAACAGAGAACTAAACATAAAGTAAAACTGTAAGAATCTTCTCATTTTAGTCGCCTCCTATTCTTTTTCTTCTTACAATTATTATATCAAATACTTTCCAAAAAAGACACAAAATATTCACAAAATGTTCAATTTTTTTCTTATTTACCTATTGATTTTTTTGTAAATATGTAAATTTAGTGGGTTGTAATACCAATTAATTCCTGATGGTAACTTTCTGATGGAAAGTTTATGTAAAATTTTATATGATAGAGAAATGGTATTGGAAAAAGGGGGAAAATCATCATGAGACGAATTGGGTGGCTATTTTTTACTATGGCAATTCTCTTATTAATAACTGCCGGTTGCTCAAATGATCAACAGAAAGCACAGGATCGATTCGATAAATATGTAGCCATGTGGAATAAAGAAGATTTTAAAGGCATGTATGGATACTTGTCTAAAGATGCTAAAAAGACGATTTCAGAAAAAGACTTTGTAAATCGATATAAAAATATCTATGATGCAATTGAAGCGGACAAGCTTAAAGTGAAGGCAAGTAAAATAGAAGACTTAGAAATAAAAGACCATAAAGCTGTTTTACCTTTTGAAGTAAACATGAACTCTGTAGCCGGTGAAATCTCATTTGAAGAAAATGCTGCTGTGGTTCAAGAAAAACAAGGGGATACAGAGAATTGGTATATTAATTGGAAGCCTAATATGATTTTTAAAGGACTTAAGCAAGGAGAGCAAGTAAGAGTAGCTACTCAGTCAGCTGTGCGTGGAGAAATTATGGATCGTTCAGGGAAATATTTAGCTCAAAACGGAGAAGCGATTCAAGTTGGAGTTGTTCCCCAACAGTTTTCTAAAGGCGGGGAGCAATCTATACAACAATTAAGCAAGACTCTTGCTCTTTCAGAAAAAAGTATTAATCAAGCACTGAGCGCTTCTTGGGTGAAAGAGAATCAATTTGTTCCTATTAAAACGGTTAGTCAAAAAGACGCCTCTAATTTAGAGAATTCTTTGAAAAAAGTAGAAGGCATTCAACAAAAAAAGGTAAATGCGCGCGTATATCCTTGTGAAGAAGCGTGTGCTCATTTAGTTGGATACGTTGCGCCTGTCACAGCGGAATATTTAAAAGAGCATAAAGATGAAGGCTATAATGCTCAGTCTAAAGCTGGAATGATTGGCTTAGAGTCTTTATATGAAGATAAGCTTCGTGCTCGAGACGGCGTCACGATTTATACTGTAGATAAAGATGGTAATAAAAAGAATGAAATTGCAAAAGTGAATCCAAAAGACGGGGAAAGCATTCAAGTTACGGTAGACACGAATGTTCAAAAATCCCTTTATGAACAGTTAAAAGATGAAAAAGGAGTAGCTACTGCTCTTCAACCTAAAACGGGAGAAATATTAGGTCTTGCAAGCACGCCAGCTTTTGATCCGAATTCTTTTTCTTTTGGAATCGATGCTAATACGTATCAATTCCTTTCAACGAACCCGGATAAGCCGTTAATGAATCGCTTTACCAAAACGTATTCTCCGGGATCTACATTTAAGTTAGTCACGGGAGCTTTAGCGGTTGATGAAGGTGTGGTAAATCCAAACGAAAGTATATCAATCAGCGGGAAGAAATGGCAAAAAGATAAAAGCTGGGGGGATTTTTACGTAACACGAGTGGGAAGCAAGCCGAATGTTAATTTACGTGATGCTTATGTTACATCTGATAATATTTATTTTGCGCAGACTGCTTTGAAGCTAGGTTTAGACAAATTTAACAGTGGTTTAAAACAGTTTGGGTTCAATCAAAAAATGCCTGTTAATTATCCTTTTGAAACGTCTAAAATTGCAGGTGATCAAGATATTAAAGATGAGGGAGTATTAGCAAACTCTGGCTATGGCCAGGGGAAACTGCAAGTGAATCCTCTCCACTTGGCATTGATGTATACATCGATTGTAAACGATGGAAACATAGTAAAGCCTATTCTTATGAACGGTGATGAGAGTGGAATATGGAAAAAACAAGTAATATCTAAAGGAACGGCGCAATTAATTCAAAAGGATTTAGTTGATGTCATTGAAGATAAGAACGGTACGGGTCATGCTGCAAAGATAGATGGGTTAACCCTGGCTGGAAAAACTGGAACGGCAGAATTAAAGAAAACTCAAGGTGAAAAAGGGCAGGAAAACGGCTGGTTTGTAGCTGTGGATACAAAACAGAAAAACCTACTCGTTTCAATGATGATTGAAGGAGTAGAAGATAAAGGCGGAAGTCATTACGTCGTGCCGAAAGTAAAAAATGTATTTCAGCAATATAATAAGTAAATAATAAAAGCCAGTTCTAAAGGAGCTGGCTTTTATTATTTACACAAGGGGAGTAATGTTAAGTTTTTGTAAATCCCAGTTTTATACAAACTCTGAAAACCCTTATTTTAAAAGGAATGAACGTATTATTGTTAATGTATTGTAAAGAGACCTAAAAAAATGTGTTTGAAAAGTTATTGACAATTAACAATAATAGGAGTAATTTTTGACTTGGCGTAAAAAAATGAATCGCATAACCTATAAGTAAAAGAACCACCTTTTGGGACTTTTGCTCTGGTAAACGTTTGTTTTTTTAGAATTTTTTGATACACAAGAGAGGTGGTTTCTCTCGTTATAGTAATGAACAGCTAAGTTTTATCCATTACTTTAAATGAAAAAAGAAACTAGAACACATATAAAAAGATAGAGAGAAAAAACGAGTGGTAAAGTTTCGATAAATTGGATGGAGGATTGCAACGTGATCAAAAGAAAAAAAGACAAGTTTTCTGAAATGTTAATGGACATTGCCCAAAATATTAAGGACTCAGCAGAGTTTTTAGGCAGCTTTGAACTTCAAAATGTATCTGACCTAAAGGAATTTGCCAACGTTTTAAAAGCGTATGAATCAAAAGGTGATAAATACGTGCATACAGTGATTACTGAGTTGAACAAAGCATTTATTACTCCAATTGAGCGTGAAGATATTTTACAGCTAGCAATGAGCATGGATGATGTACTTGATGGCATCGACAGCTTTGCTGCTTTAATGGAAATTCATTCAATTACGACATTTGATGAATATGTAGCTGAATTTGTTAAAAATATTCAAGGCTGTGCTGAAGAGATTTTAATTACTATTAATTTGCTGTCTGAGAAAAAGCTTCTTCAAATTAGTGAACATGCAATTAAAATTAAAGAGTATGAGTCACATTGTGATACATTATATCGTCGTGCACTAAAACAATTATTTGCAACATGTAAAGATCCAATTAAAGTTATTCAATATAAAGAAATTTATGAAACGCTAGAAGAAATCGCGGATTATTGTCAAACGGTTGCGAACAACTTAGAATCAGTTATTATGAAGAATGCGTAACGGGGCTATAATATAATGGATTCAATGCTAATATTAACCATTCTAATTGTAGTTGGTGCACTTGGTTTTGACTTTATCAACGGGTTTCACGATACAGCTAATGCCATTGCGACTTCTGTTTCAACCAAAGCTTTAAAACCGCGACATGCAATTCTTTTAGCCGCAACCATGAACTTTGTGGGTGCTATGACGTTTACGGGCGTAGCCAAAACGATTACAAAGGATATCGTTGATCCTTATACGCTTCAAAACGGTTCTGTCGTTATTTTAGCAGCACTAATTTCTGCTATCGCGTGGAACCTAATCACATGGTATTTTGGTATCCCGAGTAGTTCTTCTCATGCAATTATTGGATCGATTGCAGGGGCAGCTATTGCAGCTGCTGGATTTGGTGCTTTAAATTACAAAGGTTTCATCAAAATCATTGAAGCCCTTCTAATTTCACCAGTTCTAGCCTTTGTAGTAGGTTATATTGTCTATACGATTATCAAGCTAACGTTTAAAAACCATAACTTGACGAAAACGAATAAGCGTTTTCGACGCGTTCAAATCCTGACTGCAGCCCTACAATCTTACACACACGGTACGAATGATGCGCAAAAAGCAATGGGTATCATTACGCTAGCGCTTATTGCTAACAATATGCAAAGCGGTACTGAGATTCAGTGGTGGGTACAGCTGGCTTGTGCGGTCGCAATGGGGCTTGGAACGTCAATTGGTGGATGGAAAATCATTAAAACCGTCGGCGGTAAAATTATGAAAATTCGTCCTGTTAATGGAGTAGCTGCGGACTTAACGGGTGCTGCCATTATCTTTGGAGCAACGTTTATTCATCTACCTGTCAGTACTACTCATGTTATTTCATCTTCTATCTTAGGTGTAGGTTCTGCTCACCGAGTGAAAGGTGTAAAATGGGGAACTGCACAGCGCATGGTGATTACATGGGTTATCACATTGCCAATTTCAGCTTCATTAGCTGCACTTATCTATATGATTTTAAATTTGCTCTTTTAATAAATGTGGAGCTTCTTTTTAAGAAGCTCCTTTTTTTATTTACATCCCCTTATTTGCACAGTACACTTAAAACATGAAAATAATACAATTGTTTTTAAGAGGGAGATGGGGAAATGTTTGGAAAAGTAGCTGCTGATGTACTGGGGCTAAGTGATATTGGTTCTGTTATTAAGCCAGTTGATTATGACAAGGTAGATGCAGACGATTACGTTATGCATGAAGAACAAGAAAAAATTTATTTTCTAATCAAATCAAAGTCAGATGAATATTGCTTTACCAATAAAGCGCTCATTCATCTTGATGGAACAAGTGCTACAAGCAAAAAGCGAATGCTTCGCCGTTATAACTACAGCACAAATCACATTTCAAACGTGATGCTAGAAACGGCTGGAACTGTCGATTTAGATGTGGAAATTAAATTTAAAATTGGCTCGGAGACTTTTTCTATCGATGTACACAAAAAGCATATAGAAGAGGTAAAAGATTTATATAAAGCGCTGTTTAAAATGTCTGAAATAACGCGTGAAAATGAAATTGCGCTCGATTTTGCTAAACAAAGTATTCAGTTAGCTTCTTCTACGCTAAGCAGTACAAGAAATACAAGTGGAAGTGTTGCTGGTGAATTTAAAGAAATTAACGAAGCTGCGTTTTCTTGGTTATTAGATAAAAAAACAGCCTACACAACAAAAGATTTCAGCTCAGTTTTCGAGCTGTATATCAATAATTAATAGAAACAGCTGCTCCTTTTATGGAGCAGCTGTTTTTTGATGCTGAATGAGAGTATGTAGACTTATGATGAACGTTGTAGAATCCTTATGTTAACCTTGAAAAATTACTGAAAAAAGAGCACAATATAAAATAGAAAAGAGAAACAATAGAGACGGGTTTAACTGAAAGAAATAATAGAAAATAAGACTTATAGGTGGAAAGGATTACGGTATGACAGCAAAAAATAATGAGGATACAGTGGCAGAATTAGAGAAGTCACTTCGACATATTGCAGCGATTGTGAAGCAAAAAGGAAGAGAAATTTTAGAAGACTATACGATTACGCCACCTCAGTTTATTGCTTTGCAGTGGCTGTTTGAACGTGGAGATATGACGATTGGCGATTTATCAAATCGTATTTTTCTCGCTTGTAGTACAACGACAGATTTAGTAGATCGTATGGAAAAAAATAAGTTGGTGGTTCGGGTGAAAGATCCAAAAGACCGCCGCGTAGTGCGTATTCATTTGCTTCCTGAAGGAGCACGTGTTATCGAAGAAGTAATTGAAAAGCGACAAACGTATTTAAATGGCGTACTGGCAAACTTCTCTCCGAGTGAAACGGAAGTTTTACGAGTAACGTTACGAAAATTGCATGATGAAATGAAAGAAAAATGAGGCGATTGTTTTGAGTAGACCAATTGGTGTTATAGATTCAGGTGTGGGCGGATTAACGGTAGCAAAGGAAATTATGAGACAGCTTCCGAAAGAACAAATTATGTATATTGGAGATACAGCCCGCTGCCCATACGGTCCTCGTCCTAGTGAAGAAGTACGAGCTTTCACGTGGGAGATGACTAATTATTTAGTAGATAAAGATATTAAAATGCTTGTTATTGCGTGCAATACGGCTACGGCAGTTGTGCTGGATGAAATTCAAGAACAGCTCGATATTCCAGTTATAGGCGTCATTGAACCAGGATCACGCGCTGCGCTTAAAGTAACTAAAAATCATAAAATAGGTGTAATCGGCACAAACGGAACCGTGAAAAGTCAAGCCTATACACATGCACTCCGAGCTCTTCATACAAGAGTGGAAGTGGAAAATTTAGCATGCCCTTTGTTTGTGCCTCTTGTAGAGAGCGGTAATTATGAAGGACCGGAAGCGCAGCGAATTGTAAAAGAAACATTAAAACCTTTTTATCATACAGATATGGATACCCTTATTTTAGGATGTACGCATTATCCGTTATTAAAGCCAGTTATTCAAGAAGCAATTGGGCCTAGAGTTCAGTTAATCAGTTCTGGCGAAGAAACGGCAATAGAGGTAAGTGCTATTCTTTCTTATAGCAATTTACTAGCTCCTAGAAACATGGAGCCTGAACACTACTTCTTTACAACAGGATCAACAGAACTGTTTCAATCTATTGCATCTAAATGGTTTGAGCACCCTGTATATAATGTTGAACATATCAAGCTTTAAAACCGTGCATATCATGCTCGGTTTTTTTTGTGGACAAAAACTTTTTTGAGCTGGTCTAAAATGCAAAAAAGCTCGTATACATAGTAGTACAAACAGTCTGAGGAGGGAAAGGAATGTCCAAAAAGACCCAACTTGTTCTCATATCCGCCGTGGTGACCACATCTGTATTGTTATCCGGCTGTGGACTTTTCGGAGGGGATAACGCAGCAAAGGAAATTGATCCGCCAAAGGATGTCACCTATGTGAAAGATGAAAAATCATTAGCGACTGAAGCGAAAGTAACGGAAGCTAATAAAAAACAAAGTAAAGCCGCAGAAACATCTGCGCCTACCAAAAGAGAACTCTACTTAATTGATAAAAACGGGTACGTTGTTCCCCAGACGCTTGAAATTCCTAAATCAAAAGGTGTCGCTAAACAGTCTCTTGAATATTTAGTAGAGGGTGGACCAGTCACAAACTTATTGCCAAATAATTTCCGAGCGGTTCTTCCTGCTGATACAAGAGTTTTAGGGACAAAGCTGGAAAGTGACGGCACGATGGTAGCAGATTTTTCACCTGAATTTGCTGAGTATAAAAAAGAAGATGAACTCCGTATTCTGCAGGCCGTCACTTGGACGCTGACGCAGTTTGAAGGCGTAAATAAAGTTAAAATTCGCATTAACGGCTATGATAAAGATGAGATGCCTGTAAATCATACGCCAATCAGTAAAGGGTTGAGCAGAGCAGATGGCATTAACTTTGATAATACTGGAGTAGTTGACGTAACTCAAACGAAGCCAGTTACGATTTATTACTTAGCTCAAGAGGGCAAACAAACTTACTATGTTCCTGTCACAAAACGAATTGCTTCTGATGACAAAGATATGTACACTGCAATTGTGAACGAGCTTGTAGAAGGACCTGCACCTGCATCAGGTTTAGTGACAGATTTTAATCCTGATGCAAAGCTCGTAGCAGCTCCAAAGTATGCGGACGGTGAGTTAACGCTGAACTTTAATAAAAACATCTTTGGGAATTTAAAAGGAACGGAAATTTCTCAGCATGTTCTCGACTCCTTAGTGTTATCGCTGACGGAACAAAAAGCCGTAGACAGCGTTGCCATTAAGGTGAATGGCAAAAAAACGCTAAAAGATGAAAAAGGGAAAAAATTAACGGAACCAGTTTCAAGACCTAAAAATGTGAACACAGGTAGTTTTTAAAAACAAATTTTTGTTATACTAGTAAAGGACTAAGTAGAAAGAGGTCTGCTGAAATAGCGACCTCTTTCCGCTGTTTTATAGTTAAAATGGAAGAGACTATTACATATAAATGAATGAATAGGAGGACATGCTTAATGCGTTTGGACGGTAGGGAATTTAATGAATTGAGACCTGTATCTCTTCATACTTCATACTTAAAGCATCCAGAAGGATCTGTATTAATCTCGGTAGGAGACACAAAGGTTATTTGTACAGCAAGCATAGACGACAGAGTGCCTCCTTTTATGCGTGGACAAGGAAAAGGATGGATTACAGCTGAATATTCTATGCTGCCTCGAGCTACGGCACAAAGAAATATACGTGAATCATCAAAAGGTAAAGTCACAGGACGAACAATGGAAATTCAGCGTCTAATCGGACGAGCTCTTCGTTCTGTAGTCGATCTGGAAAAGGTCGGAGAAAAGACAATTTGGATTGATTGTGATGTTATTCAAGCAGATGGCGGTACAAGAACAGCATCGATTACAGGTGCTTTTGTGGCTATGGTTTTAGCATTTGGAAAGCTGGTTGAAGAGAACAAGCTAACAGAAATTCCTATTCGTGACTACTTAGCTGCGACTTCAGTAGGTATTCATGGAGAAAATTCAATTTTAGATTTAAATTATGAAGAAGATTCGACAGCGGAAGTTGACATGAATATTGTGATGACAGGAAGCGGACAGTTTGTAGAATTACAGGGAACGGGAGAGGAATCGACGTTTTCGAGAGAACAGTTAAACCATCTTCTAGATTTAGGGGAAAAGGGTGTTTATCAATTGATTGAACAGCAAAAGGAAGTTCTTGATCATCTGGCTGCCTACATTCCGGTTAAAGAAAGGTAAGGGATTAACGTGCGTGAAATCATTATTGCAACTAAAAACGCAGGCAAAGTAAAAGATTTTGAAACACTTTTCTCACCGAAGGGATTTAAAGTAAAATCGCTTCTTGATTTTCCTGAGATTGAAGACGTGGAAGAAACGGGCGTTACATTTGCAGAGAATGCCACGCTAAAAGCAGAGGCCATTTCATCCGCATTAAATAAGCCGGTCATTGCCGATGATTCCGGGCTTGCTATTGATGCCTTAAACGGGGAGCCAGGCGTTTATTCCGCGCGTTATGCTGGTGAAAATAAAGATGATAATGCTAATATAGAGAAGGTACTTCAAAAATTAAATGACGTGCCGTTTGAAAAGCGCACGGCACGCTTTCATTGTGCTCTTGCTATTGCAGTGCCCGGAAAGAGAACCGAAATTGTAGAAGGCACGTGTGAAGGGCACATCTTGGAGGAAAAAAGAGGGGAAAACGGTTTTGGGTACGATCCCATTTTCTTTGTAGAAAAATGGAGATGCTCCATGGCAGAATTGACCAAAGGGCAAAAAAATCAGATTAGTCACCGAGCAAATGCGTTAAAAAAACTAGCACCGCTAATTGATGCACAATTTTAGAAGGAGTGATGACGTGTGAAACTATTAATTGTAAGCGATAGCCACGGGTTACAAGAAGAGCTGCTCACTATCAGAGAGAGACATGCTGATGTAGATAAGATGATCCATTGTGGGGACTCTGAGTTGCCGCAAGACAGCAAAGAAATGTCTGCGTTTTTAGGCGTTCGAGGAAATTGTGACTACGATGCATCTTACGTTAATGATCGAGTAGAGTCGCTTGGAGAAGCTACGTGTCTGGTTACACACGGTCACTTATATAATGTTAAAATGTCTATGATGAATTTGCATTACAAAGCGAGAGAAGTCGGGGCAAACGTTGTTTGTTTTGGGCATTCTCACATAGCGGGAGCTGAGCTCATGGACGGAGTTTTATTTATTAATCCAGGAAGTATGTTACTTCCTCGTATGAGAAAAGAACGTACGTATGCTATACTAGTAATGGATGGTACAGAAGCTACCGTGCAGTTTTACGATATAAGCGGTAAACATATTCCTAGCATGCAGTTAACCTGTACACTTTCAGCATAATATAGCCAAATATAGGGAGAAGAGAAGGTTTTTTACCTCTCTTCTCATAAAATTTCAAAAAAACGTTGACTTTTAAATTATATTTGAATATAATAAGTATTGTCTTTGATACACTTTAACATTATGTCCCAGTAGCTCAGCAGGATAGAGCAACGGCCTTCTAAGCCGTCGGTCGGGAGTTCGAATCTCTCCTGGGACGTCCGGAAAAAACCGGCTTTTACTTTTTAGTAAAAGCCGGTTTTTTTATTTATCTTCAAAGTGAATGTTTGTTCATTCAGTGTGTACAAATGAACGTTTCAGAAAAACTTTTTGAACTGCTGTAAACCCTTATTACATCAATAATGAAAACGCATTCAAATATTCTGTTTAGTCTAAATTGTCTAAAAAAATCTCGAAAAGTGGTTGACTATGCATAGAAATGGGCGTAAGATAGTCCTCAAATATAAGTTTTCTAAAAATTTTAATTAATTGTAATTAATTTAAAATATGATGTGTAAAGCATTGTTCAAAAAGCATATAGCGTTTTAAAACGTTGAAGAGGATAAGTAGTTTTGATGTTTAGGTATCAACAGAGAGTCGGGTTGCTGGAAGCCGACGTTACCAACTCAAAATGAACTCACCTCAGAGTGTCACCCTGAAATTCAGTAAGGGCGACCGAGTGTACTTCCAAAGCACTCGTTATCAAAAAGAATGTACAGTATACATTCATAAGGTAATCATTACGATTACAAACGAGGGTGGTACCGCGTAAAGTACAAAAGACTTTTCGCCCCTTGACCTATATCATTTGATAGGGTCTATTTAGGGGTGAGAAGTCTTTTTTCTTTTATCTAGAAAACGAAAGGATGAGAAAAGTGGGAGCCAATATGCAAACGAAAGAACCTGTAAGCACTGGGGCACAAATGAATGGAGCTGACATGTTGATTGAATCTCTAAGAAGAGAAAATGTTGACGTCATCTTCGGTTACCCCGGGGGAGCCGTTTTACCGATTTACGATAAGCTATATGGTTCAGGAATGTTTCACGTACTTGCTCGTCACGAACAAGGTGGAATTCACGCAGCAGAAGGGTACGCAAGAATTTCAGGCAAACCCGGTGTAGTTATCGCAACAAGTGGTCCTGGCGCAACAAATATCGTAACAGGTTTGGCAGATGCGATGATTGACTCACTTCCTTTAGTTGTTTTTACTGGTCAAGTAGCTTCAAGTGTAATTGGTTCTGACGCGTTCCAAGAAGCAGATGTATTAGGGATCACAATGCCAATTACAAAACATAGCTATCAAGTACGCAATATCAGCGATATGCCGAGAATCATCAAAGAGGCATTTCATATTGCGACAACAGGAAGACCTGGTCCAGTCTTAATCGACATTCCAAAAGATATGGCACAGGGTGATGGAACATTTAACTACGAAGGAGAAATTGATTTACCTGGCTATCAGCCAACTTATTTTCCAAATCAGCTGCAGGTTAAAAAATTAACAGACGCAGTAGTAGCTGCAAAACAACCTGTTATCCTAGCAGGTGCGGGAGTGTTATTGAGTAAAGGTTCAGAAGAATTAAAAAATTATGCCGAGCGTCAAAATATTCCGGTTATTAATACGCTTTTAGGGTTGGGCTGTTTTCCTGCAGATCATCCGCTTCATTTAGGAATGGCTGGCATGCACGGAACGTACACAGCAAACATGGCAATTTATGAGAGTGATCTTCTCATTAGTATCGGTGCACGCTTTGATGACCGAGTAACAGGTAACTTAAAGCATTTTGCACCAAATGCAAAAATTGCTCACATTGACATCGACCCAGCGGAAATTGGAAAGAATGTTCCAACCAAGATTCCAATTGTTGGAGATGCAAAAGAAGTATTGAAGCAATTGCTTCTGCAAGAAGGAGAAGTTGGAGATTATACGAAATGGCATGAGAAATTAGCGGCGTGGAAGCAAGAATATCCATTATGGTATCAGAACTCAGCGGACGTGTTAAAACCACAAAAAGTAGTTGAGTTGCTTCACAAGTATACAAATGGAGATGCCGTTGTTACAACGGACGTTGGGCAACATCAAATGTGGGTAGCTCAATACTACACATTTAATAATCCAGATCGATGGGTAACTTCAGGTGGTCTTGGCACTATGGGCTTTGGATTACCTTCTGCAATCGGCGCTCAGCTGGCAAATAAAGATAAAACAGTTGTAGCAGTCGTTGGTGACGGTGGATTTCAAATGACGCTTCAAGAATTAGGGGTTATTAGAGAATTAAATTTACCTGTAAAAGTGGTTGTACTCAACAATCAGTCGCTTGGTATGGTTCGTCAGTGGCAGGAAATCTTCTATGAAGAACGCTACTCACACTCTTTAATTCCGAATCAGCCTAATTTAATGAAGCTTGCAGAGGCTTATGACATTAAAGGTTTACAAGCTTCTACTGAAGAAGAAGCGCATGCGGCTCTGAAAGAAGCAATGGAAACAGATGGACCTGTTCTACTAAATTTCTTTGTCGCACCTAAAGAAAACGTATATCCAATGGTTGCACCTGGAAAAGGATTACATGAAATGGTAGGGGTGAAACCATGAAGCGAATCATTACAGCAACTGTATTAAACCGTGCGGGCGTTTTAAATCGCGTAACGGGGTTATTTACAAAAAGAAATTTCAATATTGAGAGTATTTCGGTAGGGCACACTGAATCTGAGGATGTATCACGCATGACGTTTGTTGTGAACGTAGAGCATGATAACGCTGCTGAACAAGTGATCAAGCAGTTAAACAAACAGATCGACGTGTTGAAAGTTCAAGATATTACGGATCAAGCTGTGGTGTCAAGAGAGCTTGCTTTAATGAAAGTAGCCTCTACACCAGCGAGCCGTAACGAACTTTATGCAGTAATTGAACCTTTCCGTGCAACCATCATTGATGTAAGTCGCGACAGCCTAATTATTCAAGTAACAGGTGAATCCAGCAAGATTGAAGCGATGATTGATCTACTTCAGCCTTATGGATTAAAAGAAGTAACGCGCACGGGAACAGTAGCTGTTCCGCGCGGTACGCAAAAAGCGGCAGCCAAACTTTCATCAATCATTTAATTCTAGCTAGTTACTAAAAAGTAAACTATATAAAACTATATAAACTAAGAGGAGAGATTTATTATGACAAAGGTATATTATAACGGAGATGCAAAGGATCAATTATTACAAGGTAAAACAGTAGCAATCGTAGGTTATGGTTCACAAGGTCACGCTCACGCACAAAACTTACGCGACAGCGGAGTAAACGTGGTAGTAGGATTACGTAAAGGTAAATCATGGGATCAAGCAGAGCAGGACGGTTTCACTGTATTATCTGTAAAAGATGCAGTTCAACAAGCAGAAGTAGTAATGGTATTACTTCCAGATGAGTATCAGCCAAAAGTTTATAACGAAGAAATTCTTCCAGGACTAAAACCAGGAAAATCTTTAGTATTTGCTCACGGTTTCAACATTCACTTTAACCAAATCGTAGCACCTGAATTCGTTGACGTATTCTTAGTAGCTCCAAAAGGCCCTGGTCACCTTGTAAGAAGAACGTATGAAGAAGGAGCTGGCGTACCGGCGTTATTCGCAGTATTCCAAGATGTAACTGGAGAAGCAAAAGACGTAGCGTTAGCTTATGCTAAAGCAATCGGTTCAGCTCGTGCGGGTGTATTAGAAACAACATTTAAAGAAGAAACAGAAACAGATCTTTTCGGTGAGCAAGCAGTACTTTGCGGTGGGTTAACTTCATTAGTTAAAGCTGGTTTTGAAACGCTTGTAGAAGCTGGCTACCAACCGGAAGTTGCATATTTTGAGTGTTTACACGAATTAAAATTAATTGTTGACCTTATGTATGAAGGCGGAATGGAAGGCATGCGTTATTCAATCTCTGATACAGCTCAATGGGGTGACTTCGTTTCAGGACCACGCGTTGTAGATGAGCGTTCAAAAGCACAAATGAAAAAAGTGCTTGAAGATATCCAAACAGGTAAATTTGCAAAGGGCTGGATCCTAGAAAACCAAGCAAATCGTCCGGAATTTACAGCTATCAATAACCGTGAAAACGAACATTTAATTGAAAAAGTTGGCGCTCAATTACGTGAAATGATGCCATTTGTTAAAAAACAAAAGAAAGAAGCGGTGATCGCTAGTGCAAAAAATTAAACTATTTGACACGACGCTACGCGATGGTGAACAGTCACCTGGAGTCAATTTGAACCTACAAGAAAAGCTTGAAATTGCTAAGCAGTTAGAGCGATTAGGTATCGACATCATTGAAGCCGGATTTCCCGCTTCTTCAAAAGGTGATTTTCAATCCGTAAAAGAAATTGCGTCTATTGTCAAAAATTCTTCTGTAACAGGCCTTGCAAGGTCTGTTACAAAAGATATTGACATTGCATGGGAAGCGTTAAAAGAAAGTGCAGAACCAAGACTGCATGTTTTTATCGCTACTTCCGAAATTCATATGCAGCATAAATTGAAAAAAACACCTGATGAAGTACTTGAAACAGCAGTGGAAATGGTGAAGTACGCAAGTAAAAAATTCCCGGTTGTTCAATGGTCTGCTGAAGATGCATGTCGAACAGATTTACCGTTTTTAGCAAGAATTGTAGAAGCAGTTATTGATGCTGGTGCAAAAGTCGTTAATATTCCAGATACAGTAGGATTTATCACTCCTGGTGACTATCAATCAGTATTTAATTACTTAAAAGAACATGTGTCAAATATTCATAAAGTTGATTTGTCAGCTCACTGTCACGATGACTTAGGGCTAGCTGTGGCCAATTCAATGGCTGCGATTGAAGCAGGAGCTACTCAAATTGAAGGAACGATTAACGGAATCGGAGAACGTGCGGGTAACGCAGCTCTTGAAGAAGTAGCACTTGCGCTTCATGTCCGTCAAGATTTCTATAAAGCGAGCACAGGTCTTATCTTGCCTGAAATTAAGCGTACGAGTGACATTATCAGTAAGCTTACCGGAATGAATATTGCACCAAATAAAGCAATTGTCGGAAAAAATGCTTTTGCTCATGAATCAGGTATTCACCAAGATGGCGTCTTAAAAAATCCGTTAACATATGAGATTATTTCCCCAGAACTTGTGGGTGTTAAACAAAATCCAATTGTGCTTGGTAAACACTCAGGCCGTCATGCGTTCCGTACACGCTTAGTAGAGCTTGGATTCACATTGGAAGATACAGAAGCAAACGTGCTTTTTGAGAAGTTTAAAGACTTAGCAGATAAGAAAAAAGACATTACCGATGATGATTTATTGGCATTAGTCATTCAAAAGCAAGTTAGCAAAGACAGTGAATATAAGCTTGAAAGTCTGCAAGTTCAGTATGGTACGAACAATATTCCAACGGCTACGATTACGCTTCGCAAAGAAAACGGCGAAGAGATTCAAGAAGCAGCTACGGGATCTGGAAGCGTGGAAGCTATCTATAATACCCTACAGCGCTGTGTTGAACAAGATGTAAAACTATTAGACTATCGTATTCAGTCTATTAACGGTGGGCCGGATGCACTGGCTGAAGTATTTGTGAAGGTTGAAAGCGAAGGAACTGAAGCAAGCGGACGCGGAGTAGCATTTGACGTATTAGAATCATCAGCGAAAGCATATCTGAACGCCATTAATCGTTTAATCGCTATTCAGCAGCATCGTACAAAGCAAGAAGTAATGTGAACTGAAGGGAGAGACCACCATGACAAAAAAAGTCGCTGTATTACCGGGTGACGGCGTAGGAACAGAAGTAACCAAAGGCGCTGTTGCCGTTTTAAAAGCAATTGGAGAGCGCTTTGATCATCAATTTGAGTTTACGTATGGACTAATTGGCGGAGCTGCAATTGATGAGGCGGGCACCCCTCTTCCAGAAAGTACAATTGAGACTTGTAAGCAGGCAGATGCTGTATTACTTGGATCGGTTGGAGGGCCAAAATGGGATCGTAACCCTTCACATTTGCGACCGGAAAAAGGTTTGCTAGCTATTCGAAAAGAACTGGATTTATATGCTAATCTTCGTCCGGTGACATTTTATGATAGCTTAGCGGATGCCTCTCCTCTGAAAAAAGAATACATTGAAGGTGTTGACTTCATTATCGTCCGTGAGCTAACAGGAGGCTTATATTTTGGTAAGCCTAGCGAGCGCCGAACAGAAGGAAATGAAGAAACAGTTGTCGACACATTATTTTATAAGCGTACAGAAATAGAAAGAATTATTCGCCAAGCATTTGACACGGCTGTAAATCGACGTAAAAAAGTAACGTCTGTTGATAAAGCGAATGTGCTTGAGTCTAGTAGAGTGTGGCGTGAAGTAGCTGAAGAAGTAGCAAAAGACTACCCGGATGTAGAGCTTGAGCATATGCTTGTAGATTCAGCTGCTATGCAGTTAATTCGTAATCCGAAGTATTTTGATGTAGTGGTAACTGAAAATATGTTTGGTGATATTTTGAGTGATGAGGCTTCTATGCTGACAGGATCGTTAGGAATGTTGCCATCTGCCAGCTTAACGGCTGATGGTCCGTCTCTATACGAACCGGTTCACGGTTCTGCACCAGATATTGCTGGTCAAAACAAAGCTAATCCGATTGCTGCTATTTTATCTGCAGCAATGTTGCTTAGACATTCATTTGGATTAGAAAAAGAAGCAGCAGTGATTGAACAAGCGGTTGAAAGTGTATTACATGCAGGTCATCGAACAGCTGACTTAGCAGACGGTAATCATTATTTAGGTACCGATAAAATGGTGGAGGCGATAACTGCGGTAATTGCCAATGATTCTGCCATTTCAAGCATTATGACAGCTTACAGTTAATCATGCGTTTCTCACGTTTTGTGAGAAACGTTTTTCATAATCAGAAAGGAGGAGCAGTATGAAACCAAAAACAATTATTGATAAGCTTTGGGAACAACATGTTGTACGTCGAGAAGAGGGGAAGCCTGACTTATTATATATCGATCTTCATCTTATTCATGAAGTAACGTCTCCTCAAGCATTTGAAGGTCTTCGCGTGGCAAATCGCCAAGTGAAGCGTCCAGACTTAACGTTTGCTACAATGGATCACAACATTCCAACGGTTGACCGTTTTAATATTAAAGATCCGATTGCAAAGAAACAAGTAGACAAACTATCTGAAAACTGTCATGAGTTTGGTGTGAAGCTTTTAGATTTAACAAGTGAAGAGCAAGGAATTGTGCATATCATTGGACCGGAATTAGGATTAACTCAGCCTGGAAAAACCATTGTGTGCGGAGATAGTCATACATCTACTCACGGTGCATTTGGAGCGCTTGCTTTTGGGATAGGAACTAGTGAGGTAGAGCATGTTTTAGCAACACAAACGCTATGGCAAGCGAAACCAAAAACGCTACAAGTGAAAGTGAATGGAAAAAAGCAGCCTGGCGTTTATGCTAAGGACATTGTGTTAGCAATAATTCAAAAATTCGGCGTGAATTTTGGAACGGGTTCAATCGTGGAATTTACGGGCGAATGTATTCGCGATCTTTCAATGGAAGAGCGCATGACCATTTGTAATATGTCTATTGAAGCCGGTGCAAAAGCTGGTTTAATCAGTCCAGACGATGTCACGTTCTCTTATATTAAAGGACGTCAGTATGCTCCTAAAGGAGAACAGTTTGAAAAAGCAGTGGAAGCTTGGGCAGCTTTAGCAACAGATGAAGGTGCAACGTACGATGAAACGCTGGAAATTGATGCAGATACAATTGAACCTGTTGTAACATGGGGAACAAACCCGGCGATGAGTTCTTATGTTAGCAAGCAAGTTCCTACATTAGAAGAGTGTAAAACAGAAGCTGAGAGAAAGTCTTTGTCACGAGCACTTGAGTATATGGGCTTACAGCCTGGCATGGCAATAGAAGAGATTCCAGTTCAGCATGTATTTATCGGTTCATGTACAAATGCTCGTTTGTCTGATCTTCGTGACGTGGCAGCATTTATTAAAGGAAAGAAAGTGTCACCAGATGTGCGAGCGATCATTGTACCAGGTTCTCAAAAAGTAAAACGAGTGGCTGAAGAAGAAGGGCTATCTGCTATTTTTATTGAAGCAGGTTTTGATTGGAGAGACTCCGGCTGCAGCATGTGTCTAGGCATGAACTCTGACTTAGTTCCACAAGGCGAACACTGTGCGTCCACTTCTAACCGGAATTTTGAAGGACGTCAAGGAAAAGGCGCCAGAACGCATTTAGTAAGCCCGGTAATGGCAGCAGCGGCAGCGGTATATGGACATTTTGTTGATGTACGCAAACTACAAGAACAAGCGGTGCGATAAGGAGGAGAACACAGATGAATGCTTTTACAATCCATACAGGGAAAGTAGCAGGTCTCGACCGAGCAAACGTAGATACTGATCAAATTATCCCAAAGCAATTTTTGAAAAGAATTGAGCGTACTGGCTTTGGCCAATTTCTATTTTTTGATTGGCGATATAATGAAGATGAGACGTTAAATGAAACGTTTGAATTAAATCAGCCTCAAAATCAAGGAGCAACAATTCTTGTAGCCGACGAGAACTTCGGATGTGGTTCGTCACGTGAACACGCTCCATGGGCGCTTTTAGACTACGGGTTCCGTGCTATTATCGCACCTTCATTTGCGGATATTTTTAAACAAAACTGTCTAAAAAATGGTATTTTACCTATTGTTTTACCAAAAGAAGATGTTTCCTATTTAATGAAAGAGTCTCAAAGTGCTTCTTACGCCTGTACAATCGATCTTCATCAGCAAAAAATTACCGATGAAGCAGGTTTTGAACGTACGTTTGATATCAATGGACATTGGAAATATATGCTTGTTAACGGATATGATGAAATTGGCTATACGCTTTCTTTTGAAGACGACATTTCTGCTTATGAAGCAAAAACGGTAAGATATTAACCAAAAATCGAGCAAAATTATGATTTTGCTCGATTTTTTTGCGTTCCGTTAATCGAATTGCTAAACTGTAAAGCAAATGGACCGCGAAGTGGGGAGAAAACATGTCGAATGAACAACAAAACAAAATTGTAGCTTTTCCTCTATTAAAAGAACGGTTGGTTGAAAAAGCTACAGATCATATGCAGCACAAGCAATTTCAAGAAGCACTTCCTTTATTTGAGCAGGCCTACGAACTTGATAATAAGCATCATGAAATTTTGCTTGGCCTTGTTATTTGTCACGTGGAGCTCGGTGATGCAGGCATAGCTAAGGAATTATGTGAGCAAATGCTGAAAGAAGATATTGGCGATTATTATCATAATTTGCAAATGTACCTCATGGTGTTAATTCAGCTTGGTCACTATCATGAAGGATATGTCACTCTACAAGCAGTTATTCAAGAACACAAACTCCCTTCTGAACATGCTGAACAGCTTTATCAGCTATTGGAGTTCTGTAAGAATAGAATGAATCAAGAACAAGTCATAGAAGAACAAACAGAAGAAGAACAGCTAGAGCAGTTTAAATCATTCACAGCTCTAGACAATATTCAAGATCAGCTTGAATGGGTTCATTCATTAAAAACAAAGAGAATTGAAAAGCAGCGCTTCTTTCTGGAACAGCTATTTTCATCCGAAGCTGTTCACCCTATCGTAAAAACAGTCGCTTTAAAAACAGTCATGGAAGAAGAAGTAGACATTGATTTTATGATTACTAAGTTTGGAGAGACGAAAAAAGTAAATGCGCTTCAGCTTCAACGAACAACACCGTATTTTTTTGCCGAGCAAGTAGAGGCGCAGCTGACGGAAAAGCTGGAACATGAAAATCCTACATTGCTGCAGGTTGCCGTTGAGATATGGCAGCGTCATTTATTTATTACATTTCCGTTTTTACCGGGTGATAATGTAAAACTTTGGACAGAAGCGGTGTATGCTATTAGTCTGATGATGCAAGGAGAAGAGTCAGATGCAGCTGTAGCAGAGGAAGACGGAAGTTTCTCCGCAGCTGAATTAAGAAAGGCAATTAAAGAGCTAAAAGAAATTGAAGAAATTTCTTTTATATAAAATGTGGTGTTTAGTTGAAACGTCATTGTTGTATGTTATAATATAATGGTTGTAAAATGCACTTAAATACGTATAGTAGAATTTCATCTTTACATTACATTCCTACTTACTTTAAAGTAATAGGGAGTTAAATAGATAATGATTGAGGGTTGAACTGATAGGCTATCTGCATTATCTAATTTAGAAATCACTACTTAAAATGATTTTGGAGGGAAACATTCATGTCTGCAAAATGGGAAAAACAAGAAGGAAATCAAGGCGTTTTAACAGTAGAAGTTGAAGCTGCTGAGTTTGATAAAGCCTTAGATAAAGCATTCACAAAAGTTGTAAAACAAGTAAACGTACCAGGGTTCCGTAAAGGTAAAATGCCTCGTCCACTTTTCGAAAAACGTTTTGGCGTAGAATCTTTATACCAAGATGCACTAGACATCTTATTACCTGAGGCTTACAGCAATGCAATTGTTGAAGCTGGTATCGAGCCGGTTGATCGTCCAGAAATCGATGTTGAAACAATCGAAAAAGGACAACCTCTAGTTTTCACTGCTAAAGTAACTGTTAAGCCTGAAGTTAAATTAGGCGAATACAAAAACTTAGAAGTAGAAAAAGTAGATACAACTGTAACAGACGAAGACGTTGAATCAGAATTAAAAACACTTCAAGAGCGTCACGCTGAACTAGTTGTTAAAGAAGAAGGAACTGTAGCTGAAGGTGATACAGCTGTAATCGACTTTGAAGGTTTCGTTGATGGCGAAGCATTCGAAGGCGGAAAAGGCGAAAACTATTCTTTAGAAATCGGTTCTAACACATTCATCCCTGGCTTTGAAGAGCAACTAGTTGGTCTTGAAGTAGGCGCTGAAAAAGAAGTGGAAGTAACATTCCCTGAAGAGTATCACGCTGAAGAGCTAGCTGGTAAAGCTGCTAAATTCAAAGTGAAATTACACGAAATCAAATCTAAAGAGCTTCCAGCTTTAGACGATGAGTTTGCAAAAGACGTAGATGAAGAAGTAGAAACTTTAGAAGCGTTAAAAGCAAAAACAAAAGAAAAATTACAAAGCGATAAAGAGAATCAAGCGGAATCAGCTCTTCGCGACACTTTAGTAGAAAAAGCTGCTGAAAACGCTGAAGTAGAAATTCCAGAAGCAATGTTCAATACTGAAATGGATCGTATGATGCAAGAGTTTGAACAACGTTTACAAATGCAAGGTCTTAACCTTGAACTTTACTTCCAATTCTCAGGTCAAGATGAAAAAGCTCTTCGCGACCAAATGCGTCCGGATGCTGAAAAGCGTGTGAAAATCAACTTAACGCTAGAAGCTATTTCAAAAGCTGAAAATCTTGAAGTAAGCGAAGAAGAAGTAGAAAAAGAATTAGAAAACATGGCAGGAATGTACAACATGCCTGTCGAAGAAATTAAGAAAGTGCTTGGCAGTCTTGATAGCATTAAAGAAGACATGAAAGTACGTAAAGCAGTTGAATTTCTTGTAGAAAACAGCAAAGCTGTTGCATAATAGTAAGTAAGAAACAAGGCGCGACTTGATCGTGCCTTGTTTTATAAACTTCAATAGTTTTTTTATATCATAACCAACACCGTAGAAGCAGCTTTAACCCATTGTTTGAAATCCGTGGTTATGAAATAGGCCCAATAAGAGGACACTATATAATAGCAGATCTCCATTCTGTTATGCTCATCAACAACATATACATAAAACGTTTTAGTATCTATTCAAGAAAATGTATGGTAAAATGCAATACAAATCTTTTCATAGCGCTTTTACTATGTGATAAAGAGGGGCATTTACCTACAAATAGATGAGTTGTTCATGTTGTTGGGCTATAGCGCGGATAGAAATCAGCTTCGAGCACTTTAGTAAATACTACAAGGGGTGAAAATTATGTTTAAATTTAACGATGAAAAAGGGCAGTTAAAATGCTCATTTTGTGGTAAAACACAAGAACAAGTACGCAAGTTAGTTGCGGGTCCAGGTGTTTACATATGCGATGAATGTATTGAACTTTGCACGGAAATCGTAGAAGAAGAGTTAGGTACAGAAGAAGAAGTAGAATTTAAAGATGTACCAAAACCAAAAGAAATTCGTGACATTTTAGATGAGTATGTAATTGGTCAAGAGGATGCGAAAAAATCGTTATCCGTTGCGGTATACAACCATTACAAACGAATCAATTCAAACAGTAAAATTGATGACGTTGAGTTATCAAAAAGTAATATTGCATTAATTGGACCTACAGGAAGCGGTAAAACTTTACTAGCTCAAACATTGGCTCGTATTTTAAACGTACCGTTTGCGATTGCAGATGCAACATCTCTAACAGAAGCGGGTTATGTAGGAGAAGATGTTGAAAACATCTTATTAAAATTAATTCAATCAGCTGATTACGATGTGGAGAAAGCTGAAAAAGGTATCATCTACATCGATGAAATTGATAAAGTAGCGCGTAAGTCTGAAAACCCATCTATTACACGTGATGTATCAGGTGAAGGTGTGCAGCAGGCTCTTCTTAAAATCTTAGAAGGTACTGTAGCAAGTGTTCCTCCTCAAGGTGGACGTAAACACCCTCATCAAGAATTTATTCAAATTGATACAACAAATATTTTATTTATTTGCGGTGGTGCATTTGACGGAATCGAACCTATTATTAAGCGTCGTCTAGGTAAAAAAGTAATTGGTTTCGGTTCAGAAACAAAACAACAAGACTTTACAGAAAAAGAGTTACTAGCAAAAGTATTACCGGAAGATTTATTAAAATTTGGTTTAATTCCAGAGTTTATTGGTCGTTTACCGGTTACTGCTAGCTTAGTGCCTCTTGATGAAGAAGCGCTAGTTGAGATTTTAACAAAACCGAAAAATGCACTAGTGAAACAATATCAAAAAATGCTTGAACTTGATGACGTTGAACTTGAGTTCGAAGACGAGGCTTTAGTAGAAATTTCTAAAAAAGCAATCGAGCGTAAAACAGGTGCTCGTGGTCTACGTTCAATCATTGAAGGTATTATGTTAGATGTAATGTTTGATCTTCCTTCACGTGATGATATTACAAAATGTATTATCACAGGTGAAACTGTTCGTGATCAAGCGGCTCCTAAGTTCGTATTAGAAGACGGATCTACTATTCAAGAAGGCAGCAAAACATCAGCATAAAAAAAGCCGGGTACTCAAATTGAGTATCCGGCTTTTTTCTGTTGATGAAGCACAACTAAATTTTACTTTTTACTAGAATCTTGTTTATTCCTACTGCTGCAGGGAGATAATAACTGATAATTATCTTACTAAACTGCGCAGGAGGTTTATCTATGAACTGGACGAATATTGCCTTAATGGTCCAACTCTTTTTTGGTATCATCATTGGCTTATATTTTTGGAATTTATTACGCAATCAGCGTACGCAAAAAGTCTCAATTGACCGGGATTCAAAGAAAGAAATGGAGCAATTGCAGAAAATGAGAGCCATCTCTTTAACTGAGCCGCTTGCTGAACGTGTGAGGCCGTCTAGCTTCTCCGATATTGTCGGACAAGAGGATGGAATTCGGTCACTAAAGGCTGCCCTTTGCGGCCCTAATCCACAGCACGTGATTGTATACGGGCCGCCTGGAGTAGGAAAAACAGCAGCAGCACGTTTAGTGTTAGAAGAAGCAAAAAAAAATAAAAAATCACCTTTCAAACAATCGGCTGTATTTGTAGAGTTAGATGCAACTACGGCGCGTTTTGATGAGCGAGGCATTGCTGATCCTTTGATTGGGTCTGTTCATGATCCTATTTACCAAGGAGCAGGTGCCATGGGCCAAGCTGGAATTCCGCAGCCAAAACAAGGAGCGGTTACAGATGCACACGGGGGAATTTTATTTATTGATGAAATTGGAGAGCTCCATCCTATTCAGATGAATAAGCTGTTAAAGGTTCTAGAAGATCGAAAAGTGTTTATGGAAAGCGCCTATTACAGCGAAGAAAACACACAAATCCCGACACATATTCACGATATTTTTCAAAATGGGTTGCCAGCAGACTTTCGCTTGATTGGTGCGACGACTAGAACGCCTAATGAAATTCCGCCTGCCATTCGTTCCAGATGCGTAGAGGTATTTTTCCGTGAGCTTGATCGTGACGAAATTATTACAGTTGCAAAAAAAGCAGCAAATAAAGTAAGAATGGATATATCAGAAGAAGGTTTATCTCTTTTTTCTACATATGCACGCAATGGACGTGAAACGGTTAATATGATGCAAATTGCGGCTGGATTAGCGATATCAGAGGAACGAACGGACATTAAAAATGAAGATATTGAATGGATTGTTCATTCTAGTCAACTATCTCCAAGACACGATCCGAAAATTGCAGATGAGGAAAAAGTGGGACTTATTAATGGATTAGCGGTGTACGGGCCCAACTCTGGAGCACTTTTAGAAATTGAAGTCAAAGCGATTCCTGCAAAAGAGAAAGGGAACATTATTATTACAGGTATCGTTGAAGAGGAAAGTATAGGGACTCAAGGGAAGTCTATCCGCCGTAAAAGTATGGCTAAAAGCTCAATTGAAAATGTCATAACGGTTCTTCGTTCAATGGATGTTCCAGCCGATGAGTATGATATTCATGTAAACTTTCCGGGAGGCGTGCCAATTGATGGACCTTCTGCTGGTATTGCGATGGCAACAGGGATCTACTCAGCGATTTATGAAGTGCCAATTAAACATACGGTAGCAATGACAGGAGAAATTGGTCTGCACGGCAACGTAAAGCCAATTGGCGGTGTGATTCCAAAAATCAAGGCAGCAAAACAAGCGGGCGTTCAGACGGTGATTGTGCCAAAGGAAAATATGAATGCAATGGTAGAAAAGGTAAAAGGTATCGATATTATTCCTGTCCATCATTTAACAGAGGTGTTCGAACAAGCACTATTGTCTGTACATGAGCATGTTGCACATTTGTCGGTAGATCCAGCTATTTCAAATAGAGAATCTAGCTAATTCTATCATGATAATTAAAAATTAATGGTCAGATGAATATTCATCGCCTTTTTCGCGTATAAAACCTTTATACACAGACAACGAAAAAGGCGTTTTTTTATGAAAAGAGCTTAAAAAGATATATTTTGCCTTTTAATTCTTTCTCATGGTACAATTAGTAATTACTATTGTTAGACATGTGTATACAAATGAGATAAAATTGTTAAAAGAATTCACACTTTACATACTTTAATTGACGAGCATTGGAGGTGTTCATTGCATGGCAGAAAAAGAAAAATTGACAATGCCGCTATTGCCTTTACGAGGTTTGATCGTCTATCCGACAATGGTGCTTCATTTAGATGTTGGGCGAGATAAATCTGTGCAAGCATTAGAAAAAGCAATGATGGATGATCACTTAGTTTGTTTAGTATCACAAAAAGATATGGGTATCGATGAACCAACAAAAGAGGATTTATATAGAACCGGTACGTTAGCAAAAATTAAACAAATGCTAAAGCTGCCGAATGGAACGATGCGCGTCTTAGTAGAAGGACTAAATCGCGTAACCGTTACAGAATTTGAAGACAGCGAAGAATATTTTGTTGTGCACGTGGAAAAGCAAAACGAAGAACATCAGGTTGATGTAGAAGATAAAGCGCTGATGCGCACGCTTTTAGACTATTTCGAACAATACATAAAACTTTCCAAAAAGGTGTCCGTTGAAACTCTTTCAACCGTAAGCGACATTGAAGAACCAGGAAGATTAGCGGATATTGTAGCCTCTCATTTACCAATAAAAATTCAGCTTAAACAAGAAATTTTAGAAATAACTGATGTGAAAGAAAGATTAAATACGATCATTTCTCATATTCAAGACGAGCAAGAAGTTTTGCAGCTGGAGAAAAAAATTGGACAGCGTGTAAAGAAATCAATGGAACGCACTCAGAAAGAGTATTATCTTCGTGAGCAAATGAAGGCGATTCAAAAAGAGCTTGGAGACAAAGAAGGAAAGACGGGAGAAGTAGCAACACTTCGCGAAAAAATTGAAGCAAGTGGGATGACGGACCATGTCAAACAAGTGGCGTTTAAAGAATTGGATCGCTATGAAAAAATTCCTGCTACCTCCGCTGAAAGCTCAGTCATTCGAAATTATATCGAGTGGTTGATTGCGCTACCTTGGACAAATGAAACGGAAGATACGCTCAATATTCATAATGCTGAACAAGTGCTGAACGATGAGCACTATGGCCTTGAAAAAGTGAAGGAACGCGTATTAGAGTATCTAGCTGTGCAGCAGTTGACAAAATCTCTTAAAGGCCCTATTTTATGTTTAGCAGGACCTCCTGGCGTAGGGAAAACATCCCTAGCCCGTTCAATTGCTACGTCTCTAGATCGTCATTTTGTACGAGTGTCTCTAGGCGGCGTGAGAGATGAGTCAGAAATCCGCGGTCATCGTCGCACGTACGTGGGAGCTATGCCTGGACGCATTATTCAAGGAATGAAAAAAGCAGGAACGATTAATCCGGTATTTCTGCTTGATGAAATCGATAAAATGTCAAATGATTTCCGTGGAGACCCGTCTTCTGCTTTGTTAGAAGTATTGGATCCTGAACAAAACCATAATTTCAGCGATCACTATATAGAAGAAACGTATGATTTATCAAAAGTGATGTTCGTGGCTACAGCTAATAACTTAGCTACGATTCCGGGGCCGTTGCGCGATCGAATGGAAATTATTCAAATTGCTGGTTACACGGAGCTGGAAAAGCTTGAAATCGCGAAGCGTCACCTATTGCTGCGCCAGCTAGAAAATCACGGATTGCAAAAGGGCAATTTGCAGATTCGCGATGACGCGTTAACAGCAATCATCCGTTTATATACGAGAGAAGCTGGTGTTCGTAACCTTGAACGCGAAATTGCTTCCATTTGCCGAAAAGCAGCTCGTATCGTAGTCTCTGGCGAGAAAAAGCGCGTGGTGGTGACGGCCAAAACGCTTGAAGAATTCCTTGGTAAGCCTAGGTTCCGTTACGGACAGGCTGAGACGGAAGATCAAGTCGGCGTTGCTACAGGTCTTGCTTACACAACTGTAGGAGGAGACACGCTAGCCATTGAAGTAAGCTTGTCCCCTGGTAAAGGAAGACTAGTGCTAACCGGAAAGCTTGGAGACGTAATGAAAGAATCAGCTCAGGCAGCATTTAGCTACGTGCGTTCAAATACAGAGAAACTAGGAATTGATGAAAAGTTTTATGAAAAACATGATATTCATATCCATGTTCCAGAAGGAGCTGTACCAAAGGATGGACCTTCTGCAGGAATTACCATTGCCACTGCTCTAGTATCAGCACTAACGGGTAAACCAGTGCGCAGAGAAGTAGGAATGACAGGAGAAATTACACTAAGAGGTCGCGTATTACCAATCGGCGGTTTAAAAGAAAAGTCACTTAGTGCACATCGTGCCGGATTAACTAAAATATTAATCCCTCATGATAATGAACGTGATATTGAAGATATCCCTGACAGTGTACAAGAGGAATTAGACATCGTTCTTGTGTCACATGTGGACCAAGTATTGGAACATGCGCTAGTAGGAGAGGTAAAATGAAAGTAACTCAAGCCGATATTGTCATCAGTGCCGTACGCCCTGAACAATATCCTAAAGAAAACCTGCCAGAGTTTGCGTTAGCAGGCCGTTCAAATGTAGGGAAATCATCTTTTATTAACAAGATGCTCAATCGCAAAAGCTTAGCGCGTACGTCGTCTAAGCCCGGAAAAACTCAAACGCTTAACTTCTTTTTAATTAATGAAATCCTTCACTTTGTAGACGTACCTGGCTACGGATTTGCAAAAGTGTCTAAAAAAGAGCGTGAAGCATGGGGGAAAATGATTGAAACGTATTTAACAAATCGTGAGCAGCTTAAAGCTGTGTTAATGATTGTTGATCTACGCCATGCCCCTTCAAAGGATGACGTTATGATGTATGAGTTTTTGAAGCACCATGACCTTCCCGTTATGGTTATTGCGACGAAAGCTGATAAAATTCCTAAAGGAAAATGGCAAAAGCACTTAAAAGTAGTGAGAGAAACGCTGGACTTAGATCCAAATGATGAATTAATTCATTTCTCATCTGAAACAGGTGAAGGAAAAGATAAAGCGTGGAAATCTTTGCAGTATCGCATGACTCACTAAACAAAGGAATAGAATCTAAAAAAATGGAACGTTTATCATCACTCTAACAGGAAGTGAGTCAAACGTTCCATTTTTTTAACTTATTTACATAGATTACTTTCGTTTGAAAAATAATAAATATAGCCCAACTAGTAACAATAAAATAGGCCAGAAGGTTGTTAAATAATTTACGCCGTCTTCAACTTTTGGCAAAAATAGTTTAAGACGGTCTGAAAACATCATTAAAATGGCAATAATTAAAAGGGTGCCGCCTTGGAAAAAGCCTGATTTGGCTTTTCTAGCACTGAGTAAAAAGCTAATGGCCACCATAAAAACGACCATGCTAATATTCGTAGGCCAAAAGGGAATTTGTTCACTTACATAGAAATGAATACCTAAAGTGATTAATATGTAGCTTGCAAGCAAGTTTGAATGATCTTGAGATAAAGCAGACTCAGTTAACAGGGCTGCTCCTATTAAAATTAACAGTACAGGCCACGTGTATACCTTTGCTGCAATGCTCATATGTAGTTCATTCAGTAAGAAAAAGATTCCAAATCCAACTAGTAAGACACCAAAAAACATTGATTGCTTTTTCATAGTAACCTCCAGGTGTTTCAAAACAGAAAACGTGATAAAACGCTGCTTTTTTGATACAATTTATTACGGAATAACAGTTAATATCTTAACACATGTTTTCAAAGACTGTTCACATTTTTTTTTCGAATGACTTATAGAACATGTTATAATAGTTAGAGATAAGGCGAAGCTTACACCTGTGTAATGTCCGCCGCTTTTTACGAATAGTAGAATGAAGAACGCCGGATTTTACGGGCAGTTATCTCACTGTAGCTCTTTGGAAATTTAGGGGTTACTGCCCGTCAAATTCGGATAAATAAGCACATTTCAATTATAGGGGGTATGTACAAATGCATATTATAGCAGTCGGCTTAAACTTTCGAACAGCCCCTGTTGAAATAAGAGAAAAGCTTAGTTTTAATGAGCAAGAACTAGCATCTGCCATGAAAACGTTAAGCGGCCAAAAAAGTATTTTGGAAAACATCATTGTTTCAACATGCAATCGTACGGAAATTTATGCTGTTGTTGATCAATTACACACGGGCCGTTATTATGTAAAAGCATTTTTAGCTGAATGGTTCGGAATAGATAAAGAAGAGTTTTCGCCTTATTTAACTATCTATGAAAATGATGGAGCCATCGAACATTTATACCGAGTAGCATGTGGATTAGATTCAATGGTGATTGGTGAAACACAAATTCTTGGACAAGTGCGTTCAAGCTTTTTGCTTGCTCAAGAAGAAGAAACAATTGGAACGGTTTTTAATCAGCTGTTTAAACAAGCTGTGACATTAGCCAAAAAAGCTCATCATGAAACAGAAATTGGTGCGAATGCAGTTTCTGTCAGCTATGCAGCTGTAGAGCTTGCTAAAAAGATTTTTGGAGACTTATCATCCAAACATGTGTTGATTCTTGGTGCGGGAAAAATGGGTCAGCTTGCCGTACAGAATTTATATGGCAGCGGAGCTAAAAAAGTAACGGTAGTGAATCGAACATTTGAAAAGGCACAAGAGCTAGCAAACCGTTTTTCTGGAGAAGCCAAACCATTTGCTGATCTTCAACATGCTTTAAGCGAAGCAGATATCTTAATTAGTTCAACAGGGGCTAATGACTATGTAGTAACGAAACAAATGATGAGTGAAGCCGAGCGTACGCGTAAAGGTCGTCCATTGTTTATGGTAGACATCGCCGTTCCGCGTGACTTAGATCCAGAACTAGATGAGCTAGAGACGGTCTTTTTATATGATATCGACGATTTAAACGGGATTGTAGAATCCAATTTGCAAGAGCGTCAAAAAGCTGCGGATGAAATTGAAATTATGCTTGAAGCTGAAATTGTTGCTTTCAAGTCTTGGCTTGGTACATTAGGCGTTGTGCCTGTTATTTCTGCACTTCGTCAAAAAGCACTTACCATTCAAGCTGAAACGATGAAAAGCATTGATCGTAAGCTCCCAGATTTATCTGAGCGTGAGCGCAAAGTTTTAAATAAACATACAAAAAGTATAATTAATCAACTTCTTCGCGATCCAATTTTACACGCGAAAGAATTGGCTGGAGAGAAACATGCTGAAGAGTCTTTAGAGCTGTTCATGAAAATTTTTAATATTGAACAGGAAGTTGCTTTACAAAAAGAAAAAGAAGAGCAGCTTCATACATCGATTACGTCTCATTCAGTAGCTTATCAGTCTTAAGTGAGGATTGAATAATGGTTGATATGGAATTAACCAGAATCTATGAATTGATTGTGATTTTATACGCGGTGAGCGTTTTATTATATTTTATTGATTTTGTACAAAATAACCGGAAGGCAAACTCGATAGCCTTCTGGTTACTTTCTATTGTTTGGGTTTTGCAAACAGCCTTTTTAATTTTACGAATGTTTGAGACGGGAAGGTTTCCTATTCTTACCGTTTCTGAAGGGCTGTATTTTTACGCGTGGGTCTTAATTACTCTTTCACTTGTGATTAATCGCCTGTTCCGCGTTGATTTTATGGTGTTTTTTACAAATGTGATTGGTTTCTTAATTATGGCTATTCATACGTTTGCTCCACTTGAAACATACACTGCTGTCCAGTCGGAGCGCCTTGTGTCAGAATTATTAATCATTCATATTACTATGGCTATTTTATCTTACGGCGCTTTTTCAGTCTCTTTTGTTTTTTCCGCTCTGTATCTTGTTCAGTATAATTTATTGAAAAAGAAGAAGTGGGGCAAGCGCTTGCTAAGAATTGAAGATTTAACAAAGCTAGATTACATGTCCTATGTATTAATTTTAATTGGTGTACCGCTGTTATTGCTTTCGTTAATCTTAGGAATCATATGGGCTTATATTAAATACGTAGATTTTCATTGGTACGATACAAAAGTGTTAGGTTCATTTTTAATGTTTGTTGCATACAGCGCTTACTTGTATGCTAGACTGCGTAGAGGTATTCAAGGAAAGGCAATCGCAATGTGGAATATTGGATTGTTCTTAGTCTTACTTATTAATTTCTTTTTATTTGGCAGTTTATCGAATTTTCACTTTTGGGGTTCGTAATTAGGAGGACAACATGCGAAAAATTATTGTCGGCTCTCGTCGAAGCAAACTTGCGTTAACACAGACCAAGTGGGTCATTGAACAATTAAAAAAACAAGGTCTTCCTTTTGAGTTTGAAATTAAAGAAATGGTTACAAAAGGGGACCAAATTTTAAATGTAACGCTGTCCAAAGTAGGCGGTAAAGGTCTTTTTGTAAAAGAAATTGAACAAGCCATGTTAGATAAAGAAATTGATATGGCCGTTCATAGTATGAAAGATATGCCGGCTGTTTTGCCAGAAGGATTAACGATTGGATGTATTCCTTTACGAGAAGATCATCGTGATGCGCTTATTTCAAAAAATGGTGAGCGATTTGAGGAGCTACCAAGTGGTGCTGTGATTGGGACAAGCAGCTTGCGTCGAGGGGCACAGCTTCTATCTATGCGTTCAGATATCGAAATTAAATGGATTCGAGGAAATATCGACACACGCCTAGAGAAATTAAAAAATGAAGATTACGATGCGATTATCTTGGCAGCTGCAGGGTTATCTCGTATGGGCTGGTCGAAAGATACGGTCACTCAGTACCTAGAGCCGGAAATAAGCGTTCCCGCTGTGGGACAAGGAGCTTTAGCTATCGAATGCCGAGAAAATGACCATGAATTATTATCGCTTCTTCAAGCTCTAAATCATGATGAAACCGCTCGTGCTGTTAGAGCTGAACGCGTATTTTTAAAAGAGATGGAAGGCGGATGCCAAGTGCCGATTGCGGGTTATGGGCGTATATTGGACGGCGGAAACATTGAGCTAACGTCGCTAGTTGCGTCTCCTGATGGCAAAACGATTTACAAAGAGCACATTACGGGAAAAGACCCCGTTGCTATCGGTTCAGAAGCTGCTGAGCGCTTAACATCTCAAGGAGCTAAGCTTTTAATTGACCGTGTAAAAGAGGAGCTGGACAAATAATGAGTCATGAGGCTCCTCTTTTTTTGAAAAAAGTTTTGATTACAAGAGAAGCGAAGCAGGCTCATTCATTTGCAGCACAGGTTAAAAAGCTTGGAGGCATACCTTTAAGCTTACCAGTCCTCACGTTCGTACGTTCTAACAATGAAAAAGAAGTGGAAGATGTCCTGCTGTCGATTGACTGTTTTGATTGGATTGTTTTTACAAGTCAAAACGGCATTTCTTTTTTCTTTGAATGGCTAAAAGAGTTAAATATCAGTTGGAGTGTTTTAAAAAGATTAAAAGTGGCTGCGGTTGGAGAAAAAACCGCAAAATTGCTAGAAAAACACGATGTTAATGTGCAACTTGTTCCAAAAGAATACGTTGCGGAATCACTTCTTGAGTCGTTAAAAGCAAATGTGTCACATCACGAGCGAGTTCTCCTTGTACGAGGACAATTAGCCCGCTCTGTTTTAAAAGATGGGTTAAAAGAGTGTGAGGTAACGGATCTAGTTGTATATCAGACCATTCGAAATCAAGACTCTGAACGCTTGGTTAAGCAACATTTAGAAACAGGAATTGATGCCATTACTTTTACAAGTTCTTCTACAGTGAGATTTTTTGTCGAGTCAGTTAAAGATATTCCGAATTGGCTTGAGCTTATAAATAGAACCAAAGTTGTTTGCATCGGTCCTATTACGAGTCAGACAGCGAGCGAATATGGAATTAAGCATCTTGTTCCTAACACATACACAATAAATGGTATGATAGATATGTTGGTTAGTTGTTTTGAATAATAAAGGAGGATTTTAACATGAAAGATTTACAATTTACACGTCATCGTCGTCTTCGTAATTCTGTAAATATGCGTGCGCTTGTACGCGAAACACATTTACATCCTGAAGACTTTATATATCCTATTTTTATTGTAGAAGGTGAACAAAAAAGAAATGCTGTAAAATCAATGCCAGGTGTGGATCAAATTTCTTTAGACTACTTGAATGATGAAATCCAAGAGTTAGTCGATTTAGGAATCAAGTCAGCTATGGTATTTGGTGTTCCCGCTGAAAAAGATGCGGTGGGCTCACAGGCATACCATGACCACGGAATTGTCCAAAAAGGTATTCGTCAAATTAAAGAAAATTTTCCAGACTTTGTTGTTATCGCAGATACATGCTTATGTCAATACACAGATCATGGCCACTGTGGTGTAATTGAAGACGGAAAAATCTTAAACGATCCTAGCCTTGACTTATTAGCGCGTACAGCGGTTAGTCAAGCTAAAGCAGGAGCGGATATTATTGCGCCTTCAAACATGATGGACGGTTTCGTGGCAGCTATTCGCCACGGTCTAGACGAAGGTGGATTTGAAGATGTGCCCGTGATGTCTTATGCTGTTAAATATGCATCTGCTTTTTACGGACCATTCCGCGATGCAGCGCATTCTTCTCCTCAATTTGGAGACCGTAAAACATATCAAATGGACCCAGCCAATCGCTTAGAAGCACTTCGAGAAGCAGAATCTGATGTCGAAGAAGGAGCAGATTTCTTAATTGTAAAACCAGCTCTATCATATTTAGATATTATGCGCGATGTGAAAAATACGTTTAATTTACCGGTAGTGGCTTATAATGTGAGCGGTGAATATTCAATGATTAAAGCGGCAGCTCAAAACGGCTGGGTAAATGAAAAAGAGATTGTTCTTGAAAAATTAATTAGCATGAAGCGTGCAGGAGCGGATTTAATTGTAACGTATCATGCTAAAGACGCAGCACGCTGGTTATCTGACAAGTAATTAAGGAGGCTTACACATGAGAAGTTATGAAAAGTCAAAAGCAGCTTTTTTAGAAGCGCAGCAATTAATGCCGGGTGGAGTAAACAGTCCTGTTCGTGCATTTAAATCAGTAGATATGGATCCTATTTTTATGGAACGAGGAAAAGGCGCTACGATTTACGATATTGACGGCAACAAATATATTGACTACGTCTTATCATGGGGACCTTTAATTCACGGACATTCCAACGATCAAGTAGTTGAAGCAGTAAAAAAAGTAACGGAATCTGGTACAAGCTTTGGTGCACCAACATTAATTGAAAATGAGCTTGCTAAGGTTGTTATTGAGCGCGTTCCTTCAATCGAAATCGTCCGTATGGTGAGTTCAGGTACGGAAGCAACGATGAGCGCACTGCGTTTAGCACGTGGCTATACGGGCCGCAACAAAATTTTAAAATTTGAAGGCTGTTACCATGGACACGGTGACTCTCTTCTAATTAAAGCTGGCTCAGGCGTTGCAACGTTAGGCCTACCAGATAGCCCGGGAGTGCCTGAAGGAATCGCTAAAAACACGATTACAGTGCCGTACAATGATTTAGAAAGCGTACAATATGCTTTTAAAGAATTCGGAGATGACATTGCCGGAGTAATCGTTGAACCGGTAGCAGGAAATATGGGTGTGGTACCGCCTCAGCCAGGTTTCTTACAAGGGCTTCGTGATATCACATCAGAATATGGCTCACTGCTCATTTTTGATGAAGTAATGACAGGGTTCCGCGTAGCGTACAACTGTGCACAGGGCTACTATAACATTACGCCTGACTTAACTTGCTTAGGAAAAGTAATCGGTGGTGGTTTACCAGTAGGTGCTTACGGTGGTAAAGCTGAAATTATGGAGCGAGTTGCACCAAGCGGCCCGATTTATCAAGCAGGTACATTATCAGGTAATCCGCTTGCGATGACAGCTGGATACGAGACGTTAACGCAGCTAACACCTCAATCCTACGATGAGTTCATTCGTAAAGCAGATCGCTTAGAAGAAGGATTGATGGCAGCAGCTGAAAAATATGATGTGCCGTTTACGGTAAACCGAGCTGGTTCAATGATCGGTTTCTTCTTTACAAACGAACAGGTAATAAATTACGAAACAGCGAAAACATCGAATTTAGATTATTTTGCAGTTTACTATCGTGAAATGGCTAATGAAGGCGTGTTTTTACCTCCTTCTCAATTCGAAGGAATGTTTTTATCAACTTCTCATACAGATGCAGACATTGAACATACAATTGCAGCAGCTGAAAAAGCTTTTTCGAAGTTACGTGGATAAACAGATAAATAAGATTGACTTTTATATCAAAGCTTACGGAGTATTCCGTAAGCTTTTTTAGTTTTAAAGACATATTTTAATTTATTTGTTCATACATCTTTAATGACCGCGCTATTACCTGGCGGGTGTTGGAAGGGGGAGAACAATTTGTCGCAGGATAATTTATCATGTCTGCGTTTTTCCGTAGAAGAATCAGTATGGTTTCAAAAAGGACAGGAAGTCTCACAACTTTTGTCTATCTCCTTAGAGCCTCAAGTATCTATTCAAGAATATGACCAATACGTGTCTATTCGAGGAGCATTACAATTAACAGGTGAATACGAAACGTACGAGGGAGAGCACTCGTTACGCGAATATACAAATGAGAATCAAGTGCAATCTATCTCTGTCCGTGAAGACGGAACGGCTGAATTATCACATCAATTTCCTGTTGATATTACCATTCCTAAAAATCGTATTCAAAGTATTGAAGACGTATATGTATCTATTGATTTATTTGATTATGAATTGCCGGGCACAAATCAGCTGCAGCTAATGGCTGACTTGTCCATCACAGGGTTGTACGGAGAACAGCATGAAGAACGAGAAGAAGAGGAAGAGTTTTCGGAGGAACAGCACATCGTCTCCTATGAAGAAGTGGACGATGCTGAAGAAGTATATACTGAAAACGTTGCTCAAGAAGAAGAGGAACAAGAAGAACAAGAGTTTGACGTAAGCTATCGTGAAGCTCCCGCACTTTTAGAGGCAGAGGCTATTGAAGAAGATCATTCAGAAGAGCCCCCTAGTTATTTTTCATCTGTATTTAAAAAAGAATCTCGTGCTGAGCCGGTCGTGGAATATGAAGAGGAAGCATATGAACCATTTGAAGTCGAAGTGAAAAAAGAGGCCCAAATCGAGGAAGAAAGAGAAGACAACGTGATTGAGCTCTTTCAGCTTCGTCAAGAGCAAGAAAGCTTCGAAGAATCGCAAGCTAGTGAATTGAATACGTATGCTGACGTTCAACAAGAGACTGAGCAAGAAGAAGCTGAACAAGAAGAGGAAAAGATTATTGTTGAATTTCGGAAAGAAGAAAATGAAAGCGGCCGAAATGAAAACGCCCTTTATTTAACAAAGCTCTTTTCGCGGGAAGAAGAAGCTTTTTCAACGTGGAAGCTTTGTATTGTTCAAGACGGAGATTCGCTTGATACGATAGCAAACCGCTATAATACGAATGTACAAAACATTTTACGAGTAAATAATTTAGAAGATGAATATGAGCTGGAAGAAGGAAGCATCTTAAATATTCCCGTTCGTTAAAGTCGGAAAGAAAACAGTTTTGACGCATATAATGTCTTAACTGTTTTCTTTATTTTTTACGAGGAAGGAGAATATAGATGCAGCGGACAGTAGCAGACTACAAAGTATTGTTAAAAGAATATGACTTAGATGTTGACTTTATCGAAGACTACGGAAAAGTAAAAAAAGTCTATACGAAAACCGGCGTGTTTGCGCTTAAAGAAATGGCGAATCATCAAGAGCGAAATCAAAACTTCATTCAAAAGCTGCAGAACGTGTATCAAAAAGGATGGATGGGATTTGTCCCTATTTATCAAACGAAGCGTTCTCAGCCCATTGTTTCAGATGAAAGCGGCTCGTATTACTTAATGCCGTGGCTCCCAAATAATCCGACCGAAGAGCGTGATATTCGATATCATAAATTATTTCAAGAGCTTGCTAAGCTTCACGGCGCTTCGGCGCAGGAAGTAGAAGTGAAAAAAGAAGATATAGAAAATCATTATACATCGATGAAAGAAACGTGGGAAAAACGTCAGGAAGAGCTGAAGCAGTACGTAGTAGAATACGAGAAGAAAGTTTATATGTCCCCGTTTGAATTGCATTACTGTACATTTTATTATGAAATGACAAGAGCGCTTGAATTTGGTTTTGGAAAGCTCGATCAGTGGAACGATGAAATGGAAGAAAAGGAAAAGATCCGGCTGGTTACTTCTCATGGAAAGCTATCGGCTAAACATTTTATCTATGACGAGCGGGGAAATGGTTTTTTTATTAATTTTGAACATGCAAAAGATGCTTCACCGATTTATGATTTGGTCTCATTTTATTTCCGTACTCTTCGCACATACCCAGTAACTACCTATGACAGCTATGAGTGGTTTAGTACGTATGAAAAACATTTTGCTCTCAGAGAAGAGGAACGGCTGCTTTTGCACAGTTATTTGGCGTTTCCAGAACCCTTGTATCAGTGCATCGTTCAATATAGGCAGCATAAAGAAAGTAAAACAGAGCTTGAACATATGCAGTCATTTATTCGAGCATACTGGCTGACGAAAAACATTGAACAGCTCAATATTAAAATATTTGAAGTAGATCAGCAAAAAAAAATGGCAGCGGAAGCAGCTGCACAAGCCCAAGCGAACGAATAGCGCTTGGGTTTTTAAATCCAGTCGGAATATAAAGCAACCGCTAGTATGGCAAGCAATGCCAACAACAGTACATCAAAGGTTGTAGGGAAAAATAGTGTACGTATACCTTGAAAAATTGTTAAAGGAACAATAAACTGTCCACAAGCCGCTCCTGCTGTTTTGAGCCACCGCTGCAGCTGATACGAATTTACATTTATTCGTTTCTTCATTTGTACATGCCCCTTTCAATCCACGTGCCCAGGTTAAAGTAAGTATATGAAAAAAGAAAGAAATGGTGACATTTTTTTGAGTGGGCTCTTCATTTTATTTCCAAAATTAGCGAGCGAATGAAAAAATAAAGAGCAGAACAAAAAAATTATGAATATAATCATAAAAAAATGGAGAAGATTATTGACGATTCAACATTTTTTCATATAGTATAATTAAGAGAAATTCATACATAAATACAGTGAATAGGAAGAGTACGGGATGTTCGTCTTTCAGAGAGAGAAATCAGTTGCTGTGAGATTTCTTAAGAATGTGCACTCGGAATGTCGCCTATGAGTAGCTTTTTTGAACAGCTGCATAGCTCAGTAGAAAAAGCCGGTTAATCAACCGTTATGAAATGAAGTGTATAGGCTTATCAAACGGGATACGTCTATAAAAAAAGGTGGTACCGCGAAATCAACTCCTTTCGTCCTTTTATTAGGAAAGGAGTTTTTTTATGTTTATAAAAGCTTTACACAGTTTCTAAGGACTGAAACTTTATATTATGGAGGTATACATTATGTCTGAAAAAGAAGTGACTCTTCCAACGAAGTATGATCCAAAAGCCGTTGAAGAAAATCGTTATCAGTATTGGTTAGACGGGAAGTTTTTTGAAGCAACAAATGACCCTGAAAAAGAGCCATATACAATTGTAATTCCACCCCCAAACGTAACGGGCAAGCTGCATTTAGGCCACGCTTGGGATACAACGTTACAAGACATCTTAACGCGTATGAAGCGCATGCAAGGCTATGACGTTTTATGGCTTCCTGGCATGGACCATGCGGGGATTGCAACGCAGGCAAAAGTAGAAGAAAAGCTTCGCAGCGAAGGGAAAAGCCGCTACGATCTAGGCCGCGAAAATTTTGTAGCCGAAACGTGGAAATGGAAAGAAGAATATGCAAGCTTTATTCGCCAGCAGTGGTCGAAGCTAGGACTTGGCTTAGACTATTCACGCGAGCGCTTCACGCTTGATGAAGGCCTTTCTAAAGCAGTGCGCGAAGTATTCGTAACGCTTTACAAAAAAGGGTTAATCTATCGCGGAGAATATATTATTAACTGGGATCCAGCTACAAAAACAGCTCTTTCAGACATCGAGGTTATTTACAAAGATGTACAAGGTGCGTTTTATCATATGCGCTATCCGTTGGCAGATGGTTCTGGACATATTGAAATCGCAACAACTCGTCCTGAAACAATGCTAGGAGATACGGCTGTAGCTGTTCACCCTGAAGATGATCGCTATAAGCACTTAATTGGCAAAAAGGTTGTCCTTCCGATTGTAGGGCGTGAAATTCCAATCGTAGGCGATGATTATGTAGATATGGAATTCGGTTCTGGTGCGGTGAAAATCACGCCTGCTCATGACCCGAACGATTTTGAAATTGGAAACCGTCATAATTTAGAGCGTATTTTAGTGATGAATCAAGACGGTACGATGAACGACAAAGCAGGTAAATATGAAGGAATGGATCGTTTTGCTTGCCGTAAGCAAATTGTTAAAGACCTTCAAGAAGACGGTGTATTGTTCAACATTGAAGACCACATGCATTCAGTAGGTCACAGTGAACGAAGCGGTGCCGTTGTTGAACCTTATTTATCAACTCAGTGGTTTGTAAAAATGCAGCCGTTAGCAGATAAAGCAGTAGATCTTCAAAAACAAGAAGAAAAAGTAAACTTTGTGCCTGATCGTTTTGAAAAGACATACTTACACTGGATGGAAAATATTCGCGACTGGTGTATTTCACGTCAGCTTTGGTGGGGACATCGCATTCCAGCTTGGTATCATAAAAAAACTGGAGAAGTATACGTAGATCATGAGGCTCCAGCAGATATCGAAAACTGGGAACAAGATTCAGATGTATTAGACACATGGTTCAGTTCAGCGCTATGGCCATTCTCAACAATGGGCTGGCCCGATGTGGATGCAGCTGATTTCAAACGCTACTACCCAACAAATGTGCTTGTAACAGGCTACGATATTATTTTCTTCTGGGTATCTCGTATGATTTTCCAAGGTCTTGAATTTACGGGTAAACGTCCGTTTGACGATGTACTCATTCACGGTCTTGTACGAGATGCTGAAGGTCGTAAAATGAGTAAATCACTTGGTAACGGTGTAGATCCAATGGAAGTAATCGAGAAATACGGTGCAGATTCTCTTCGCTACTTCTTATCTACAGGAAGCTCACCAGGACAAGATTTACGCTTCAGCTTTGAAAAAGTCGAAGCGACATGGAACTTTGCAAATAAAATTTGGAATGCTTCTCGTTTTGCATTAATGAACATGGACGGCATCACATTTGAAGAGCTTGATTTATCAGGCGAAAAGTCTGTTGCTGATAAATGGATTTTAACGCGCTTAAATGAAACGATTGAGCACGTAACAAAATTAGCTGACAAATATGAATTCGGTGAAGTTGGACGTATTCTCTATAACTTTATTTGGGATGATTTCTGCGATTGGTACATTGAAATGGCTAAACTTCCTCTTTACGGAGAAGATGAAGCAGTTAAAAAGACAACTCGCTCAATTTTAGCTTATGTACTTGATAATACAATGCGACTTTTACATCCATTCATGCCGTTTATTACCGAAGAAATTTGGCAAAGCTTGCCGCATGAAGGCGAATCAATTACAGTAGCTAAATGGCCGGAAGTACGCCCTGAGCTTTCTGATAAAGAAGCTGCTAACGATATGCGTTTACTTGTAGATATTATCCGCGCTGTTCGTAACATTCGTGCTGAAGTGAACACGCCGATGAGCAAACAAGTAAAATTATTTATCAAAGCTAAAGATGAAAATATTCAAAGCCAGCTCGAAAAGAACCGTGCGTATGTAGAACGTTTCTGTAATCCAAGTGAGCTTGTGATTTCAACAGATGTTTCATTAGATGAAAAAGCGATGACTGCTGTTGTAACAGGCGCAGAATTAATTTTACCTCTTGAAGGTTTAATTAATATCGAAGAAGAAATCGCGCGTTTAGAAAAAGAATACGACAAGTTAAACAAAGAAGTAGAACGTGTACAAAAGAAATTAAACAACCAAGGCTTTATTGCAAAAGCGCCTGCTAAAGTAGTAGAAGAAGAGCGTGCAAAAGAGCAGGATTATGTTGAAAAACGCGAAGCTGTTCAGTCTCGTATTGCTGAATTACGCGGATAATCAATGGGTTAATGAACCAACAGAAAAAGCGTGGCTTGTATAGCGACGCTTTTTCTTTACATAATAATAGCGATGGAAAAGAAAGGTGAATAAAAGATGATAACGACATATGAAGAAGCGCTTGATTGGATTCATAACAGACTTCGCTTTGGAATCAAGCCGGGGTTAGAACGAATGGAATGGATGCTAGAGCAGCTTGATTTTCCGCAGCAAAATCTAAATGCTATTCATGTTGCTGGTACGAATGGTAAAGGTTCTACCGTTTCTTATTTGCGAAACATGTTAGAAGAAGCAGGGTATAAAGTTGGAACCTTTACTTCTCCTTATATCGAAACATTTAATGAACGGATCAGCGTGAATGGAAAGCCTATTTCAAATGAAGCAATGACTGCTCTTGTTCAGGAAATAAAGCCTATTGTGGAGCGACTAGAACATACAAACTTAGGATCAGCAACGGAATTTGAAGTGATTACAGTCATGGCTTTTCTTTATTTCGGCTATCATGAGTCAGTTGACTATGCTGTGTTTGAAACAGGTCTTGGAGGACGATATGACTCAACAAACGTTGTGAATCCTATGGTGAGTATTATTACAAACATTGGATTTGATCACATGGCAATACTAGGAGATACGGTAGAAGAAATTGCAGCAGAAAAAGCGGGGATTATTAAAAAAGAAGTCCCTATTATTACCGGTGCAGAGCAAGTAAAGGCGCTTGATGTCATTACTGAAGAAGCAAAGTCAAAGCAGGCTTCGTTATTTGTGTTAGGAAAAGATTTTGACATTAAAAACTATGAGCCCTTAGCAAATGGGGAAGGCTTTGCGTTAAAAACGCCTTATGGCACATTTGAACATTTAGAATTAAATATGCTTGGCTATCATCAAGTGAAAAATGCAGCTTTGGCTGTCATGGCCGTTTGTTATTTAAAAGAAAAGAAAAAGCTTTCTATCTCCAAGGAGCAAATGATAAAAGGGATTCAGCATACAAAGTGGAACGGCCGCTTTGAGATAGTAAATGAGCATCCTTTAACGATTATTGATGGGGCTCATAATGCAGAAGGCATTGATAGCTTGTTATCTACTTTACGCCTTCATTATGAAGATCGAAGCATTCATTTAGTTTTCAGCTGTTTAAATGATAAAAGCGCTGATCGAATGGTCCAAGAACTTGAAACAATCGCTGCAAGTATTACATTTACGTCGTTTGACTTTCCTCGTGCTCGCCCAGCTCAAGAGCTTTATGAGATGAGTACTCATCATAATAAGCATATGGACGAGGAGTGGAAAAAAGCAATTGCTTACGTAAAAGAAAAGGCGACAGGTGAACAAGACATGGTCGTGATTACAGGGTCTCTGTATTTTATATCAGAAGTGCGGGCTTTTCTTCTAAAATGAGCAAAAGCAGCAAGTGAAATCTTGCTGCTTTTAACATAATGTGAGGAAGGGATACGGATAATAAGGAAGCACTAAGTTCAAAGTATTGTCACTTTCACCCCTTAGGTAAGTGATATATAATAAACATGTACATCACTAAATAAGGAGATTGTTAACATGAGTAAGAATAATGAAAAAATTGTACCGAAAAGTAATAAAAACTTTACTGGTATTATTCTTACCTTTTCAGTGATAGCGAATGTTATTATTTTACTGCTATTCTTTTCGAATATTGGCTATCAAGGAAAAGTAAGTTTTGATTTGACTATCTTTCCACGGTTAAATGCTATTTTGAATAGTTTTACGTTTATTTTTTTAGTTGCAGCGTTGATTTCAATTTTCAGGAAAAATATTAATGCTCATAAAGGTTTTATTTTAGCAGCATTCACTTCCACACTGCTCTTTTTAGTTTCATATTTAACGTTCCATTACATTTCCACAGAAACAGCTACGTTTGGTGGAGAAGGAATCGTTCGTCCCATTTACTTCTTTATTTTGATCACACACAGTTTCCTAGCAGCGATTATTGTTCCGCTGGCACTGTTTGCACTTGTGTGGGGCTGGACAATGCAAGTTGAAAAACACAAAAAAATTGTGCGATGGACAATGCCAATCTGGCTTTATGTAAGTCTTACAGGTGTAATTGTCTACTTATTTATGGCTCCTTACTATTAAAAGACGTCTGCTTTTGCAGACGTTTTTTTATGCTGTGTTTGTTTTTTAGTGGTATAATCCTTATTACCTATAAAAAGTGTGTTTTAAGGAAGGAGGCATACAGAATATGACTTTTATGGGTATTATGATTCAGTTTATTAACGAAGGAGCTGTTTGATACTAATCAATAAAGGAGAGATATTGAAATGGATAAACTGTCAACGAGGAATAAAGGAATTTCTCTAATGAAAGTGATCATACTGGTTATCGTAATAGGTCTTCTAGCAGCTTTTCTCATTCCGTTTATTGGCAGCTATTTAAGGGAACGAGATACATTCCTTCACTCAAAAGAAAACCTACAATTAGTAAGCAGCAGGCCTGAGATGGAAGAAATAGTATGAGTTTAATTTACCTCTATGCATTTGTTTCAGGTATCACGTTAGGTTCATTTTATAACGTAGCAGGACTTAGAATACCTCAGAAAAAATCTATTTTATCTCCAAGATCTCATTGTCCACACTGTTTATACGTTCTTTCTCCACAACAATTAATTCCCATAGTCTCCTACATTAAAAATGCAGGAAAATGTAGTATGTGTCACAAAAAAATCTCCTTCATCTACCCATTCATAGAATTTTCGACAGGAAGTTTATTTGTATATGCTTTTTTTAGATTGAATATGACGTTAGAACTGATTGTCATATTAACCTTTGTTTCTTTTTTAACAATTATAGTTGTCTCAGACATAGCCTATATGATTGTCCCAAATAAGGTGCTGCTTTTCTTTTTGCCTATCTTTCTACTTGAGCGTCTTTTCATTCCATTAAATTCGTGGAGTGATTCCTTAATGGGAGGAGGAATCGCATTTTTTCTCCTCTTTCTAATCGCATTTCTCAGCAGAGGGGGGCTTGGAGAAGGAGATATTAAATTGTATGCTTTGATTGGTATTGTGCTTGGAGTAAAGCTTGTTTTGCTATCGCTTTTTTTAGCTATATTAATAGGCGGAACCGTTAGTATAGGAGCGTTATTAATGAAAAAGGCAAAGGTAGGTGTACCAATTCCTTTCGTTCCATTTATTTTTATAGGCACAATCGCTGCTTATTTTCATGGAAACGAATTGATAGATTGGTATGTTAGCAACTATTTTTTATTGAGCTTCAAGTCTTCGACAAATTTAAAATTTCTGTAACTAAATAGCGAAAACCTTTTGTAACAAGACGACAAATGTCTTGTTATTTTTTTTTTCTTCTATGATAGCATGGAAAAAAGTGTATGTTTTATGTCGGTTTACCTCAGCTTGCAACCGGTACTAAGACTACGTTAACTAAAGGCGGTGGGGCAGTGGACAAGCAGGAACGAAAAATTTCAATTAAAATCAACGGTCAATCCAAGGAAGAACAAGCGCCAGAAAAAGACGAGTTTACGTGGGTTCTTCCGGAACCGGGATCCACAGATTCTCATGTGGAAGAAAATAAAGTGGTGTTTATTGAAGATGTAAGAAATGAAAAAAAGAAAAAGCCGCGATTACATCCTAAAAATGTTTCGATTAAAACGGTAAACGGCGGTGTGATCAAACGAACAGCTGTGATTGTACTGCTAGCAGTCGGAATAGGCAGCGGCATCGGTATGGTTGGTGTGAAAATGATGACAGGAAGCGAACAGCCTGTAAGCAAAGCACAAACAAGTGAGCAAACGAAAGAAGAAAAAGCTTCTCAAACAGCGTCTACCACTGAAAGTGTTGGTAAAGCTGAAAAGAAAAGCGAACAGGAATCGAAGGGGACATCAGCTGCTGCTTCTACTTTAGAACCTTTTTCCTTTTACATTGTTCAAGCAGGTGCTTTTTCATCAAAAACTGCTGCAAATAAAGCAATGGATAAATGGAAAGAAGAGAACGAAGCAGGCGAGATCTTTTCACCTAAAACCTATTCTCTTGTCGTTGGTGCTGCCACTGGAGAAGAAAAAGCGAACGCACTTAGTAAAACGTATAAACAACAAGGTAAAGATGTATATGTAAAGTCTTATGAAATTAAGCCCACTAGCGAATTAGGGAAAAAAGATCAAACGGTTATAACAACAGCGCAGCCGTTTATGGCTAATCTCTTAGATCAATCTGCTAAAGCGATTGAAGGACAGCGGGTAGCCGATATCAAATCTCTGAAAAAAGAGCTGACAAAAGTTCAGAAAGAAGCGTCAAATGAAGACATTAAAACCATGGTGAGCACCCTTCAAAAAGCTGCTGCTTCTCTTTCTTCATATGAAGACAATAAAAGCAGTAAAGATGCTTGGCTTGCTCAGCGATACGTGTTAAAAGCTCTTCAGCAGTATGAAAGCCTTGTAACGTCTTAACAAGTGAGGTAGTGTAATGCTGCCTCACTTGTTTATTGTCATTTGGAGATGAAATTGCTAAAATAACGGTGTGTCCTTCTTTTTTAAATCAAAATGCAAAGGTGAGATGTATGAAACAAACATTAATTTTAGCCTCAGGCTCTCCTCGTCGAAAAGAATTACTTCAGCAGCTTCACATTCCCTTTACCGTTCACGTTAGTACAATTGAAGAAATCGTCAATCCATCATACACTCCGTCCGAGGTAGTAATGGATTTAGCTAGGCAAAAAGCAGTGGACGTTGCTTCGCATCATAAAGAGGATATTGTCCTAGGTGCCGATACAGTTGTCGTATATGGCAATCGTATTTTAGGAAAGCCAAAAACGAAACAAGAAGCGATTGAAACACTTACGATGCTGTCAGGTCAAAAACATCAGGTATTAACTGGAGTAGCGTTCGTATCAAATGCAAAAGTTCATACGTTTTATGAACAAACAGATGTAGAGTTTTGGCCGATTGAACAAGATGAAATCGTACAGTACGTAGAGTCAGGAGAGCCTATGGATAAGGCTGGTTCTTATGGAATTCAAGGTCTCGGTGCTGCGCTAGTTAAAAAAATTGAAGGAGACTATTTCTCCGTGGTGGGCTTGCCGCTCTCCCGAACAATACGTGAGCTAAAACAATACGGTTTCGTTTACTAAAAAGGAGTGGCGAAATTGGATCAATCATTGTTAATTAAAGATTTCCCTCAAGATGAAAGACCTCGAGAGCGCCTTGTGTCAATGGGTGCTTCTAGTCTTTCTAACCACGAGCTTATTGCTATTTTGCTGCGCACTGGAACTAAAGATGAATCTGTTCTTCAGCTGTCCAATCGCATATTAACGCATTTTGAAGGTCTTCAACTTTTGCAGCATGCATCGCTTGATGAAATGATGAATATTAAAGGTATCGGACCTGCAAAAGCAATTCAAATTATAGCGGCTATTGAAATAGGTAACAGGATTGTACAGCGGAAATCTAGTCAGCGATATACCATTCATGGCCCTGAAGACGGAGCTAATTATGTGATGGAAGAAATGCGCGTGCTGTCTCAAGAGCATTTCGTCTGTTTATACCTCAACACGAAAAATCAAGTTCTCCACAAGCAAACCATTTTTATCGGAAGCCTCAATTCATCTATTGTCCATCCAAGAGAAGTATTTAAAGAAGCCTTTCGTCGTTCAGCTGCATCCCTTATTTGTATTCATAATCATCCCTCCGGCGACCCTACTCCCAGCAGAGAAGATATAGAGGTAACGAAGCGCTTAAAAGAGTGCGGATTTATCATAGGAATTGAATTGTTAGATCATTTAATTATCGGAGATCGAAAATATATTAGTTTAAAAGAAAAAGGATACATGTAAGGCTATGCTTTTTAAAATCCTTGGGTTATAATAGTAGTCATGATTTTAAATGACAAGTTCTTTACAATCATTCGTTATTAATAGACAAAGTATGACTTTTTATCATACAATATTTGGCGTTGACATCTATGAAAAAAGTATAGAAAATAAAAAATGTTACTTATGAAATGAAGAAATTGAATTATGGAATTTTTACCTTTGCATTTTGGTAAGAGAAAGGAAGAGACACATGTTTGGAATCGGTACTAGAGACCTTGGAATAGATTTGGGTACTGCAAATACGCTCGTTTATGTAAAAGGAAAAGGAATTGTTGTGCGTGAGCCGTCTGTTGTGGCTTTGCAAACTGATACAAAACAAATCGTTGCGGTAGGTAACGATGCAAAAAATATGATTGGTCGTACACCTGGGAACGTAGTAGCCCTTCGTCCAATGAAAGATGGAGTTATTGCAGATTACGAAACAACTGCGACGATGATGAAATATTACATCAATCAAGCTCAAAAAACAAAAAGTTTGTTTGCGGGTAAGCCGTATGTAATGGTTTGTGTACCTTCTGGCATTACAGCTGTTGAGAAACGTGCCGTTATTGATGCGACTCGTCAGGCTGGCGCGCGTGATGCGTATACAATTGAAGAACCGTTTGCTGCAGCAATCGGCGCCAATCTACCGGTTTGGGAGCCAACGGGAAGTATGGTAGTAGATATTGGCGGAGGAACAACAGAAGTTGCGATTATTTCTTTAGGAGGAATCGTAACATGTCAGTCAATCCGTATCGCTGGGGACGAGATGGATGAAGCGATTATTCAATATATTCGCAAGAATTACAATTTAATGATCGGTGAGCGTACGTCAGAAGCATTAAAAGTAGAAGTCGGTTCTGCCGGAATTCCAGAAGGTATTGAAAACATGGAAATTCGCGGACGTGACTTACTAACAGGTCTACCGAAAACAATCGAAATTTCAGCAGAAGAAATTGCAGAAGCGCTAAAAGATACAGTGGCTTCTATTGTAGATTCAGTAAAAAGTACATTAGAAAAAACACCACCTGAACTTGCGGCGGATATTATGGATCGCGGTATTGTATTAACAGGCGGTGGCGCATTGCTACGTAATTTAGATAAAGTTATTAGTGAGGAAACAAATATGCCGGTTGTCATCGCAGAAGATCCGCTTGACTGTGTTGCAATTGGAACTGGTAAAGCGTTAGAACACATTGATTTATTTAAAAATCGTACAAGCGATTCATATCGCTAAATATTAAGAGGTGTAGATCGTGCCACAATTTTTCTTAAATAAACGTTTAGTTATTTTATTAGTCAGTATTATTGTATTAGTGGCATTGATTGGTTTTTCGTTAAATGGTCGTAAAAATGTAACGTGGCCTGAACAGTTTGTCAAAGATACGGTTGGTCTTGTTCAGGCTACCTTTAATGAACCCGCACAATTTGTAGCGGGTTTCTTTCAGAATGTAGGTGACTTAAAGCGTACATACGAAGAAAACGAGGTATTAAAAGCCCGTTTAGACGAACGCATGCAATTAGAAACGAAAGCCAACGCTTTGCAGCAAGAAAATAAAAAATTAAGAGCACAGCTCGACAAAAAAACGGATTTAAGTCAATACAACCCAATCGAAGCAACAGTTATTGCTCGTAATCCAGACCGTTGGCATGAGGTAATTGCCATTGATAAAGGGACGGTTCATAATGTGCAGGAAAATATGGCTGTTATGACTCCTGAAGGGCTGATTGGTAAAGTGAAGCATGCATCTAAGTTCACATCTACTGTGCAGTTAATTAGTTCATCAGATCGTACAAACCGTGTATCTGCTAAAATTCAGGCTAAAAAAGAAGTGTTTGGTTTAATTGAAGGCTATGATGATAAAGAACAGGCGCTTGTTATGCGTCGTATTCCATTTGATGCTGATATTAAAGAAAAGCAAAAAGTAGTAACGTCTGGTCTAGGACAAGAAGACGGTATTTTCCCTAGCAATCTTCCAATTGGCGTTATCACAAAAATTGAGCCTGATGAATATGGATTAACGAAAAAAGCTTATATCAAACCTGCTGCTGACTTGTATGACTTAGATAACGTAGTTGTAGCTAAAAGAAGTGCGCCCGCTGCTGAAGACGATTTAGGGGCGGAGGAGGCTAACTGATGAAGCGGTTTGTCCTTCCTATTCTCGTGCTTGTCGTTTTTATGTTTGAAAGTATCTTTGTTAATTTTGTCGCCATGGCATCACCATGGCGAGACTGGATTCTATCGCCTCATTTTGTTGTAGTGGTACTGGCTTTTATGTCAGTGTATTATCACCCAAAGCAAGCGATGCTATATGGGGTAATCCTTGGATTCATGTACGATATTGCCTTTACGGATGTCTTAGGAGTATACGCGCTTGGATTGCCGGCCGTATGCTATATCGTATCAAAACTAATGAAGATTTTTCAGCAAAATACGCTTATCGTAATCTGCATGTCGCTATTAGCTGTAGCCATTATTGAGTTTTATGTATATGGAATTAATAGCATTATTAATATATCTGATATGACCATTGGTCGCTTCTTGCAAGAGCGATTTTACGCAACCATCATTTTAAATGCCATATTTGCACTCATTTTTGCATTTCCGCTTCAAAGATGTTTTCAATATTTCGCTAAATTTATCGATGAACGCTGATCGGAACATATATTACATATATTACGCTTCTCGTTCATGATAGGATAAAAATGCTGATTGAAGAAACGAAAAAAAGGAATTGAGTAAGTCTCTGTCGAAATTATATATTCGTTGAGGTGAGCGTCTTGAATAAACAAAAGCAACAAAATGTGACAATTAAAGGAACAAAAGATGGATTAACGTTGCATCTCAATGATACATGTTCATTTGCAGAGCTTTTGACGGAACTTAAGACGAAGCTTTTGACAAATAAGCATGGCGATGCCGATCAGATCGTCACAGTGTATGTCAAAATCGGAAATCGTTATTTAACTACAGAGCAGGAAACCGAATTGAAGGCGCTCATAGAAGAAAATCAGTATTTAGTAGTTAAACAAATTGATAGTAACGTTATTTTAAAGCAAGATGCAGTCCGAGTAAGAGAAGAAAGTGAATTAGTATCTGTTACAAAGGTAGTTCGTTCAGGACAGGTTCTCCATGTAGAAGGCGATTTGCTTCTAGTCGGAGACGTAAATCCCGGAGGAACCGTTGTAGCTGGAGGAAATTTATTTGTATTAGGTGCTTTAAAAGGGATTGCTCATGCAGGATATCGAGGCAATAAAAACGCCGTTATTGCTGCATCGTTAATGAAACCTTCACAGCTGCGCATTGCTGATATCATTACCCGATCAGAAGAAGAGCGCAGTGAGAAGGAAGAGAATATAATGGAATGTGCATACTTAGATGATAATGATCAAATGGTGATAGATCGCGTGCAAACTTTACCGCATCTAAGACCGAATTTGACCAGGGTAGAAAGGAGAATTTGACAGTGGGAGAGGCTATTGTTGTTACGTCTGGTAAAGGTGGAGTTGGAAAAACAACGACATCAGCCAATTTAGGTACTGCTCTAGCATTAGCTGGAAAGCGCGTGTGTCTAGTAGACACTGATATCGGCTTACGCAACTTGGATGTTGTAATGGGGCTTGAAAATCGTATTATTTATGATCTTGTAGACGTGGTAGAAGGTCGATGCCAACCGCAAAAAGCCTTGATTAAGGACAAGCGTTTTGAATGTTTGTACTTACTTCCTGCTGCTCAAACGAGTGACAAAACAGCTGTTCAACCAGAACAAATGAGAGAGTTAGTTCTTCAGTTAAAGCAAGACTATGACTATGTGGTTATTGATTGCCCAGCTGGTATTGAACAAGGCTATAAGAATGCCGTAGCTGGCGCTGATAAGGCACTCGTTGTGACAACACCGGAAGTTTCAGCTGTTCGTGATGCTGACCGTATTATTGGATTATTGGAGCAAGAGGATATCGAGTCTCCAAAACTGGTTATTAACCGAATCCGTAGTCATATGATGAAAAATGGAGACATGCTGGACGTGGAAGAAATTTCTCAGCTTCTGGCTGTTGATTTAATTGGAATCGTTGCTGACGATGAAAATGTTATTCGTGCTTCTAACAACGGTGAACCAATTGTCATGGACCCATCAAGCAAAGCATCAATTGCATATCGTAATATTGCAAGACGTATTCTAGGTGAAACGGTTCCTCTTCAATCGTTAGATGAAGAAGATAAGGGAATGTTTGCACGTATTAAACGATTCTTTGGTGTTCGTTCTTAAAAAGCTTCCGATAGAGGAAGCTTTTTTTATTTGTGTGATTTTGTAGAGTCAAGCTGTCATAAGCTCCACGGACAAGTCATATAGTTGATTATACGATAAGAACAAGGAGAATGATGAATCATGAATCGACGTGCTGATGAAATCCGTAAACGAATTGCTGAGCGTAAGCGAAAACAATTAAATACAACGAAGCGTCTTCCTCAAGAACCTCTTCATACGTCCTTAATGAGCGAAGAAGAAAAATATGGATCGATGGATTATTCTGCGGTTGAATACACACCATCAGCAAAGGAATATCACCCGTTATTTCGAAAAGAACGCTTTTTATTTAAAATCTTAGCTTCAGCCTGCTTAGTGTTAATTGTAGGGATTATGTTCAAGAACGCTTCTCCTACTTTTGAACAGGCCAGAGTGGTGGTTCAACAAACAATGGATAAAGAATTTCAGTTTGCAGCTGTTTCCTCCTGGTACGAAGATAAGTTTGGGAAGCCGTTAACGCTATTGCCGAATAAAGAGTCTAGCAAAACGGAGCAAAGTGTAAGCGGAGAATATGCTACTCCAGCTTCAGGGAAAGTAACGGAAACATTTGCTCAAAGTAAGCAAGGCGTGACGGTTCAAACAGGAGTGGATTCGGTTGTAGAAGCAATGAGTGAAGGTATCGTAAGGTATGTAGGAAAACGTGATGATACTGGGAATACCGTTATTATTCAACATGCCGATGGAACCGAAACTTGGTATGGACAGCTCAAAAAAATCAATGTTAGTATGTATGATTTTGTAAATAAAGGCAAAGAAGTAGGAATTGTGGAAAACAGTAAAAAAGGCGATGCTGGAACATTCTATTTTGCTATTAAAAAAGGCGATAAGTTTGTGGATCCTAGTCAGGTGATTCAATTTGAATAGTGCTTTTTCGTTATTGATGAAAATCCACATTCATCCATTGTTTTGGGGGGTTTTCGTAATTGGTATCTTAACGGCTACGGTAAAGCAGCTTTTTTTGTTATTTATTATTGTAATTATTCATGAACTGGGCCACGCCGTAGCGGCTCAGTGTTTTTCTTGGCGGATTCGCAGAATTATGCTCTTACCTTTTGGGGGAGTAGCAGAAGTAGATGAACATGGGAATCGTCCATTTCGAGAAGAGTTTATTGTGACAATAAGTGGACCTCTTCAGCATCTCTGGATGTTTGGAGCTGCTTTCTTATTAATGAAAATAAATGTGTTGTCTTTGGAAACGTATGAGCAATTTATGTTTCAATGCACGGTGATTTTACTGTTTAATCTTTTGCCCATTTGGCCATTGGACGGAGGGAAGCTGCTTTTTTTAATTTGCAGTCGGTCTTTACCATTTTTAGAAGCGCATAAGCTCGCGCTCCGGTTATCAACGTTTTTTTTAGCTGTCGGTATTATTTACGCCGTCATTATGTATCCTTTTCAGCTGCACTTATGGATTGTTATTTCATTTTTAATTATATCCGGATATTTGGAATGGAAGAGCAGGCAATTTGTCTACATGCGCTTTTTGTTGGAGAGATATCATGGCAAAGAGCATCCAATTGGAGCGTTAAAAACGTTAAGTGTATCAACCAGTGAGACGCTCCATCAAGTTCTGCAAAAATTCCAAAGAGGTTGTAAGCATATGATTATTGCTACATCTCAAACAGGCGAGCATGTACAGATTGATGAAAATGAACTTTTACACGCTTACTTTGTAGAAAAAAGAACAAATAGCCAACTAGACGAACTTGTAACAGTTTACTGATTTCTAGTAACATAGAATAGAATGAAAAAAGTTCGGTTGCACTGACCGAACTTTTTCCTATGAATTTAGATTAAAGTGAGGCAATGTATGTGAAGGCATGTATTATTAACGCGGCTACTTCTTCAAAACGTATAGCCGTGATAAACGATAAAGCACTAGAAAAAATCTATTTAGAAGAACAAAGCGAGAATCAAATTATTGGTGATATATATTGGGGTAAAGTAGTAAAAGTACTGCCGCATATGCAAGCAGCCTTTATCGATATCGGTTTATCAATGAACGGATTTATTCATCGAAATGAACTTGTATCCTATCAGCAGTCAGAGAATCCTCACAAAGATCAGCAGCCGATGTCTGCTTTTATTCGTGAAGGAGAAAAAGTATTGGTTCAAGTTGTAAAAGAAGGCATTGGGACAAAAGGGCCCAAGCTGACGGGTATCATTGAATTTTCTTCTGATGAGCTTGTATATTTACCGCACGGAAACTATGTCGCTGTATCCAAAAAAATAGCTGAGCCAAAACGAAAACAGTGGAAACAGCTTGGTGAGCGGTTAAAACAGGGGATGGAAGGCTTTTTATTTCGAACAGCGATTGCAGAAAAATCAGAAGCCGCGGTCCAACATAAAATAAAAGAGCTACAGAAAAAATATGAGCGCCTTGAACGACAGACACAGGGAATGAAAGCTCCTGCCCTAGTCAGCAAAGGACAAGATTTTCTCGAAACAAGAGTGCAAGCTGCACTTCAACAAGGAATTGATGGGATAGTAGTAGATGACTTCGACCTATATCAGCATCTTCAAACTACCTACCCTAACTTGTCAATAGAGTACTATAAAGGAAATGAAAATATTTTCTCTTTTTACGATCTGGAACGGCAAATAGAGAAGCTTTTAAAGCGAATCGTGTGGCTCAAAAGCGGAGGCTATATCGTTATTGACGAAACGGAAGCGATGACGGTCGTGGACGTGAACACGGGGAAGTTTTCAGGAAAAGATAATATTCGAAAGACAATGCTTCAAACAAATATGGAAGCTGCGTATGAACTGTCCAAACAGATGCAATTACGCCACTTAGGCGGCATGATCTTAATTGATTTTATAAATATGCCTCATAAAGAAGATCGGACAGAAGTAGAAAGATACATGAAAAAGCTATGTGAACAAGATGAAGTGCGGACGAATATAGTTGGCTTTACAGAGCTTGGCATATTGCAATTAACGCGGAAGAAAGTGCGCAATAGTATTGGATCAACATTAACTATGCCTTGTGAAGTATGTGAAGGAACCGGTAAAATGATTGATTCCAAAACGGCTGCTTTTCAAATTGAACGTGTAATTTGGGAACATCGCGGCGCGGAAGAAGAGGCTATTTGGATTGAGACGCGAAGTGATGTTATAAATGAAATGAAGGCTCAAGGATTTCTCAACGCTTTAGAGAAAATGGTAAAAAAAACCATATATCTTACACCAAGCGATGATTATACAAACGCATTTGTTTTGCGTCAATTGGGGTCGAATGAGCAGATCCAAAAAAGGGTCTCTGCTTCTATATAAAATTTTAGAAGAAAACATGAATTCCAATTGACACTAACCTTTGATTTGTAGTAAGATTTAATATGTTGGTTTGTAGCACCTGTGCTACAACCGCTCAGAACAGGTTTTAAGTTCACTTGAACACCTGTGATGGCGAGTCTTAGTTTTTAGAGGAGGTGCAGAGAATGTACGCAATTATTGAAACTGGTGGTAAGCAAATTAAAGTAGAGGCTGGTCAAGCAATCTACGTTGAAAAACTTGCTGGTGAACAAGGCGAAACAGTTACTTTTGACAAAGTATTATTTGTAGGTGGCGACAGCGTGAAAGTTGGTGTTCCTTTCGTAGAAGGTGCAACAGTTACGGCTAAAGTTGAAAAACAAGGTCGCGCTAAAAAGATCACTGTATTTAAATACAAAGCAAAGAAAAACTATCGTCGTAAGCAAGGTCACCGTCAACCTTACACAAAAGTTGTAATCGACGCTATCAACGCGTAATTATAACAAATGATTAAGGTGACGATTTCTCGTGATGCAAATAAGAAAGTTGACGGGTTCACGATGAGTGGACATGCTGACTTTTCCGAACACGGAAAAGATCTTGTTTGTGCGGGAGCATCTGCAGTTTCATTTGGGACAATTAATGCTATCTTTTCAATAAGTGGGGTTGAACCGCACTTAGAGCAAGGTGGAGATGGTGGGTATCTCCGTTGTGAGATTCCAAAAGATGTGGATTCGTTCACATTGGAACAGATTCAATTGCTATTAGAAGGTATGGTTGTTTCACTGAAAACGATCGAATTAGATTACAGTAATTATATAAAAATTAACGACAACTAAACAGGAGGTGGATGTCATGTTAGTAAGATTAGACCTTCAATTCTTCGCTTCTAAAAAAGGAGTAGGTAGTACTAAAAACGGTCGTGATTCAATCTCGAAACGTCTTGGTGCTAAACGTGCTGATGGCCAATTCGTATCTGGTGGTTCAATTTTATACCGTCAACGCGGTACTAAAATTTACCCAGGTGCAAACGTAGGTCGTGGTGGAGATGATACTTTATTCGCTCAAATCGACGGTATCGTTAAATTTGAACGTTTCGGTCGTGACCGTAAAAAAGTATCTGTATACCCTGTTGCTCAAGAAGCATAAGATACAAAAAGAAAACTCTAACCCAAGTAGGTTAGAGTTTTCTTTTTGTAGAATATTTCACCTATTACCCATTGGAATTTGTTATAATCGAACATATCTAAGAAGATTGATACGAGATGTTTGTCAGCGTTGTGAAATACTTATGCTCGAGTCAAAGTTAGGAGTGCTAAGATGGAAAAAGAATGGGATGTCGTAGAGGTATTAAGATACGCGCGGCATGATTGGTTAAATAAGCTGCAATTAATCAAAGGCAATCTAGCGTTGAATCGGCTTGATCGAGCGAATGAAATCATTGAAGAAATTGTAAATGAATCCAAACATGAATCCAAGTTAACAAACATCAATATGCGACTGTTTGCGGGCTTTGTTATGACCTATCATTGGAATAACCATGCTGTTCGCTTAGATGTGGAAGTGCTCGGAGAATTGAAGGATTTATCACAATACGATGAGTTCGTATACAACTGGTGTTGCTATTTGACAGAAGCACTCGAAAAATATGTTGATTATCATGCAGAAAACTATTTGAGTATTTCAGTATGCATTGAAGAACGGGGAATTCGTTTCTTTTTTGACTTTAGTGGAATACTAACAGATATACAGAAGCTACAAAACAAGCTACAATGTTATGAGTGCGCTCAAGGAGTTGCATTGGTTGAACAGCATATGTCTGAAGATGAATTTAGCCTTATGCTCACAATAAGTTAACAGCGCTTTTGCTATTGCAGGAGCTAAGATATAGAACGGAGTGAAAAAGAAATGTTTGTAGATCAGGTCAAGGTATATGTAAAAGGTGGCGACGGAGGAAATGGAATGGTTGCCTTTCGTCGCGAAAAGTACGTACCAAAAGGAGGTCCTGCAGGTGGTGACGGTGGTCACGGTGCAGATGTCATCTTTGAAGTAGAAGAAGGATTACGTACGCTGATGGATTTCCGCTATAAGCGTCACTTTAAAGCAAGCCGCGGTGAACATGGAATGTCAAAAGGACAGCATGGACGTAACGCTGAGCCGATGGTTGTAAAAGTTCCACCAGGTACGGTTGTGTTAGATGAAGATACGAACGAAACGATTGCTGATTTAGTTGAGCACGGCCAGCGCGCAGTGATTGCTAAAGGTGGACGCGGAGGGCGTGGGAATACGCGTTTTGCTACACCTGCAAATCCAGCACCGGAGCTTTCAGAAAATGGAGAGCCAGGTAAAGAGAGAAATGTAATTCTTGAATTAAAAGTATTAGCGGATGTAGGATTAGTTGGTTTCCCAAGTGTTGGAAAGTCAACGTTATTATCCGTAACGTCTGCTGCAAAGCCAAAAATTGCTGAATATCATTTTACAACAATTAATCCGAATTTAGGAGTAGTTGAAACAGAAGATAATCGCAGTTTTGTGATGGCGGATTTACCAGGGCTAATCGAAGGTGCACATGAAGGGGTAGGATTAGGTCATCAGTTTTTACGTCACATTGAACGTACCCGCGTTATTGTCCATGTAATCGATATGTCAGGTTTAGAAGGCCGTAATCCATATGAAGATTACTTAACCATTAATGAAGAGCTGCGTCAATATAATATGCGTTTAACAGAACGTCCGCAAGTAGTGGTAGCAAATAAAATGGATATCCCGCAAGCTGAAGAGAATCTAGCTGCATTCAAAGAAAAAGTAGGAGACGAAGTGAAAGTCTTTCCAATTTCTGCAGCAACACGTGATGGAATCCGCGAACTGTTATTTACAGTAGCTGATCTTGTAGAAACTACGCCGGAATTCCCAATGCAAGAAGAGGAAGATCTATCTATGCACCGCGTACTGTACAAGCATGAAAAGAAAGAAGTGGAATTTGTTATTACGCGTGATAGTGATGGCTCATACGTATTAAGCGGTGAAAAAATCGAAAAATTATTCAAGATGACTGACTTCTCACGTGAAGAATCAGTTCGTCGATTTGCGCGTCAGCTTCGAGGCATGGGCGTCGATGAAGCCCTTCGTGAACGAGGAGCAAAAGATGGCGATATTGTAAAGCTGTTTGAATATGAATTTGAATTTATTGACTAATTGTTGTTCATAGGATAAGGGGAGGGGCTTTACTTGCATAAGAGCGATAAGCAGTTTTATTTAGTTCGCGAAGATGTATTACCAGAAGCGATGAAAAAAACATTGGATGCGAAGCTGTTAATTGAACGGGGAAAAGCTGAATCGGTAGCAGATGCCGTACAAGCCGTAGACTTGAGTCGCAGTGCTTTTTATAAGTACCGCGACACGGTCTTTCCGTTTCAGACGGTTGTCAAACAGCGAATTATTTCACTATTTTTTCATATTGAAGATCGATCAGGAACTTTATCACATTTATTGAGCACCGTTGCATCATCGGGATGCAATGTGTTAACGATTCACCAAACCATCCCTTTACAAGGGCGTGCCAACGTAACTCTTTCATTAGATACAGCAAGCATGAATGTTGAATTAAATGAAATGCTGCGAAGACTGAAAAGCTTAGAGTTTGTAGATAAAGTGGACGTGCTTGGTTCAGGGGCATAATGGCAAACAGATATAGATAAGGAGAGGCATGATTGTGGGGAAAGTAGGATATTTAGGACCAAAGGCAACATTTACACATGTAGCCGTCCAAGGCGTATTTAAACAGCACGACCATATTCCATACAAAACAATTCCAGCATGCATTGATGCAGTGGATAACGGAGAAATTGAGTATGGAATTGTACCGTTAGAAAATGCACTTGAAGGATCTGTAAATTTAACACTTGATTATCTTATACATGAACGTCGTCTGCCGATTGTTGGGGAAATTGTGCTTCCAATTCGTCAGCATTTAATGGTTCATCCATCTCGTGAAAAACAGTGGAAAAACATTGAAACGATTTATTCTCATCCTCATGCAATTGCGCAGTGTCATAAATTTTTACACGGAGAATGTACGTCAACTGCAGTAGAAGAGATGACATCAACGGCGTTTGCTGCGAAGTATGTAAGCGAACACCCTGAGCTTAATATTGGAGCTATTGCGAATGGGTTAGCAGCCCATGAATATGGATTACATATTGCCTGCCCGAACATTCATGATTATGATCATAATACAACAAGATTTGTTATTTTGCATAAAGATGGAGGGCAAGAGGTGCCATTTTTAGCTGGAAACGGGTGCAAGACAACGTTAATGATTACACTTCCATCTGATCAGGCAGGAGCGCTTCATCAAGTGCTTTCAGCCTTCTCCTGGCGTAAGCTAAATCTGTCTAAAATTGAATCCCGTCCTATGAAAACAGGGCTTGGAAACTATTTCTTTATCGTTGATATTGAACAAAAAATGGATGAAGTATTAATCCCTGGGGCTATGGCTGAACTTGAGGCACTAGGCTGTAGCGTAGAGCTTTTAGGAAGCTATCCCCATACACTACTTGAAACAGAAATCCCGCTTTAAAGCGGGATTTTTTTTGTTATAACACCTTTTTATTCATTCGAAACTAAATAGCCTTCCTCTTCAAGAGCTAAGCAGGCAGCATTCAGTTTTTCAATTGTATCTGCTTCAATCGTATGAAGGTGAATCCCATCTGTTAGCTGAGATAAATAAGTTGCGTTTGTTTCTTGAATTTTTTCTATGAACGTTTCTACTTCTTTTCGGGTTTGAATCATAACGGAAGCCGTTAATTCACCATACACAGGGTGTTCAACGGTTACATCTTTTACGAGAACGCCGTGGTCAACAAGCAGGAGAAGCTCCTTTTCAGCATCTTCTGGCGTATGCTGACAGGCAATAATTCGCTGATGCACGGTAGTTTGAGATGGATTTTGAATATAAATATATCCTTGGCTTGTTGCGATAATGGGCTCATTTTTAGCTTTAAGCAGTGAAATATCTTGTACAATGACTTGGCGGCTAACGTTTGTTCGTTTCGAAAGCTCACTGCCTGTCATTGGTTTATTCTCTGTTTGTAACCATTGTAGAATAAGTTCTCTTCTTTCTTCTCCAAGAATTTTCTTTTGAGTTCCTGGCACCTTTAATCCCTCCTTTTACACTGTCATAAATTCTTGCTGTAATAAATGAAAAACGGATATGAGTCGATCAATATGCTTAAACGTTGAATGTTGACTGAATGAAATACGTACAAAGTTCTTAGCATTCGCAGTCGATTTCCCAATCGCAAGTAGAGAAGCTAATGGTTCCTGCTGATTTACATGACAGGCACTTCCCGTAGATATAGCAATTCCGTGACGATTACATTGTAACATAACATATTGACCCTGTATGTTTGAAAACGTCAGTCCAATAATTCCAGGAAAATGAGAGTTCCCAAGACCTTCTACTTCTATAAAAGGAGCAAGAGGCTCTAGGTTTTCCAGTAAGTACGATTTTAAGCGCTCATAATGGCTTCGGGCGGTCTTCATTTCTGCATATGCGCATTCAGCTGCTTCAGTAAAGGCAGCAATGCCCGCTGTATTTACAGTCCCAGGGCGAAAGCCTTTTTCATGAGTTGCTTTATGGTAAATAGGCTTCCAAGAAGAACTTGAATTCATGTATACCATTCCTACACCTTTTGGTCCGTAAATTTTATGACTAGAGACTGAGATGCTATCAGCTTTCAGCTTTTTAACATCAATAGGAAGCTTACCGAAAGATTGAACACAATCACAGTGAAAGAGAATTTCTTTTTTAGATAAAAAATGGCCAATATCCTCAACTGGCTGAATTGTACCGAGCTCATGATTGATATGCTGAATGGCTACTAGCACAGTGTCAGGTCGAATAGCTTTCTTTAAGTCGTCTACAGACACAACTCCGTTTTGATCTACAGGTACGTAAGATAGGGAAAATCCTTCTTTTTCAAGCTGCTGCAACGTATGAAGAACCGAAGAATGTTCAAGCTTCGTTGTCACTATATGTTTTCTTTCGTCATTTTTTCCTTTTAAAAGAGAATGAATAGCTAAGTAATTAGCTTCTGTTCCCCCGCTTGTAAAAAAAAGATCATCCTCTCGACAATTTACTAACAGGCTTAATTTTTTTCTGCATAGCGTAAGTAAATTCTCTGCTTGTGTTCCAAGTGTGTGAAGGCTGCTGGAGTTTCCATAATAGCTTGTTGCCGCTTCAGTATATACTTCAATTGCTTCTTGTCTCATTGGCGTTGTTGCTGCATAGTCCAGATAAATCATTTTCTCCCTCCGATAAAAAAACTTCTTGTCTTTCATTTAATAATATGTAAATATAGGTGTCAAGACACATGTAAATAAAGAGGTGTAAAATGTTAGAGACGGATGTTTTAATTATTGGAAGCGGATTAGCAGCGTTTTCTGCAGCTTATGAACTGTGTCGTCATAACAGAGTTGTAATGGTAACGAAAGGGAAAATTGACCGCAATAACTCAGTTCTTGCTCAAGGCGGAGTAGCAGCTGCTATTGGAAGCAGCGATCACTGGAGTGAACATCTCTATGATACGTTGGTTGCGGGCAATAAGCATTGCAATGAACAAGCGGTACGCACTTTAGTGGAAGAAGGTGCGGCTGTAGTAAATGAATTGATTCATAAAGGAATGAAGTTTGATAAAAATCCAGATGGTACGTTGCATTTTGGAAAAGAAGGAGCCCATCGTATGAATCGTATTCTGCATGCAGGTGGCGATGCAACAGGACAAGCGCTGTTCGCTTTTTTGAAAAAAGAAGTACTGCCATATATTACAGTGATTGAAAACGAAATGATTCAGCATTTAGTAACTGTAGATGGAACGTGCAGAGGTGCTATCGGACAAGGTGAAAACAACAAAATTACTATATATCATGCTCGCCAAACGGTTATTGCTACCGGAGGAATCGGCGCTTTGTACAAGCATACATCTAACCAGCCGCTTGCGACAGGAGATGGGCTAGCGCTTGCGTACAGGGCTGGAGCAAAATTAGCGGACTTAGAATTTGTTCAGTTTCATCCGACGCTTTTGTATCAAAAGGAAGCGAAAGGTCTAGTATCCGAAGCGGTTCGAGGGGAAGGTGGCGTGCTGGTAAATGAATGGAATGAACGCATAATGGAAGGCGTTCATCCCTTTAAGGATTTAGCACCGCGAGATGTTGTAGCAAGGACAATTTTTAATGAAATGAAAAAAGGAAGATCCATATTTTTAGACATTGAAAAAGTGGCTCATTTCCAACGAAAATTTCCTACGATTACGGCACTGTGTCGAAAGTATAAAATTCAACTGGACAAAAAACGAATACCTGTTACTCCCGGCGCACATTTTTTAATGGGTGGAATTGAAGTAGATGGTTACGGACAAACAAGTGTTGAAGGATTGTATGCTGTGGGGGAAGTTTCTTCTACAGGCGTTCATGGAGCAAATCGTCTAGCAAGCAATTCATTGTTAGAGTGTCTTGTATTTGGAAAACGGACAGGGCGTCATATTTTACATAAAGCGAGAACGGTATCTCGTTATGTCCCCGTCCATTACGTCTATAAAGGCATGCCTAAAATACTGCCTGCCACAAGACAAATTCAGCATAAAATGATGGATTGTGTAGGAATCATTCGTCATGAAAACGAATTGGCTACTATTGTGCATGAATTCACAAATTATCTGGATGGAATACCTCTTGATCAAGAAGTTATATATTCGAGGGAAGCTGCGACCATCTGCAATATGCTAACTGCAGGTCTGCTTATTGCAGAGTCCTCTCTTGCAAGAAAAGAAAGTAGAGGAGGACATTACCGAAGTGACTTTCCGCATGAAAACCAAGAATGGGAGCATAAGCGAATTATTAAGCAGTCTACTGCTTCAACAAAACAGTCATTGATTTTATAAGCAAGGAAATTTAAAAAGAAAGGTGAAGGTAGCACAATGAACACGTTGAAATTAAAAAAACTATTGCAGTCTTTTTTTATAGAAGACATTGGAGATGGAGATATAACCTGTGAAGCTATTTTTTCTCCGTCTGACCAAGGGAAAGCTGTGTTCACGGCAAAGCAATCAGGTATTATCGCAGGAGTGGAATTGATTAAAGAAGGATTTCATTTAATAGACCCTGACGTGAAAGTGAATTTCGAGAAAAAAGATGGAGATGTTCTTAAGCCTGGCGATAAAATAGCTACCGTTTCAGGACCCGTGCGATCTATTTTGACCGGTGAACGGGTAATCTTAAACTTACTTCAAAGAATGAGTGGCATTGCCACGATGACGCACAAAGCCGTAGCGCTGCTTGGCAGCTCACATACGCGCATATGTGACACGCGAAAAACAACGCCTGGTATGCGAATGTTAGAAAAGTATGCTGTTCGTGCTGGAGGAGGTTATAATCATCGTTTTGGATTGTACGATGGCGTCATGTTAAAAGATAACCATATTGCACATGCAGGATCTATTCTAGACGCTGTTGTGAAAGTAAGAGAGCAGGTTGGACATATGGTTAAGGTGGAAGTAGAAATTGAAAACAAAAGTCAATTGCTAGAAGCAATAGAGGCAGGAGCAGATGTCATTATGTTCGATAACTGTTCTCCAGAAGTCATTAAAGATTGGATACCACTGGTTCCCGCTCATATTGTCACAGAAGCATCCGGTGGAATTAAGCTTGGCACGCTCCATTCTTTTAGAGACAGCGGAGTGGACTATATTTCACTTGGAGCTTTAACGCATTCAGCAGGGTCTATCGATATCAGCTTGGACTTATTAACAGAAAGGGGAACAGGAAATCATGAGTTTATTACAAACGCTTCAGCAGCAAACGCTGCCCGCTAAATATACGCAGCTCACAGAAAATGAAATGAAAAGAAGAGTACTAGAAATCAAGAAAAAGCTCGGAAGCAAATTGTTTCTGCTCGGCCATCATTATCAAAAAGACGAAGTGTACGAATTTGCAGATGCGGTAGGAGACTCCTTACAGCTGGCTCAAATAGCAGCTGAAAATAGAGAAGCTGAGCATATTGTGTTTTGCGGCGTTCACTTCATGGCAGAAACAGCTGATATTTTAACAGCTGAAAATCAAAAAGTCATTTTACCCGATATGCGCGCTGGCTGTTCAATGGCTGATATGGCTACTATTCAGCAAACAGAAAAGGCATGGCCTGTCTTACAGGATCTTTTCGGAGATACGATTATTCCGCTTACGTATGTGAACTCTACAGCTGCAATTAAATCTTTTGTAGGCGAACATGATGGTGCAACAGTAACATCGTCAAATGCAAAAAATATGGTGGAGTGGGCATTTTCTAAAAAAGAGCGCATTCTCTTTTTGCCAGATCAGCATTTAGGCAGAAACACTGCTTATGATTTAGGTGTTGGACTAGATGAAATGGCCATTTGGAATCCTATTGAAGAAATGCTTGAATATGAAGGGGATATAAACAACATCAAGGTGATTCTGTGGAAAGGTCACTGTTCTGTGCACGAAAATTTCACGGTTAAAAATATTGATTATTTACGCGAGAAGCAGCCTGATATGAATATTATTGTTCATCCGGAGTGTTCTTATGAAGTGGTGCAAAAATCAGATTATGCAGGTTCTACAAAATATATTATTGATACAATTGAAAAAGCTCCTTCAGGCTCTAAATGGGCCATTGGCACGGAAATGAACTTAGTGAAACGGATTATCAACAGTCATCCGGATAAAGAAATTGTTTCGCTTAATCCTTATATGTGTCCTTGTTTGACGATGAACCGAATTGATTTGCCTCACTTGCTGTGGGCTTTAGAAAGCATCGAAGAAGGAACAGAAGTGAATCAAATCAAGGTGGATAAACATACAGCACAAGGGGCGATCAAAGCGCTAACGAATATGTTAGAACGAGCATAAAGATTTTTAAGACAATTAAAAAGAGAAGGTCTAAAAGAAGACTTATTGACATATTGTTTGTGTTGATAAGTCTTTTTTTCTTTATCATAAAAACTTGAACCAAACTGTGGGCGAAATGAATAAAAAAATGGTTCAAGGCATATCTTGTGATGAACAAACAGAACTTACTTTGATTTTGCACATATAGATGGCAGAGACTCTACTCGGGAGGGGAATGACGTTGAAAATCCATATCGTTCAAAAAGGGGATACCCTTTGGAAAATCGCTGAAAAGTATGGGGTTAATTTTGAAGAGTTAAAAAAAGCGAATTCTCAATTAAGCAATCCAGACATGATCATGCCTGGAATGAAAATTAAAGTTCCGACAAGCGGAGTGCCTGTTCAAAAAGAAGGAACTCCTTCACCTGGTATAAAAGAAATGCCTAAAGTTCAACATCCTTATAGTGACCAATCCACAAAAGCTTATCCAGTAACGGAAATTGATGAAAGTCCAGATGAGAAAAAGTCAGCTAATCAGCCTGCTCAAACACCGTTTATGCAACCGATAAAAGAAGCACCAATTGCGCAGCCAAAGAAAGAAGCACCGATTGCTCAACCGAAAAAGGAAGCGCCGATTGCGCAGCCAAAAAAAGAAGCACCGGTCGCACAGCCTAAAAAAGAAGCACCAATTGCGCAGCCTAAAAAAGAAATGCCAGTTGCGCCAAAGCTTCCTAAATTAAAGCCAATTGCACCTGAGATTGATATTAACAATTATTACACCGTTAATATGGCGATGCAGGCTCCAAAAAAAGAAGCACCAAAAGAACTACCCAAGCATGAATCGCCAGAAAGTCCTGAGATGGAGAGTATAGAAATGCCTCCTCAAATGCCATGTTACCCAATCATGCCGATATCGCCTGTGATGCCAGGCTACGGATTTAATTATATGCCGTGTCATCCGCCAATGTATGCACCGCAGCCATATCCAATGCCAATGTATCAGCAGGCTCCAATGTATCATCACGGTTATGAAAACGAATCGTTTGAAGAACATGCAATGGGCGCTCACATGGCACCGATGCCAATGTATCCAATGATGCCACACAGCTGCTATGGACCGGTACAATGTTCTCCTTGTCCGCCTCCATGGGGATATCAGCAGCCCGTTTATCCGGCCTATCATCAAGCACCGATGTATCCACAAGTACAAGGAGCTATGACAGGTGGCCATTATGAAAGTTCTTCCGATGGTTTTGGAAACGCACCTTACCATTATGGGCAGCAATATGCGCCACAGCAGCAAGGAGACTGCGGATGCGGTGAACCAAGACCTGACGACTATGCACCACAGCAGCCTTATCTACAGTACCAACAGCAGGTACCTTATGGCTTTCAGGACCCAAGGGCACCCTATCCAGCCCCATATGGCATGATTGGTGTACCTTCGTATCCTGCGTTTGACCCAAATGCATTTAGTATTCCAGAATATGATGAGTACGACGAAGATGAAGATTGATTATTATAGACGAGACGATTTTAATTTAAATCGTCTCTTTCTCTATTTGAAAAAAAGAGATATTCACGTTGAGACCTACCGTATGAAAAAGCCTCATGTCATCATAGCGGATACGAATAAAGGAAAAAAAGTAATAAAAGCATACAGAGACAAAGGTAAAATTGAACATGTTTATCATTTTTTATCTCAGATTCAACAAGGGTACGCTGTTAATTTCGAAGCTTACCCAGAAGAGGAACTTTATATAAAGGACCGTCATTTGTATTGGGCGATGATGCCTTTTGTTAAGCAAGTAAAAGAGGTAACGTATGAAAGTTTTCAGGATCGCGAAGAAGTATTACAAGCATTGATCCGCTATCATGGAGAAGTTCATAAAAAGAAAATAGCCGCGTATACAAAGCTTTCTGAGTATGATCTTATTTTAAAATGGAAAAAGCGGCTTTCCTCTTTTCGAGAAACCTCACATATATTTAGGGAATTTAATCAATTTCATGTATATAAAGACATTGTGACTTGGGGAGAAAAAGCTTTAGTCTTAATGGAACGTTTCAAAGATAGTGGGTTGAACTGTTCCATTATTCACGGTGACGTTGCTTCACATAATTTCTTGAAAACAAACCACTTGGGTATTGTTATGATTGATTTTGACTTATCGGCTAAAGCTCCTGCTCTTTATGACTATGTTCAGCTTGTCCAGCGCTTTTTGCCTTACGTCCAGTGGTCGATGAAAGAACTACTTCAACACTCGAAAATAAAAGAATTAAGCAAGCAGCGTTTTTTTCTTGCTTCTTTACTATTTCCATCGATGCTGATGAGAAACTGGAATGTAAATGTCTCTGCTTTATCATGGGCAAATCGCCAAAGGTTAATGCAGCAATCAGTCGAAGAATGGTCACAGCGTACACATTTTTATCGAGTGATTTACCAGCACTTACAAAACCTACATGACATGTAAAGAGTTTATAAACACTTCATCGAATAAGAAACGGCTCGTCTTTTAATCCTAATAGTAAGCTCAGAGTAAATAGAGCTTAAATTAGGGGGCGATTATGTTGAATAGGTATGTAGCAACTTCTTTAGCTTTTGCATGTATGATGGGACTTGGCGCTTGCAATAACAAAGACCAAGGTATGGAACAGCGCTATACAGATACGACACAGCCTGTTGGGTATCATACAAATGAAAAAGCGAATGAACATCGCGTAGATAATCCGAAAGGTCCAATGACTGAAGTTTTAGATGGGAATGGAACACCTAATTATCCGTTAAACGTAAGTGATGGACGTTTTGACAATCCGACAAACCCTTATGGAAACATCAATAATACAAATGATCGTACAAATGGTGTTGCTAATATGTATTATGGTGAAGATTATCCAAGAGACTTTACAGAAAAAGTGGCTGATCGGGCTGCAAGCGTTAAAGGTGTAGAAAATAGTCGCGCCGTTGTCCGTGGAGATCAGCTATTAGTTGCTGTGGATCCGGCCAAAGACATAAATAACGGCCGTTTAAAACAAAACGTGCTCGATAAAGTAAAGCCTATTGCAAAGGACTACAATGTTCAAGTAAAAGTAGATCATGATGTATTTATGAACGCTCGCTCTCTTGATGACGATATTCGAAATGGAAAAGACCGAAATACGATTCAAACTAATTTCAATGGTCTATTTGAATCAGTCGATGAGAATGTCAATCATAAACATCGTTAAATGAAGAAGCAGCTGTCTGTGAAGGACGGCTGTTTTTTTGATGAGAAGACATATAAAAAAGCTGCCATTGAAGCCAGGCAGCTATTCCTCGAACATGTAACTATTAATTTTTCTTGTTAGAAGCAGATTTGTTTGTTGTTTTGGATTCCGCTTCTTCCTTTTGAGCGTTAGTTTCATTTTGTTTGAGGCGACCTTCTCTTTTTTTCGTATCTGCTGGTGTCGTAGCGACACTCTTTGTATTTTTTACATTTTTTGCAGAAGAGCTTGTCTCATTAGCTTGTGTGTTTGGCTTCTCGTTGTTAGTTGTCTGACTATTTTCGTATTCAGCTTCCACGTCGCTTGCTAGAGCTGCAGAAACTTGAGCGTAAGTATGGTCTGTATAGTTCATCATATTTTCGTATACTTCAGGGCTCGCGAGTCCATCAGGTTCTACGCTTGCTTCTTCTTTCTTAATCGTTTCAGTCCATTCTTTTGTTTCTTGAATAAGTTTTTTTCCTATAATTACTTCTTCAACAATAACTGGTCTTTTGGTTATTTCTACTCGTTCTTCCATGATTGGAACACGAATAATCTCATCTTCTGTAAGTGGCCCAGCGTTATAGTCTCCGTCAACTACAGGGCGACGTTCAATATAAAACTCTTCTCTCATAACAGGAACGTGTACAGTTCTTTCTTCCTCTATTACTTTTTTGTGGAGTTTTACTTCACCGACTTGGACGCGTTCTTTTAAGACATCTAATTTTTCTTCACGTAGTTGGACGGCTCTATGCTCGTTGTGTTCCGTATAGGTTCCGTACGCTGGAGTTTGTTCAGAGCTTACGGCATCTATCAAGATTAGAATTTTACCAGCAGCTACATCTGTCTCGCACTGCACGGCTGAGAAGTCTGGTATGCCCATGCGGATTAATTTTGATTTCAAGCCGTTTCCTTGTTTGAGCCCCATGCCGCCTGTCATCATGGTAAAAAAGTTATCCATCATGACGCCAGCTAATGAACTTACGGCAGGTGAACCAGCTTCAATAATTACATTTGTATCGTGACCTATTTGAAATGTATTGCTTTTACTGTTAGAAATGACCATAATGTCTGTTTCTCGATAACCTTGACGCTTTAAATTATGGATAACATCTAAAGCTTCTTTCTCTGAAAAAAAAGTTCCGACTACACGTTTATTCATTCTCATTACTTCAGCTCCCTTTTTATGAAAATAGATAATAGAAGTCCTTACAATTACTTCCACTATGTACATACCCTTCAAAAATTTAATTAAAACGTTCAAGAGAAAATTTTACAAATAGTGTGCAAATGTAACAAATACTCCATGTTTTCTTAACATAATATCGTAAAAGGGATTTGCTTCATAAAATAAGAGGATAAAAGAAAATAAGTAGGTCAAACTATTAGTGTAGATTTTCACAAAACCTTTTTAGATAATACTAAAAAGAGTATGATTAACGTGTGAGGTGAAGGTGAGTGAAGAAAGTCATTCATCAAGCAGCTTTTTTAATGCTAGTAAGTATTGTGCTTTGTATAATGCCATACCGTGCAGATGCGAATGAAAAGGAGCCGATGACATTATTTCTTGAGCGCGTGTATGTGGATGGAGTCGTAAGTCAAGAGATGATCAAAAGCCCTTCTATGACGAAAAAACAATTAATGAAAAAATATAAAAATTGGCGACTGCTTAAAGAAACGGATCAAGAGCTAGTTTTTAGAACAAGCATAGACGATATTTCACCTATTTTAAAAGAAAACGGTTATGTAGGGCTTTCTGTTAACGGTATTCTCTCAGCATTTGAAGGCAAACCAGCTTCGTCGCAGCACATTATACAGTCGTTTTTTCAAATTGACATCAAAAGGCTTGAGAGTTATCAGCATGAACAATTAAAGAAAGGTATTCGCGTTCAATCAAAAGATGAATATCTTTCTCACATTAATTTCTATAAAATCTATCAGCTCCAGCAGCGGCCGCTTTCAATCAAGTAGCCGTTTTTTAGTATGGTAAAATAATTATTGAATTCAACATTCTAAATTGCTTCTATTTGCTTTTGGCGATATGTTAAAATGGTATTCAGCAGTCTAGTATTGTATATATTTTAAAAGGTCATTCATCAATAGAAGTGGGCGGTTCTATTTTTTACAGCTATTGTAAAAATAGGTTGACAAAGATGAAAAGAGGCAAACGTTCTCTTGAACGTCTTTTTAAAAAGCAGCTTTAAAGGAAAATAGAGAACGATGCGGGCAGGATTCTTCGTAGGCAAAGTTGAAGATCACTGCCCGCGCGTACGTGATTAAGGAGAGAGCTTATTGTTTGATTATATCAAAGGCACCGTTACATATATAAATCCTGAGTATGTAGTAATCGAAAACAACGGGATAGGCTATCAAGTCTTTACGCCGAATCCATATGTATTTTCAATTGATGAACAACCCAAGACGGTTTACACCTATCAATATGTAAGAGAAGACGTAATTGCACTTTACGGGTTTGCTTCCCGAGAACAAAAGGATTTATTTATGAAGTTAATTAGCGTGTCAGGAATCGGCCCAAAAGGCGGTTTAGCTATTTTAGCGTCAGGTAATCCAGCGCAGGTTGTCCAAGCTGTGGAAGAGGAAGACGAGAAGTTTTTAGTTAAGTTTCCAGGAGTAGGTAAAAAAACAGCTCGACAGATGATTCTAGATTTAAAAGGAAAACTGCATGATATTGTACCAGATGCCGTTCCTTCTTTATTTGCAGATTTGGACGCACAAGAAGTCAAATCTCAAAGTTCAGAAGCACTCGATGAAGCGATTGAAGCACTGAAAGTATTAGGTTATGCAGAAAGAGAAATCAAAAAAATTGTTCCGGCTTTAATGAAGGAAACGATGACAACGGATCAGTATATTAAAGAAGCGTTAAAACGATTATTGAAACAATAAGTAAGGGAGGAGTAAAATGGACGATCGTATTGTAACGGGAGATGTTCTTGGTGAAGAAGAAATCATCGAGCAAAGTTTGCGGCCGCAAACCTTACAGCAGTACATTGGTCAGCATAAAGTAAAATCCCATCTTGACATTTTTATTAAAGCTGCCAAAATGCGAAGCGAAACGTTAGATCACGTGCTTTTATATGGTCCTCCAGGATTGGGGAAAACAACTCTTGCTACTATTATCGCTAATGAAATGGGCGTACAAATCCGAACGACCTCAGGACCAGCTATTGAGCGTCCAGGAGACTTAGCCGCAGTTTTAACTAGCTTAGAGCCTGGAGATGTGCTTTTTATTGATGAAATTCATCGATTAAATCGTTCGGTTGAAGAAGTACTATACCCAGCAATGGAAGATTTCTGTTTAGATATTGTTATTGGAAAAGGACCGAGTGCACGTTCCGTCCGTCTGGATTTGCCTCCGTTTACGCTAGTAGGTGCAACGACAAGAGCAGGGCTTTTATCTTCTCCTTTGCGTGATCGCTTCGGCGTTTTAAGCCGTTTAGAATATTACCAAGAAGAAGATCTTGCTTCGATAGTAGAAAGGACAGCCGCTATTTTAGATGTAGAGATTGATGAGAAAGCTACGTTTGAGATGGCTAGGCGTGCTAGGGGAACCCCGCGTATTGCGAATCGCTTGCTTCGAAGAGTCAGAGATTTTGCTCAGGTCAAAGGAGACGGAGCCATAACCGAAAGGCTTGCCAACGAAGCATTAGAAATGTTGCAGGTGGACCGTTTAGGTCTTGATCATATTGACCATAAATTATTAAGAGGGATTATCGAAAAATTTAGGGGCGGACCTGTAGGGTTAGACACCATATCGGCTACTATTGGTGAAGAGTCTCACACAATTGAAGACGTATACGAGCCGTATCTATTGCAAATCGGCTTTTTGCAGCGAACGCCGCGAGGACGAATTGTGACGCCTTTGGTTTATGATCATTTTCAGCTGGAGGTGCCTGATCAGTGAATGATATGCCTAAGATGCTTATCACATTAGGGGGCATTTTAGTCGTCATTGGGCTATTATGGCAGTTTGTTGGCAAGCTTCCTGGCGATATTTTTATCAAAAAAGGAAATACAACCTTTTATTTCCCGATTGTGACATGTATTCTAGTAAGCGTTGTGTTATCACTTATTTTTTATGTAATTGGCAAATTTAAATAATTAAGTAGAAACAGGTGAACATTTTGAAAGTAGATTTATTTGATTTTCATTTACCAGAAGAATTGATTGCCCAAACGCCGCTTGAGCAGCGAGATGCGTCAAGACTCATGGTATTAAACAAGGAAACAGGAAGTGTGAAGCATCATATGTTTCATGACCTTCTTGATTATGTGCAAGAAGGAGATTGTTTAGTGTTAAACGACACGCGTGTTCTTCCTGCACGATTATTTGGGACAAAAGAAGATACAGGTGCTAATATTGAAGTATTGCTTTTAAAACAAACACAAGGCGATACGTGGGAGACGCTTGTAAAACCGGCTAAGCGAGTAAAAGAAGGCACGGTTATTTCGTTTGGTGACGGACGTCTGACAGCTGTATGTAAAGAAACGAGCGACCAAGGCGGACGTTTGTTAGAATTTAACTATGAAGGCATCTTTTATGAGGTGTTGGAACAACTGGGAGAAATGCCGCTGCCGCCTTATATTAAAGAACGCTTGGATGATCAAGAGCGCTACCAAACGGTTTTTGCACGCGAACAAGGTTCTGCAGCAGCGCCAACAGCAGGTCTTCACTTTACAGAAGAGATGCTTGAACAGTTAAAAGAAAAAGGTGTGCATATTGCATTTTTAACGCTTCATGTCGGATTGGGTACATTCCGTCCAGTCAGCGTTGACGACTTAGAAGAGCACGATATGCACTCAGAGTTTTATCAAGTGAGTGAAGGAACCGCTGCTTTACTAAACAGCGTACGCGAAAAAGGCGGTCGCATTATTTCAGTAGGCACAACTTCTACCCGTACCCTTGAAACGATTGCAACTGAGCATAAAGGCAAATTTGTTGCTTCTTCAGGCTGGACCAATATTTTTATCTTCCCAGGGTATGAATTTAAAGCAATTGATGGAATGATTACAAATTTCCACCTTCCAAAATCTACGCTCATTATGCTTGTAAGTGCCTTAGCAGGAAGGGAAAACGTCATTTCTGCCTATGAACAAGCTGTAGCAGAGAAGTATCGCTTTTTCAGCTTCGGCGACGCGATGCTAATTTTGTAATTTAACATGAAAGGAATACATCAATGACAGCAATTCGTTACGAACATATAAAAACTTGTAAACAAACAGGAGCGCGTTTAGGGATTGTCCATACGCCTCACGGCTCATTTGAAACGCCTATTTTTATGCCAGTAGGCACATTAGCTACAGTAAAAACAATGTCTCCGGAAGATTTAAAAGCAATGGGAGCAGGCATTATTTTAAGTAATACGTATCATTTATGGCTTCGTCCGGGTCATGAAATTGTTAAAAAAGCGGGAGGCCTTCATAAATTTATGAACTGGGATCGTCCCATCTTAACGGATTCAGGCGGCTTCCAAGTTTTTAGCTTAAGTGATTTGCGCCGTATTGAAGAAGAAGGAGTTCATTTCCGCAACCATTTGAATGGAGACAAGCTTTTCTTATCTCCAGAAAAAGCGATGGACATTCAAAATGCGCTTGGGTCTGATATTATGATGGCATTTGATGAATGTCCACCTTATCCAGCAGAATATGACTACTTAAAACGTTCAGTTGAACGCACAAGCCGCTGGGCAGAGCGATGCCTTGAGGCTCACAGCCGCCCTCAAGACCAAGGTCTTTTTGGGATTGTTCAAGGCGGAGAGTTTGAAGATTTACGCCGTCAAAGTGCAGCTGATTTAGTTTCAATGGACTTCCCAGGTTATGCTGTGGGAGGCCTGTCAGTTGGAGAACCAAAAGATGTAATGAATCGTGTGCTTGAGTTTACGACGCCATACTTACCAACCGACAAACCACGTTATTTAATGGGAGTAGGATCACCTGACTCGTTAATTGATGGAGCGATTCGCGGGATCGATATGTTTGATTGCGTATTACCAACGCGTATTGCACGTAACGGAACGCTTATGACAAGCGAAGGTCGTCTTGTTGTTAAAAATGCAAAATATGCAGAAGACTTCGGTCCGATTGATCCAAACTGTGACTGCTATACATGTCAAAATTATTCAAGAGCGTATATTCGCCACTTAATTCGTTGTAATGAAACGTTTGGAATTCGTTTAACATCTTACCATAACTTATATTTTCTGCTAAACTTAATGGAGCAAGTCCGTGAAGCCATTCGCGAAGACCGACTTGGCGATTTCCGCGATGAGTTCTTTGAAAAATATGGGTTTAACGGCCCGGACGCAAAGAATTTCTAGGTCACTACAGGAATTTTCATCAAATTTATGAATGAGTACCTGTTGATAATATAAATAAAAGGAGGAGTTTTCATGGGTGTTTTACAAAATATTTGGCCATTACTTTTAATGTTTGTCATTTTCTATTTCTTGTTAATCCGTCCACAGCAAAAACGTCAAAAAAACGTACAGCAAATGCAATCAGCACTTAAAAAAGGTGATAAGGTTGTTACAATTGGCGGTATGCACGGTTTGGTAGACGCAATTGATGAGTCACAAGTTGTGGTTCGCAGCACTGACGGTTCAAAATTAACGTTTGATCGCAATGCTATTCGTGAAGTAAGAAGCGTAGATTAATAAAAAAACGTCACGTACATGTACGTGACGTTTTTTTATGCTTCTCGTGAACCGGCAATGTTTACGCCAACAATTCCCCCGAGAATAGCGACTCCAATAAATCCGGCGTGAAATAACAGCTGCTGTGCAGAAAACAGGTGACTATAGCCGAGGAATTGTAGTAAAAACATTAAAAAAGAATAAGAAACACCAGTGGCTCCTCCAACAAGAAGTCCCTTTGAACCGTTTCGTCCTCCCGCAATAAATCCTCCGATAAACAGTGTAATAAATGAGAGAATAAGTAAAAATAAACGGACCGACTGTTCTTCAACCGATGTGAATTTTAAAATAAGCGAAAAGATAATGCTAATCGCTAAAGCCATCACTAAGATTGTTGCTACTCCCGCAAATACAGCGTTACTCATTCGTTTTGCACCCAACTTGTTTCCCCCTCATGAAATAAAAAGATAGGTGAACCCTTAGTACGAGCATATTCGGGATGACTTCAAAATAGACGCATAAAAGTAAGGCTATTTTAAAATAAATGGTACAAACTACAAGGGAATACATAAAGGAGGTCTTTGCAGTGGAACTATTGATCATGGTTGCGCGAACCGTGCTTTTATACGTAGTAGTTTTAATTATTTTTCGCGTCATGGGTAAAAGGGAAATAGGAGAGCTGAGCATTTTGGATTTAGTTGTCTTTATTATGATTGCTGAAATGGCAGTAATGGCTATTGAAAACCCGAAAGATCCTTTGCTGTATTCAATTCTTCCGATGTTAACGCTTCTTATTATTCAAATCGGCTTAGCTATATGGTCTCTTAAAAGCAATCGAATGCGAAATTTTATTGATGGCAAACCTAGTATTATCATTGAGAATGGAAAAATAAACGAACATGAAATGAAAAGGCAGCGATATAACTTCAATGACTTGCTCGTGCAGCTGCGAGATAAAAATATAAAAAATGTAGCTGATGTTGAATTTGCTATTTTAGAATCTTCAGGAAGGCTATCCGTGTTTGAAAAAGATCAGCAATCAGGTGAAAAAGGCAATTTGAATTTGCCTTTTATCATTGACGGCATTATTCAAGAAGAGCATCTGCTGCATGAACATCAAACGACGGAATGGTTAAAGACAGAGCTGGCAAAGCTAGGGTATTCAAACTTAGATAAGATTTCATATTGCAGCTACGACAACGGAAAATTTTTTATAGATTTGGTAGATGTGAAACAATAAAACGCGGATTGCTCCGCGTTTTATTTTCGTTTAAAATAGCGTAAAACAGAAAAACGGTTTAATTCTTCTTTTGTTATCAGTCTAAAAAGCAGCAAAAACAGTACGTATACAACGCTTGTAAGTGCAATTGATAAAACGGTTCGTAAGCTCAAAGGGATGGAAGTGAAAAGATTCATATAAGCGAAGTGTCCGGTAAAACCTGATATGCCCATTACAGCAAAACTGCGAAGGTACTCAAACACATGAAGCTTATACGTGATTTTTTTCATAACCGTAGACAGGTGTAAAAGAGTGACAAGCATCATTCCAACAACGATTGCAAGACCAGCTCCCATAATGCCTAGATTGGGCTGAGTTGCGAGTAAGAAGATAAGAGATGTTTTGACCGCTGCTCCTATAAAACTGTTAATCATGGCGGCTTTTGCAAGGTCTAGCGCTTGCAGAACAGCTTGAAGCGGCCCTTGAAAGTAATAAAAGATAAAAAAAGGCGCCATTACTTTGACAAAAATAGCAGCTTTGTCAGAACCATACATCAATTCCATTACCGGATTAGCAAATACATAAAGAACAACAACGGCCAGTCCGCCTGTTACAAACGACAAGCGGAGAGCTTGATGAAGCCGATATTCGATTTGTTTCATTTGATTCTGTGCAAGAGATTCACTGATTGCGGGAACCAAAGAAGTGGATAGAGACACCGTTACAAAAGAAGGCAACATCAGGAGAGGGAGTGCAAAGCCTGTTAATTCCCCGTACTGCTTCGTTGCTACAGCTGTCGCTACTCCTGCAATTGCTAAACTTTGAGCTACTACAATCGGTTCTAAAAACCAAGAAATTGACCCAATCATGCGGCTTCCTGTCGTGGGAAGAGCGATTCGCATTAAGTCAAAGAACGTATCTTTGCCTGCATGTAAAGAAGCAAAAAATTTTCGTCTTACCGTTATTTTCTTCTTTCGCTTGAACATAAACACCATATAAAACAGTGAAGCTAGTTCTCCAAATACAGAAGATAGCATAGCGCCAGCCGCAGCGTACTCAATTCCATAAGGCAAAAATGCTTTTGTACATACGGCAATTAACGTAATGCGCACCACTTGTTCGATAATTTGAGAATAAGCGGCAGGCTTCATTTGCTGCTTTCCTTGAAAATATCCGCGGATGACAGACGAGACGGCGATGATTGGAATAACTGGAATAATCGCAAGCAGCGGATAGATCGTACGTGAATCTGTAAAGAAGGTTTTTGCTACAACGGGAGCGAATAATATTAGTCCGAGCGTAAATAAAATGCTCAGCGTACACGTAATACTTAAAGAGACGACAAGTATTTTTTTTATTTTATGCCTGTCACCTAAAGCTTCTGCTTCTGCCACTAACTTGGATATGGCAACCGGTAGCCCAAGCTGTGTTAAGGTGATTACTAATACCAGCGTGGGAACCGCCATCATATAAAGTCCCACACCTTCGTCTCCAATCATTCGAGCCACCACAATTCGATTGACAAACCCGAGTACACGTGTAATTAAGCCAGCAATTATTAAAATAATAGTTCCCTGTAAAAATTTAGACATATACTCACTCTTTCTTGAGGTTTATACAGTGAATATATGCGCCCTCGGTGTCCAAGCATGACAAGTATTCCTCATACGAGAAAGAAATTTTACGCAAAATGTCAAACGGAAAGGAGGATCGATATGACACATCCATTTATTTCAGCTTCGAAAGAACTTATACAGCCTGTCTTATCCAGCAAAATGGAAGAATTTCATATGCTTGGATATGAAGAAGTAACGGAGAACGATTTATTGAGTTATTTAGAAATGAAAAAATGGAAAAAAGAAAGGGAGCTATCTCTCCATCAAGTTGTAAATGATATTTTATCTGTTAAGATCACGCAGGTGATGAGTTATGTAACAATTGAATCTTATAAATCTGATATGTTCTCAAGTGTTAATAATGGAGAAGACTGGAAAGAATTATTAAAGTAGAGCTTGTAAAATACATGTATTAAAATTTGATAAGGTCTTTATTTGACAGACATTAGGTTATGAATGATAATTAGATTGGTCATTTATCTATTGTTATCATTTCATGTTTTTTACATAAGAAGGAGGATTTTCTGTCGATGGTTAAAAGAGGACGTATCGTTGCCTTTTTCCTCTTAGTACTGCTTGTGTTTAGTACAATCGGAACAACGATGACTGGAATTACAAAAGATATTAAACTTGGCCTCGACCTTCAAGGTGGATTTGAAATTTTATATAAAGTCAGTCCAGCTAAAAAAGGCGATGTCATTGACAAAAAGGCACTTAACAGCACGGTTGAAGCGCTCCGTCAACGTGTCGATGTACTGGGAGTTAGTGAGCCCAGCATTCAAATTGAAGGAAACGACCGCATCCGCGTTCAGCTAGCTGGTGTCACGAATCAAAAGCAAGCCAGGGATCTGTTATCAACTCAAGCAAACTTAACGTTCCGTGACGTGAACGATAAGGTGCTGATGGATGGTACAGACTTAGCGCAAGGCGGAGCAAAGCAATCGTTTGACCAAAGCAATCAGCCTAGCGTCTCACTAAAGTTAAAAAATGCGAAAAAATTTGAAAAGATCACGCGAGAGCTTTCTCAAAAACCAGCACCTAACAATTTAATTGTCATTTGGCTGGATTATGAAGAAGGAAAAGACTCGTACCAAAAAGAAGCGACAAAACAAAATCCGAAGTATCTATCTGCAGCCTCTGTTAGCAGCGTGTTAACACAGCCAGATGTTGAGATTTCAGGTGGCAACTTCACAGTGAAAAGTGCAACGCAGCTGGCGGAATTGCTAAATGCCGGGTCGCTGCCGGTTAAATTAGATGAGCTATACTCTACATCCGTTGGAGCACAGTTTGGAGAAGAAGCTCTTCATACGACTATATTAGCGGGTATTATCGGCATCGGAATTATCTTCCTTTACATGCTGTTTTTCTACCGTTTACCGGGGCTTATTGCCATTATTACACTCAGTTTCTATATCTACTTAAACTTAGTGGTATTTGACTGGATGCATGTGGTTATGACGCTTCCAGGTATTGCGGCTCTTATTCTCGGTGTAGGTATGGCAGTAGATGCAAATATTATTACCTACGAGCGGATTAAAGATGAACTGAAAACAGGAAGATCTGTTATATCCGCTTACCGGGCAGGAAATCGTCGTTCACTTGCGACCATTTTTGATGCCAATATTACAACGATGTTAGCGGCTCTTGTACTGTTCTTTTATGGTACAAGCTCAGTAAAAGGATTTGCTACAACGTTAATGATCGGGATTGTGCTAAGCTTTGTAACTGCTGTTTATGGTACTCGTTTACTAATGAGTCTTTTAGTAAACAGCCGCTGGTTTGATAAAAAACCAGGCTACTTTGGCGTGAAGAAAGAGCAAATTCACGATTTAAGCAAAGATGACGGCACAACCGTTTTACCTACGCGTTGGGATAAAATTGACTTTGTTAAATACCGTAAAGCGTTCTTCACGTTCTCAAGCGTGCTTGTGATTATCGGTATTATCTCGGTTGCCGTGTTCAGGCTGAACCTCGGTATTGACTTTACGAGCGGAACTCGCATAGAGATTCCGGCAAATCATACCGTTACGCAGGCTGAGATACAGCGTGAAATGAAGTCTCTCGATATCGAAACGGATGACGTAGTTATTACAGGGAAAAGTAATGATACGGGTGTCGTACGTGTAGTTGGGGTCTTGAATAAAAAAGAAATTGCCAATTTAAAAGATCACTTTAAAGATAAATACGGTTCTGAACCAAATGTAAGCACCGTTTCGCCGACAGTTGGAAAAGAACTGGCGAAAAATGCGATGCTTGCGATTTTAATTGCTTCAATTGGAATTATCATTTATGTAACGATTCGATTTGAGTTTTACATGGCGCTTGCAGCCGTGCTTGCTCTGTTGCATGATGCGTTCTTTATCGTTACGGTCTTCAGCTTAACGAGATTAGAAGTTGATTTAACGTTTATCGCTGCTGTCTTGACGATTGTTGGTTACTCAATTAACGATACGATCGTTACGTTTGACCGCATTCGTGAAAATATGCAGAAATTTAAATCCAAAACGTTTGACGATTTGGCGTTTATCGTAAATCTAAGTTTGCGTGAAACATTTACTCGTTCAATGAACACCGTGTTAACAGTTGTAATTGCAGTTGTAGCACTTCTTCTATTCGGAAGTGAATCGATTCAAAACTTCTCAATTGCCCTGTTAGTAGGCTTAATCCTTGGTGCATATTCATCTGTGTTTATTGCTGCTCAGCTATGGCTTGTGTGGAAAGGAAAACAGTTGAAGCGTGAGGAACAAAAAGAAGTAGAAAGCAAGTAATTCAAAAACGTGCGAAGTGTTCGCACGTTTTTTTGTGCGTGAAAATTCAACCCGTACTGTCAGAAAAATGTGCTTATTTTCTTTCGTTGCTCCATTTCATCCACTCTAGTATAATAATGTGGGTTAAGGGGTGAAGAGACATGTTACAGTCAAAAAAACGTTGGAATGTTCAAGAATGTGATGAACAACTTGTTAATGAATTTGTAGAAAACCTCAATATTACACCTCTAGTAGCTTCGTTATTACTTAATAGAGGCATGACAACAGTAGAAGCGGCACGTGAGTTTTTACACGTTGATGCACAAACGTTCCACGATCCGTTTTTATTGCATGATATGGACAAAGCAGTGGCTCGTATTCAGCAAGCAATTGATCATAATGAAAAAATTATGATTTATGGAGATTACGATGCTGACGGCGTCAGCAGCACTTCTGTTATGTTATCTGCTTTACAGCAGCTTGGCGCTGATGTTGATTTTTATATTCCTAATCGCTTTACAGAAGGTTATGGGCCGAATAAGGCGGCATTTGATAAAATAAGCGCAGGCGGCTATCAGCTGGTGATTACGGTAGACACAGGTATTTCGGCAGTCGAAGAAACTGCGTATGCACGTGAATTAAACTTTGATTTAATTATTACTGATCACCACGAGCCGGGGCCGGTTTTACCGGATGCTTATGCAATTATTCATCCAAAGCTGCCGGGAAGTACATATCCATTTAAAGAACTGGCAGGTGTAGGAGTCGCTTTTAAACTCGCTCATGCGCTGTTAGGGGAGCTTCCGGAACATTTGTTAGAACTAGCAGTAATTGGGACGATTGCTGACTTAGTTCCTTTAGTCGACGAAAACCGCTTAATTGCTCGCAAAGGTCTTGACTATCTCAAGCTCACTAAGCGCACCGGAATTGAAGCGCTGCTGAGCGTATGTGGAGTAAAACGTGAAGAAATTAATGAGGATACAATTGGATTTGCGATGGCTCCTCGCATTAATGCAGTAGGACGTCTTCAAGATGCCGATCCAGCTGTTCATTTGCTTATGACGACAAATGCTGAAGAGGCAAAAGGCTTAGCTAAAGAAATTGATGCGTTAAACAAGGAAAGGCAGCAAATCGTAAACGATATTACAGAGGAAGCCGTTGAATTTGTTGAGAGTATGTATCCTCCGGATGAAAACAGCGTTCTTATTGTAGAGGGAGAAGGATGGAATGCAGGCGTTGTTGGAATTGTCGCTTCTAGGCTCGTAGAAAAATTCTATAGACCAACAATTGTACTAAGTATTGACTCTGAAAACCGTATTGCCAAAGGTTCAGCAAGAAGTATCGAAGGTTTTGACTTATTCGCGAACTTATCTAAGTGCCGTGACATTTTGCCGCATTTTGGAGGGCATCCAATGGCAGCCGGCATGACATTAAACAGCGATGATGTAGAAGAGCTGCGCAGACGTCTTAATGAACAAGCAAGCAACGTGTTAACCGAACAGGATTTTATTCCAATTACATCAGTTGATACAGTATGCACAACAGAGGAAATTACGCTGGAAAACATTGAACAAATGAGTGCGCTTGCTCCATTTGGTATGCATAACCCGAAGCCAAAAGTTCTCATTAAAGATGTTCATACAACATCTATGCGGAAAATTGGTGCTAATAAAAATCATTTAAAACTCGTATTTGAAGACAGCGGTGTATCGGTTGATGCAGTAGGATTTGGGTTAGGCTATATATTAGATGAAGTATCTCCTATAGCTAAAGTATCATTAGTAGGTGAACTATCTATTAATGAGTGGAATAATATGTGCAAGCCGCAGCTGATGGTGGAAGATATTTCTGTAGATGAATGGCAGATGTTTGATTATCGCAGTGCAGTTGATGTCAAACGTTTCTTTCAGCAGGTATTTACGGATCAAATGAAAGTTGTTGCTTTTCACGCTTCAACAATTGATAAATACAAGTCGCTGCTGCCGATGGAGCATGTTGTTCTTATTCAAGGTGAAGAACAGGCAAAAGCATGTATGATTGCAGGGGAACAGATCGTTTTATTAGATTTGCCGCCTTCGCAGAAATGGCTTGAATGTTTGTTTGTCCAAGGTATCCCTTCTAGAATATACGCTATTTTCTTAACGGAAGAAGACCATTATTTTGATACAATCCCAACTCGCGATCATTTTAAATGGTTTTACGGCTTTTTAGCGAAAAAGGGTCCATTTGATTTAAAACGCTACAAAGAAGATTTAGCGATTCATAAGGGCTGGTCAAAAGAAACGATTGATTTTATGGCAAAGGTGTTTTTTGAGTTAGAATTTGTTACAATAAACAATGGCTTAATTTCGTTAGTGAAAAATTCTGCGAAACGTGATTTAATAGAATCTGCGACTTATCGCCAAAAGCAGCAGCAGATTGAAATAGAAAAAAACTTTATTTATACGTCATATGTACAGCTTAAGAATCAATTTCAAGATATTTTTAAGCGTTCGATTGAATGAGGAGGCAACATTAGAATGAATTTTAAAGATTATATTACAATTGTACCTGACTGGCCAAAACCAGGTATTACATTTAAAGATATCTCAACATTAATGGACAATGGTGATGCATACCGTGCCGCAACGGATGAGATTGTAAAATATGCGAATGATAAACAAGTTGATATTATTGTAGGGCCAGAAGCTCGCGGATTTATCGTTGGTTGTCCAGTAGCATATGCGTTAGGTATCGGTTTTGCACCTGTTCGTAAAGAAGGAAAATTACCGCGTGAAGTAATCAAAGTAGATTACGGTTTAGAATACGGTAAAGACGTATTAACGATTCACAAAGATGCAATTAAGCCAGGTCAGCGCGTGTTGATTACAGATGATTTATTAGCAACAGGCGGTACAATTGAAGCGACAATTAAGCTTGTCGAAGAATTAGGTGGAATTGTTGTTGGAGCTGCGTTCTTAATTGAACTTTCTTACCTTGACGGCCGGGACAAACTAGACGGTTACGATGTATTCACATTAATGACGTATTAAGAAGAATGATCACATAAAAAAGAGTACCTGATACAGGTGCTCTTTTTTCGTTAAAAAACGTTAATACGTAAAATGGAAATGATGTAAATTTGATAAATTAAACGCAAAGGCTTTACATCCTTGGATTTTTTCAAGATAATAGTTACAATATGAATTAAAAATGCTAGTTGATAAAAGGTGATTTCATGGCAAATGAGCAAGTCCTAACAGCGGAACAGGTCATTGACAATACGAAGCGATATTTAAATGAAGAAGACGTGGCTTTTGTACAAAAAGCATATGATTTTGCAAAAGAAGCTCACAAAGAACAATATCGCAAGTCGGGTGAACCATATATTATCCACCCGATTCAAGTCGCAGGAATTTTAGTTGATCTAGATATGGATCCAGCAACAATTGCAGCTGGATTTCTACATGATGTGGTTGAAGATACAGAGATAACACTAAAAGATTTAGAAAAAGCTTTTAATGAAGAAGTAGCAATGTTAGTAGACGGCGTAACGAAACTGGGAAAAATTAAATATAAGTCTAAAGAAGAGCAGCAGGCTGAAAATCACCGCAAGATGTTTGTAGCAATGGCTCAAGATATTCGAGTCATACTGATCAAACTTGCGGATCGTCTTCATAACATGCGTACGCTAAAGCATTTACCGCAGGAAAAACAGCGACGCATTTCAAATGAAACGCTTGAAATTTTTGCTCCTCTTGCTCATCGTCTTGGTATTTCAAAAATTAAGTGGGAGCTTGAAGATACAGCTTTACGTTACTTAAATCCTCAGCAATATTATCGCATTGTAAATTTGATGAAGAAAAAGCGTGCGGAACGCGAGCAGTATTTGGCTGAAGTTATTGATGAAGTTCGAGAGCAAGTAGATGAAGTGTCGATTAAAGTTGAAATTTCAGGACGTCCAAAACATATTTATTCCATCTATCGTAAAATGGCACTGCAAAACAAGCAGTTTAATGAAATTTACGATTTACTAGCTGTGCGCATTATTGTAAATAGCATTAAAGACTGCTATGCGGTGTTAGGAATTATTCACACGTGCTGGAAGCCAATGCCAGGACGTTTCAAAGATTATATTGCAATGCCAAAACAAAATATGTACCAGTCTCTTCATACGACGGTTATCGGACCAAAAGGTGATCCGTTAGAAGTTCAAATTCGAACGTTTGACATGCACCAAATTGCTGAGTATGGAATTGCTGCTCACTGGGCTTACAAAGAGGGAAAAACAGCTGAGCATGCTTCATTTGAAGAAAAGTTGACGTGGTTTAGAGAAATTTTAGAATTTCAAAATGACGCAAACGATGCAGAAGAGTTTATGGAATCTCTAAAAGTTGATTTGTTTTCTGACATGGTTTACATTTTTACGCCAAAAGGCGACGTCATTGAGCTTCCTTCGGGTTCTGTTCCAATTGATTTTTCCTATCGTATTCATTCTGAAATCGGAAATAAAACCATTGGAGCAAAAGTCAACGGCAAGATGGTTACGCTTGATTACCGTTTGAAAACGGGGGACATTATCGAAATTTTGACGTCTAAGCATTCGTATGGTCCAAGCAAGGACTGGTTAAAGCTTGCTCAAACGTCTCAAGCCAAAAATAAAATTCGCCAATTCTTTAAAAAGCAAAGCCGCGATGAAAATATTGAAAAAGGCAAAGAGCTGGTTGAAAAAGAAATTCGTCAAATGGAGTTTGACTTAAAAGAAGTATTAACAGCTGATAATATCAAACGAGTAGCGGAGAAGTTTAATTTCTCAAACGAAGATGATATGTATGCAGCTATTGGGTATAACGGATTAACTGCGGCTCAAGTAGCTAATCGTTTAACCGAGAAGTGGAGAAAGCAGCGCGATCAAGAACAAGAGATCCAAATTGATGATATTGCACGCGATACTGCGGCTAAGCGTGTTCGCCAGCATAAACGAAAAGATTCCGGGGTTATCGTACCGGGTGTAGAGAACATGCTGATTCGCTTGTCTAAATGCTGTAATCCAGTTCCTGGAGATGAGATTGTTGGTTTTATTACAAAGGGGCGAGGAGTATCTGTTCATAGAGCAGATTGTTTAAACGTTCACACAGATGATGCTGAAAGCCGCCTTATTCCTGTAGAGTGGGAAACACATATTAAAGAAGGCAAAGAGTTTAACGTGGAAATTGAAATTTCCGGATACGACCGCAGAGGCTTACTAAATGAAGTTCTGCAGGTTGTAAACGAGACTAAAACGAATATTTCAGCCGTTTCAGGAAAATCGGACCGAAACAAAATGGCTACGATTCATATGTCAATTTCTATTCATAACATCAGTCACCTTCATAAAGTGGTTGAGCGCATTAAGCAGCTTCGAGACATTTATTCAGTTCGCCGAATTATGCATTAAGAAAGGTCGTTATAGATGAGAGTAGTCGTACAAAGAGCAAAGAATGCAAAAGTAACTGTTGCAGGTGAGACGGTCGGTGAGATTAAGCACGGATATATGCTTTTAGTGGGCATTACCCATGACGATACTGAAGCTGATGCAGAGTATGTAGCGGATAAAATTGTGAATTTGCGAGTGTTTGATGATGAGTCTGGCAAAATGAATTTGTCGCTTCTAGATGTAGAAGGAGAAATTTTATCGGTATCTCAATTTACGCTGTACGGAGATTGCCGAAAAGGCAGAAGACCAAACTTTATGGGAGCTGCTAGGCCAGATCATGCTGTAACGCTTTACAACTATTTTAATAAAGTATTATCAGAAAAAAATGTTCGAGTAGAAACCGGCGCATTTGGTGAAATGATGGACGTATCATTTACAAATGACGGACCGGTCACGCTTATTGTAGAAAGCAAAGAAAAAACGCAGGCTCACAGATGAGTCTGCGTTTTTTCTTTGCTTTGAAAGTAGTGATTTAATCCTTCAGCGATAGCGGACGTAATCATTTGCTGATAACTGATGGAATTAATATACGTTTCTTCCCGTTCGTTGCTTAAAAAGCCCAGTTCAATTAATGTACTCGGACGTGTATTTTCGCGAAGAACATAATAGTTTCCAAAACGTTCTCCTTTGTCTTTCAATTTTGCATGATTAATAAGGGACTGATGAATAGAATGTGTGAGTGGACTGTCCTGATGCTGATGGTAATAATACGTCATAAGGCCAGTTAGCTGTGAGCTGTTCGTACTGTTGTAGTGAATGCTTATAAAAGCATCTGCTTTAGTCGATTGCAGCGTGCGCTGTGAAAGTAGAAGGTACTCATCATGGGTGCGGGTTAAAATGACGTGTGCGCCTTCTTTTTGAAGTTTGTTTTGTAAAATAAGTGCTGTTCGGAGAGTGAGGTCTTTTTCATATGTGCCCTGTGTGCCGATGGCTCCTTTGTCTTTTCCTCCATGGCCTGCATCAATAATAATTGTTTTGCCCTTTAGGTGCCGCAAGCTTTTACTCAGCGTATAAACAGGCTCACGCTGCGCTACCTGCATGCTAGGCTGAACGCTGTGAAGCGCTACGGTTTTCGTGAATTTTTTAAACACCCATCCTTGAATATCCGAGCTTTCTACATAATACCAATCTCCTTGACGGTCTGAAACGGATAGTCTTGTATTCTTCGTCAATTTATTTGTAATTGAAAATGAACGTCCTGGACCGCTCCGTACATGAAGAGAGTCAGCTGTTACAATAATGGGTTGATGGACCGGTACATTTGGGCGCTCAAATGAGGAAGAGCACAGTAATAAAAGGATACTTGCAGCCAAAACAGATACAGACTTCATGTTTAGATGGCGAATAGATAGACCTCCTTTTTATAACAAAATAGAGTATTCGATGAAAATAAAAAAAATCCTTTCTCTTATGTAAAAACATCTTTTTTGGGCAATGCTAATAAAAGGATAAGTAAGTGTAGGCAGGGAGGAAGAAACGATGAAGTTTAGTGAAAAAGGTGAACAATCATTTCAGCAGGTAAATCCGGTATTTGGCATTCATTTTCATGATTTTATTGACAGAGAAAGTGAAGCTTCATCCCTTGAATTGGCTTCTGAATTTGGTTTAACGCTTCGAGATATTCAGAAACTAAGAAAACAATTAGACCGCTCTTAACATGAAAGGTGCTTGACAACTGCTCATTTCATTCGTAATATAGAAAGCAATTGCTAAATTAAAATGAATGTATAACATTTTTATATTGATAAGCCAAAGATCGAGAAAAGTAGTAAAGATGACACATGGCTAGAGAGGAAATGTCTTAGGCTGAAAGCATTTCTACATGATGACTTTATGAAAGAACACTCAGGAGGCTTCACTCTGAAAAGGGAAACTTAGTAGGAGATGAACGTGTTCGTGCGTTAACGAAATGAGTGGAAACATGTCATATGTTTCAATTAGGGTGGTACCACGTGAGATTAACTCTCGTCCCTACTATGGAAAAATAGTAGAGGCGAGAGTTTTTTTGTATTGTAAATTTTAAAAATAGGAGGCATATCACGTTATGTCAGTTCAAATACCTAGAGGCACACAAGATATTTTACCGGGCAAAGTAGAATATTGGCAGTTTGTTGAACAGCGAGCAAGAGAAATCTGCCGTGCGTTCAACTACCAAGAAATTCGTACACCAATGTTTGAACACACTGAATTATTTTTGCGCGGAGTGGGAGAAACAACAGATATCGTGCAAAAAGAAATGTACACATTTAAAGATCGAGGTGACCGCAGCTTAACGCTTCGTCCAGAAGGAACAGCTGCAGTTGGACGATCATTTGTTTCAAATAAGATGTTTGGAAATCCAACGCAGCCAACAAAGCTGTTTTATATTGGTCCTATGTTTCGCTATGAACGACCTCAAGCGGGACGTTTCCGTCAATTCGTTCAGTTTGGCGTAGAAGCATTAGGGGTAAATGATCCAGCTATTGATGCTGAAGTTCTTGCCCTGTTAATGAGCTTTTACCAATCGCTTGGATTGAAAAAATTAAAGTTGGTTGTTAACAGTTTAGGAGATACAGAAAGTCGTCAAGCTCACCGTCAAGCGCTTATTGACCACTTTGCACCTCGCATTGGAGAGTTTTGCAGCGACTGCCAAAGCAGATTGGAGAAAAATCCTCTTCGTATTTTAGACTGTAAAAAAGATCGTGACCATGAGCTGATGGCTACAGCGCCGTCTATTCTTGATTATTTAAACGACTATTCAAAAGAATATTTTGAAAAAGTACAGCAGTACTTAACCGATTTAGACATTGACTATGTTGTAGATCCGACGCTAGTACGCGGGTTAGATTATTATAATCACACAGCATTTGAACTAATGAGTGAAGCAGAAGGATTTGGCGCCATTACAACTCTTTGTGGCGGAGGCCGTTATAATGGGCTGATTCAAGAAATCGGCGGACCTGAAACACCGGGTATCGGATTCGCTTTAAGTATCGAACGCTTATTATCTGCATTGGAAGCAGAAGGAATTGAGCTTCCGGTAGAAACAGGCGTAGATTGCTATGTAGTAACCATGGGCGATGAAGCAAAAGAAAAATCCGTTTCAATTGTAAATACGCTTCGACGCGCAGGCTTTGTAGCTGATAAAGATTATCAAGATAAAAAAATGAAAGCTCAGTTCAAAGCAGCTGATCGTGTACAAGCAAAATTTGTTGTTGTTCTAGGTGAAGATGAGCTAGCAAAACAAGTTGTAAACGTAAAGAATATGGAATCTGGCGAACAGCAAGAAGTATCAATTGATCAATTGGTCAGCTATTTGCAAAAACAAGTATAAGGGGGAACCATGATGACAAAACGTTCATACTACTGTGGAGATGTAACAGAACAAGCAACTGGCGAAACAATTCTATTAAAAGGATGGGTTCAAAAACGCCGTGATTTAGGGGGATTAATCTTTATTGATTTACGCGACCGCGGCGGAGTTGTACAGGTTGTATTTAATCCTGAAAAATCTGCTGAAGCGCTAAAAATTGCTGAAGATGTACGTAATGAATTCGTACTGGAAGTGCAAGGAACTGTTGTGGCTCGTGAAGAGGGAACCGTTAACCCGAACTTAAAAACAGGTAAAATTGAAGTTCACGCTGAGCAGATTACGGTATTAAACAAAGCCAAAACACCTCCTTTTGCTATTGCGGATCAAACGGAAGTATCAGAAGATGTTCGATTAAAATATCGTTATTTAGACCTTCGACGTTCTGAGATGTTTAACACGCTTAAAATGCGCAATGACATTACAAAAACAATTCGTGACTTCTTAGATCAAAATGACTTTTTAGATGTTGAAACACCTATTCTAACGAAAAGTACGCCAGAAGGCGCGCGTGATTATCTTGTGCCAAGCCGCGTGCACGAAGGGGAGTTTTATGCTCTTCCTCAATCACCGCAAATCTTTAAGCAGCTGCTAATGGTAAGCGGAGTTGAGCGTTATTATCAAATTGCTCGCTGCTTCCGCGATGAAGACTTGCGTGCAGATCGTCAGCCTGAATTTACTCAAATCGATATTGAAACATCATTTTTATCTCAAGAGGACATCATGACAATGACGGAAGAAATGATGTCTAAAGTAATGAAGCGTGTAAAAGATTTAGATGTAACGACGCCTTTCCCGCGCATGTCATATGATGAAGCGATGAGTCGCTACGGTTCAGATAAGCCGGATACACGTTTTGAAATGGAGCTAGTCAACTTATCAGAGCTTGTGAAAGACTGCGGGTTCAAAGTATTTAGCGCAGCAGTTGAAAACGGCGGAGAAGTAAAAGCAATTAACGTAAAAGGTGCCGCTTCTAGCTATTCACGTAAAGATATCGATGCTCTAACAGAGTTCGTGAAAATTTACGGTGCTAAAGGGTTAGCATGGCTGAAAGTTGAAGCTGACGGCTTAAAAGGACCGATTGCAAAATTCTTCAATGAAGATGAGCAAAAGCAATTTGCTGAAGCTCTTCAAACGGAAGAAGGAGATTTACTTTTATTTGTAGCTGATAAAAAGTCAGTTGTAGCAGATGCACTTGGCGCTCTCCGTCTAAAGCTTGCAAAAGAACAAGGAATTATTGATGAAACGAAATTTAACTTCCTATGGGTAACAGATTGGCCTCTTCTTGAGCATGACGAAGAAGACAACCGTTACTACGCGGCTCATCATCCATTCACGATGCCAGTTCGTGAAGATTTACCAATGTTAGAAAGCGATCCTGGACAAGTCCGTGCACAAGCATATGACTTAGTATTGAATGGTTACGAACTTGGCGGAGGATCTTTACGTATTTACGAGCGTGATATTCAAGAAAAAATGTTTAAAACGCTTGGATTTACATTAGAAGAAGCATATGAGCAGTTCGGTTTCTTACTTGAAGCATTTGAATACGGTACTCCTCCTCACGGCGGAATTGCGTTAGGTCTTGACCGTTTGGTTATGCTTCTAGCAGGACGCACAAACTTGCGTGATACAATTGCCTTCCCTAAAACAGCAAGTGCAAGCTGTCTATTAACAAACGCACCTGGTGAAGTAAGTGAAGCGCAATTAGACGAGCTGCATTTGCAGGTAAAAAAGCAAAAAACAGAAGCGTAATCGATTGAACCGTCCGTTAAATCGAGCCTGTCACTGGAACGTGACAGGCTCGATTTTTTTGTTTTACTTATTAATTGCAAAGTGATTTTTTCTGTGATAAGATACTTTCAAGAACTAAATAGTCCTGATGTGTTCGTCCTTAATCCAGTTTTGACCGAACAATTTTTTGCTTGGGAGCTCGGAGTTTTTAACGAGCGTACATGCCTCATCTCGAGGACTTACAATGGTTAAAGCAGAGCACCCACCTGCCGAGAGCGGGTTCAAAACGAAGGCACTCGAGACGGCACGATCGGGACTAGCATACATATAAGAAATCCTCTATGTAATTATTTGCATAGAGTTTTTTTTATGGATAAATAACGAATGCTCATGTTCGTTTTGCTAAAAATATGGTATAGTCAATTTCGTTGTTTATTTGAATTAATCATACACGTTGGTGTATTTAATAGAGGAGTGTTTTAACATGTTGCATCAGTTTTCGCGTAATGAACTGGCGATAGGAAAAGAAGGGCTAGCTACTTTAAAAGGCAGCACAGTTGCTATTTTAGGGATAGGAGGAGTAGGGTCATTTTCTGCTGAGGCTTTGGCTAGGTCAGGAGTAGGGCGTTTAATTCTTGTAGATAAAGACGATGTTGATATTACCAATGTAAATCGTCAAATTCACGCGCTGCTTTCTACGGTAGGTCAGCCCAAGACAGAATTAATGAAAAAGCGTATTTTAGATATTAACCCAGACTGTGACGTCGTTTCTCTTCAAATGTTTTATACGGAAGAAACATATGAAGAGTTCTTTAGTTACAAACCGGACTTCGTAGTGGATGCATCCGATACGATTTCGTATAAAATTCATTTAATGAAAGAATGTTTAAAACGTGATATTCCAATTATTTCAAGTATGGGTGCTGCGAATAAAATGGATCCAACACGTTTTAAAATTGCAGACATTTCAAAGACACATACAGATCCAATTGCAAAAGTAGTTCGTACTCGTCTGCGTAAAGAAGGAATTCGCAAAGGAATTAACGTCGTTTTTTCTGATGAACGTCCAATCGTTATTCGCGAAGAAGTTCGCAAAGAAGTAGGAAACGATCAAGCGCAAATTCGCAAAGCGAAAATGCCTCCATCTTCTAATGCTTTTGTTCCATCTGTAGCAGGATTAATTATGGGCGGTCATGTTATCAATGAATTATTAAGTGATATTAAGATTCGCCGCGTAGGTGATGAATAAAAAGAAGGCTATCGCAGCCTTCTTTTTTTTATGGGAATATCTGTTCTATTTATGCTTTGGATGGAATCTTCTGTTTGATATGTATAAAAAGTACTAATAAATTGAAAAATATGGCTTGATGGTGAATTTACACTGTATTAAAAAAAGAGATTTATGTAAATTTATTTAACGCTTTATTTACATAAAATTTACGTTTTCGCTTTCTTTCTTTTGTTTCTTCTACAGCAATATTCAGAAAGTCTTATATATCAAGGGTTTTGATAGAAATAAGAAAAAATAAACCCCAAATAAGTAAGTTTACAGTAACTTAAAATTCACTTCATATAAAGACAACAATCTACTCGTATAATGTGTCTTGTACCTGTTGTTCGAGTACAAAGGACTAGTACTAATTACACATATATTTATTGGAGGGTAATGTAATGAAAACAAAGGGTTTTAAAGTAACATTAGCAGCTTTTTTAATGGTAGGAGCACTAGCAGCATGTGGTAAAGACGGAGCAAGCAACGACAGTGGTTCGGGCAGCAAAGAAGAAGTGTCAGGTACGTTAACAGCGGCGGGATCTACAGCTTTACAACCACTAGCAGAAGAAGCAGCGAATGGAATTACTGAAAAATATCCAAACCTTTCAGTAACGGTACAAGGTGGAGGTAGTGGAACTGGTGTTAACCAAGTAGCATCAGGAGCAGTTGACATTGGAAACTCTGACGTTCCAGCAGCCGATAAAATTGAAGATAAATCAAAAGCAGATAAACTTGTAGATACGAAAGTAGCGGGCATCGGGTTCGCACTTGTTGTAAATAAAGATGTAAAAGTAGAATCGTTAACAAAAGAGCAAATTCAAAAGATTTTCTCTGGCGAAATTAAAAACTGGAAAGAAGTTGGCGGAAACGACGAAAAAATTAACGTAATCAACCGTCCAGCATCATCTGGCACACGTGCTACATTCGAGAAAACATTAATGGGTGACGCAAAAGTAAATGACAGCGTTGGTACAGCTCAAGATTCAAACGGAGCGGTTGAGCAATCAGTAAACTCAACGCCAGGAGCAGTAAGTTACCTTGCTATGTCGTATTTAATTGGCGATAAAAAAGAAAGTTTAAAAATGCTTAATATTGATGGTGTAGAGCCAACAACAGAAAACATTGTTTCTAAAAAATATCCGTTTTGGTCTTATGAGTACATGATTACAAACGGTGAGCCAAAAGATGGTGCAAAAGAGTATATTGACTACGTAGCTGGTAAAGACTTTGCTAAGCAAGTAGAAGATATGGGATATATCCCAATGACTGAGTTCAAAAAATAAGAGTGTTTTTAAAAAGAATAGGGCTGACTAACACAGTCAGTCTTATTCTATTTGAATGTTAATAAAGTATATAGCGAATAAAAAGAAAAGCGAATATATACTGAATATGTAAGGAGACAGAGCGATGAAGGGGAAAAAATCCATTAATTATGTAAAAAGCGAATACATTGGCCGTACGCTTTCTACATTTTGCGGTATTTTAATTGTACTTGTTACGTTAGCTATTATCGTATTTATTTGTGAAAAAGGCATACAGTCATTTTTACAAAGTAATATATCAATCGGTGAAATGTTGACTTCAACAAAATGGAGCCCAAACAATAAAGAATACGGGGCACTTGTGTTTATTCTGGGTTCCATGCTTGTATCAATCGGAGCCGTTATTATAAGTGCTCCAATTGGAATTGCTATCGCCATTTTTAACAACTATATTTCGCCTAAATTTGGTTCAACGGTTTTACGACCAGTTTTAGAACTTTTAGTCGGAGTTCCTTCAGTGGTATACGGTCTTTTAGGGGTTACAATTTTAGTGCCGCTTCTTCGCGATAACTTCGGCGGAGTGGGCTTTAGTTTGATTGCCGGAATTATTGTCTTAAGCGTCATGATTCTTCCGACAATTGCAAGTATTGCTGACGATGCAATTCGAAGCGTAGCACCTGAATATTTAGAAGCTTCTTATGGACTAGGTTCAACAAGATGGCAGGCAATTAGCCGAGTCATTATTCCATCTGCTAAAACAGGTATTTTAACAGGTATCGTGTTAGGGCTTGCCCGCGCATTCGGAGAAGCGCTAGCTGTTCAAATGGTTATCGGAAACACGGTTAAGCTTCCTGAAAGCTTATATAGTCCAACGGCAACATTAACAGGTATTTTAACAATGGATATGTCTAATACGTTAAACGGAACGGCATGGAATAACGCATTGTGGACGTTAGCCATGATTTTACTGCTTATTTCTTTCGTGTTCATTTTAATTATCCGAGCAATTGGGAAACGAGGTGCTCATCAATGAGAAACAAAAATGCACGCACAGTAAATAATATATGGACAGGTATCTTTTATGGCATTGCCGCTCTAGTTGTGGCGCTATTAGTGTATTTAGTTGTTGAAATTATTGCTAAAGGCTGGGGATTTTGGGATCCGAACTTTTTATTTGGAAAGCCAAGCAATACGATGGCAGGAGGCGGTATCGGACCCCAGCTGTTTAACTCGTTCTACATGCTTGTTTTAACGCTGATCATTTCTATTCCTCTTGGTTTAGGAGCCGGAATTTACTTAGCGGAGTACGCGAAGCAAGGCCGTTTCTTAAATTTCGTCCGCTTATGTATTGAAACAATGGCGTCATTACCGTCCATTGTAGTTGGTTTATTTGGATTATTAATTTTTGTCACATTTTCCGGCTGGGGCTATACGCTTATCGGTGGAGCACTTGTGATTACAATTTTAAATTTACCGGGTTTAACGCGCGTATGTGAAAGTGCGATTGCATCTGTTCCTGCGAGTGTAAAAGAAGCAAGTTTAGGGTTGGGTGCGACTAAATGGCAAACAATTGTCAAAGTCGTCATTCCATCAGCGATTCAACAAATTATCACAGGTGTTATTTTAACAGCGGGACGAATCTTTGGAGAGGCAGCTGCGCTGATTTATACGGCTGGCTTAACGACGCCGATGTTAAATTCAAATGCTGACTTAACGAGTCCTGTAAACCCGTTTAATATTTTTCGACCAGCAGAGACGCTTGCCGTCCACATTTGGAAATTAAACTCTGAAGGAATTGTACCTGATGCAAGATTGATTGCAACAAAGTCAGCTGCTATTCTAATCATTATGGTTCTGTTGTTTAACATAGTCGCTCGTTTAGTCGCTAAACTTTTAGACAGCTACTTTAAAGGTTCAACAAAAATGAAAAAACGAAAAGACGTTAAAAGTGCAGCTTAATAGATAAAGACAAAAAAGAAAATGGCTTTGAAACTGAGCAACAGTTTCAGCCATTTTCTTTTTTTAATGTCTCTAAACGATTGAAAACTTTTGAAAAGTATTTTTCTTGTCCATTTTGTTTAGGATGAAAATATTGTTTATTTTTGATGCGATCCGGTAAATACTGTTGAAGGACCCATCCGTTATCAAAATCATGCGGGTATTGATATTCAACGCCTCGGCCAAGGTTCTCTGCTCCTTTGTAATGAGCATCCTTCAAATGAGGAGGAACGTCGCCGGACAGCCCTTTTTTAATATCACTTATCGCTTCGTCTAATGCTTTGTAAGCAGCGTTGGACTTCGGTGATAGGCAAAGCTCAATAACGGCGTTTGCAAGCGGGATACGTGCTTCTGGAAGTCCTAATCGCTCAGTTGCTTGAATAGCTGCGAGAGTTCTCATGCCGGCATCCGGATCAGCTAGTCCAATGTCTTCATAGGCAATGACTAAAAGGCGACGATTGATGCTGATCAAGTCTCCTGCTTCAATTAGCCGTCCCAAATAATGAAGAGCGGCATTTACGTCGCTGCCGCGAATCGATTTTTGAAAAGCCGATAATACATCATAGTGAGCGTCTCCATTTTTATCATGTGAAAAATATTTTTGCTGCAGACATTCTTCTGCCGTTTGTAAGGTAATAACGATTTTACCATCGCTTTCACCTGTTGATAAAACAGCCAGTTCCAGAGCATTCAAAGCCGAGCGCACGTCACCGTTACAGCTGTTGGCAAAGTGGTTCATGGCGTCATCTTCTACGATAATTTTTCTATCCCCAAATCCGTTTGATGAGTCGTTGAGTGCCCTTGTTAGCGCCATTTTGATATCATCTGGCGTAAGAGATTTTAGTTCGAAGATTTGGCATCTGCTTCGAATAGCAGGATTAATTGCGTGATAAGGATTACTTGTTGTCGCTCCGATTAGAATGATCATGCCATTTTCTAAGTAAGGAAGCAAAAAGTCTTGCTTGGCTTTGTCAAGCCGATGAACTTCATCTAACAGCAGAATTACTTTGCCTGACATTTTGGCTTCTTCGGCGACAATTTCCATATCTTTTTTATTATTTACAACGGCATTTAACTGACGAAACGCCGTGTTGGTTGTTTTTGCAATAGCTGTGGCAATTGTTGTTTTTCCAACGCCTGGAGGTCCATATAAAATCATCGAGCTTAAGTGATTTGCTTTTACCATTCGATAAATCATTTTATCTTTGCCAACTAAATGCTGCTGTCCGATAACGTCATCTAAATGAGTCGGACGCATTCGAAATGCGAGAGGTTTTGTAGCCATGTTTTTCTCCTTTCTTTTCTTTCACTGTATCACAAGAGGTGAATAGGTGGTGGAAATTTATCTTATAGGCATAGTATGTTATAATATCAACAGTTACATTTGCAAGAAATGCATATAGAGAAGTTCATATAGCTTAGTAAAAAACGACTCATCACAGCATTCAGTGACAACGTGAGGGTCTTATTTTTTTCATAAATAAAAAAAGTGTATTGAAGGAGTGTATCGTATGAAAATTTCAACAAAAGGACGCTACGGTTTAACGATTATGATTGAGCTTGCGAAGCGCTTTGGCGAAGGTCCTATCTCGCTTAAAACTATTGCTCAAACGCATGACTTATCTGAACATTATTTAGAGCAGCTTATTTCACCGCTGCGTAACGCTGGGCTTGTAAAAAGCGTGCGCGGAGCTTATGGAGGTTACATCTTAGCACATGAACCTGCTAACATTACTTCTGGCGATATTATTTCTGTTTTAGAAGGTCCTATTAGTCCTGTAGAAGGAATTGAAGATGAAGAGCCTGCAAAACGCGAGCTGTGGATTCGTATTCGAGATGCAGTTAAAGAAGTGCTAGATAGTACAACGCTTGAAGATTTAGCAAATCATTCTGATGATGATCAAGCGTCTTATATGTTTTATATTTAATAATGAGCTAGGAGGCGTTTATTTTGGAACGTATTTATGTTGATCATGCAGCAACGTCTCCAATACATCCGGCAGTCGTTGAGAAAATGACGACTTTTATGCATGAGTACTTTGGAAATCCATCTAGTATTCATCACTACGGGCGGGAAAGTCGACGCTATTTAGACGAAGCTCGCCAAACGATTGCAGCAAGTATTGGAGCACACGAAAATGAACTGATTTTTACAAGTGGTGGGACAGAAGCAGATAATATGGCACTGATCGGAGTAGCTCTTGCAAACCGCCATAAAGGAAATCATATTATTACCACGCAAATTGAACACCATGCTGTGCTTCATACGTGTGAATATTTAGAAACACAGGGCTTTGAAGTGACTTACTTACCAGTTAACGAGTACGGACAAGTATCTGTGGATGAAATAAAATCAGCCCTAACTGATCAAACAATTCTTGTGTCGGTGATGTTTGGAAATAATGAAGTAGGTGCTATTCAGCCAATTGGAGAAATTGGAGTTCTATTAAAAGAGCATGGAGCATATTTCCACACGGATGCAGTGCAAGCTTATGGATTAATTCCGTTAAATGTGCAACAATTAGGTGTCGATCTTTTATCCGTTTCTGCTCATAAAATTAACGGACCAAAAGGGATGGGCTTTTTATATGCAGCTGCTCACGTTTCACTGTCTCCTTTGCTATTTGGAGGAGAACAAGAGCGCAAACGACGAGCTGGAACTGAGAACATGACAAGTATTGTCGGGTTTGAAGAAGCTGTGAAAATTTCGCAACAAACGCTGCAAACACGTGCAGATGAATATAGAAGATACAAAGAAATAATGGTAGCTGTGTTGAAAGAAGAAGGTATTTCATTTGAAATTAACGGACATCTTGAAAATTCTCTGCCACATGTGTTAAATTTATCATTTCCAAAAACAAATGTTGAATCGATGCTCGTAAATTTAGACTTAGCAGGAATTGCGGCATCGAGCGGTTCAGCTTGCACAGCGGGAGCAATCGATCCTTCTCATGTGCTTGTAGCTATGTTTGGAAAAGGGTCTGAACGTTTAACAACTTCTATTCGATTTAGCTTTGGCTTAGGAAACTCAGCTGAGCAAATTGAAAAAACCGCACGTCAAACAGCAAACATCGTTAAGCGACTAACGATGTAAATAGCAGCCATCAGTAGGGTCTTCATCCCTCACTGATGGTTTGTGTCGTTTCTTTCGCTTTTTAGCGAACAATTTAATTAAAATGAAGAAAACGGAGGTGGCGAAGTTGACAAAATCACCTAAAGATACACGTGTAGTAGTCGGAATGAGCGGAGGCGTTGATTCATCTGTAGCAGCTCTTTTATTAAAACAACAAGGATACGATGTGATCGGAATCTTTATGAAAAACTGGGACGATACGGATGAAAACGGCGTTTGTACTGCGACTGAAGATTATAACGATGTTATTCGCGTATGTAATCAAATTGGTATTCCCTACTATGCAGTCAACTTTGAAAAACAATATTGGGATAAAGTATTTACCTACTTTTTAGATGAATATAAAGCAGGTCGTACACCGAATCCTGATGTAATGTGTAATAAGGAAATTAAATTCAAAGCCTTTTTAGAGCATGCAATGACGCTAGGAGCAGATTATCTAGCGACAGGACATTATGCACGCGTTGCGTACCGCGACGGGGAGTATAAAATGCTTCGAGGCGTAGATGGAAATAAAGATCAAACGTATTTCTTAAATCAATTAGGACAAGATCAGCTTTCCAAAGTAATGTTCCCAATTGGTGAAATTGAGAAATCAAAAGTGCGTGAAATTGCGAAAGAAGCAGGCCTTGCTACAGCAACGAAAAAAGACAGCACAGGTATTTGCTTTATTGGTGAACGCAACTTCAAAGAATTTTTAAGTCAGTATCTTCCTGCTCAGCCAGGTGTAATGCAAACGCTTGACGGCGAAGTGAAAGGCAAGCATGACGGTCTCATGTACTATACAATTGGCCAACGCCATGGTTTAGGTATTGGAGGCAGCGGTGAACCTTGGTTTGTAGTCGGAAAAGATTTAGAAAAAAATGTTTTGTACGTCGATCAAGGCTTTCACAATGAGTTGCTCTATTCTACATCTCTTACAGCAACCAATGTCAGCTGGGTAAGCGAACGTGACTGGTCGTCACCAATGACGTGCACAGCAAAATTCCGCTATCGTCAAACTGATTCAGCAGTAACCGTTGAAAAAGTCGATGATGATACAATTAAGGTTATTTTTGCTGAACCTGTTCGCGCAATTACGCCAGGTCAAGCAGTTGTGTTTTACAAAGATGATGAATGTCTTGGCGGAGCAACAATTGACAAAGTATTTCAAGAAGAAGAGCAAATCTGGTACGTATAATTCATATAAGCAAGAACGAAAAACCTCGGCCGTATATAGCTGAGGTTTTTCTATGATATACTTTACTTATTGGGTAAACTAATAACTTACATATTCTAGATTTTCATGATGTGAAAATCTCTTAAATCATAACTAAAACAGTGGAGTGAACGAAAAAATGACAGATAAAAATCAGCTAGGAATTCAGTATATGCAGGAAGGGAAATTTGAAGAGGCTGCTAAAACATTTTCAGAAGCAATTGAAGATAATCCAAAAGATCCAATTGTGTATGTGAATTTTGGCAATTTGTTAGCGGCTGTTAGTGAGATGGATCGTGCTTTGAAATTTTATGAACGTGCGATTGAATTAGATGAAGAAACGGCAACAGCGTATTACGGAGCAGGAAATATTTATTTTAATGCAGAGCAGCTTGAGCAGGCAAAGCACTACTTTGATTTAGCAATCAAAAAAGGCTTAGATTCATCCGATGCGTACTTTATGCTTGGTTTAACGCTGTTTCATATGGAAGAAATTCGTTTTGCGATGCCTTATCTTCAGCGAGCGGTAGAACTAAACGAACATGATGTAGAAGCAAAATTTCAGTACGGTCTTTGTTTAGCACAGCTCGAAATGGTAGATGAAGCGATTGCTGAATTTCTTAAGGTAGTCAATCAAGAGCCAGAACACGCCGATGCTTTTTATAATTTAGGCGTAGCGTATGCCATGAAAGATGACAAAGACAAGGCGATTGAGATGTTAGATGAAGCTTTAAACGTGCAGCCAGATCACGTAATGGCAGTAAATGCCAAACGAGTTCTGTCTACATTAGAACATTAAGAAAGCGGGTAAAGGAAGGATAACATGAACGAAGAACAAGTGAACCCTTCACAGCCAGAACGTCATTATATAAGCGGCACGTCGATTGTAACGGTCTTTCATAACGAAGAAAACTTATATAACGTTACGCGGATACGGATCAAAAAAACAAATTTAGAGATTGAAGATAAAGAAACGGTCGTTACAGGCTATTTTCCTAAGCTGAATGAAGATGAAGTATACACGTTTTACGGAGACTTCAAAGAGCATCCAAAGTTTGGTCTGCAGTTTCATGTTGAACAGTTTAAAAAAGAACTTCCGCAATCAAGGCAAGGGGTTGTTCAGTACCTGTCTAGCGATTTATTTCACGGAATCGGTAAAAAAACCGCTGAAAACATTGTGGACGCCCTAGGAGAACGCGCTATTTTTCGTATTTTGCAAAATGAGTCTGTGCTAAAAGAGGTTCCGAGGCTTTCAGCCGACAAGGCAGAAGCTTTAGTCACGCAGCTTCGTGAACATCAAGGGTTAGAAGAAGTAATGGTAAAGCTGACAGACCTCGGGTTTGGACCGCAGCTTTCGATGAAGATTTTCCAAGCGTACAAACAAGAAGCGCTTGAAATTGTTCAAAATAATCCTTATCAGCTCGTAGAAGATATTCAAGGTATTGGCTTTAGCAGGGCCGATGAACTTGGAAAGAGGCTTGGTATGGCAACCAATCATCCTGATCGTTTGCGTGCAGGTATTTTATATGTCATTGAGCAAGAATGCAATCAAATGGGACATGTATACGTCACGGCAGATCAGCTGTATGGAAAAACAGCAGAGCTTCTTCGAAAAAGCAGGCATGAGAATCTGTCTGAAATGGATCTTACAAGAGAAGTGGACGCATTAAAAGCAGACAAAAAGCTTATCATTCAAGACGAAAAAATTTATTTTCCTCCCCTTTTCTATGCTGAAAAAGGGCTGGTTAAAGCTATTCAAAAAATTATGGCTCAAACGCAGTACGAAGAGCAGTTTCCAGAATCAGAATTCTTATTGGCACTGGGTGAACTAGAAGAGCGATTAGACGTGCAATATGCACCTTCTCAGCGCAAGGGCATACAAACCGCTTTAATGTCTCCGATGCTTCTCTTAACAGGTGGACCAGGTACAGGGAAAACAACGGTTATTAAAGGAATAGTCGAACTCTATGCAGAACTTCACGGATGTTCGTTAAATCCAGGGGATTATAAAAAAGATGAAGCTTTTCCTGTTTTACTTGTGGCACCTACTGGACGCGCTGCTAAACGAATGAGCGAAGCGACGGGACTTCCGGCAGTTACAATTCACAGATTATTAAAATGGAACGGACAAGAAGGATTTGATCATAATGAGGAGAATCCAATTGACGGAAAATTACTGATTGTGGATGAAGTATCAATGGTAGATTTGTGGCTTGCTCATCAGCTGTTTAAATCTCTTCCTGCTAATTTACAGGTTATTTTAGTTGGAGACGAAGACCAGCTTCCTTCAGTAGGTCCGGGACAGGTGTTAAAAGATTTACTGAGTTCAGAAGTAGTTCCTACCGTCCGTCTGACAGATGTATACCGGCAAGCGGAAGGATCTTCAATTATTGATTTGGCTCATGAAATAAAAAAAGGAAAGCTTCCGGAAGACTTATCCAGGCAGCAAGGAGATCGTTCCTTTATTCGTTGTCAAGGACAGCACATCACGAACGTCGTGCAACAAGTTTGCGGGAATGCGTTAAAAAAAGGCTATACGGCTAAAGATATTCAAGTTCTAGCTCCTATGTATAAAGGTCCTGCAGGTATTGATAAGCTGAATGAAGTTCTTCAGGAATTATTCAACCCGGCTTCTGAGCAAAGAAGAGAGCTTAAGCACGGAGATATTACGTACCGAGTCGGAGATAAAGTGCTGCAGCTTGTAAATCAGCCGGATAGCAACGTATTTAACGGAGATATGGGAGAAATCGTCTCGGTTTTTTTTGCCAAAGAAAATACGGAAAAACAGGATATGCTGGTTATTTCATATGAAGGAAATGAAGTAACTTACACAAAGCAAGACTTTAATCAAATAACTCATGCATACTGCTGTTCCATTCATAAATCACAGGGAAGTGAATTTCCCATTGTTGTGCTTCCAATTGTTAAAAGCTATTACCGGATGCTGCGACGCAATTTACTTTATACCGCCGTTACGCGAAGCAAACAGTTTTTAATTTTATGCGGCGAAGACGAAGCGTTTCAGCTTGGAGTCAGCCGAAATGAAGACAGCGTCCGACAAACGAATTTACAGCCCTTGCTTCGAGAAAGCTTGGATAACGACATAGAAGATCCCGAAATTCCATTTATGAAAGATGCAAATATTGGGATGGAAAACGTTACGCCGTATGATTTCATGTAACCTTTCGCATGCTAACAAAGAGTTAAATAAACTCCTTTGTTGCCATCCTTCTTTGCTAATTGTCAGAAAATAAAGTATGGACATGGAAAGAAGTGGACATAATGCGTTTATATAAGTAGAACGTATAAAGAGGTGTCGACTTTGTTTAAATGTCCAAACTGTAAAAGTATTGACGTTGGCAAAATTGGTGTAAATCAGTATTACTGCTGGAATTGTTTTATTGAAATGACTATTTCAAAAGGACAAATTAATACTCACCAAGTAGAAGAAGATGGAACATTGAGCTCGCTTGATGATTTGTTCTCAGACGACGAGCGCACAATCAATTTCTAATTCTTTTTTACCGGGAGGAAGAGCAATGGGCAGAATCATTCCGTCAGTAGTCGCTTTCGGTCTTGGAGCTTATGCATTTAAAATGGCAGATGATCGAGAGATGTTTACAAAAAGAAATATGAAAAAAATGCGTAAACGTATGATGAAAGCTATTCACTAATAAAAAAAGCACTATTGCACTTAGCTGCAATAGTGCTTTTTTGCAGGCAGAAGAGACAACTGCATGTATAAACTCCTTTCTTTATCAAAAAATAGAAGAGAGGAGGAGTTTACGTTGAAAGATAGTTCATTCAAATGGTTCTATAGATTCGGACTGCTGTTATTAGCGCTGCTGTGCATATTAGTCTTTTTTAAAGTCCAGTTTTTATGGCTTCCTGTTATTTACATGTTTTTAAAAGCACTGCTGCCTTTTTTTATTGCAGCATTCATTACATATTTACTTCATCCGCTTATTGAAAAAACGCATGATAAAGGCGTGCCTCGTCCTCTAGCTATTTTACTGATCTACATCATCTTTTTTGGAGGAATTGGGTTTGGAGCCTATAAGTCGTACCCTATTTTTGTGGAACAAGTAAAAGATTTAAACGAACAGCTGCCGCATTTTACGAATACATATAGACATTGGGTAGAATCGATTCATGATCGTACAACTTCACTTCCAAACGGTGTACATGAGAAAATTGAAGGCAGCATTGATGATGTAGAGGCTACGCTCAACGTGTGGCTTACAAAAGTGGCGGAAGGATTAAAGTCATTGATTACCTCTTTTTTGATTTTAATCATTATTCCATTTATTGTTTTTTATATGCTGAAGGATTTTTCCTCTATTAAGAAAGCAACAGCTTATGTCACACCTAAAAAGTGGCACAAACCAGGCGAACGTTTTTTATCGGATGTGAATGAATCGCTCGGAAATTACATTAGAGGGCAATTTTTTGTTTGTCTCATTATTGGTGTTATTGCCACAGCAGCACTGTGGTTCTTTCATGTACCTTATGCACTTCTTTTAGGCTTCATTATTGGCGTAACGAATATCATTCCTTATTTTGGCCCGATTATTGGTGCGGTTCCAGCGGCTATTATTGCAGCCACAATCTCGATAAAGTTGGTTATTACCATTGTCATTATAATCTTTGTGCTGCAGTTTCTAGAGGGAAATGTGCTGTCTCCGCTTATCGTAGGAAAGAGTCTTCATATTCATCCTTTGTTTATCATGCTTGCGCTCCTTTTAGGAGGAGAATTTGGAGGAGTATTGGGTCTCATTTTGGCTGTGCCAATTTTAGCAGTCATTAAAATATCTATTTTGCATATCCGCTCTTATACGCTCAAACATTGACAAAGAGCGGTTAATTTGTCATAATATCGCCATAAGAAAACGCTACATATTTTAAACACAATGATGGATCGAGTACGTTGCACACTGGTTTTTAGAGAAGGGCTTCCTTGGCTGAAAGAAGCGCTAAACAAAGAGCAGCTGAACGCTAGTCCAGAGTGCAGGCTAAAACCTGCCGTGTCAGCAACGTTAACGCTATGAAGGTGATAAATGCTTTTGGCATTTATAATCAGGGTGGTACCGCGAGTTCAACTCTCGTCCCTGCTACAGGGATGAGAGTTTTTTTGTGTGCAAATAACTAGCAATTGCTTTTGTACACAGAGAAAATAGATGCTTTTATGTCATCATTTTTTTGTCTATAAATAAGAAGAGTATTAAAGGAGGACCAATCATGAAAAAACTGACGTCAGCACAAGTTCGTCAAATGTATTTAGATTTCTTTAAAGAAAAAGGCCATGATGTAGAACCAAGCGCATCTTTAGTTCCGCATGAAGATCCATCTTTATTATGGATTAACAGTGGAGTAGCTACATTAAAAAAATATTTTGATGGTCGTGTTATTCCTCAAAATCCGCGTATTTGTAACGCACAAAAATCCATTCGTACAAACGATATCGAAAACGTAGGTAAAACGGCTCGCCATCATACGTTTTTTGAAATGCTTGGTAATTTCTCTATCGGTGATTATTTCAAAGAAGAAGCCATCCAATGGGCATGGGAATTCTTAACGAGCGATAAATGGATTGGATTCGACGCAGATAAGCTATCTGTAACAGTTCACCCTGAAGATGAAGAAGCATTTAAGATTTGGAATGAAAAAATGGGCGTGCCTAAAGAGCGCATCATTCGTTTAGAAGGTAATTTCTGGGATATAGGAGAAGGTCCGAGTGGTCCAAATACAGAGATCTTTTATGATCGCGGAGAAGCATATGGAAATGACCTAACTGATCCGGAATTATATCCAGGTGGAGAAAATGAGCGTTATTTAGAAATTTGGAACCTTGTATTTTCTCAATTTAATCACAATCCTGATGGCACGTACACGCCGCTTCCAAAGAAAAACATCGATACGGGAATGGGCTTAGAGCGTATGGTTTCTGTTATTCAAGACGTGCAAACAAACTTTGATACAGATTTGTTTATGCCAATTATTGAAGCAACAGAAAACATTTCAGGCGCTAAATATCGTACAAATGATGAGCAAGATACGGCATTTAAAGTCATTGCTGACCATATTCGTACGGTAACATTTGCTGTAGGTGATGGTGCGCTTCCTTCAAATGAAGGCCGTGGGTATGTGCTGCGCCGTTTGTTACGCCGAGCAGTTCGCTATGCTAAAAAGTTAAACATTAATCGTCCGTTCATGTACGAGCTAGTGCCGGTAGTAGGGGAAATCATGGTTGATTTCTATCCGGAAGTAAAGGAAAAAACGGATTTTATCCAGCGCGTAGTAAAAAATGAAGAAGAGCGTTTTCACGAAACGTTAAATGACGGACTAGCTATTTTGGCAACCGTTATTAAAAAAGAAAAAGCGCAAAACAGTGATACGGTACAAGGCGAAGATGTTTTCCGTTTATATGACACGTATGGATTCCCTGTTGAATTAACGGAAGAATATGCAGAAGATGAGAACATGAAAATTGATCATGCAGGTTTTGAACGTGAAATGGAAGCACAGCGTGAGCGTGCGCGTGCTGCTCGTCAAGATTCTAGTTCTATGCAAGTTCAAGGCGGCGTACTTGGTGAAGTAACGGTTGCAAGTGAGTTTGTTGGCTATGATAAAAATGAAGTAGAAACAGTTGTTGAAGCAATTATTGTAGACGGTGAGCTTGTTGACCGCGCTGAAGCTGGAACAGAAGCGCAAGTCATCTTAAGCCACACGCCATTCTATGCAGAAAGCGGCGGTCAAATTGCGGACCAAGGTACGATTCAAAGTGCTGCAGGAACAGCGGAAGTAAAAGACGTTCAAAAAGCGCCAAACGGCCAAAATGTCCAAACGGTAGCTGTAACAAACGGTGAGCTTGTAAAAGGTGAAACATACACGGCGACGCTTGATGAAGAAAACCGCAGTGCGATTGTGAAAAATCATACGGCAACGCATTTATTGCATCAAGCATTAAAAGATACGTTAGGAACGCATGTTAATCAAGCGGGTTCTTTAGTAACAGCGGATCGCTTGCGCTTTGACTTCTCTCACTTTGGTCAAGTCACACAAGAAGAGCTTGAGAAAATTGAACAAATCGTTAATGAAAAGATTTGGGACAGCATCTCTGTACAAATTGAAAACAAAGCAATTGACGAAGCAAAAGCGATGGGTGCAATGGCGCTATTTGGTGAGAAATACGGAGATATCGTGCGCGTAGTACAAGTAGGCGACTACAGCTTAGAATTATGTGGTGGATGTCACGTGCCAAATACGTCTGTTATTGGTTTATTTAAAATTGTATCAGAATCGGGAATCGGTGCAGGTACTCGACGCATTGAAGCTGTAACTGGAAAAGCTGCCTATCAGTTAATGAACGATCAAGTAGGCTTACTAAAAGAAGCTGCGGCAAAAGTAAAATCCAACCCGCGTGATTTAGTAGGGCGCGTTGAAGGATTACTAGAAGAAATTCGTAATCTTCAGCGTGAAAATGATTCACTATCTACAAAGCTTGGCAATATTGAAGCTGGCAATCTCGTTGACCGAGTGCAAAACATTAATGGTGTGAATGTACTAGCAGCGAAAGTGAATGCAACGGATATGAATAACCTTCGCGCAATGGTTGACGATTTAAAACAAAAATTAGAATCCGCTGTGATCGTATTAGCTTCTCCACAAGGTGAAAAGGTAAATATTATTGCAGGTGTAACAAAAGATTTAATTGCTAAAGGCCATCATGCTGGCAAACTTGTTAAAGAAGTAGCGACGATTTGCGGCGGAGGCGGAGGCGGACGCCCTGACATGGCGCAAGCTGGAGGAAAAGACGCTAGCCAAATTGAAAAAGCACTTGGCACTGTAGAAGAATGGGTTAAATCCGTTTAATTCTCCTCTTTCTTGGTGTACAATATAAATAAGACTTAGCATAGTGCACAATGTGTTCACAAATTAAGAGAGTGAGGTGGGACCGTGAGTTCATTTGATAAAACCATGCAATTTAATTTTCAAGATGAGCCAGCTGAAACAAACGTACATGAAGTATTGTTTACGGTTTATGACGCACTGCAAGAAAAAGGCTACAACCCGATCAACCAAATCGTTGGGTATTTGTTATCAGGAGACCCTGCTTACATTCCTCGTCATAACGATGCGAGAAACACAATTCGCCAGTTAGAGCGAGACGAGCTCATTGAAGAACTTGTTAAATCTTATTTACAACAGCATCGAAAGGATTCATAAATGCGCGTATTAGGATTAGATGTAGGAACCAAAACAATTGGTGTGGCAGTTAGTGATGAAATGGGATGGACAGCGCAAGGAATTGAAACAATTAAAATTGCAGATGAGCAGATGGAGCAATCATATCCTCGTTTACAGCAGCTAATTGACGAATATTCCGTAGAGAAAATCGTAGTGGGTCTTCCTAAAAATATGAATGGTACGATTGGCCCTCGAGGCGAAGCGTGCATTGAGTTTGCTGACAACGTCAAAGAAAAACTTAACATTGAAACGATGATGTGGGACGAGCGCTTGTCGACGATGGCAGCAGAGCGAGTACTGCTGTCTGCCGATGTAAGCCGCAAGAAACGCAAAAAAGTAATCGATAAAATGGCAGCTGTTATGATTCTTCAAGGATACTTAGACAGCAAGCAGTAAGAAAAGCAGCAGGCTTTGCCTCAGCTGAAAAGTTATGAATTTCCCTTTTGCATATTCTTTTGTACGTAAAAGGGAAGTGAAATAACTGAACGGCTTGCTTTTCGCTGAAGAAAAAGTTAAGCTAAGAGCTTACAATATAAAATGAGGTGCAAACATGAGCGTAGAAGAAAATAAAATTACAATCGTCGATGAGAATGGAAATGAGCAGCTATGCGAAATTTTATTCACATTTGATTCTGATCAATATAACAAATCATATGTAATTTACTATCCAATCGGAGCAGACCAAGATGATGAAGAGGAAATTGAAATTCATGCATCTGCTTTCACACCAAGTGAAGATGGTCAAGACGGTGAGCTTCAACCGATTGAAACAGAAGAAGAGTGGGACATGGTTGAGGAAATGGTTAATACATTCCTTGACGAAGAAGGCGAATAATTATAGTGAAAAAGCTGATGACAATCGTTATCAGCTTTTTTTTACATAGCGGCTGTTCTTTTTAGATATAAAAAGGTTTTTCCTTGCATTCTTAGGGCAGATTGTATGATAATGACGAAAAATAAGATAAATTGTAGTATAATAATTCCTGCGTGTGAGAGTGCAATTTAATAAAAGAATTCATTGTTTGAACGGATGAAACTAGACTTTGGGCAGACAATAACATAAATCATGGAAAAATTTTAGAAGAGGCGAGAGTTTAAGGAAGCGATACCATCTCACACCTATAGGCGATACGAATGAATCGCAATCTCATGTCTCCTCTCTGTTCATACTTATAAAAAATCAAGAAGAAAAGAGGTGAAACTGGTTGTATCTTCTTTTACAGAAGTAGATTTAACCAGGAAGCTGCTTGTCGCAACAAACATTTTTACCACCTAATCGTTCAAGAAAAAAACGAGTTATTTTTATTACAATTATCGTACTTCTTTTACTAGTTGGCGGTGCATTTTTCTATGCTCAATCCCGCTTAACGCCCGTGGATCGAAACAGCAATAAAAAAGTAAATGTGACCATTCCACAAGGTTCTTCCGTCCAATCGATTGGTACGGTATTGAAAAAAGAAGATTTAATTAAAAGTAAAAGTGCATTTCGCTATTACGTAAAATTAACCCATGTGTCTGGATTTCAAGCTGGAACGTATTTATTTTCTCCTTCCATGAGTCTAGGGGAAATGGTTGAAAAAATGGAAAAAGGCGAGGTTTCAAAACAACCTGATATTCGTGTCACCATTCCAGAAGGACGCCAGCTTGTCGAAATTGCTGATATCATTGCTAAAAATACAAAGTTTACAAAAGACGAAGTCATGAAAAAGCTAGACGATAAGGCATTCGTCAATAAAATGAAAGAAAAATATCCAGATGTAGTAACGGATGAAGTGATGCAAAAAGATATTAAACATCCGCTAGAAGGTTATTTATATCCCGTTACGTATGATTTTTATGATAAAAATGTGTCGTTAGATGAAATATTGGATAAAATGGTAGGGAAAACAAATAATGTATTAGGTCAGTACAGTGGGCAAATGAAGAAGAAAAAATTCAGTGCACATAAATTGTTAACCATGTCTTCTCTCATTGAAGAGGAAGCGACTGCGAAAGTCGACCGAGAAAAAATTGCCAGCGTCTTTTATAATCGCCTTGAAAAAAACATGCCTCTTCAAACGGATCCAACCGTCTTATATGCCTTAGGAGAGCATAAAGACCGCGTGTTCTATAAGCATTTAGAAGTGGACTCTCCTTACAATACGTATAAAGTAAAAGGGTTGCCTCCAGGACCAATTGCCAGCTCTGGTTTAATGTCAATCAAAGCTGCGTTACATCCAGCCAATACAGATTATTTATACTTCTTGGCCACACCTGAAGGAAAAGTTATTTTTACCAAAACGTTAGAAGAACATAACAAAGAAAAAGCCAAGCATATTACAGGTAAAGAAAAGCAAAATACCGAAAAATAAGTGGGAATTTAAAATTGGGGAATCGCGATACTTCGCATTCCCCATCTTTTATGTTAAAATATATCGGGTTTACGTAAAAACGAAAAAAACTTATAATAGACTAGTTGTCTTACTATTTTGCAGTAATGAAACGTTATGAAAACATAATGTAAAATGTACTTCTGAGAACGGAGGAAGTGTTTTGCTTTTACAAAACGTAGAGCAGTATGTGGAAAAGCTTATTCCTAAGCGCCAGGAGCTTATTGAAGAAATGGAAGCTTATGCAAAAGAACATCACGTTCCGATTATGGAATTGATTGGTGTTGAAACGCTATTGCAAATTCTTCGTCTTCATCAGCCAAAACATATATTAGAAATTGGAACAGCGATTGCATATTCGTCTATTCGAATGACCCATGCGCTTCCAGAGGCACGAGTGGTTACGGTAGAACGAAATGAAGAGCGTTACCAAAAAGCGCAAGAATTTATTGAACGGGCGGGAAAACAAGATAAAATTGTGTCGTTGTTTGGGGATGCACTAGAGCTTAGAGATGAGATTGAACGTCATGGTCCCTATGATGCAGTTTTTATTGATGCAGCTAAAGGTCAGTATCAGCGTTTTTTTGAACATTATGAGCCGATGCTATCTTCTAAAGGAATGATTATTTCGGATAACGTACTATTTAAAGGTCACGTAGCGACTGATTTGGCCGAAGTAGAAACACGTCGACGCCGCAGCTTAATTAAAAAAATTCAGGCATACAATACGTGGCTGATGAATCATCCCGATTATTATACAACTATTCTCCCTATTGGAGACGGAATCGCGATTAGTATTAAAAGAGGTGACCAAGAATGAAAAAACCAGAACTATTAGTGACACCAACTGCAGTTTCGGAAATCGAATCATTGCTACAAGCTGGAGCAACAGCTGTTATGGTTGGTGAACAGCGCTACGGTTTGCGTTTAGCAGGTGAATTCAAACGTGAAGATATCGTAGAAGCTGTAAATATTGCTCATCAGCATAATGCAAAAGTCTACGTAGCGATGAACGGATTATTTCACAATGATAAAATCGCCGAACTAAATGAATATATTTTATTCTTAAAAGAAGCAAGCGTGGATGCGATTGTATTTGGAGATCCTGCTGTATTGATGGCAGTGCGTGAAACAGCTCCAGAAATGAAGATGCACTGGAGTACTGAAACAACGGGCACAAACTGGTATTCATGTAACTACTGGGGGCGTAAAGGAGCTAAGCGCGCAGTTCTTGCTCGTGAGCTAAGCATGGATAGCATCATTGATATCAAAGAAAAAGCCGAAGTAGAAATTGAAGTTCAGGTGCATGGCATGACGTGTATGTTCCAATCAAAACGTTCACTTCTTGGCAACTACTTTGAGTATCAAGGAAAAGTCATGGAAATTGAAAATCGTAAAGTAGAAAAAGATATGTTTTTACTTGATAATGAGCGAAACAATAAGTATCCAATTTTCGAAGATGAAAATGGAACGCACATTATGAGTCCAAATGATATGTGCATTATCGATGAGCTTTCCGAAATGATTGATGCTGAAGTAGATGTATTCAAAATTGACGGCGTATTAAAGTCACCGCAATATATTTTAGAAGTAACAAAAAAATATCGTCAAGCGATTGATTTATGTGTAGATGACCGTGAAGAATACGAAAACGTTAAAGACGATTTGTTAGAAGAAATTGAAAGCTTGCAGCCAATTAACCGCCCGTTAGACACAGGGTTTTTCTTTAAAGAAACGGTATATTAAAAAGCATGCAAAGAAAGATAAACAAAGGAGGTACAAACGATGGCTGTTCAAATCGATACTGTAGTAGAAGGTAAACGAGTTATTACTAAGAAGCCTGAGTTGTTAGCTCCAGCCGGTAACCTTGAAAAATTAAAAGTTGCCGTACACTATGGAGCAGATGCTGTATTTATCGGAGGAAAAGAGTTTGGCCTTCGTTCAAATGCAGATAACTTTACATTTGAAGAAATGGCAGAAGGTGTTCAGTTTGCAAACAAATACGGCGCACGTATTTATGTTACAACAAACATTTTTGCTCACAATGAAAATATGGACGGACTTGAAGATTATTTAATGGGATTAGAGCGCGCTGGTGTTTCTGGAATCATCGTAGCTGATCCGTTAATTATCGAAACCTGTCGACGCGTTGCACCTAAGCTTGAAGTACATTTGAGTACGCAGCAATCACTTTCAAACTGGAAAGCCGTTCAGTTCTGGAAAGAAGAAGGATTAGAACGTGTTGTACTTGCTCGTGAAACGGGTGCTGAAGAAATGCGCGAAATGAAAGAAAAAGTGGATATTGAAATTGAAGCTTTTATTCACGGAGCGATGTGTATTGCTTATTCAGGCCGCTGCGTGCTAAGTAACCATATGACAGCGCGTGATTCAAACCGCGGAGGCTGCTGTCAATCATGCCGTTGGGACTATGATTTATTTAAAGTAGAAGACGGTAAAACGGAAACGGCTTTATTTGATGAGCAAGACGATCCGTTTGCAATGAGTCCAAAAGACTTAAATTTAATTCAATCTATCCCTCAAATGATTGAGCTGGGTATTGATAGCTTAAAAATTGAAGGACGTATGAAGTCGATTCACTATATCGCAACAGTGGTGAGCGTGTATCGCAAGGTGATTGACGCATACTGTGCAGATCCTGAGAATTTTGTGATTCAAAAAGAATGGCTTGATGAGCTAGACAAATGTGCAAACCGCGATACGGCTCCTGCCTTTTTTGAAGGGGTTCCTGGAGTAGATGAGCAAATGTTTGGCGTACACGGCAAGAAAACAAAATTTGATTTTGCTGGTTTAGTATTGAATTATGATGAAGAAACAAGCATCGTGACATTGCAACAGCGTAACTATTTTAAACCGGGAGAAGAAGTGGAATTTTTCGGTCCGGAAATTAAAAACTTTACGCAAAAAATAGATAAAATTTGGGACGAAGATGGCAATGAACTAGATGCTGCGCGTCATCCGCTGCAAATTGTGAAATTTAAAGTGGACCAACCTCTATTTTCATACAACATGATGCGAAAGGGGATTTAAATATAAAATGGGGAAAAAGCCCGTTGTAATCGGTATCGCTGGTGGATCCGGTTCTGGTAAAACAACTGTAACCAAAGCTATTTATGAGTATTTTAAAGGGCATTCTATTATGCTTCTTGAGCAAGACTATTATTATAAAGATCAAAGCGATGTACCGTTTGAACAGCGTTTGCAAACAAACTACGATCATCCTTTAGCATTTGATAATGATTTGCTGATTGAACACTTGCAAAACTTATTAAATTATGAGAGCATTGACAAACCGGTATATGATTACGCAATTCATACGCGCTCTGAAAAGGTAATTAGAGAAGAACCAAAAGATGTTATTATTTTAGAAGGTATTCTTGTACTAGAAGATCAGCGCTTGCGTAATTTAATGGATATCAAGCTATACGTAGATACAGATGCGGATCTTCGTATCATTCGTCGTATGCTTCGTGATATTAAAGAACGAGAGCGTACGCTTGAGTCAGTTGTTGATCAATACGTATCTGTCGTTCGCCCGATGCATAATCAGTTTGTTGAACCAACAAAACGTTATGCAGATATTATCATTCCTGAAGGCGGTCAAAACCACGTAGCGATTGACTTGATGGTCACTAAAATTCAAACAATTCTTGAACAAAATGCCATTTTATAATAACATAGCATAGATGCAGGAGTTTTTTTGAAGACAATGCAGACATATTCTGCTAACTAAACACAAACATTATAAAGAATAGAGAAACGAGCAGCTTCTATTTTGAAGCTGTCATTTCTCTATTAACTGATTTTTCCACAGAGTGGAAAATTTTTTGTACATACAGAAATGGACTGTATACACTAGAGATTTTGAGTTCAAGAAGGAGTGAAGGGATTATGGCACAAGAAAAAGTATTTCCAATGACAGAAGAAGGAAAGCTAAAGCTAGAGCAAGAGCTAGAATATTTAAAAACAGTAAAACGTAAAGAAGTTGTAGAGCGTATCAAAATCGCCCGCAGTTTTGGAGATTTATCGGAGAACTCTGAGTACGATTCTGCAAAAGACGAGCAGGCTTTCGTAGAAGGCCGTATTACAACGCTTGAAAATATGATTCGCAATGCGAAAATTATTGAAGAAGATGTAGAAAACTCTTCTATTGTATCATTAGGTAAATCTGTAACATTTGTAGAGTTGCCAGATGGTGACGAAGAAACGTATACAATTGTAGGTAGTGCAGAAGCAGATCCGTTTGAAGGGAAAATTTCAAATGATTCGCCAATTGCTAAAAGTCTAATGGGCAAACAAATTGGAGATCAAGTAACTGTTCAAACTCCTGGTGGAGATATGTCAGTGAAAATTGTATCTGTTAAGTAAAACATATGGTTGGAAGCGTTCTACTGAATGCTCGTAATTAAAAAAGCTGACACGCGTCAGCTTTTTTTATATGATTTTAAAAAGCGGAGAGAATAGAAAAGATATGTAAGAAAGGAAAGATGAAAATGAAAGATATCGATTTTACTAAAACAGCGCTTGTTTTAATTGATTTACAAAAAGGGATTGTTCCAACTGGAGGAGACGAAATTGTGGAGAAATCTGTTCAGCTTGTGAATCGTTTCCGCGAACAAAATGGATTTATTAGCTTTGTACGAGTAGATTTTCAAGATGGAAAAGATGCGTTGACGCCAGAAACGGATCAAAAGCCATCTGCTCCTCAAGAAAGACCTGCAGACTGGGCGGAATTCGATCCAAGACTTAATGTTCAAGAGAATGATTACATTGTGACAAAACGTCAGTGGGGAGCCTTTTTTGGGACAGATTTAGACCTTCAGCTTCGCCGAAGAGGAATTGATACAATTGTCCTTTGCGGAATTGCAACAAATATTGGTGTGGAAAGCACAGCTCGTGAAGCATTTCAGTATGGGTATAACCAAATTTTTATCACGGATGCCATGGCGACATTTACAAAAGAAGAGCATGAAGCAACTCTTTCTTACATCTTTCCGAAAATAGGAAAGCTAAGAACAACTCAACAATTTTTAACAGAAAATTAATAATAAAAACTTGCTGAATCAGCAAGTTTTTTTGTGAAATAAAAAAAAGAATGAATATTTCTTAAGATAATGGTTTTAAAAGTAATGGCAACGTCGACACTTGTAAAGAGTGAGGTGTAGTCATGAAAATAATTCACAAGCGAATTTATATTACTCTTATTTTTATTTTATTATTAATTAGTGGACTGGGAGCACGGCTTGTTCAACTCCAGCTTGTCAGCACAGAATCTTTTACTGACAAAAAGATTAACTTAATTGAAGGAAGCGTAAAACAGCGTACGCAGGAAATGGTGGTAGATGACGGGCGAGGGAAATTTGAAGATAAAAATGGACAGTCTTTAACATCTATCACGCATAATCGCTTAGTCCTGTTTCCATTTTTAGAAAAAATGAAGTGGCCTGTTCAGCAAGTAAGTGAAATCGTGGGAATGCAACCAAAGGAACTAACGAACAGACTAGCGAATGCTAAAACACCGGTTGTTATTACAAAAGAATTATCCCATGCACAAGTCGAAAAAATAAATGCATTAAAGGTACCTGGCGTATTTGGAATTCCTCTAAAAGATGAGCGTCCAGTTCCTCTTGCTGAACATTTAATCGGACTAGAGGCACAAAGCAAACAAATAATTGAAGAGAAGTATAGTGACAAATTGAAAAATGGAGCAATTAAATCAACTACGCCTGTAGGTATCTCAGGGATGCAGAGGGCTTTTGACGAGTTTTTGCTGCCTGAGCAGGAGTCTAAGCTCCTTTATCATGTTGATCGCCTAGGTGGGCCTATGTTTGGCATCGATGTAAAATACACGGGTACAGCTAACCCTTATTATCCAGTCAGTGTGCGTACGACGCTTGATTTGTCTGCTCAGGAGCTGGTGGAGAATACATTAAATCATTATAAGTTAAAAGACGGAGGAGCTGTCTTAATTGATATAAAAAATAATAAAGTAATTGCGATGGCCAGCAGGCCTTCGATTAATAAGAAAGATCCATTTAAAAAGCAAAATGGTTCAGACAGCGTAGAAAATCGTTTGCTGACGCCACAAACTCCTGGATCTATATTTAAAACCGTAACAGCTGCTGCAGCGCTTGAACAAAATAAAATTCAGCCTTCTTTGACCTATAACTGCGATAAAAGTATTTATGGCAATAATGTAGAAGAAGATCATCAAAAAGGGCAGCTGACGTTTGAAGAAAGCTTCGCGCAAAGTTGTAATGCAACGTTTGCCCAGCTAGCAAAAGAAATGATAATATCTAATCCGAATATCCTTGAACAATATGCTGATAAGTTAGGGCTTATTCAGCCTGTAGGATGGACAGGTGATGTGTTCCACTTTGAACATTTTAAGCAGTTTTTAGGAGAAAAATCGGGAAGAGTTTGGACAAATGCAAAAGAAAAAAAAGTACCAAATGCTGTAGCGCAAACGGCAATTGGACAGCTTGATGTAAAAGTGACTCCGCTTGCAGTAGCAAATATGATGGCGACAATTGCACGTGGAGGAGAAAAGAAACAGGTAAAAGCTGTAGATGCGCTAGAGTATAAAAACAACACGTCATTGTATACGTTTAAAGAGCATGAGCTAAAAGGAGATACCATTAATAAAGCCACAGCTGCTTCTATGCAGCAGCTTTTAAAAGGTGTCGTACAGAGCGAAAAAGGAACAGGAAGAAGATTTCAAACGCTTCCTTATGAAGTGGCAGGAAAGTCAGGAACTGCTGAAATCAGTGTGAAAGACGATATCGTCAATAAATGGTTTGCCGGTTACTTTCCTGCAGATGATCCAAAATATGCAATGGTAGTAGTGGATTTAAATACAAAAAGTGCGATATCTCCCACAAACAGCGTATTTTATGATATTGTTAAAGGGATGTATGACTTAAATACACGTTAAAACAAGAAGAATTTGTAAAAAATATTACAAATATACTTCAAATAAATTTTGATGCTTCATGTATAAGAAAACACATGTTAGAATAAAGCATTATAAAAGTTGGAGGAAATTGTAGCAATGAATAACAATCGTTCTTCAAGACACGAAAACAAAGAAAAAAAAGTAAACCGATTATATAATCTGTTAATTGCTGTCGTAGCAGTTTTAATTGTATTTGTCGGTGGTACGATGATTCTTGGAAACAAGGATAAATCGGATAACCAAGCGGAAACAACTCAAAACAATCCGCAAACAAATGACCAAAAAACGGACAAGACGGCTAAAAAAGACGATGATTCTTCGAAAGATGATCAAGCAACAGATGATCAAGCAACGGACGATCAAAGTTCTGAAGATGACCAAAGCTCTGAAGATGACCAAAGCTCTGAAGATGATCAAGCAACAGATGAAGAATCAAACGACTCAGATTCACAGGCTGAAGTAGAGAAAAATCCAGAGCCTGGCGTGGCAGAACGAAAGGTAGATCCTTCATGGGATTCAGTAGGTACGTCACAAGATGCACCTGCAGCAACATATAAAAAAGGATCAACGGATTGGAACGAAATGCTAAAAGCTGTAGGCGAAGGGTCAGGCATTAGCCCAAGCAACATGACCGTATGGCGTTTAGGGAATAACGGTGGCGTAGGTAAAGCGGTAGCTACGGTTAGTCCTAAAGGCAACTCCTCAACAAAATACCGCGTTCAAATTGAATGGGTAGATGGAGAAGGCTGGAAGCCCGCAGTGGTAGACAAGCTTCAATAAGAAAAGCAGCGCGCTAGCGCTGCTTTTTTAATTTGAAATGAACAACTGCAGAGTACAGTTTTTTACCTTGTTCATAGTCCACAGACATTTGATGAGATACGCTGTGCACCTCAAGCAAAATCGCTTTATTTTGATCAATTTTTTCAGCAATTTGTTTCTCAAGTATTTTAACATCAGGCGCTTCAAAAAATTCTATTTTATCTTCAATCATTTCAAATTCAAAGTTCATCTTACAACCTCCTTACCTCATTACTATAGTATAGCAAATAGAAAGTTAAAAGCTTAAAATAATTTGTAAATGAAGAACAAACGATAGCTAAAAACATACTATATCCATAAGAATTATTAGTTATGAGGAGGCGTTTTTTATGGGTCTAGAGTTTTTAGATATCTTTGAAAAGTGGGCGAATGAGTATGATGCATCGGTAAGCGGGAAAGATGAACAGTATAGAGAAGTGTTTCGCAATTATAATGAAATCTTAGAATATGTAGCAGACCGTTCAATAGGGCATGTGATAGAATTTGGAACAGGGACTGGAAACTTAACAAAAAAACTGTTAGAAAAAGAACTGACTGTAGTAGGAATTGAACCTTCAGTACCAATGAGACAATTGGCACACCAGAAATTAGGGGCAGATGTTTTAGTCACACCAGGAGACTTTTTACAATTTGATACATCATTGTTTCCAGCAGAGAGCTTAGTTAGTACGTATGCTTTTCATCATTTAACAGATAAAGAAAAAGAAGAAGCTGTGATAAACTATGGAAAGTTACTTCAAACCGGTGGTAAAATAGTGTTTGCTGATACAATGTTTGAAACAGCGGATTCATTTGCTGATACCATTGTTCAGGCAAAACAAAAAGGATATACGCAACTAGCAGAAGATTTAGAGAGGGAATACTATACAACGATTCCCGTCTTAAAGCAAATCTTTGAAAGCAATGGTTTTCACATAACCTTTACACAATTTAATCACTTTGTGTGGGTATTGGAGGCAACGAAACAATAGTAGAAAGAGGTTTTAAAATGAAAGTAGCAATCATTGGAGCAATGGAAGAAGAAGTGACGATTTTACGCGATAAAATTGAAAATCGTCAAGAAACAGTAATCGCAGGATGTGAATACTCAACAGGAACAATTAGCGGTGTGGAGGTTGTATTATTAAAATCAGGTATTGGAAAAGTAAATGCTGCGTTATCTACAGCCATCTTACTAGAGAAGTTCAAACCTGATTACGTTATTAACACAGGATCAGCAGGCGGCTTCCATCCAGAGTTAAACGTAGGGGATGCGGTTATTTCAACAGAAGTTCGTCATCATGATGTAGATGTAACGGTATTCAACTATGAATACGGTCAAGTGCCAAACTTGCCTGCAGCTTTTAAAGCAGATGACAAACTAGTTCGTCTTGCTGAAGAAAGTGCTCTTGAAGTAACGGACATGAAAATTGTAAAAGGACTAATTGCTACAGGAGATTCGTTCATGAACGATCCTGTGCGCGTAGAGTTTGTTCGCTCTAAGTTTCCAGACCTGTATGCAGCTGAAATGGAAGCGGCGGCTGTTGCTCAAGTATGCTATCAATTTGGCGTACCGTTTGTTATTCTTCGTGCTCTTTCTGACATCGCCGGCAAAGAATCAAATGTTTCTTTTGAGCAATTTTTAGAAAAAGCAGCTGTTAATTCAACGAAATTAGTATTGAATTTTATTACAAAATTAAAATAAGCTGTTCGTAAAATATAGAGTTTGTTTTCGTCTACACTCTGCATCGTTTATCATAACATGGGGTGTAGACTATATTTTTACCTTAATTCCGACTTTATTTATAGGTTAAGTTATATTATTTGATAGCGAGGTGTTCAAGATTATGAAGGTAGCCAAAAACATTCATGAATTGATTGGAAACACACCTATGATTGAGATTACACAATTTGATTTACCTAGAGAAATCAGGATATTTGCTAAACTGGAATATATTAATCCAGGAGGAAGTGTAAAAGATCGTTTAGGAAAAGAACTGATGCAAGAAGCTCTTAGCTCTGGAAGACTGAAGCGAGGCGGAACGGTGGTTGAGCCTACTGCTGGAAATACGGGGATTGGGCTGGCTTTAGCTGCTCTTCAGCACGAAATAAACGTCATACTATGTGTTCCAGAAAAATTCAGTATTGAAAAACAGCAGCTTATGAAGGCTTTGGGGGCAACTGTGGTTCAAACACCTACTGAAGCTGGTATGAAAGGTGCTATAAACAAGGCTCAAGAGCTGCTGCGTGAAATACCTGGTTCTTATTGTCCTCAGCAGTTTGCTAATCCGGCCAATCCTATGACTTATTACAAAACCTTAGGGCCAGAAATATATGAACAGCTTGATGGAAAAATCGACGTGTTTGTAGCTGGAGCAGGTACAGGTGGAACATTTATGGGTACAGCAAAATTTTTGAAAGAAAAAAATCCTTCTCTAAAAACAGTCATTGTTGAGCCAGAAGGTTCGATTTTAAACGGAGGGAAATCCGGCCCTCACTTAACTGAAGGAATTGGAATGGAGTTCATCCCTGATTATATGGAGCGGTCTTATTTTAATGCTATTCATACTGTTGAAGATGTTTATGCTTTTCAAAGAGTGAAAGAGCTGGCTTTAAAAGAAGGGTTACTAGTAGGGAGCTCTTCAGGAGCAGCCTTCGAAGCAGCCCTGCTCGAAGCAAAAAATGCAGAAAAAGGCGCTCATATCGTCACCATTTTTCCCGATAGCAGCGAACGGTACTTAAGTAAAAATATTTACAGTGGAGGAAGATAAGATGAAACGTAAAACACAATTAATTCATGGTGGAATTGTTGGCGATGAACAGACGGGTGCTGTCTCTGTTCCTATTTATCAAGTGAGCACTTATAAACAAGAGGGAGCTGGAAAACATACGGGATACGAATATTCGAGAACCGGTAACCCTACACGACACGCCTTAGAAGAACTTATCAAAGAAATTGAAGGAGGATATGCGGGGTTTGCGTTTGGATCTGGTATGGCAGCTACTACTGCTGTATTCATGCTGTTTAACAGCGGAGATCATGTGCTAATTACAGATGACGTATACGGAGGAACGTACCGAGTGATTACAAAAGTGCTGAGCCGTATTGGCATTGAAGCTACTTTTATTGATACAAGCGACATCGAAAATATTAAGAAAGAAATTCGCCCCAACACAAAAGCTATTTATATCGAGACTCCCACGAATCCTCTCCTAAAAATTACTGACTTGCAGCAGGCTTCTTCAGTAGCTAAACAGCATCATTTACTTACCATCGTTGATAACACATTCAGTACCCCGTATTGGCAAAACCCTATCGAAAAAGGTGCGGATATCGTTCTGCACAGTGCAACTAAGTATCTAGGCGGCCACAGTGACGTTGTAGCAGGGCTAGCTGTTGTGAATTCGCCTAAATTGGCAGAAGACCTTCATTTTATTCAAAATGCGACTGGAGGCATTTTAGGACCCCAAGATTCTTGGCTTTTGATGAGGGGGATTAAAACATTAGGAATACGAATGGAAGAACATGAATTCAACACTGGGAAAATAGTAGAATTTTTACTTGCTCATCCTGCTGTTACAAAAGTATATTATCCAGGATTAAAAACCCACCCAAACCACCTTATTGCTAAAAAGCAAGCAAGAGGTTTTGGGGGAATGGTTTCTTTTGATGTGGGAAGCGAAGAGAAAGCGGAACAAGTACTGAGCAAAGTGAAATATTTTACATTAGCAGAAAGTTTAGGAGCCATTGAAAGCCTTATTTCCATTCCTTCTAAAATGACTCATGCTTCTATACCGAGCGACCGACGTAAAGAGCTAGGAATTACAGATGGATTAATTCGTATTTCTGTAGGCCTTGAAGATGTAGAAGATTTAATTGAAGACTTAGAAGAGGCATTGAAATGATTATGGTAAAAATAGGATTTTTATAGACCTATAGATCTATGATAGAGTAGAGTTATAACATTCTACTGAGAAGGTGATTGTATGAAAGCTCAACACATCAAAGCAAAAATTGAAGATTACAGCCGCTTTATTTACGTCCTTCTAGCCGTAAGTACATTCTTGTACATTGGTGTTATGATTGGCCAAGGTGAAAAAAGTGATATGCAGCTTGGAATAATGGAAGCGATCGTTATTCTTTTTGCCGCCCTTGCCTTTTATTTTAGTTATCAAACTAAAAAACTGAAAAAAGAACTAATGAAAGAAAAAGAATAATAGATGTAAAAAGGCGATCATACATCGTCTTTTTTTTATGAGGGTTGAAAAAATAAAAAAATTCCCTATTTTTCAAAAAAACAGTTTACTTTTTATGAGTCCGTGGATATAATTACCATTGTAAGGAAAATACTTTATTAAAAGGAGGTCGAGTCATATGTTAAGACGTTTATCAGTTATGGGTCATCCAGTTTCAACTATGTTCAAAAATCGTCTATATACGTATACTATTCGGCCGTGTTCCTGTATCAAGTAACTTTCTTACTTTGATCATTAAAACACGTTAATTCACCACAGGTGCGAATAGTAGCCCTGTGGTTTTTATTATTTTTCAGCCACAGGATGCTTATGCATTACTGTGGCTTTTTTGTGTATAAGGAGGTGATTGTAATGACACTGAACATTTTCTTTTTAACTATTACCATAAAGTCCCGTCAATACTCAGAGGCAGAAATTAAGCATGAACAGTATGTAAGACAATTAGAAGAAGAAATAAAAGACCGCAAGTATGAGTTTTATCGTCATTTCTAATTTGAACAGTGGAAAGGAGTGGATGAATGATGATTAATCAAAAAGGATATATCGTTGTATGGCTGCTTGTGGAGAAAGATTCCACCTAAATGATTAGTAGGGGGAGTAATGATGTGTTTGCTACGGATTATTATTTGGAAATTATTTTAAAAAAAGAGCGGAAGGAAGGATTAATTCTCCTTCTTTCCGCTCTTTTTTTTCTCTTTTTCGGCTCTGTAAAATTCGTGAAACATTTTCATCAGCGCTCGCTTTTCAATTCGCGAAACATAACTTCTTGAAATATTTAATTCTTTTGCAATTTCTCGCTGGGTTTTTTCATCCTGCAGATCCAAACCGAAGCGGCCAACAATTACTTCCTTTTCTCGATCATCGAGAATATCGATGTATTCTTTTATTTTTTCTAATTCCATATTTAGTTGAATCATATCAATTACATCGTCTGATTCTGATTTTAATACATCAATCAAACTGATTTCATTTCCTTCTTTATCCTGGCCAATTGGATCATGGAGCGACACATCTTTTTTTGTTTTTTTGAGCGCTCGCAAGTGCATCAATATTTCATTTTCAATACATCGTGCGGCATAAGTAGCTAATTTTGTTCCTTTTCCTTGCGAATAACTTTCGATTGCTTTAATTAAACCGATTGTCCCAATTGAAATTAAATCTTCCGCATCCTCTCCCGTGTTTTCAAACTTTTTAACAATATGCGCAACGAGCCGGAGATTGTGTTCAATAAGAAGGTTTCGCGCTTCTTGATCTCCTTGTTCCATTAAAGATAAATATCTCTTTTCTTCAGCAGCAGACAAGGGTTGAGGAAACGCATTGTTTTTTACGTAGGAAACAAGGAAAACCAATTCTTTAAAGAAATAGCCTAGTGCGGTAAATAATGCAGACATCTCTTCACCTCCATAAGGGGATATCAACCTGTGAGAGACTAACATTACACTATATGTAAAAAGAAGGATGTCTTTGCCTGTACGTTTAAAATTCCCCCGGGGACAAGAGAGTTTGAAAAAGTCCACAGATTTTTCTTTAGAGATAGTTACCAGCCTATACAGGGGAAAAGTATGTACATACGCTAGTAGTAGTTCATAGTGTAAGGAGGGGGAGTATGTACGGTTACGGAGGCTGCTGTTATCCTAATTATCCAGCTTACCCATGTGGAGGAGGCTTCGGCTGGGGACTTGGATTGTTGATTGTTCTGTTTGTCCTGTTATTAATTTTCGGAAGCTTCTATTGGTTTAGCTGCTGGTATTAAAAAAAACTCATGCATGCGCATGAGTTTTTTTAGATGACATATCCTACCGAATAGAACCATTCATTTTTAAGAATTCTTAAGGAATTTTCGCTTTGTTTCTTAAAGAAGATGATTTATTCTATAATTAAGAAAAGAAGCAAGACGATAATATTCCTCTATAAAAGTAAATAGAGCTCTATACTTTTTTTAGCTTGAAAGTACTAATCATCAAGCAAGCGAGTACGATAATTAAAAACATATAAAAGTGTGAAGGCAAATAAGGGACGCCTAAGTAGCTAAGAGTTAATAAACAACCTGCTGCGGTAATAGGGAGCCCTGTAAAATACCCAGTATTTTCTGTGATGTTAAAGCGGGCAAGACGAAGTGCTCCGCAAGCAATGTAACAGATGGTAACAATTGAACCTGCAGCACCAAAGTGAGATAAAATACTTTGATAAAGTAGTAGAGCTGGAGCGATGCCAAATGATATAATATCGCACATGGAGTCCAGTTGTTTTCCAAGTTCAGATTCAATTTGCAGCTTTCTGGCTACCATGCCGTCGAATCGGTCTGCTAACGCTGCTAAAAAAATTAGTAATAAACTTAAGTTCAATTCATTTTTCATGACAAATAAAATAGCAAAGCTTCCTAAACTTAAATTAACAATCGTTAAGGAGTTTGCCGCTTGGGATCTCAGCTTTTTAATTGTATGATCTAGATAGTCTAATAAAAACAATTTCCTCACTCCTTTAAAGGATGGAATGAACTAAAGGTAAAAATAATGGTAATTTCATTGTAGACGCAAACCTTATTCTAGTAAAGAACTATTCAGTATGTGGAGGTAAAATTATTGTTGCAGCACCTGTATCGAACGTTTATTGAGCTTACGAATCACCAAGGATCATCGAAGCTCATTCGAAAATTCACTTTCTCTAAATGGAGTCGGTTTGTTATACCCTCCTATACAAAAGTTTTTAAAGTAAATAAAGAAGAAATGGACAAGCCTCTGCATCACTATCAAAACTTACATGAGCTATTTATTCGCCGTTTGAAACCTTCTGCCCGTCCGGTCGATCAGCAGAAAGACAGCGTTGTCAGTCCTGTAGATGCAAAGATAGAAGCATATGGAGTCATTACGCCTCAAAAAGAAATGATTGTAAAAAACAAACCTTATTCTATACAGGAAATGGTTTCAAATGATCTCGTTCTTGAAAAATATATAGAGGGACAGTTTATTATCCTCTACCTTAGTCCGAAAGACTATCATCGCATTCACAGCCCTCTTAAAGCCCAAGTGGGGGATACGTGGACCGTTGGACAAAAGTCTTATCCAGTAAATTCATTAGGAATCAAATACGGGAAAGAACCGCTTGTGAAAAATTTCCGGAAGCTCACGGAGTTAACATTTGAAAATGGTCACATGCTGATGGTAAAAGTAGGAGCCATGTTTATCAACAGTATTGAAGCGGTTTCTAAAAAAGAAGTAGTCGAAAAAGGGGAAGAAATGGCTTACTTCACGTTTGGCTCGACTGTCATTTTATTATTTGAGAAGAACTCAATCACTTTTGCTTCTAATGTTTACTCAGGTTCTTACGTAAAATGTGGAGAACCAATTGCTCATTTGAAAAAATAGAGCCTATATAATAAAAGAGTAGATAGATAAATGAAGATGCAGCTTTCTTTTATTAAGAAGGCTCTTTTATTCGTTAAGAAGGAATTTGTATGCTAATCTTTAATGATCTTCTTTCAATTTCCTCTTCAATTAATTTTATAAAATCAGGGCTTAATTGCAGTTCAGTTGCTTTGCTGTATGATTCAATAAGCAGCTCATCTGATAATTTTCTCATAAGATTGCCGCCACCTCCTACTAAAATAAATATCCTAAAAAGTTATATTTAAATGCTAATAAATTCCTTATTTATAATCTAACATGAATCAAATAAAGGAACAATCGTTCTGTTATCCACAGCTTTCGGTGGATAAAATGTGGGTATGTTGTTTATAATTACCATTAATTGCTGAACTATAACAGAGGATAATGTGTATAACCTTATCCACATAATTGGGCTTATCAATTTTTGTCGAAAACTTTTAACGGAATTTGTTTACCACTTACCCTATTTGATAAGTAATAAACGTTTTCTGCACTATTTTTTATTTTAAGTTTGCAGTGGGTGAATATATCGTAAGCTCACGAACAAATGGAGTTTTACTACCTTTTGTCAATAACTTTCTGTATAAAGTTAAAGCATTCACAAGGCATATCCTTTATACTAAGAAAAGACCTGTTTTTGAAGAGAATAAAATTTTAGGTTGGAAAATAACAAGAAGTCGTTATAATGATAGACGGCGTTAATTTTAGTATGTAACTATATATTCGAGGTGCATGATACGTGTTGAAACTTTTTTTACCAAATGAACATGTGAAAAACGTGTTTCAAATTAAGCCAGACGATTTGAAAGAGCGCGGAATAAAAGGAATTATTACCGACTTAGATAACACGTTGGTGGAATGGGATCGCCCTGATGCCACTCCGGAATTAATTGAGTGGTTTCAGTTAATGAAAGATAGTGGAATTAAAATTACGATTGTATCGAATAATGTGGAGAAACGAGTCAAGCTGTTTTCAGATCCAGTTGGACTTCCATTTGTATATAAAGCACGCAAACCGATGCGTAAAGCATTTAGAAGAGCTCTTCGTGATATGGAGCTGCAAAAAGATGAGGTTGTAGTTATTGGTGACCAGCTTTTAACGGATGTATTAGGAGGAAATCGTCTCGGCGTATATACGGTTTTGGTTGTACCAGTTGCGCAAACAGATGGATTTGTAACGAAATTTAACCGTAAAATGGAACGAAGAATTCTAGGTTGGATGAAACGAAAAGGTATGATTAACTGGGAGGATTAAAACGTGAGTGAAGAAAAATTACAGTGCGTAGGATGCGGAGTGGAGATTCAAACAGAACGACCGGATGAACTTGGCTATGCTCCAAAATCAGCACTAGAAAAAGAAGCTATTATTTGCCAGCGATGCTTCCGCTTGAAGCATTATAATGAAGTACAAGATGTTTCCTTAACAGACGATGATTTTTTAAAAATCTTAAATGGAATTGGTCAAACGGACGGTTTAGTTGTAAAAGTTGTAGATATCTTTGACTTTAATGGCAGCTGGTTACCTGGTTTGCATCGATTTGTTGGAAATAACAAGGTTCTTTTAGTGGGAAATAAAGCAGATTTACTGCCAAAGTCTATAAAGAAAAATAAACTAATTCATTGGATGAAGCGAGAAGCGAAAGAGCTTGGGCTAAAATCAGTGGATGTGTTTCTCATGAGCGCGCAAAAAGGACAAGGAATTCGAGAAATTGCCGAAGCCATTGAACATTATCGCGAAGGTAAAGATGTATATGTTGTGGGATGTACAAACGTTGGTAAATCAACATTTATTAATGCCATTATTAAAGAAGTAACGGGAGAAAAAGATATTATTACCACATCTCAATATCCGGGCACAACGCTGGATATGATTGATATCCCGCTTGATAACGGCGCGTCTTTATATGATACGCCTGGTATTATTAATCACCATCAAATGGCTCACTATGTAGATAAACGAGACTTAAAGCTAATTTCTCCTAAAAAAGAAATAAAGCCGAAGGTTTATCAGCTAAATGAAGGGCAAACGTTATACTTTGGAGGACTGGCGCGCTTAGATTATGTACAGGGAGGCCGCAAGTCATTAACATGTTATGTATCGAACGATTTGCATATCCATCGTACGAAGCTTGAAAAAGCAGATGAGCTGTATGAAAAGCAAGCAGGTGAACTGCTTCAGCCGCCGCGCCCAGAGCAAATGGATGAGTTTCCTGAACTGGTTGCACATGAATTTACAATAAAAAATGAAAAAACGGATATTGTTTTTTCAGGGCTTGGCTGGGTGACGGTTAATGAGTCAGGTTCAAAAGTTGTGGCGCATGCACCAAAAGGAGTCGGCGTATTTGTGCGCGATTCTTTAATTTAAACAAAAAGGGGAAAAAATCTTGAGTACATTATATGGGCTAGTTGGTTATCCGCTTGGGCATTCACTATCGCCATTGATGCAAAATGACGCCTTTAAACGTCTGAATATGGATGCTCATTATGAAGCTTTTCCAATTGAACCTGTTCATTTTGAGTCAGCCATTGGAGAGCTAAAAGATAAAAACATTCAAGGATTTAATGTCACGATTCCTTATAAAGTTGATATTATGAAGCATTTGGATGAAGTCGATCCATTAGCAAAGGCAATTGGCGCTGTAAATACAGTTGTTAATCAAGATGGCCGTTATATTGGATACAATACCGACGGAGAGGGGTATGTGACGTCTTTACTCAAAGCAGTAGAAGGCAGCTTATCCCAAAAAAGAATTTTAATTATTGGAGCTGGAGGAGCTGCAAAAGCTATTTTTTATACAATTGCCGCTCAGCATGCTCCCGAGGTAATTGCGATATGCAATCGTACCGTCGAAAAAGCAGCTGTATTAGCTAACGAGCTGCCTTTTTCGACGAAAACGGCGGCGATGTCTATTTCTGATGCGGAAAAACAATTAGATACATTCGATATTATTATTAATACCACTTCAGTGGGAATGTATCCTAACGTTGATGAGCTGCCATTAGCACTTACTTTATTGCAAAAAGAAGCCGTAGTCAGCGATATTATTTACAACCCTTTAAAAACAAAGCTTTTAAAAGAGGCTGAAGCAAAAGGGGCAGGCACTCATAACGGTGTCGGTATGTTTGTACTGCAAGGTGCACTTGCATTTGAAAAGTGGACGAACGTCCGTCCTGACGAAGAGGCAATGGAACACATTGTTCTTTCAACACTAACTAAGAGATAAGATACAACGGAGGTTTTTATGTTAACAGGTAAACAAAAACGTTTTTTACGTTCAAAAGCACATCATTTAAATCCAATTTTCCAAGTAGGAAAAGGTGGAGTCAACGAAAATATGATTGGTCAAATTGCTGATGCATTAGAAGCAAGAGAATTATTAAAAGTAAGCATTCTGCAAAACTGTGACGAAGATCGTGACACGGTTGCTGCTCGATTAACAAAAGGAACAAAAGCAGAGCTTGTACAAGTGATTGGAAATACAATTGTATTATATAAAGAATCACGCGAAAATAAGCAGTTAATGCTTCCAAAAGTGAAATGAAATAGAGCGGGGAAACCCGCTCTATTTAAAAATGAAGTAAATTAAAGGAGTCGGGGATTGTTGAAGAGTATTGGAATTTTAGGTGGAACATTCAATCCGCCTCATTTGGGGCATTTAATGATGGCAAATGAGGTTTTGCATGCCTTGAAATTAGATGAGATATGGTTCATGCCGTCGTATATTCCACCTCATAAAACAATCAAAGAACCTATTGAGCCATATCATCGTTTACAAATGCTAAAGCTAGCTATTGAAGAACATGATCAATTTACCCTGCAGCCGATTGAATTTGAGCGCAAAGAGCCTTCATATACATATGATACGATGAGAATACTAACGGAGAAATATCCAACGTATCAGTTTCATTTCATCGTTGGTGCTGATATGGTAGAATATTTGCCGAAGTGGTATGAAATTGATGAATTAGTCAATTTGGTTACATTTGTAGGTGTAAAACGCCCGGGGTATACCATTACGTCCCCTTACCCGATAAAAGAAGTAGAAGTTCCGCAGTTTGATGTCTCCTCTTCCTTTATTCGCGAACGAGTAGTAAAGAAAGAAACCATTCGTTATTTTATACCTGCTGGTGTTAAACAATATATCGAGGAGAATCAATTATATGAATCGAACTGAGGCATTAGAAATCGTAAAGAAACAGTTAACAGAACGTCGTTATATTCATACTGTCGGGGTAATGGAAACAGCAATTGAATTAGCTAAGCGTTTTGAAGCAGACGAAAAAAAAGCAGAACTGGCTGCTATTTTTCATGACTATGCCAAGTTTCGTCCAAAGGAAGAGATGAAGCAAATTATTATTGATCAAAACATGAACCCTTCTTTATTGGAATACAATACCGAATTATGGCATGCTCCAGTAGGCGCGTTTTTAGTGAGAAATGAAGTAGGGATTACGGATAAGGAAGTATTGGATGCAATTGCTTACCATACATCCGGAAGACCTGGCATGACGTTACTTGAAAAAATTGTGTACGTTGCTGATTACATTGAACCCGGAAGGAGATTTCCAGGTGTTGATGAAGTGCGGGAGTTAGCTAAAACCGACTTAAATGCAGCACTTATTCAATCACTGAAAAACACCATTTCTTTTTTAATGACTAAACATCAGGCCGTTTATCCCGATACGATGATGACATATAATGATTTAATCTTAGGAGGTCAAACACATGACTGAACGTGAATTGCTATCTCTTGTTGTAGAAGCAGCAGACGATAAAAAAGCAATCGATATCGTAGCGTTAAATATGGAAGGAATCTCACTTGTGGCAGATTATTTTGTTATTTGTCACGGTAACTCAGATAAACAAGTGCAGGCAATTGCTCGTGAAATTAAAGAAAAAGCACACGAACAAGGCATTTCTGTGAAGCGTTTAGAAGGATTTGAGCAGGCTAAGTGGGTTCTTGTTGATCTTGGAGATGTTGTGGTTCACATTTTCCATAAAGATGAGCGCGGATATTATAACTTAGAACGCTTATGGGGAGATGCACCATTTGTAAGTTCAGAAGAGCTACAGCTATGAGCAGGTACGGAGAATTTGCCTACGTATATGATCAGCTAATGGCAGACGTTCCGTATGACGATTGGGCTGAATTTTTTAATCAGCAGGTGGCAAAAGCGAAAACAAAGCCTGACAGTATATTAGACCTTGCCTGCGGCACGGGAGAACTCTCCGTTCGATTTGCACAAGAAGGTTTCTCCGTAGTAGGCGTTGATTTGTCTGATGATATGCTTATGGTAGCCCAGGAAAAGGCGACAGAAGCAGGGGTAACGCTATCTCTTTTTCAGCAAAACATGGCGGAACTTGAGTTATTGAAAGAGTTCGATTGTGTAGTAATCTTTTGTGATTCTTTGAACTATTTGCAAAGTAATAAAGAAGTTCAAGAAACCATTCAACGTGTATATAAGCACTTAAAACCAGGTGGGCTCTTTATATTTGATGTTCATTCAGTGCACAAGATGAAGGACGTATTTGGAAATCAATCTTTTTCTTACGTAGATGAAGACGTGTCATATATTTGGAACTGCACCTATGACGATACAGACATGCGCGTAGAGCATGATATTACGTTTTTTGCTTATGATGAAGAAATGGATGCATATCATCGCTTTGATGAGGTGCATGCTCAGCGCACTTGGTCGATTGACCATTATCAATCATGGCTGAGCGAAGCTGGTTTTATAAATATAGAAGTAAGTGCAGATTTCAAAATGAGTGAGCCTACTTCAAACAGTGAGCGCATCTTTTTCTCTGCGCAAAAAAAAGAAGCCGAGTAGAGGCTTCTTTTTTTGTTTCAAAGCAGGATTTCTACAGAAATTATGGAATAAGACTATCAAACTGATTGTGAACAAGCTCAATGTCTTCGTCAAATTTTTCATGTGTTTTTTGAAATACGTGCACAAACATCTCTCCGAGTTCAGCTTCTAAAACTTTAATACCTTCTCCGGTTACACCGCCTTTTACGCATACTTTATCCTGCAAGGTAGGAAGCGTAAATATTTCTTTTTCCAACAGTTTTCCCATTCCAATAATCATATCACTGGCCATGACGGTAGCTTCTTCTTCAGAAATATTTGTTTCTTGAACTGCTGCATCAATAAAGCGTTGAAGCAAAAAGCTGAAGAATGCAGGACCGCAGCTTACGATATCGGATGATACGCGCGTAATCGTTTGATCAATAGCCACAGGCTTTGACATAGATGAAAATAATTCATGTAAATAATTTTGGTAAAAAGGCGTACATCTTTCTCCAAACGTGAAAAGAGAAACACCTGCTAATGCCCGATTCGTAATGCTAGGGATAATTCTAGCTGCTTGACTCGGAATGAGGCGTTCGATTTGTTCTACGCTAATTGGACTGGTAATGGATACAATGCAGTGATCTTTCGTCAGCAGTGGTTCTAATTTTATTAAAAGGGGGTGAATATCCAATGGCTTAACACAAATAAAAATGACTTTGGATGCGTGAACAACTTCTTCAGCTGTATCAGCAACATGAATTTTTTTATGCTGCTGTTGAATCTCTTTGGCTCTTTTTTTTGTGCGATTCATAATAGTAATTTTAGAAGGACGTACGGCTTTTGATTCAATAAACGCATCAATTAATATTTTCCCCATGTTTCCTGTTCCGATAAACCCTATGTTCACTGATTCATTCCCTCCTTCAAAAGCCTTTTCTTCTAAACACTATGAAGACGTAATGGAATTTATGACGTTACTTCAAAATTCAAAGGAGTGTACAATTTGACTTTTTCAAAAAAACAATGGCTAATTGGGTGTATTTGCTTAGCAGTTAGCTTGGCTTTTTATATCTATCGCACAGGCGGAGAGAAACCGGAAAGTTCTCTTCAAACCTCAGATATGATAAAGGCAGAATCTTCTGCTGCAAAAAAAGAAGGAGAGTCGTCTGATCAAGTAATTTCGAGCCAAGATTCCCCGTTTGTTATGGTGGATATTAAAGGAGCTGTTCAGAAGCCTGGTGTATACCAGCTTCCGAAAGATGCAAGGGTAAAAGATGCTCTAGCACAAGCCGGAGGCGCTACGAAAGAAGCGGACTTAAGACAGCTCAATTTAGCTAGCAAGCTACAAGATGAAATGGCTGTTTACATCCCAGCTGCTGGAGAAGAAATCCCGCCTTCATCTCCAGTTTCTTCAATCTCTTCCTCAGGAACTTCAAATGATCAGCCCCTTGTTAATATCAATACAGCGAACACTGATGAACTACAAACGCTAAATGGTATTGGACCTTCAAAAGCGAGTGCCATCGTTTCATATCGAGAGGAAAATGGCTTGTTTCAAACAGTAGAGGATTTGGGGCAAGTATCAGGTATTGGCGAGAAGTCGCTAGAAAAAATCAAAGCTCAAATTACGGTACAGTAGAGACTTATTGACGAAAAAGGAAAAGAAACGCTACACTATGAAAGAGACAAGTATAATTATAATTATTCAGTTTTAAATAAAAAGGTAGGGAATGAGATGAACCGGATTTCATGGGATCAATATTTTATGGCACAAAGCCATTTGCTAGCTTTAAGAAGCACTTGTGAACGTCTGGCTGTTGGGGCTACAGTGGTGCGTGATAAACGTATTATAGCTGGAGGATACAACGGCTCGATCAGCGGAGGCGTGCATTGTGCTGACGAAGGCTGTTATGTGATTGATGGACACTGTGTAAGAACTGTCCATGCAGAAGTGAATGCACTCTTGCAGTGTGCTAAGTTTGGTGTAAAAACAGAAGATGCGGAAGTATACGTCACGCATTTTCCTTGTTTAAACTGCTGTAAAGCCCTTATTCAAGCGGGAATTAAAACAGTATATTACGCTAATGATTACAAAAATCATCCGTATGCTGTTGAGTTATTTCAACAGGCGGGAGTGAAAACAGCAAAAGTTGAACTTGATGAAGCAATCATTGACTTAAAAAGTAAAGAGAAGCTTCAATTTGTGACGGGTGTTCTCGCTCGTTTAGAAAAAAGCGGAGCGGACGAAGCAGAATTGATGAATTTACAGCGTGAAGCTCTCGCTTTGTTTACAGCAAATTAAAGGTAAAAGAGGTTTTTTACTTGGTAACAGTAAGAAGCCTCTTTCTTTTAAGAAGAAAGGAGCTAAAAGTGAAAGGATATTATATTTACTGTGCTTTTAGCATGATGATAGCTTTATATGTATATGATAATCATTCCGCTGTAAGCCTGTTTTTGCTAATCGTGCTTTTCATTTTTCAATGGCTACAATGTCCGAGGAAAGTGGTTATTGCTTCTGCACTGTTGAGTGTTTTGTGCGTCTACCTATTAGCTGAGACAAATAAGCATAACAAAACGGTTCTTTTAGCTGAATCTTCTTCTTTTACAGGCGAAATTTCCTCTGTTCCGCATAGTGACGGCGACAAGCTTACTTTTAAGTTTACGGTTCAAAATGAAGAGGTCATGGCTTTTTATAAACTAAAAACGTTGGAAGAGAAACAGCAGCTCGAAAAGTTAACGATTCATCAAGTTTGTCAACTAGGGGGGCAATTAACTTCTCCTTCACCTGCTCGCAACCTTCATGCATTTGATTATCAGCAATATTTGTACCATCAGTCTATTCATTGGCAGCTTAACGTCAAGGGACTTGATTTGGTAAAATGTCAGCTCCCCACTTTAACTCCACTTACGTACCTTACCTTTATTCGTCAAAAAGGAATTAATTATATTCAACAAAATATGTCGGATCCAGGCGCTGGGTTTATGCAGGCACTAATTTATGGCGAGCGCACTGGCATCGAAGAAGAGAGTATCAAGCGCTATCAGCAATTTGGTTTAATCCACTTGCTTGCCATATCAGGTCTTCATGTTGGACTGCTGACAGCGATGTGTTTTTATTTGCTCATTCGGATTGGAATAACGCGCGAGCGAGCCATTACGCTTTTACTTTTGCTTCTTCCTGTATACATGGTTTTGGCCGGTGGCAGCGCTTCAGTTGTCCGAGCTGTTTTTATGAGTATGCTGATGCTTATATCGATAAAAATACAAAGAAAAATTCTTTTGGTTGATAGCATCAGCCTTGCTTTTATGGCCATGCTGCTTTTTAAGCCGTACTATTTATTTGACGTAGGATTTCAGCTTTCTTTTGCCGTTAGTTTTGCATTGATTTTATCGAGTCAGACGATTTTACCTTGTTTTCATTCTTCTTTCAGCCAGCTCATGGTTGTTTCAGCGATTGCACAAATCAGTTCACTTCCTTTATTGTTGTACTATTTTTATGGAGTATCTCTCCTCAGTTTGCCATTAAATATGGTTTTTGTACCGCTGTTTTCTCTTGTTATATTACCTCTTTGTTTGCTCATTCTTTTTGTTCGTATCCTCTTGCCGGGAGTGAGTGAACTGCTGGAGCAAATTCTTCATGTTCTTTTACTTTTTTGTGAAAAATTGCTTGGCTTTTTTGAGTGGATTCCCGCTGATTTTGTAACGGGAAAACCCCACATTGTGCTGTTTTTAGGCATGTACTTATGCATTTATGCTGTATTTGTGGCGGTCGAAGAAGGAGAATTTTTCGTTCGCTATATGTTTCTTCTCGTGGCATTGTTAGCCGCACAATGTATGTATCCTTATTTGAATCCAAAAGGAACGGTCACAATGGTCGATGTAGGACAAGGAGACTGCTTTATCATTGAGCTTCCTTATCGAAAAGGTGTGTATATGATCGATACGGGAGGAACCGTTTCATTTCCAAAAGAACCATGGCAAAAACGTCGTTCTTCTTTTGACGTGGGAGAAGATGTACTTGTTCCCTTTTTGCATTCAAAAGGAATAACAAGGGTAGATAAAATGATTATCACACACGGCGATTATGATCACGCAGGGGCGGCACAGCATTTATTTTCACAAGTGGCTGTCGGAGAGCTGGTGCTTGGGAAAAAAGCTGAATTAAATGACGTAGAGACTGGCTTGGTGATCGCTGCTCAAAAACAAAGAGTGCCTGTTCAAATTGTTCAACAAGGAGATAGCTGGCAAGAAGGAGGTGTGTTATTTCAGATTATTTCTCCGACAGGTTTCGAAGAAACGAGCAACAACGGCTCAATTGTAATAGACGCTAAGTTAGGAAATTTAAGATGGCTATTCACCGGAGATTTAGAAAAGGAAGGAGAACAAAGAATATTGAAAGACTTTCTAAACCTTAAAGCAGATGTATTAAAAGTTGGGCATCATGGCAGTAAAACCTCAACTTCAGAAGAGTTTGTTCAACATTTAAATCCTAAAGTAGCGCTTGTTTCAGCGGGACAAAAAAATCGTTATGGTCATCCTCATCAAGAAATATTAGAGCTTCTGAAAAGCTACGGAGTGTATATTTATCGAACGGATGAAGATGGTGGGGTAATGTATGAATTTACAAAAAAGTCAGGAACGTTTTCGCAGCAACTTCCATAGTCTATAGTAAGAAAAACGAACTAAAAAAGACTGCTAAGAAGCAGCCTTGAAGCAATTTTACGAACCCAAGTAGTGAATCACAGTTGCAATAACAAATAAGGCAGTGAAAAAGCCAAATGAAACACCAAATCCTACGGCAGAATCGACAGCGTCGTTGCGTTTACTTTGGACACTTTCTTCAAATTGGTTCATTAACACCCCTCCTGTTTACAGTATAATCTAACTTTTTTTAAAAATCTAGACAATTTAAAAGCGTTTTCACAAACTGACAACAGTTAACAACTATACTTTATAGACATGAGGAGAAAATAGAGATAAGGGTTTAATCATTAACAAATAAGTAACCTAGGGCTTATATTGTTAATGTTTATCATAAACTGAGGAATTGTCGTTTTAAGGCAATTCCTTTTGTATTGTTGCCAAAAACTCATAACACCTTTACGATAGAAATTGTATTTTGTTTATCAGTAACTATACATAATCAATATAGATGAATAAAAAAGAGGAGCGTATATACGTTGGCAGTTGATAGCTTAAAAAGTATTACTAAAAATAATATAGCCCCCGTTTACTTAATACACGGGGTCAATGCATTTATGAGTAAAAAGATTAGAGATAAAATCGTCGACTATACGTTAAATGAAGAAGATAAAGAATTTAACTTGTCACTATACGATTTAGAAGAAACATCGATTGATCAAGTTCTAGAAGATGCTGAAACGCTTCCTTTTTTAGGAGACAAGCGTGTAGTGGTTGCGAAAAATGCAGCATTTTTAACGGCTGAAAAATCGAAAGATAAAGTAGAGCATGATCTAGCAAAACTGCAGCAATATGTGGAGCAGCCCCCGTCTTTTTCAACGTTAATTCTACTAGCCCCTTATGAAAAGCTGGATGAAAGAAAAAAAATAACAAAATTATTAAAAAAACAAGCAGCTTACATTGAAGCGAACGAATTTGGTGAAAAAGAAATGAAGCAGTGGATTCATAATTTACTTTCAAAAGATGGAGTGAATATGGATGAAGATGCTGTGACGCTGCTTATTCAGCTTGTGGGTCTTAATGTAACGCTTGTGACAAATGAAATTGAAAAAATGGTGTTATATGTTGGACAAGACGGAGTCATTACAAAAGAAGTTGTGCTTAAGCTTGTGGCAAAAACGCTTGAACAAAATGTATTTACGCTTATTGACGCTGTTATTCAGCGAAAGGTTTCTACTGCTTTAAATATGTATCAGGATTTACTGCGTAATAACGAAGAGCCTATTAAAATTTTATCTTTGTTAGCGACGCAGTTTCGTTTGATTTATCATACGAAGCAGCTGTCTAGTCAAGGGTACGGTCAGCAGCAAATTGCTCAAACGATTAAGGTTCATCCGTTTCGTGTGAAAATTGCTTTGCAGCAGAGCAGAAGTTTTGAGGAACAGCAGCTTAAAGAAATTTTAAAGGATTTAGCAGAGGCAGATTATGAAATGAAGACGGGGAAAATGGATAAAGCGCTTATTTTACAGCTGTTTTTATTAAAAAGAGCGCAATAAAAAAACGATCCTAATGGGATCGTTTTTGTCTCAATTATGCAGATAAACCGTTAAGTTTTACTGCTAAGCGAGATTTTTGACGAGCTGCAGCATTTTTGTGGATAATACCAGATTGTGCAGCTTTGTCTAATTTTTTAGAAGCAACAGCAAATGCTGCTTTTGCGTTATCTACATCGTTGTTTTCAACTAAAGCTTCAAAGTTTTTGATTGCAGTACGCATAGCTGATTTAGCTTGAATGTTATGAGCACGGCGAGCTTCAGTAGTTTTTACACGTTTGATAGCTGATTTAATGTTTGGCATCCGTTTCACCTCCCGAAATGATAACAATCGAGATTATATAGAACTCGACATTCTTCACAATAAGAACAAAAGATATTTTATCAAACACAAGGACAGAATGCAATAGCCTTGACAAGGAATTTTATATGACAGAGCTCTCTTTAAAAGCTTGTAGCTGATATTGCGCCCTTCCTTCCACTTTTCATTTCTTAAATGCATGAATCTGCCAGTCCTCGGTGACAATAATTTCAACAAAGATTGTCTAGGAGGTTAAGAAATGGAAAAAGAACTTGATTTAAGTCAATATAGCGTGCGCACGGATTTAGCTGTCGAAGCAAAAGACATAGCGTTAGAAAATCAGCCTAAACCGAATAACCAGTCAGAAATCAAAGGCGTAATTGTAAAAGAAAAAGAAGAACAAGGTGTCAAAATTTCAATGGTAGAAATTACGGAAGAGGGCGCAGAAGCAATCGGTAAGAAAAAAGGCCGATATGTAACCCTTGAATCGGTAGGCATTCGCGAGCAGGATACTGAAAAGCAAGAGGCCATGGAAGAAGTATTTGCTAAAGAGCTGAATTTTTTTATTAAAAGCCTCAACATTCCAGATGATGCTAGCTGTCTTGTAGTGGGTCTTGGAAACTTAAGTGTTACACCAGATGCGCTTGGACCAAAGGCAGTAGATAATTTGTTGATTACAAGACATTTGTTTGAGTTACAGCCTGAAAGCGTGCAAGATGGCTTTAGACCCGTTAGCGCCATTGTTCCGGGAGTAATGGGAATGACGGGTATTGAGACAAGTGATATTATCTTTGGCGTTGTAAAGAAAGTGAATCCAGATTTTATTATTGCAATCGATGCGCTGGCCGCTCGTTCGATTGAACGGGTAAATGCTACCATTCAAATTTCAGATTCAGGTATTCATCCGGGGTCTGGGGTTGGAAACAAGCGCAAAGAAATCAGTTATGAAACACTTGGCATTCCAGTTATTGCAATAGGTATTCCAACGGTAGTGGATGCTGTTTCCATTACAAGCGATACAATTGACTTTATCTTAAAACATTTCGGCCGAGAAATGAAAGAGCAGGGAAAGCCGTCTAAGTCGCTGCTTCCGTCTGGTATGACGTTTGGAGAAAAAAAGAAGCTCACGGAGGATGATTTACCTAATGAAGAGCAGCGTCAAACGTATCTCGGTATGATTGGCACCCTTCCCGATGAAGAAAAAAGACGTCTTATTCATGAAGTGCTTGCACCTTTAGGCCATAATTTGATGGTTACGCCAAAAGAAGTGGATATGTTTATTGAAGATATGGCTAATGTAGTTGCAGGAGGACTTAACGCTGCTTTGCATCATGAAGTGGATCAAGAGAACTTTGGGGCATATACTCATTAATACGTTTTTAGATGAATGAGTTCTTCACAATATAGTCATAATGGTTAGTACTACAGAAGATAAAGAAGTAAGGGGCCTAATAATATGATTAAATTTACTTTAAAATCAGTAGTGCTAACCATTTTTTTACTGTGCGTCGTATTTTTAGGGATGCAGACGGCTCAGCAAGGGTTGATTAAAATGAAGGGATATAATGATCCTTCGATTGAACATGTTATTAATGTGTCTAAAACGTCAGATGGTCAGGTGGAAGCTGCTGTTTTAGGTTCAAAAAAAGTTGTGAACATTGATGAAAAACAGCAGTTTTTAGAAAAACGAAAGGCTTTTAACTTTTTCTCCTCGCTAGGTCAAAGTCTAGCGGAAGGCGTGAAAAGTACAATAGGAAAAGCTTTTAAGGCTATCCATCATCTTCTTAATTAAAAGCAGAATCTCTTTCTGCTTTTTTGTATGGAAAAATCCCCAATGGAATGCTTATTGAATGTTGACGAATGTGTTGTTATAATTTAATTTAGTGTATTTTGCCGATTTTCAGTAGGAGTGAAAAAAATATGGATAGAGAAGCAAGATTGAAACGACAATCGAAAATCAGAAACTTTTCGATTATTGCTCATATAGACCACGGTAAGTCAACATTAGCAGACCGTATTTTAGAAAAAACAAATGCGTTAACACAGCGAGAAATGAAAGCTCAGCTTTTAGATTCGATGGATTTAGAACGTGAACGTGGAATTACCATTAAATTAAATGCTGTGCAGCTTCAATACAAAGCAAAAGATGGAGAAGAGTATACTTTTCATCTAATTGATACACCGGGACACGTCGATTTTACATATGAAGTGTCGCGAAGTTTAGCCGCGTGTGAAGGTGCTATTCTAGTAGTAGATGCAGCTCAAGGTATTGAAGCTCAAACACTAGCCAACGTATATTTAGCGCTTGATAACAACCTTGAAATTTTACCTGTCATTAATAAGATTGACCTGCCGAGCGCAGAGCCAGAGCGAGTGCGTCAAGAAGTTGAAGACGTAATTGGATTAGATGCGTCGGAAGCTGTATTAGCTTCAGCTAAAGCAGGAATTGGAATCGAAGAAATTTTAGAACAAATTGTTGAAAAAGTTCCTGCTCCTGAAGGGGATCCAGATGCACCGCTTCAAGCACTAATCTTTGATTCATTTTATGATGCATACCGAGGTGTAGTTGCATCTATTCGTATCGTACAGGGACGAGTAAAAGTAGGCGACAAAATTAAAATGATGGCAACAGGAAAAGAGTTTGAGGTAACGGAGCTAGGTGTGTTAACGCCAAAAGCCGTTGCTAAAGATGAACTTTCTGTTGGCGACGTAGGGTTTTTAACAGCAGCTATTAAAAACGTTGGAGATACGCGAGTAGGGGACACGATTACTCTTGCTAAAAATGGAGCCAGTGAACCTCTTCCTGGTTATCGTCGTCTGAATCCAATGGTATACTGCGGACTGTATCCAATTGATACAGCGAAGTATAACGATCTTCGTGAAGCACTAGAAAAGTTAGAGCTAAATGACTCTGCACTTCAGTTTGAACCAGAGACGTCTCAGGCCTTAGGGTTTGGTTTCCGATGTGGATTCTTAGGGTTGCTTCACATGGAAATTATCCAAGAGCGTATTGAGCGCGAATTTAAAATTGATTTAATTACAACAGCTCCAAGCGTTATTTATGACGTGTATTTAACAGACGAGACTCATCTGTCTGTAGATAACCCGTCTAATATGCCGGACCCACAAAAGATTGAACGCGTAGAAGAACCGTATGTGAAAGCAACGATGATGGTACCAAACGATTATGTTGGTGCTGTGATGGAGCTTTGTCAGAAGAAGCGAGGCAACTTTATTGATATGCAGTACTTGGATGCTAATCGCGTGAGTATTGTATACGAAATTCCGCTAGCTGAAATTGTATATGATTTCTTTGATCAATTAAAATCAAATACAAAAGGCTACGCGTCGTTTGATTACGAACTTATCGGATATCAGCCTTCGAAGCTTGTGAAGATGGATATTCTTTTAAACGGCGAAACGGTCGATGCACTGTCCTTTATCGTGCACAGAGATTCAGCTTACGATCGTGGTAAAGTCATTGTAGAAAAGCTTAAAGAGCTTATTCCACGTCAACAGTTCGAAGTGCCGATTCAAGCGGCAATCGGTCAAAAAATTGTCGCGCGTTCAACAATTAAAGCCATTCGTAAAAACGTTTTAGCAAAATGTTACGGAGGAGATATCTCTCGTAAACGTAAACTTCTTGAAAAACAAAAAGAAGGTAAAAAACGTATGAAGCAGGTCGGTTCTGTTGAAGTACCGCAGGAAGCATTCATGGCTGTTCTTCGCATGGACGAAGATTAATAGCTGAAATTCTATTATTTAACATGTCAAATTAGTTTTGAAAATCAAGCTAATCTGATACGATAGTAAAGAGCTTTGAGCGCTGTAAATAAGTGTGAACGAACATAGATAAAAATACCGCAGAGAGACTCTGCGGTATTTTTATCATTTATAAATGTGATTGAGGTGGAAGTCCATGGTGAAGGCAGCATATCTGCACATCCCGTTTTGTCATCATATTTGTCACTATTGTGACTTTAATAAAGTGTTTTTCAAAAATCAGCCCGTTATGCCGTATTTGGAAAGCATGCGAGAAGAAATGAAACAAGCAGTTGAACATTATCCAACGACCAATTTAAACACGATATTCGTTGGGGGTGGGACGCCTACAGCCTTAGATGAACAGCAGCTAGAGTATTTTTTAGAATCCATTCGTATGTACCTCCCTTATGACGAAAAAGGTGAGTTTACATTTGAAGCGAATCCGAATGAATTGACAAAAGAAAAGCTTCAGCTTCTCCATGACTATGGCGTGAATCGTTTAAGCATTGGTGTACAAACGTTTAATGAAAGATTATTGGAGAAAATTGGACGTGTGCATTCAAATAGACAGGTATTTGATTGTGTTGAACAAGCGAGAAAGATTGGAATGTCGAATATAAGCTTAGACTTAATTTATAGCCTGCCGGAACAAACGGTAGCTGATTTTTCTTCTACGCTTCAAACGGCTTTTTCATTAGAGGTAGAGCATATGTCTGCCTATTCGTTGATTATTGAACCTAAAACGGTATTTTATAATTTAATGAATAAAGGAAAGCTACCCCTGCCTGCTCAAGAAGAAGAAGCAGCTATGTATGAGCTGCTTATGAAAGAAATGGACAAACAAGGTTTTCATCAATACGAAATCAGTAATTTCGCAAAGCAAGGCTACGAGAGTATTCATAATCTAACATATTGGAACAACGACGATTATTACGGAATTGGCGCAGGCGCACATAGCTATATAGACGGAATAAGACGAGCAAATATTGGACCATTAAAAAAGTACATTGATTCAGTCGAGCAAAAAGGAAATGCATATCTCAATGAAGTGAGCGTGACCGAGGCTGAAAAAATGGAAGAAGAAATGTTTTTGGGCCTTCGTAAAACGAAAGGAGTCTCAAAAGAGGAGTTTAAGAAAAAATTCAATCGAGAATTAAAAGATGTATTTGGAGAACCTATTCAAGAATACAAAGAGAAAGGACTTTTGGGTGAGGACAATAGCTCAGTCTTTTTAACACACAATGGTCGATTTTTGGGGAATGAAGTTTTTCAAGCCTTTATTGGGATAATCTAATATCAAATCGTTGACATCGCTATAGTGATTTGGTAATTTATTATTAGATTTAGCACTCAGAGTTTTAGAGTGCTAACAGAGGTGATGAAGCGTGCTTACTGATCGACAGTTATTAATTTTACAAGTCATTATTGATGATTTCATTCGATCTGCGCAGCCGGTAGGCTCTCGAACATTATCTAAGAAAGAAGAGTTTAATTTTAGTTCGGCTACGATTCGTAATGAGATGTCAGACCTAGAAGAACTTGGATTTATTGAAAAAACTCATACTTCTTCAGGGCGCGTTCCGTCTGAGAAAGGTTATCGTTATTATGTTGATCATCTAGTGTCCCCGCAGCACTTGAAAGCAAGCGACGTTTCCACGGTACGTTCGGTATTCGCTGAACGCATTGTAGAACTGGAGCAGCTCGTTCAAAAGTCAGCGCAAATTTTATCTGATTTAACGAGTTTAACGTCTATTGTGCTAGGACCAAAAGCGGTCAGCCATAAGTTAAAACAGCTGCAGATTTTACCTTTAACGGCTCAGTCAGCTGTTGCCATTATTGTGACCGATACAGGACACGTTGAAAGTCGGACGATTACGCTGCCGAGCAGTATTCAACCTTCCGATATTGAAAAAATGGTTAACATTTTAAACGAAAAGCTCATCGGCGTTCGCATTACTGATTTACATGATAAAATGTACAAAGAAGTAGCGACGCTCTTAAAAAGCCATATTCAAGGGTATGAGCAGACGATGGATATACTCAATGATGCATTAAAGCTCAACATGAATGGCAAATTAGTAGTTGGCGGCAAAACGAATATGTTTGCTCAGCCGGAATTTCATGATCTTAATAAAATTCGCGGGCTGTTTAATATTATTGAACATGAACAGCAGTTTTATAAGCTGTTAAGCCCAAATGAGGCTGGCATACATGTGAAAATTGGTCATGAAAATAAATTGAATGAAATGGTAGGGTGCAGCTTAATTACAGCTAGTTATTCCTTTGGTCACGAACAGCTTGGCACAATTGCTATACTGGGACCGACCCGCATGGAATATGCGCGTGTGATTAGTTTGCTTACACTGCTGTCATCAGATATGTCTCAAGTATTAACAAACTTGTATAAAGAATAAAGGAATCGGGTGGAATATATTACTTCCATCCTTTCCCTGTGATAAAATAAAAAACGTTGTTTAAAATGTGAAAATGTGTGTAAACATTTAAGGGAGGTGAATGAATTGTCAAACGAAAAGCAAGTAGAAGAACAAAACGAAGAAGTGGTTGAAGAAGTTCAAACAGACTCTGCTGAAGCAACTGAAGCTGAAGTGTCTGAGGAAGTAAACCCTCTTCAACAAGAAAATGATCAATTAAAGCAACAGCTTGAAGAAGAAGAGAATCGCTACTTACGTCTACAAGCTGATTTCGATAATTTCCGTCGTCGTTCACGTCTCGATGCAGAAGCTGCTCAAAAATACCGTGCTCAATCATTAGTTTCGGATATTTTACCAGCACTTGATAACTTTGAACGTGCATTACAAGTTAACACAGCGGACGAGCAAACTAAATCTGTGCTGCAAGGTGTAGAAATGGTATACCGTCAATTAGTAGAGGCACTTCAAAAAGAAGGTGTTGAAGCAATTGAATCAGTCGGGAAAACATTCGATCCATACGAGCATCAAGCAGTGATGCAAGTAGAAGACGATGAATACGAACCGAACACGGTAGTAGAAGAGCTTCAAAAAGGTTACAAATTAAAAGATAAAATCATCCGCCCTGCGATGGTTAAAGTGAATCAATAACACTACATATTATGAAGGAGGTCATTGTCAATGAGTAAGATCATTGGTATCGATTTAGGTACAACTAACTCTTGTGTCGCTGTATTAGAAGGCGGCGAACCAAAAGTAATTCCAAATCCAGAAGGAAACCGTACAACGCCATCAGTTGTGGCATTCAAAAACGGTGAGCGTCAAGTTGGGGAAGTAGCGAAACGTCAAGCTATTACAAACCCTAACACAATTATTTCAGTTAAACGTCATATGGGTACAGACCATAAGGTTGAAGCTGAAGGCAAGCAATACACGCCTCAAGAAATGTCAGCTATCATTCTTCAACATTTAAAAGGTTATGCTGAAGAGTATTTAGGTGAGCCTGTAACAAAAGCTGTTATCACAGTTCCTGCTTACTTTAATGATGCTGAGCGTCAAGCAACAAAAGATGCTGGTAAAATTGCTGGTTTAGAAGTAGAGCGTATTATTAACGAGCCTACTGCAGCAGCACTTGCATACGGATTAGAAAAAACAGATGAAGATCAAACAGTTTTAGTTTATGACCTTGGTGGCGGTACGTTTGACGTATCTATTCTAGAACTTGGCGACGGCGTATTTGAAGTTCGCGCAACTGCAGGTGACAACCGCCTTGGTGGTGACGACTTTGACCAAGTAATCATCGACTATTTAGTCGCTGAATTCAAAAAAGAAAACGGCGTTGATCTAAGCAAAGATAAAATGGCGCTTCAACGTTTAAAAGATGCGGCTGAAAAAGCGAAAAAAGATTTATCAGGCGTAACATCTACACAAATTTCTTTACCATTTATCACTGCTGGAGAAGCTGGTCCTCTTCACTTAGAGGTATCTTTATCACGTGCTAAATTTGACGAGTTATCAGCAGGCCTTGTAGAGCGTACAATGGCTCCTGTGCGTCAAGCTTTAAAAGATGCAGGCCTTTCTGCAAGCGAACTTGATAAAGTAATCTTAGTTGGTGGTTCAACTCGTATCCCAGCGGTACAAGATGCAATCAAAAAAGAAACTGGTCAAGATCCTCACAAAGGTGTAAACCCTGATGAAGTAGTTGCACTTGGTGCAGCAATTCAAGGTGGCGTATTAACTGGTGATGTAAAAGACGTTGTATTACTAGATGTAACGCCTTTATCACTAGGTATCGAAACAATGGGTGGCGTATTTACAAAGCTAATTGAGCGTAATACGACGATTCCAACAAGTAAATCACAAGTATTCTCAACGGCTGCAGATAGCCAAACGGCTGTAGATATTCATGTTCTTCAAGGTGAGCGTCCAATGTCTGCAGACAACAAAACGCTAGGTCGTTTCCAGTTAACTGATATTCCACCTGCACCACGCGGAGTACCTCAAATCGAAGTGTCATTCGATATTGACAAAAATGGTATCGTAAACGTTCGTGCAAAAGATTTAGGTACAAACAAAGAGCAAGCTATTACAATTAAATCTTCAACAGGTTTATCAGATGATGAAATCGATCGCATGGTAAAAGAAGCGGAAGAAAACGCAGATGCTGATAAGCAACGTAAAGAAGAAGTGGAACTACGCAATGAAGCAGATCAATTAGTGTTTACAACTGAAAAAACATTAAAAGATCTTGAAGGAAAAGTAGAAGAAGCTGAAGTAACAAAAGCTAACGAAGCAAAAGATGCTTTAAAAGCAGCGATTGAAAAGAATGACCTTGAAGAAATCAAAGCGAAAAAAGATGAACTTCAAGAAATCGTTCAAGCGTTAACTGTAAAATTGTATGAGCAAGCTCAACAAGCTCAGCAAGCAGGTGAACAAGGCGCTCAAAATGATGATGTTGTAGATGCAGAGTTTGAAGAAGTAAACGACGACAAAAAATAATGCATCTTGACGACTAACGTGAATGACGCCATGGTGCGATTCACATCTTTTTAAAAAGTCAAAGTCAAGCTTATTTCTTGGCTTTGACTTTTTTAACGTGGAAAAGCGAAAAGGAAAGTTTTTCACTTGGCTCTCTGCGTGCACGGGAGCAATAGAAAGTAACTTTTATGTTGCTATGGAATTATTAATAATGATACAATTACGTTTATGTGAAACGATTCGGGAGTGAGTATTGATGAGTAAGCGAGATTACTATGAAGTACTCGGTATCAGTAAGAGCGCTACAAAAGATGAAATAAAAAAAGCATACCGCAAGCTTTCTAAACAATATCATCCAGATATTAACAAAGCGGAAGATGCTGCTGACAAATTTAAAGAAGTAAAAGAAGCATATGAAGTATTGAGTGATGACCAAAAAAAAGCACAATACGATCAATTTGGTCATACTGATCCAAATCAAGGCTTTGGCGGCTTTGGTGGAGGCGGCTCAGACTTTGGCGGCTTCGGCTTTGAAGATATTTTCAGCTCGATCTTTGGTGGTGGTGGTCGCAGACGTGACCCTAATGCTCCGAGACAAGGTGCCGATTTACAATACACGATGACACTTTCTTTTGAAGAAGCTGTTTTCGGAAAAGAAACAACAATTGAAATTCCACGTGAAGAAACGTGTGAGACATGTCACGGTTCAGGTGCAAAACCTGGAACAAAAGTCGATACATGTTCGCACTGTAATGGTTCAGGTCAGTTAAACGTTGAACAAAACACGCCGTTTGGCCGCGTGGTAAATCGACGTGCGTGTCATCATTGTAATGGTACGGGAAAAATCATTAAAGACAAATGTGCAACGTGCCACGGTGACGGTAAAGTAACAAAACGACGTAAAATTAATGTTAAAATTCCAGCTGGTGTAGATGATGGTCAACAGCTGCGCGTAAGTGCTCAAGGAGAACCAGGGGTAAATGGTGGTCCTCCGGGAGATTTATACGTAGTGTTCCACGTGCGCACTCATGAATTCTTTGAACGTGATGGAGACGATATCTACTGCGAAATGCCTTTAACGTTTGCTCAGGCAGCGCTAGGTGATGAAGTAGAAGTACCAACTCTACACGGCAAGGTGAAGCTGAAGATTCCTGCTGGTACACAAACGGGAACGAAATTCCGTTTAAAAGGAAAAGGTGTGGCAAACGTACGAGGATATGGTCAAGGAGATCAGCATATTCACGTTCGAGTTGTAACTCCAACAAAAATATCAGAAAAACAAAAACAATTATTGCGTGAGTTCGCTGAACTGAGCGGTCAAGAAGCCGTTGATGAGCAGCATGATTCCTTTTTTGCAAAAGTAAAACGAGCAATTAAAGGAGAATAATTGTCTTTCATAGTAAACAGAGACAGGTTGGTAAAGGTACTTTGCCAACCTGTCATCTGTCATGTTCATATTTAAAATCCTATATTACTGAAGGCAGAAAGGATGAAGTTGGTAGCAATGAAATGGTCTGAAATTTGTATTCATACAGCGCAAGAAGCAATTGAACCCATCTCTCATATTTTACATGAATCAGGAGCTAGCGGGGTAGTCATTGAAGATCCTGCTGATTTAGTGAAGGACAGAGATACAACTTTTGGAGAAATCTACGATTTAAACGTAGAAGACTACCCAGAAGAAGGTGTAGTGATTAAAGCATATCTTCCAGTTAACAGCTTTTTAGCAGAAACTGTGGATGGTATCAAAAAAGAAATTAATGGACTGCTTGTTTACGACTTTGATTTAGGAGCTAACAAAGTTACGATCAGTGAAGTGAACGAGGAAGAGTGGGCCACTGCTTGGAAAAAATATTACCATCCCGTGAAAATTTCAGAGCGTTTTACGATTGTACCAACTTGGGAAAACTATGAAAAAGTAAGCACAGATGAATTGATTATCGAGCTTGATCCCGGAATGGCTTTTGGGACAGGTACGCATCCAACGACGGTTATGTCTCTTCAAGCATTGGAAAGAACAGTGAAAGCAGGAGATACTGTTATTGACGTGGGTACAGGTTCAGGAGTGCTAAGCATTGGCGCAGCTCTGTTAGGATCAAGTAATGTACAAGCTCTAGACCTTGATGAAGTAGCCGTACGTTCTGCTCGCGAAAATATTGAACTGAATCAAGTTGGGAACGTCGTAACAGTAGGTCAAAACAACTTGTTGCAAGGTATAGAAGGACCGGTTGACATTGTTGTGGCGAATATTCTAGCTGAAGTAATCGTACGTTTTGTAGACGATGCTGCAAAGGTATTAAAGCCAGGAGGCATGTTCATTACATCAGGTATTATTAGTGCGAAAAAAGAAGATGTCAAAAAAGCGTTAACGGGAGCGGGCTTTGTTATTCAAGAAGTAACGCTTATGGAAGACTGGGTAGCAATTATTGCGCAAAAACAAGCTTAACAAGTGAGAAGGTGTCAAGATGCAACGTTATTTTCTGCCAAATGATCAATTTCAAGAGCAAAGTGTCATAGTGACACAAGATGATGCCCATCATATCTCACGCGTCATGAGAATGAATGAAGGATCACAGTTTATTGCCTGTAATGAACAGGGGCAAGCTGCTTTGTGTGAAATTGAAAATATTTCCGCTAACGAAGTGAAAGCATCTATTATAGAATGGATAAGCGAAGAAAAAGAGCTTCCAGTCCATGTTACAATTGTGAACGGTCTGCCTAAAGGGGATAAGCTCGAGCTTATTATCCAAAAAGGGACAGAACTTGGGGCGTATAAGTTTATCCCTTTTATTGCGGCTCGTTCAGTTGTTAAATGGGATGATAAAAAGAGTCAAAAAAAATTAGATCGCTGGAACAAGATTGCTAAAGAGGCTGCAGAACAATCTCATCGTACGATTGTACCAGCAGTAGAAGCCCCAATTTCTTTTAAAAAACTAGTAGAAATTAGCGGTGACTATACTCATAAAGTTGTCGCCTATGAAGAAAGAGCAAAGCAAGGAGAAACATCTCATCTGCACGCTGTTCTTTCGGCTTTAAAACCCGGTAATTCCGTGCTTGTGGTTGTAGGTCCAGAGGGTGGTTTGACCGAGCAGGAAGTAGAAGTATTAGAAGAAAATGAATTTACAATAAGCGGATTTGGTCCGCGAATTTTACGGGCAGAAACAGCTCCTTTATATGCGCTGTCTGCTATATCTTATCAAACTGAGTTAATGAGGTGACGATTATGTCAACAGTTGCTTTTCACACGCTAGGGTGTAAAGTAAATCACTATGAAACAGAAGCAATTTGGCAATTGTTCAAAGGCCAAGGCTATGAGCGTGTTGAATATGAACAAACTGCCGATGTATATGTAATTAATACATGTACGGTAACAAATACAGGAGATAAAAAAAGCCGTCAAGTTATTCGCAGAGCTGTGCGAAAAAATCCAGATGCGGTTATTTGTGTAACTGGGTGTTATGCTCAAACTTCGCCAGCTGAAATTATGGCCATTCCTGGTGTTGATATCGTAGTAGGTACACAAGATCGCGTTAAGATGCTTGATTATATTGAACAATTTAAAAAAGAGCGTCAACCGATTAACGGCGTAGGAAACATTATGAAAACACGCGTATATGAAGAGCTAGATGTACCGGCTTTTACAGACCGTACGCGTGCTTCGTTAAAGATTCAAGAAGGCTGTAACAACTTCTGTACATTCTGTATTATTCCATGGGCACGCGGTTTAATGCGATCTCGTGATCCTAAAGAAGTAGTAGCACAAGCACAGCAGCTAGTGGATGCGGGCTATAAAGAAATCGTGTTAACAGGTATTCACACTGGCGGATACGGAGAAGACATGAAAAATTACAATCTTGCCCAGCTTCTTCGTGATTTAGAGTCTCAAGTAAAAGGATTAAAACGCATTCGTATTTCGTCAATTGAAGCAAGTCAAATTACAGACGAAGTGATTGAGGTACTAGATCAATCAGAAATGGTTGTACGTCATTTGCATATTCCTCTTCAATCAGGTTCAAATACGGTATTGAAGCGCATGCGTCGTAAGTATACAATGGAGTTCTTTGGTGAGCGCTTAAACCGTCTGAAAGAAGCTCTTCCTGGATTAGCGATTACATCAGATGTTATTGTTGGCTTCCCAGGTGAAACAGAAGAAGAGTTTATGGAGACGTACAACTTTATTAAAGAGCACGGTTTTTCAGAGCTTCACGTATTCCCGTATTCTAAACGTACAGGTACGCCAGCAGCTCGTATGACCGACCAAATTGATGAAGAAGTGAAAAATGAACGTGTGCATCGTTTAATCGAACTTTCAAATCAATTGGCAAAAGAATATGCTTCAACGTTTGAAGGAGAAGTACTAGAAGTAATTCCGGAAGAAAAATATAAAGAAGATCCTGAAAGTGGTTTATATGTAGGATATACTGATAACTACTTAAAGGTTGTGTTTAAAGCGTCTGAAGAAATGGTTGGAAAGCTTGTAAAAGTGAAAATTTCAAAAGCTGGATATCCTTATAATGAAGGTGAGTTTGTTCGCGTGCTAGATGAGGTTCATCTTCAAGATCAGGTGAAAATGAGCTCATAACACTTATTGGAAAGCTGCGTGTATACGCAGCTTTTTTCATACGTGTAAAAAAGCTGAACGAGTAATGTTTTATCAAGAAAGTTCATAAAATAAAGGGGGAATAACTGCATTACTTTATGTAAAGCGGTTGACCTTAAGGAATCATTATATTATAATTGCAAAAGACATGTCTAACATGTCATTTCATTATGATGTTAGTGGTTTTGTTCGGAGGGAGGGAATTAGAATGTCAAGAACAGTTGTTCGTAAAAACGAATCGCTTGAAGATGCTCTTCGTCGCTTCAAACGTTCAGTTTCAAAAACTGGTACGTTACAAGAAGCAAGAAAGCGCGAATTCTATGAAAAGCCTAGCGTAAAGCGTAAGAAGAAATCTGAAGCTGCTAGAAAACGCAAGTTCTAATAAGAGGGTGGATTTATGAGTCTTCTCGAGCGTTTAAATAGTGATATGAAACAAGCGATGAAAAACAAAGAGAAAGAGAAGCTTGGGGTCATTCGTATGGTCAAAGCATCTCTTCAAAACGAAGCCATTAAGTTAGGAACCGACCTAACTGAAGCAGACGAGTTGACGGTTATTTCTCGCGAATTCAAACAACGTAAAGACTCCCTCCATGAATTTGAGAAAGCAGGTCGTCAAGATCTTGTTGATAAAATTCATTCTGAATTAGCGGTTTTAGAAGTTTACGCTCCTAAACAGCTAACTGAAGAAGAGTTATCTGAAATTATTAAAACGACGATTGAAGAAACGCAGTCTTCCTCTAAAGCTGATATGGGGAAAGTTATGGGAGCGCTTATGCCGAAAGTAAAAGGCAAAGCGGATGGCTCTCTTGTTAATAAGCTTGTCCTTCAACACTTATCATAAAAAACACCTTACCTTGTGTAAGGTGTTTTTTATATGGATAATAATCGAACGTATGTTTTGTTTTTCTGGTGCAAAGAATAAAATAGATAAATTTTAAAAAATTTGAAACTATTGTTAAAGTTATTCGTATATACAGATACATGCTCATACTATCTATGGAAGGAGGGAAGTGTATTCGGTGAAAACCTTATTTTCTTTCGTGTGCTTTCTTATCTTAGCCACTGGGTTATTCCCCACTATTAGCACCGCTGACGTGAAGCGCGTACACGTTATTCCTGTAAATAAAACGGTAGAAAATGGACTGCTTTCTTTTCTAAACAGATCCATTGAAGATGCGGAAAATGACGGTGCAGATTTGATTATATTGGACATAGATACTCCTGGAGGAGCTGTAGATGCAGCTTCTGAAATAGCTAAAAGCTTAACCTCAACACCTATTCCTACCGCTGCTTTTGTCGATAAAAAAGCATTATCAGCCGGAGCGTATATTGCACTTAACGCGGATCAAATTTATATGACACCCGGTTCTACAATGGGATCGGCAGCAGTGATTGACCAACACGGAAATGCCGCAGGAAAAAAAGCTCAGTCCTACTGGTTATCGGCTATGAAGAGCGCAGCAGAACAAAATAACCGAAACCCTAAATATGCAGAAGCGATGGCAAATACCAAGATGGTAATACCTGAGCTCAACTTAAAAGGAAACGAATTGTTGACGCTCACTCCGAAGCAAGCCGAGCAAGTTGGTTATTCAGAAGGGACTGTAAAAAATTTAGACGATCTCCTAAGCGTACTTGGCTATGAAGATGCTAAACTGACGTATGCAAAAATGAGTGTAAGTGAACAAATTGCTCGTTTTCTTACCCATCCGCTTGTTGTTCCCATTTTATTATCCATTGGTGCTTTAGGAATTGTAATTGAATTGTTTACGCCTTCATTTGGTATTGCGGGCTCTATTGGAATAGCTTCACTTCTTTTATTTTTCTATGGTCATATGGTAGCAGGATTAGCTGGAATGGAAGCGCTCGTTTTATTTATAGCAGGAATTATATTGCTTCTGTTAGAGATTGTAGTACCAGGCGGAGTTTTAGGACTACTAGGACTTGGAGCTATCATTTTAAGTTTTTTTATGTCAACAGATAATAATGTCGAAATGGGAATTTCTCTTGTAATTGCAATAGTGGTGGCACTGGGAGGTGCGTTTGTGATGATGAAATTTTTTAAAAGAAAGCTTACACCTTTCAAAAAAATGGTGCTTAATGATTCACTTAATACCGAATCTGGCTACGTGTCGAATCAAAATCGTTATGAATTAATAGGAAAACAAGGTAAAACAACAACACCGCTGCGTCCTTCAGGTACCGTACTCATCGATGAAGAGTATGTGGATGTAGTCACTGAAGGAGGATATTTAGACAAAGATGTGTTAGTAAATATTATAAAAGTAGAGGGATCAAGGGTTGTGGTGCGGAAGCTTACAGAGCCTTTGAAAAAGGAGGACCTTAATTAATGGAAGTAGGTAGCGTATTGTTTTTTGTAGTTATTGGTCTAGCAATTATTGCTTTAGCTGTTTTTTTCACTTTTGTACCGATTATGCTATGGATTTCAGCATTAGCAGCAGGCGTTCGTATTAGTATTTTCACACTGGTCGGAATGAGACTTCGTCGAGTGATACCATCTCGCGTTGTGAACCCGTTAATTAAAGCAAGTAAAGCAGGTTTAGGTATTACCATTAATCAATTAGAAAGCCACTATTTAGCAGGCGGTAACGTTGACCGCGTGGTAAATGCGTTGATTGCAGCGCACCGAGCAAATATTGAGTTAACATTTGAGCGCGGAGCAGCTATCGACTTAGCGGGCCGTGATGTGCTAGAAGCTGTACAAATGAGCGTTAATCCAAAAGTTATTGAAACACCTTTTATTGCAGGGGTGGCTATGGATGGAATCGAAGTCAAAGCAAAAGCTCGAATTACTGTTCGTGCAAACATTGATCGACTAGTAGGGGGAGCTGGAGAAGAAACGATTATTGCCCGTGTTGGCGAGGGGATTGTTTCTACAATCGGTTCGCAAAAAGATCACAAAAAAGTATTGGAAAATCCCGATATGATTTCTCAAACGGTGTTAGGAAAAGGACTGGATTCAGGAACAGCGTTTGAAATCTTATCCATTGATATTGCTGACATCGATATTGGTAAAAATATTGGGGCAGTTCTTCAAACAGACCAAGCGGAAGCAGATAAAAATATTGCACAAGCAAAAGCCGAAGAACGTCGTGCTATGGCCGTTGCTCAAGAACAAGAAATGCGTGCAAAAGTAGAAGAAATGCGCGCAAAAGTAGTAGAAGCAGAAGCAGAAGTACCGTTAGCGATGGCAGAAGCACTGCGCTCTGGCAATATTGGCGTCATGGATTATATGAATATTCAAAACTTGACTGCTGATACGGATATGCGTGATTCAATTGGAAAAATGTCTAAAGAAGACGATGAGAAATAATGAATCAGCTTAACAAGGAGGTTTTCTCCTAATGAATATCGTTGAAACGCTTATTAAACTAATTATTAATAATGCTTTCATTTTTGTCATCATTGGAGGGATTATTTTTAACGTTGTGCAGCGTTTTATGGCTCAGTCAAAAGAGGAAGAACAGCAGCGTTCTAAAAGAGCTCCTATGCCTCCTGTAAACAATCCTTCAAGGCGGGAAAGACCTAGATATCGACCTGTCAAAGAAGAGCCGAAAACAGCTCGTATGGAGCCAGAAACTGTTCCTTCAGCAGAAACAAATCCTTTGCAAGAAAAATTGGAAGAGCTAAAAAATCGTTCGTATCATGAACCGTCTATTCAAAAGAAAATCACAGTTGACAAACCAAAAATTACGGGTGAGAAAAACGTTTTCAAGCCCATTTCTCGTAAAGAAGCTGTTCAAGGAGTGATATGGTCCGAAATTCTAGGGCCGCCAAAATCGAAACAACGTAAATATAAACGATAAATAGATGTGATACATTAACCCCCTTTCTCATAAACATGAGATGAAAGGGGGTTCTTTTTATGAGCAAAAAGTGGAGACACCAAATGAAAAGATGGATGACAAAAACAATGGAACTACCCGCTGATGTATTAATGGATCTTCCCCGTATTACGTTAGTTGGACAAATACACATTTATATTGAAAATCATAAAGGTTTATTAGCCTTTTCTGATACTGAAATACGCGTGTTACTAAAACAGGGACAAATGTTAATTCGAGGTGAAGGACTGGTCATTAAAGTAATACTGCCAGAAGAACTGGTTTTAGAAGGTAAAATCAATCAAGTTCTTTATTTAGAACAATAACACAAGGAGGAAAAAAATGAAGAATGGATGGACAAACTTTGTTATTGGTACCGTACGTATTCGAATTGTTGGAAAAGGAATTGAACGTTTTTTAAATAATTGTGTGAGACAACAGATTATGATTTCGAATGTCCATAAAGTTGACGGTCAGCTAGCGACAGCAACGATATTATTGAAAGATGTAAAGAAAATTCGTATACTAATTCGCAACGCAGATTGTAAAATTTATTTTATAAGAGGCAGAGGTTTTCCTTTTTTAACAAAACGAGTGATCAAAAATAGTGGGTTTGCTTTGGGTTTTCTTTCTTTTTTTATTATTCTTGGTTTGCTTTCCAACATGGTGTGGAAAGTGGAAATTAGCGGTGCAGAACCACAAACAGAACATCAAATGACTAAGCAGCTTGCCAAAATAGGTGTAAAAAGAGGGGAGTTTCAATTTCTGTTAGAGAGTCCTGAAAAAATTCAGCGCTATTTAACGGATAATATGAACAATATTACCTGGGTGGGAGTAGAAGTGCGCGGCACTTCTTATCACTTCCAAGTGGTTGAAAAAAATGAGCCCAAGCCTCAGCAAAAAACACCTTACCAACATTTAATTGCTAAAAAGAAAGCCATTATTACGAATTTGTTTGTCGAAAAAGGACAACCTTTAGTCAAGGTTAATGATTTTGTCAATGAAGGCGAGGTCCTAGTTTCCGGTATTATTGGAAACGAAAAAAATAAAAAAGTAGTAGCTGCTAAAGGGAAAGTCTATGGTGAAACATGGTATAAGTCTGAGGTGGAAGTGCCTTTAAAAACTGATTTTCAGGTATTAACGGGTAATGGATATACGAAGCACTATTTAGATTTTCAAGCTTTTAAAATGCCTCTTTGGGCTTTTAACAAAGAAAAATACGGCTCAAAGGTGACAGAAAAAGTGGAGCATCCACTCTATTTTTTTAAATGGAAATTACCTCTGTTGTATGAGAAAGTTGCTGTACGAGAAGAACAGAACTCGCAGCGCGTCTATTCTAAACAAGAGGCGGTGGAAAAAGCTTTGGAAATTGGTAGAAAAAAATTACTATCAACTTTAGGTGAGGATGCTAAAATAAAAGGTGAAAAAGTTTTGCACCAAGAACAGGACAATGGTAAAGTTAGATTATCAATACATTACCAAGTTATAGAAAATATTGCGAACACTCAACCAATTATTCAAGGAGATTGATGAATGTCAGAACAGCTAGTAACAATTAACGTACAACTTGATGATTCAAACGAAGCCATTTCATTATTTGGCGTACAAGATGCGAATTTAAAGCGAATTGAAGAAGAAATGCAGGTCTCTATCATTTCAAGAGGTGAGACTGTTGTAGTCTCCGGAAGTACAGAAAATGTTCAGCTAGTGGAAGAAATGCTTAAAAAGTTACTGAACATTATCCGAAAAAATATTTCCATATCTGAACGAGATGTTGTGTATGCGGTTCAATTAGCTAAGAAAAATTCTCTCGAGTTTTTTGAAGATGTATATGAAGAAGAGATTGGTAAAAATGTAAAAGGTAAGACTATTCGTGTTAAGACATTAGGACAAAGTCAATACATTTCGGCTATTAAGAAAAATGATTTGGTATTTGGAATTGGGCCTGCTGGTACCGGTAAAACGTATTTAGCCGTTGTCATGGCCGTTAATGCTCTTAAAAATGGTCACGTACAGCGTATTATTTTAACACGTCCTGCTGTTGAAGCAGGTGAAAGTCTTGGCTTCTTGCCAGGAGATTTGAAAGAAAAAGTAGATCCGTACTTGCGGCCTCTGTATGATGCATTACATGATGTATTAGGAACAGAACATACGCAACGCCTAATCGAACGCGGAGTTATTGAAATAGCACCCCTTGCTTATATGCGAGGTCGTACACTAGATGATGCGTTTGTTATCTTAGACGAAGCGCAAAACACCACGATGGCGCAAATGAAGATGTTTTTAACACGACTAGGATTTGGGTCTAAAATGGTGATTACAGGAGATATTTCACAAATTGATTTACCAAAAGGAGCTCAGTCTGGTCTAGCGGCTGTCTCGAAAATCCTGACCAATGTTAAAGGTATTTCGTTTGTTCATCTAGAACAGTCAGATGTTGTGCGCCATCCACTTGTGGGACGCATCATTCAAGCGTACGAACAAGCTGACCAAAAGACCCTTTCTTAATAGGGTCTATTTTTTGTAAAAGGGGGTACGTTTGTGTCAACGTTTCGGATAATCAAGCAAACAATGGCACAGATCGAGCGATTACGGTTAATTCAAATTGGGTTATATGCCTTGTTAGGTGTAATGATGTTTGCGTCTATGTATAGCAATGTAAAGCCGCAGGAATTAGATCTCAGATTACTATCTATTTCCCCGCAAACCATTTACTCACCCGTTACCATTGAAGATAAAGAGAGCACAGAGAAAAAACGGGCAGAGGCAGAACAAGCCGTTGAAGATGTGTATACACAAAAAACAGAATACGCACAGAACCAAGTCGATCTTGTTGCATCTATTTTTGATGCGATGATGGAAGTTAATACAGAATATGAAAAAGAAGATCATGAAGATGACAGTATCGATGCCGTATTAAAAACCAAACAAAAAATGCTAGAGGACAAGCTTCCTGAAGACATTCAAAAAAACTTGCCAAAGGATACCATTAAGCAGCTGCTTCAGTCTTCTAACAGTGATTTATCGATTGCGAAAGATGCTGTAGTCACGGCCGTTCATCATGTGATGAAAGATCAAGTGAAGATTAGCGATGTAGAAGAGAAAAAAGATCAAGTAGAAAGTCAGCTTGTTTACACCAATGTCAGCAATTCCCTAAAGGATTCAATGAATGCAATTGCTAAATTCGCTATCATTCCAAATGTGATTTATGATCCACAAAAAACAGCTGAAAACCGTCAAGCAGCTGTGGAAAAAGTGGAGCCTGTCCGAATCAAACAAGGCCAGATTATTGTAGAAGAAAATCAGCTTATTAATCCTGATATATATCGTCAGCTCCAGCTCGCGGGATTGTTGAATAATAAAGGATCTATTCAGCCTTTTGCGGGGTTAGCTTTGCTGATTGTAATGATGGTAGCGGGCCTCATTTACTATTTGCGTGAATTTCACACCAAGACATATCAGCCCTTGCTGTTGTATGTATTGGTAGCAACCATTACGATTGGCCTCATGAAAATCTTAAGCTTGTTTCAGCAAATTGATTTATCGGAAATTGGTTTCTTAGCTCCTGTTGCGGTGGGAGGTTTGCTGATTCGAATTTTAATGGATGAACGCATTGCTATTTTATCAAGCATTGTATTTGCTATTTGTGGAAGCATTATTTTTAATGGTGAATTGACAACCTCGTTTAATATGAACATTGGGATCTACTTTTTAATTAGCAATATTGCTGCTATTTTATTTTTAAGCAGGCAGCACAGACGTTCACGGATTTTGCAGGCAGGTCTATTTGTGGCTATGGTAAACGTAATTATCAGCTTTGCTATTATTTTTATTAAAAATGGCCAAATCGGCACTGTAGAGCTTGGCTATTACAGCATGATGTCAATTGCATCTGGTGTTATCGCTTCCGTTTTAACTATAGGTTTGCTTCCGTTTTTTGAAAGTGGATTTGGCATTTTATCTACGATGAAGCTGATTGAATTATCGAGTCCTAATCATCCGCTATTACGCAAAATCTTAACCGAAACACCTGGAACATACCATCACAGCGTAATGGTGGCAAACTTATCTGAAGCGGCGTGCGAAACGATAGGAGCTAACGGTTTATTAGCGAGAGTCGGGGCTTATTACCACGATATTGGTAAAACGAAGCGACCGCAGTATTTTATTGAAAATCAAATGAATATTACTAATCCGCATGATAAACTAAGTCCTAAGACTAGTAAAAATATTATAATCGCACATGCTACAGATGGAGCTACCATTTTGCGAAATCACAAGTTTCCAAAAGAGATTGTAGATATTGCAGAGCAGCATCACGGAACGACTCTGCTTAAGTTTTTCTATCATAAGGCACTTGAACAAACAGAAGAAAAAATTGATGAAAAAGAATATCGCTATCCTGGACCAAAGCCTCAGTCGAAAGAAGCAGCGGTTATTTGCATAGCTGATAGTGTAGAAGCAGCCGTAAGGTCAATGTCCAATCCGACTCCTGAAAAAATTGAGAACTTGGTGCGAAATATTATTAAAGATCGCTTGCAGGATGAGCAGCTTAGCGAGTGTAACGTAACGCTCAAGGAGCTAGAGTTAATTCGCCAAGCACTATGTGAAACTTTAAATGGGATTTTTCATTCCCGAATCGAATATCCAGAGATAAAAAAAGAGAAGGTGAAGGTATGAGTTTAGTTATTGATTTTATTGATGAAACAAACGAAGTAAGTGAAGAACAGCAAAAAGAGCTTGAAAAGCTGCTTGAAGCCGCTGCTATATATGAAAATCTGCAAGAGGATGCAGAAGTGTCCGTTACATTTGTGGATAATGATCGAATTCAAGAAATCAATCATCAATACCGCCATAAAAATCAGCCAACGGATGTAATATCGTTTGCGCTAGAAGAAATGGGCGAAGATGAAATGCAAATTATCGGAGATGAGTTGCCAAGAGTCCTAGGGGACATTGTCATTTCGATTCCAAAAGCTCATGAGCAAGCAGAAGAATACAATCACTCGTTTATGAGGGAGCTAGGATTCTTAACGGTTCACGGTTTCTTGCACTTGCTTGGATATGACCATGAAACATCAGAAGATGAAAAAGAGATGTTTACACGTCAAAAAGATATTTTAGAACAATATGGACTCTCGCGATAAAAAGGGGATAGCTAAAGTTGTCAGTAGCTTTGGTTATGCAATAGAAGGGTTTATCTATGTGTGTAAAACACAGAGAAATATGCAAATTCACGTAGTAGCTTCTTTCATCGTCCTTTTCTTAGGCGCCGTGCTGTCAATTACAGCTGATGAATGGACGGTTGTGCTGCTTCTGATTGCAGGCATGTTCAGCTTGGAGTTAATGAATACAGCGGTTGAGAAAGTTGTCGATTTAGTTTCTCCTGAATATCACATACTAGCAAAACACGCAAAAGATGCAGCCGCAGCCGCGGTGTTGGTCTATGCGTGTTTTGCTGTCCTTATAGGAGGAATTATTTTCTTAAAGTATTTGTTTTAAAAAGGATTCTTTTTGGTTCTTTACACCCCCGTGGTATAATAAAAAAGGACAAGTTAAAAGACATGTAGAAGCGCAAAAGGAGAGCGGATAAATGGATAAGACCGGACTGATTGATGAGGCGAAAAAAGCTCGTGAAATGGCTTATGTACCATATTCAAAATTTAAAGTTGGTGCAGCTTTATTGACGAAAGATGGAAAGGTTTATCGCGGCTGCAATATTGAAAATGCAGCTTATAGCATGTGCAATTGTGCTGAGCGTACGGCTTTATTTAAAGCCTATTCAGAAGGAGATAAAGAGTATGCAGCACTTGCTGTAGTAGCTGATACTGATCGTCCTGTTTCTCCGTGTGGAGCATGCAGACAAGTAATCTCTGAGCTTTGTCCAAAAGAAATGAAAGTTATATTAACCAATTTAAAAAATGACATACAAGAATTAACTGTGGAAGAATTACTTCCAGGAGCATTTTCATCGGAGGATTTACATGAGTAATAATGAATTTAAGTCAGGTTTTGTTTCAATTATTGGAAGACCAAACGTAGGGAAATCAACTTTTTTGAACCGAGTAATTGGTCAAAAAATTGCGATTATGAGTGACAAACCGCAAACAACTAGAAATAAAATTCAGGGTGTGTACACGGAAGATCAGGCGCAGATTGTGTTTATTGATACACCAGGAATTCATAAACCTAAGCATAAATTAGGCGACTTTATGATGAAGGTAGCGCAAAATACGCTTAAAGAAGTAGATTTAATTTTATTTATGATTAACGCAACAGAAGGCTTAGGTCGAGGCGATGAATTTATTATCGAGCGTTTAAAGGATACAAAAACGCCTGTTTTCCTTGTGATTAATAAAATTGATGAAATTCATCCAGACGAATTGTTTTCAATTATCACGAATTATAAAGACTTATATCCTTTTGCTGAAATTGTGCCAATTTCAGCTTTACAAGGAAATAACGTGGAGCGTTTGCTTGATCAAATTAAGCAGCGATTGCCGGAAGGTCCGCAATATTATCCGGCAGATCAAGTAACAGATCACCCAGAGCGCTTTATTATTACGGAATTAATTCGTGAAAAAGTACTGCATGCAACGAGGGAAGAAATACCTCATTCTATTGCCGTTGTGATGGATTCTATGCAAAGACGAGATAATGGTGCTGTTTACGTGGGCGCTACAATTATCGTCGAAAGAGATTCACAAAAAGGCATCGTAATTGGAAAGCAAGGAAAGATGTTAAAAGAGGTAGGAAGAAAAGCAAGAGCAGACATTGAAGCCCTTTTAGGTTCAAAAGTATTTTTAGAACTATGGGTAAAAGTGCAAAAAGATTGGCGAAACCGAGCGTCGCATCTCCGTGACTTTGGATTTAGAGAAGACGAATATTAATCATTTGAGTTCTTGTTTGCGTCGATTTATATCCCTTCATAAAAGAAGGTAATTTGTAAAAAATTGTGTTACATGATTTTACGTCGGAAGGCTATTCTAAACATAAGGAATTGAAATATGTATCTGATCTTTATGGTTAGAAAGGTGGGAGTTCTATGTTGAATTTTACTTGGAACATTTTTTCACAAACAGGTAGCATTGATACTTATCTCATTTTTAAGGAACTTGAAAATGAAGTGAAAGAAAGACCCGAAACATATGAGGACAACAGCGAAAGTCTCAATTCTCCCTTGTCTTAGCCTTCTGTAAGATGGCGGTGATGATGATTGTTTAAAAAGTGTGAAGGAATTGTCATTCGAACGAATGATTACGGTGAATCAAATAAAATTGTCACCATTTATTCACGTGAACTCGGAAAAGTGGGTCTCATGGCAAGAGGGGCAAAAAAGCCCAGTAGTCGCTTAGCTTCCGTTACACAATTATTTACGTATGGATACTTTTTTATACAAGCAGGTTCAGGAATGGGTACTCTCCATCAAGGAGAAGTTATCTCATCTATGAGAAGCATACGCGAAGATATCTTCACAACAGCGTATGCTTCTTATATTCTTGAATTAACAGATAAAGCTACTGAGAACAATAAACCAAATCCATTTCTATTTGAACTGCTGCACCAAACCATTCATTATATGAACGAAGAGTATGATGCAGAGATCTTAACATTTATTTATGAAATGAAAATGTTAAACGTACTAGGTCTTCATCCTACATTAAATGAATGTGCAGTCTGCCGTCGAGGTGAAGGAACATTTCATTTTTCCATTCGAGAAGGCGGGTTTATTTGTCATCGATGCTTAGAAAAAGATCCTTATCATTTGAAAATTAGTCCGATGACGGTTAAACTATTAAGGCTATTTTATTACATTGATTTAAAGCGATTGGGTTCTATTTCTGTTAAGCCCGAAACAAAAAAACAATTAAAGTTCGTAATTGATCAATATTACGAAGAATATTCAGGATTGTTTTTAAAAACAAAGCGGTTTTTGAATCAGATGGAGTCTTTAAAACAATCGCTGTCTGATGAGAAATAGAAAAGATAATCAGTGATATGCAAGGAATTGCTGTCGCTAGGGTGCCTCGTAGTGTGTAGGGGACACCCTTTTTACTGTGGAGCGAAGGGGTAGCTTCGCTTATTGTAAGCGTAATGCCTGCTTTTTTTGAGAAGCCGTGGTAAAATAAACGGCATTCTAAAAAGATAAAATGCTAAAATTAATAAGTTATAGCTTTTACTTTTGCTTAAAAAGTATATAATGTTTTATAAATAGTATGTCACATTTAATGATTAGGTGGTGAGTACAATCGAACTGAACAAACGACAAGAACAAATTTTGCAAATTGTCAAAGACGAAGGCCCTATTACAGGCGAGCATATTGCAGATCAGCTTAGCCTTACGCGGGCAACACTAAGACCGGACTTGGCTATTTTAACAATGGCTGGTTATTTAGAAGCGCGACCGCGCGTAGGTTACTTTTACACAGGTAAAACAGGAGCACAGCTTCTTACAGATAAAATAAAAAAAATACAGGTGCAAGAATATCAGTCTATCCCGGTGGTTGTGAACGAAAATGTGTCGGTATATGATGCTATTTGTACAATGTTTCTAGAAGACGTGGGGACTCTTTTTGTAGTGGATGAGAAATCCCAGCTAGTGGGGGTACTGTCGCGTAAAGATTTATTGCGCGCGAGTATCGGAAAGCAAGAGCTCACATCTATTCCTGTTCATATTATCATGACGAGAATGCCCAACATTACATATTGCTATCGCGAAGATTTGTTAATTGATATTGCTAAGATCTTAATTGAAAAACAGATTGATGCTATGCCCGTTATTAAAGAGGGAGACGGCAATTTTGAAGTGGTGGGACGCATTACCAAAACAAATATTACAAAATTACTAGTAGCATTAGCAAATGATGAAGTATTATAAGTGAAAAAGGATTAAAAAGGGGATGCACAAAATATGAACAACCCATGTCTTTATGTCATTTCGGATTCTGTAGGTGAGACAGCTGAACTAGTTGTAAAGGCTGCATCAAGTCAGTTCAATATGACGGACTTTGTAATTAAAAGAGTACCTTACGTAGAGGACATCGCAACACTTTCAGAAGTGGTTTCAGTAGCGAAGATGAACAACGCTATTATTGGCTTTACGCTAGTAAAGCCCGAAATGAGAGAATTTTTAATTCAAGAAGCGTCCAAGAACGGGGTAGAGGTATTTGATATTATTGGACCTTTAATTGATAAAATTCAATCTTCTTATCAACTTTCTCCTCGCTATGAGCCTGGAATGGCTAGAAAATTAGACGAAGATTATTTTAAGAAAGTAGAAGCGATTGAATTTGCAGTGAAATATGATGATGGGCGTGACCCGAGAGGCATTCTTAGAGCGGATATTGTATTAATCGGTGTATCAAGAACATCTAAAACACCTCTTTCTCAATTTTTAGCACACAAGCGTTTGAAAGTAGCCAATGTTCCGATTGTACCTGAGGTAGATCCACCAGAAGAGCTGTTTCACGTATCACCTGAGAAGTGTATAGGACTTACTATTAGTCCTGAAAAGTTAAACGATATTCGTAAAGAGCGTTTAAAGTCTCTTGGGCTAAACGATAAAGCAATTTATGCTAATATTGGCCGTATTAAAGAAGAACTTGAATTTTTCCAAGGGATTGTAGATAAGATTGGCTGTGAAGTGGTGGACGTATCCAACAGAGCCGTAGAAGAAACAGCTGGTATCATTCTCAATACCATCAAAAAGAAATAAACGATGGATCTCCTCTGTGCGTGACATAAAGGAGATTGCTTTCTTATGTTTGTATGCTGTAAGCCTAAGAAAATATCCCAAAGATGAATATGACAGAACTTTTAAAAACAAGTGACTTTGGTATAGAAAATATAGGTTGTTTATATTATAATAAAAAATTGTGATAAAAAAGAATAGTTTTAGGTTTAGACTTTGTTAAGAACGAATAAACTATTTATATAAAAGTCAAGTCAAAATCGAAAAAAGTATTCGACAAATGCCATCTACAGGAAATAACAAATTGTTAGAAGGAATCTCTGGAGGGATGTAGAATACAGAGTTATAGCAAAAGAAAAAGTAAAGTTTTTGTCGATGCTGATGCATGCCCTGTTAAAGCAGAAATCGTTGAACTTACACATACATATGACATCGATCTTGTGTTTGTTGCTTCCTATGCTCACATGCAAACAAATCCTACACCAGGAAAATGGGTCTGTGTGGATGCAGAAAAGGAAGCCGCAGATTTATATATTTTAAATCACGCAGTCAAGCAGGATATTGTCGTAACTCAAGATACTGGCTTAGCAAGCATGTTAGTAAGTCGAGGGGTTTACGCACTGTCTCCTCGTGGAAAGTACTATAATGACGACGAAATGAATACGGTGCTTTTCTTTCGTTATGTTTCTGCAAAAGAGCGACGGTCAGGCCGTCATACTAAAGGCCCAAAGGCATTTAGTGAAGAAGATCGCCAGCATTTCATTCAAGCTTTTGAAAAAATGTTGTCGAAACTTGCAGGAATTTAGCACTTAGTGAAGAATATTATATGAAATACGGAGCTGTTACTATGGCAAATCGAATTCCTGATGAAGTAATCGACCGTATTCGGCATTCAGTAGATATTGTCGACGTCATAAGCGATTATGTACAACTAAAAAAACAAGGGCGCAATTATTTTGGACTCTGTCCGTTTCATGGGGAAAGCACACCGTCTTTTTCAGTATCGCCTGATAAACAAATTTATCATTGCTTTGGATGCGGTGCAGGAGGGAATTCATTTTCATTCATAATGGAATTAGAAGGACTGTCCTTCACGGAAGCAGCTCAGCAGCTTGCTGAAAAAGGAGATATTCCTTTCGAACATGAGATACATCCTCATGAAGAAGATAATCAAAAGCCTAGCAATAAAATGATTGAAGCACACGAGCTTTTAAAGAAATTTTACCATCATTTATTGGTAAATACAAAAGAAGGCCAAGATGCTTATGATTATTTAATAAATCGAGGGTTTTCACGAGAAATTATCGATGAATTTGAGATAGGTTTTGCTTTAGATTCGTGGGAATTTGTAAGTAAGTTCTTAACAAAACGTGGGTTTAATCCGCAAGAGATGGAACATGCAGGTTTAATCATTAAACGCAATCAAAATGAAACGTACTTTGATCGTTTTCGTGATCGAATTATGTTTCCTATTGCTGACTTGCAAGGCAAAACAATTGCATTTTCAGGGCGTCTACTAAAAGAGATAAAAGGGCAGCCTAAATATTTAAACAGTCCCGAAACTTCTATTTTTAACAAAAGTCGCACACTCTACAACTTTCACCGCGCTAAAAAACATATACGCAAAAATCAGCAGGTTATTTTATTTGAAGGATTTGCAGATGTTATTTCGGCTGTTAAAGCGGGGTGCCCGAACGCAATTGCAACAATGGGAACTGCCTTAACAGAAGAACAAGCCAAGATTATTCGCCGAAATGTAGAGTCCGTTATCATTTGCTATGATGCAGATTCTGCTGGAATTGAAGCAGCGCACAAAGCAACTGCTATCTTAACAAATGTGGGTTGTACCGTTAAGATTGCTGTGATGCCGGATGGTTATGACCCGGATGATTATATTAAAGAATACGGGGCAGAGAAGTTTCAAAATGATGTTATTAATAGCAGCTTGACCTTTATGGCATTTCAAATGAGGTATCTCCGCCGAAAACGAAATCTACAAAATGAATCTGAACGTATGCAATACATTGAAGACGTTTTGAAAGAAATAAGCCTCCTTACGAAAGCTGTAGAGCGAGATCATTATTTACGCCAATTGGCACAAGAGTTTTCCATTTCATTAGATGCGCTTAAAGAACAGCAGTATCAAGTGTATCGAACTGAAAAAAAGAAAAAGGATAATGATTCTCCAAATCGAAATAATATAAATAGACAACCAGTCGTAAAGAGAAGCTTATTACCGGCTTATCAAAATGCAGAACGTTTTTTGATCGCTCATATGTTGAAAGATAAGGATGTAGCATTTAGAATTCAAGACCGACTTCAAGGTCAGTTCAATGTCGAGGAACATCGTGCGCTTGTTCTATATTTGTATGCTTATTACGAGGAAGGACACGAGCCTAATCCGAGCGGATTTATCGAACGGTTGCCCGAGTCTTCGTTGTCTAGTCTAGCTTCAGAATTGGCGATGATGTCAATCAATGATGAATTGTCGGAGCAAGCTTTGAATGATTATATCCAAACGATATTGATTTACCCACAAAGGGTAGCGATAGAAAAAAAAGAAGCAGAAAAGCAAGAAGCAGAGCGTCAAAAAGATTATTTAAAAGCTGCGACAATAGCAATGGAAATTTTACAGTTAAAAAAAACGTTAAAATAAACGATATTGCGTATTAGTCCCACTTTTAGAAGGTTTTCCTTAAAATTTTGGAAGGAGGGGATCTGATGGCTGAAAAATCAGCTCAATCAAAACAACTTGATTCAGATTTAACAATTGAACAAGTAAAAGATCAATTGACCGAAATCGGAAAAAAACGTGGTGTGCTCACATACGAAGAAATTGCAGAGCGTATGGCGAACTTCGAAATTGAATCCGATCAAATGGATGAATATTATGAATACCTTGGAGAACAAGGTGTTGAAGTAATGAGTGAATCTGAAGCAAATGATGACGATGCCGATCCCGATATTCAAGAACTGTCAAAAGAAGAAGAGTTTGATTTAAATGATTTAAGTGTGCCTCCTGGTGTGAAAATTAATGATCCAGTTCGTATGTACTTAAAAGAAATCGGACGCGTTGACTTATTGTCAGCAGAGGAAGAAATCAATTTAGCAAAACGTATTGAAGAAGGCGATGAAGAAGCGAAACGTCGTCTTGCTGAAGCAAACTTACGTCTTGTTGTAAGTATCGCTAAACGCTATGTCGGGCGCGGTATGCTGTTTCTTGATTTAATTCAAGAAGGAAACATGGGTCTTATTAAAGCGGTAGAAAAATTTGATTATCGCAAAGGTTATAAATTCAGTACGTATGCGACATGGTGGATTCGTCAAGCTATTACTCGAGCAATTGCTGACCAAGCAAGAACGATTCGTATTCCCGTTCATATGGTTGAAACGATTAACAAGCTAATTCGTGTTCAACGTCAGCTTCTACAAGATTTAGGTCGCGAACCATCTCCTGAAGAAATTGCAGAAGATATGGACTTAACACCAGAAAAAGTTCGTGAAATCTTAAAAATTGCTCAAGAGCCGGTTTCCCTTGAAACACCAATTGGTGAGGAAGATGATTCACATTTAGGTGACTTCATTGAAGACCAGGATGCAACATCACCTTCTGAACATGCTGCATATGAATTATTAAAAGAGCAGTTAGAAGACGTCCTTGATACGTTAACAGATCGCGAAGAAAATGTTCTTAGACTCCGCTTTGGTCTGGACGATGGACGTACGCGTACGCTTGAAGAAGTAGGGAAAGTATTTGGCGTAACGCGTGAGCGTATTCGTCAAATTGAAGCTAAAGCGCTTCGTAAGCTTCGTCACCCTAGCCGAAGCAAACGTTTAAAAGATTTCTTAGAATAGATAAAAGCGTAAATAACGCTTATGAGATAGCTTCTTTCCTAGAGGAAAGGGGCTATCTATTTTTTATGGAATAAATTTCATAAAAACGCATTTTGAAGAAGTATATTGATTTTTTTACCAACTTTTCTTCTTTCATATATTTTACTGAATTGTCCTTCGTTTTGCAAATGCTCCTTTATATTCTTTTGTTACAGAGCATAAGCTGTTCAAATTCCTTTTAAACATCCGAAAAATGGAATCGCTATCATTTTATTCATGCTTTGATTAGTACTTCTCTATTATAACATGAAAAAATTAAAACGTTTTAAAAGTTGAGAAAATTTACAAAAATGAATTATAATTAAATAATGTAAGCGTATACATTTTTTTAGGGGGAATAAAAATGAATTTTGAATTAACCAATGAACAAAAGATGATTCAACGGACGCTCAGAGAGTTTTCAGAAGCGGAAGTAGCACCGAATGCACTAGAGCGCGATCGAAGTAAGCAATTTCCGCTTGATGTTTTTAAAAAGTTAAGTGAGCTTGGTGTAATGGGTCTTCCTTTTCCTGAAGAGTATGGAGGCGGAGGAGCAGATACGGTTAGTTTTGCCATTGTCGTAGAGGAATTAAGTAAAGCTTGTGGCTCTACAGGAATTACATACTCAGCTCATGTTTCGCTTGGGGGGGCACCTATTTACTTATTCGGAACAAAAGAGCAAAAAGAACAGTACCTACCTGCTTTATGCTCCGGGGAATCTTTTGGAGCGTTTGGTTTAACCGAACCGAACGCAGGAAGTGACGCGGGAGGAACCGAGACCGAAGCAGTGTTGAAGGATGGAACATTTATGATTAATGGAAGTAAATGCTATATTACGAATGCCAGCTATGCAAAGTTTTTAGCTTTAACGGCTGTTACAAATCGTACAGAAGGTAAAAAAGAAATTTCAGCTATTATCGTGCCTACAGAAGCTCGAGGTTTTACTGTAATAGACAATTACGAGAAAATGGGTCTACATGCTTCAAATACAACTGAACTCGTTTTAGAGGATGTTGAAGTGCCTGAAGAGAATTTACTCGGTGTAAGAGGAGAAGGCTTTAAACAATTTCTAATGACGCTTGACGGGGGAAGAATTGGAATTGGCGCAATGGCCGTTGGAATCGCTCAAGCAGCTTATGAAAAAGCACTGTCATATGCGCAGGAAAGAAAGCAATTTGGGAAAGCTATTTCATCGTTTCAAGCGATTCAGTTTAAATTAGCTGATATGGCGATGAAAATTGAGTTAGCAAGAAATATGGTGTATAAAGCAGCGTGGTTAAAAGACCAAGGAAAGCCATTTACGAAAGAAGCTGCTATGTGTAAACTGTATGCTTCTGAAATTTGTATGGAAGTAGCCAGTCAAGCTGTTCAGATTCATGGAGGATATGGCTACATGAAGGAGTATCACGTGGAGCGGTATTTACGAGATGCCAAGCTTTTAGAAATTGGAGAAGGAACTTCAGAAATTCAGCGCTCGGTTATTGCAAGGCAAATTGGCTGTTAAGATACGCAATAAGAAATTAGTTAATTATGTAAATAAAACCCTTTCACTTATGAGCATTTTCAAGTAAAATAAAAGTGCTTATACTATTTTGTTATTTCTAGGGATGGGAATACATAAAGGGGGTATAGTGAGTGAAGCGAAATCCGCTAATACCATTTTTATTAATTGCGGTAATTGGGATTGCTTTAATGTTAACGCTTTCGTTCAACGGATTGAACAATGCAAAAGAAATCGCGGCTGAAAAAGAAGGCGGTGGCGCGGAACAGCAGGCTTCAGCTAAACCAGAAGAAATTTACCAAAAAACTTGTATTGGTTGTCACGGTGATCAGTATCAAGGTGGAGTAGGTCCTTCGTTAAAAGGAATTGGGAAAAAAGTTTCTCAAGACGAAATTGCAGATATTGTTGTAAACGGTAAAGGAAACATGCCGGCCGGGCTGGTTCCTCCGGAAAAAGCGAAGGAAATGGCTAAATGGGTATCAGAAATTAAATAGAGTTCAGAAACATGATTTTCTGGAAAGCCGCTCATTTATAAAGCAGGCTTTTTTTTTATGGTTTTTTATAAGCATTCAGCTAAAAGGAAAACATGAAGAGAAATAGGAATCATGCAGCTATCTATGTTAAAATAATGAACAGTAATCACATAGAGAATAGGTGACAAAATGAATGAATTAAACTTATCAACAAGACTTGAAGAAGTAGTAAAGTCGATTCCTTTGGGAGCAAAGATAGCAGACATTGGCTCAGATCATGCATACTTGCCGTGTTTTGCTTATTTAAATGGATATATTAGCGGTGCCGTAGCAGGAGAAATTACAGAAGGGCCTCTTCAATCTGCTATTCAGCAGGTGGAAAAAACAAGCTTAACGGACGTTATTGACGTTCGAAAAGGAAACGGCCTAGAAGTAATATCACCGAATGAAGTAGACTGTATTACAATCTGCGGAATGGGCGGAACGCTTATTACGATGATTTTAGAAGAAGGAAAGGCAAAGTTAGAAGGAGTAAAAAGACTTGTACTTCAGCCGAATATTGGTTCACATCATATTCGCAGCTGGCTGATTCAACACAACTGGGAAATCATTGATGAAAAAATCATCGAAGAAGACGGTCGTATGTATGAAGTCATCGTCGCTGAACCTGGAAACGCCTTAGCTCCTTATAACGGTGAAGTGGAAGCCGGTGTGTTAATGGGCCCTATTTTAAAAGAAAAGCGCTCTTCTGCTTTTACGACAAAGTGGACGTATGAACTAAATCATCTTAAACAAATTGTTAGCCAAATGGAGCAGGCTCAGTCCGAGGAAAGCAAAGCAAAACTTCAAAAACTTACCCAAGACATCTCATTAATTGAGGAGGCGTTAAAATGAGTAAAATCCCTAACGGATTTCAAGTAATTGAAGCATTTGAATCATTTTCTCCCAAGCATTTAGCGGTTGAAGGAGATAAAATTGGTTTACAGATTGGAACGTTAAACAAGCCTGTAAAAAAAGTAATGGTAACGTTAGATGTTCTTGAAACGGTCGTAGACGAAGCGATTGAAAAACAAGTGGATTTAATTATTGCTCATCATCCTCCTATTTTTAGACCTCTAAAACAAGTGGTTACAGATCGTCCTGAAGGGCGTATTTTAGAGAAATGCATCAAACATGATATTGCTGTATATGCTGCTCATACAAACTTAGATATAGCTAAAGGTGGAGTAAATGACTTGTTGGCCGAAGCATTGGGGCTACAAGAGACAAAAGTGCTGGTTCCAACAACGTCTATTCAGCTGAAAAAGCTTGCTGTATTTGTTCCTTCAAATCATGCTGAAGCAGTGCGCACAGCTATTTGTGATGCGGGAGCTGGACATGTGGGTCTTTACAGCGACTGTACGTTTTCAACTGAAGGGGAAGGCACATTTAAACCTTCTTCAGAAGCCAATCCATACATTGGTTCAAAAGGAGAGTTAGAACGTGTAAATGAAACAAAAGTTGAAACTATTTTTGAAGCGGGTCGACAAAATAAAATTATTCGTGCCATGCTCAGTGCTCATCCTTACGAAGAAGTAGCCTATGACATTTATCCAGTGGAACAAACGGGCGAGCCGCTTGGACTTGGACGAATTGGTAAGTTAAAAGAAGAGATGACGTTAAAACAGTTTGCCGCTCATGTTAAACAAGCATTGGATGTGGACGGTGTTAGAGTAGTAGGGGCTATGGATGCCACAGTGAAAAAAGTAGCTGTTCTTGGTGGAGATGGAAACAAATATATTACAAACGCAAAATTTAGCGGAGCAGATGCCTATGTAACAGGTGATTTGTATTTCCACGTTGCGCATGATGCAATGGCAATGGGCTTAAACGTTGTAGATCCTGGTCATCATGTTGAAAAAGTTATGAGACAAGGTGTAACGCGTGTATTAAACAGTCTTTTTGATGCGAAAAACTTTGAGTGTGAAGTATTTGATTCAAAAGTAGACACAAACCCATTTACGTTTATGTAACAAAAAAAGAAGGTGTTGACGAATGTCAACACCTTCTTTTGCGTCTATTAAGACGATTTTTTTGTTCGAACTTTTGGTAAAATCTTTGAAAGAGGCACGCTTTTTTCACGTGTCCATGTTGTTTCATCTTCCGGATCAAACTGATCTAGAAAATTGATGACCTCTTTTGTGATTGGAGTAGGGGTAGATGCGCCTGCCGTAACAGCTACGGTTTTCGCGTTCATCAACCATTCGATCTGAAGTTCTGAGATGTCACCGATACGATATGCCTCAGTGCCAGCAATCTCCATTGATACTTGAGCTAAACGGTTTGAATTGTTACTTTTAGGATCTCCTACTACAATTGTAACATCTGCTTCACCTGCTTGCTCGGCTACAGCTTCTTGGCGAACTTGTGTAGCTAAACAAATTTCCTTGTGAACTTCAGCGTGCGGATATTTTTCTTTTACCTTTTCCATTACTTCTGCAACGTCCCACTGACTCATTGTTGTCTGATTTGTTACAATGATTTTCTCACGTTGAATATTTAAATGGGCTACGTCTTCTGCTTTTTCAATTAAATGAACGATATCTGGCGCGATACCAAGTGCACCTTCTGGCTCAGGATGATTTCGTTTTCCGATATAAATAACGTCATAGCCTTCTTTTTCTTTTTGGCGAATAAGGTCATGGGTTTTTGTAACATCCGGACATGTAGCATCGATTGTTGTTAAGCCTTTTTCTTTTGCTCGTTCTTTTACTTCTGGAGATACTCCGTGCGCAGTAAAAATAACGGTTCCTTCATTTATTTGGTCTAAGATTTCCAGGCGATTAGCACCGTCCAGTGTGATAATGCCGTCCTCTTCAAACGCATCTGTAACGTGTTTATTATGAACAATCATTCCTAAGATATAGATTGGTCGAGGCAATGATTTATCTAAAGCGGCGTTTCGTGCAATGACCATTGCGTCTACTACACCATAACAATAGCCGCGCGGTGCAATTTTAATAACTTTCATTTCAATTTCCTCCTCATCATAATCCTGACGAGCAATTCAACTCGCTTCTATTATATAAAAGAGGAAGGAAGAATACAAAGATATTCTTTTTTTGCTCACTGTATTTCCTTAAGGAATCAGCACATTTATCAAATATAAAGTTTTGGTTTAGACACCCGATCTCTGGATGAATGTTCAATTTCTTCTTCAAAGAAATCCAGCTCATCATCGGATGAATCCGTGCTTTCTGCGCCTGCTGATAAAACCTTACTGTCTTTACTTTCATCCGTTTCAGAAACCTCTGTTCCTTCTGCTTCGAGTACTTCATCTGTGTCATCACTTGAGCGCAAGGCCTGATAGATTTTCCATAGAGAAGGAGCATTTTTGACAAGAGGTCCGTATTGTTGAATCATAGGTCCCATCGTTTCCGCTGCTTTTAGTACTCGCTGAACATTCCCCATCATGGAGCTCAAGTTAGCAGGGTTCGTTAATCCTTGCAAACCTCCAAGCAGGGAAGAAGAGTTAGTCGCTCCTGCAGCACCTTGGGCTCCTGAAAGTCCAGAAAACAAAGAACCTCGAGGAGCAGCTGCAGCCGCTTGTTGAAATGGTATGTTTCTATTTCCGCCTCTTCGGAATAGGCGAGTTAAGAAGTTACCTCCTCCACGGTTCAGGCCTTGCTGATTCGGGTAAAATGATTGTTGAGCATTTGTTTGCTGGGCAAAGTTACGAAACTGCTGTAATGGATTAAATTGGCCAAAGTTACCAGGTTGTTGCCCAAAGCCGTTTTGTGGTGGCATTCCTGGCATCATTCTTCTTTGCATACCGGGTGGAAATGGTGGTCTTCGCTGTAGCAAAGGACGCACCTCCTTTAGTAAAGTAGATTTTCTTTTACTATCGTATGCAACTCGCGATAAAATGTTTTTGAAACAGGTAATAAGTTTTAGTAATATGAATGAGAAGTAGTCACAGAAGGAAAAATCGATTATAATCATATATTGTGCCTTAAAAGATGAACGTGAATGTAAAAAAGGAGACTATTATGGAAAAAACAAACTTTGAACGTTTTGAGTTTCAACCATTTTTAATAGAAGCAATTAAACAATTAGGTTTTTATCAGCCTACAGAGATTCAGGAGCGCTTAATTCCTTCCGTTTTAAAAGGGGAAAGTGTAATTGGTCAGTCGCAAACAGGGACCGGCAAAACACACGCTTATTTATTGCCTTTACTTGAAAAGGTAGACCCTAAAAAAGAAGAAGTACAAGTTGTGATCACCGCTCCAACTCGTGAGCTTGCTTCTCAAATTTATCAAGAAGTATTAAAGCTAACAAAACACAGTGCTGAAGGAGAAGAAATTTCAGCAAAATGTTTTATCGGCGGTACAGATAAGCAGCGTACAATCGACAAATTAAAGAAGCAGCCTCAAGTTGTTGTAGGAACACCGGCTCGTTTGTTTGATTTAGTAAATGAAAAAGCGTTAGTTGTGTATACAACAAAGGCGTTAGTAGTAGACGAAGCTGATTTAATGCTTGATATGGGATTTTTAGAAGATGTGGACCGTTTGGCAAGCAACATGCCTGAAAAATTACAGATGCTTGTTTTTTCGGCAACTATTCCTGAAAAATTAAAGCCATTCTTAAAAAAATACATGGAAAATCCAAAATTTACGCATGTTTCGCCGAAGCAAGCAGCAGCAGCTAAATTAGAGCATGTATTAGTTCCACTGCGTCATCGTAACAAGTTTAAGCTGCTGCATGATATGCTTATTTCGTATAATCCTTATTTAGCTATCGTCTTTACAAATACAAAGAAAATGGCGGACGAAGTAGCAGATGACCTACTGTCTAAAGGCTTAAAGGTAGGAAGAATTCACGGAGACTTATCTCCTCGTGACCGTAAGAAAATGATGAAGCAAATTAATAATTTAGAATTTCAATACGTAGTAGCGACAGATTTAGCAGCTCGCGGTATTGATATTGAAGGAATTTCACACGTCATTAACTTTGAGCTTCCTTCAGATCTAGATTTCTACATTCACCGCGTAGGACGTACAGCTCGTGCCGGTCATTCTGGCATTGCTGCTACAATCTTCGATGTGGAAGATGAAGATGCAGTAAATAAGCTGGAGAAAATGGGAATCGAGTTTGTAAACAAAGATCTTCAAAAGCAAGAATGGGTTTCCATCGATGACCGTAACCGCCGTAAAAAGCGTGTGAAGAAAGCGGATGAAGTGGGAGAAGAGGCACATCGCTTTATTCAAAAGCCGAAGAAAGTAAAGCCTGGCTACAAGAAAAAACGTGCTCGTGAAATTACAAAGTATGTGCAAAAGAAAAAGCGTAGTGAAAGACGCAACAATCGTTAATCGCAATAGGTTAGAGGTGTAAAAAGGAATGTTGAAAATTGGTTCTCACGTATCGATGAGCGGCAAAAAGATGCTTTTAGGAGCAAGTGAAGAGGCAGCTTCTTACGGAGCAAATACGTTTATGATCTATACAGGCGCTCCACAAAATACTCGTCGCAAAAAGATTGAAGAGCTTAATATTGAAGCTGGTCTTTTGCATATGAAAGAGCATGGAATGACAGATATTGTTGTACATGCTCCCTATATCATTAATCTAGGAAATACAACAAAGCCCGAAACATTTGAGCTTGGAGTAGATTTCTTAACGTCTGAAATTCAGCGCACCCATGCTCTTGGCGCAAAGCAAATTGTTCTTCACCCAGGAGCTCACGTGGGTGCTGGAGCAGATGCCGGTATTCAGCAAATTATCAAAGGTCTAAACGAAGTGTTGACAGCTGATCAAGAAGTTCAAATTGCGCTTGAGACAATGGCTGGAAAAGGAACAGAGTGTGGAAGAAGCTTTGAAGAAATTGCCCAAATTATTGATGGCGTGACGCACAATGAAAAGCTCTCTGTTTGTTTTGACACATGTCACGTACATGATGCTGGTTATGATATCGTTCAAGACTTTGACGGTGTATTAAATGAATTTGACAAAACCGTAGGAATACAGCGAATTAAAGTGCTTCACATCAATGATAGTAAAAATGTATGCGGTGCTCGAAAAGACCGCCATGAAAATATTGGATTTGGTGAAATCGGATTTGGTGCACTGAATTATATTGTTCATCACCCAGCGTTTACAGAAGTTCCTAAAATTCTAGAAACTCCTTATGTAGGAGAAGATAAGAAAAATAAAAAAGCGCCATATCAGTTGGAAATTGATATGATTCGTGCACAAAGCTTTGATTCAGAGGTAAAACAAAAGCTTATGTAATTTCATATGTGGTTGAAAGAGGTCATGTCTATAGACATGACCTCTTCTTTTACATCAACTGCTGAAATAATTCATTCACTCGTCTGGCAGTTTCACGATCTGTTACTTGAGCAATTTGTTTGATTAAATTTCGGCGCTCTTCAAGGTTATAAATATTTACGGGCTGCTGTCTAATGACGGATACAAGGGTATGTGCCTGCTGATCTGTAATGGGGATGTTGTATTGTTTGCTATACTTTAAAAGCTCTTTCGGGGTAATGTTGTTTACTTTCTTATTGACAATCTGCTGTACAATTTTCATATGATTACCTCCTCGTCATATACAGTTTATGAATAAAAAAGAAAGATGTGACTATATTGTGTAATAAAACAACATTTTGAGTCGGATGAACTTACAGAGGCAAGAAAGCGAAGGAGTGAAACGGCTTAGTTTACAAATAAAAGACAATCCTGTATACTACATTAATGACTAAATCGTAATGATTCTGAGAAAGTAAATGGGTAACGGAGTATACGATAGAAACCGTGCCCTCTTTTGTATGGAGAAATATAAAAAAAGAATGGTGAGGCGCATATGAATACACCTGATATCATTGAAATTGATCATTTATCATTTCAATATGATGGAGTGAATGTATTAGAAGATATAAGTTTTTCAATTCCGAAAGGAGCTTTTTTGGGTCTCGTTGGTCCAAATGGTTCTGGGAAATCAACGCTAATCAAATGTTTGCTTGGTTTGCAAAAACCATCTCAAGGTGCAATTCGTTTATTTGGAAAAGATCAGAGAAGGTTTAAAGAACGAAGTAAAATTGGATATGTATCGCAAAAAGCGAATAGTTTCAACAGCGGCTTTCCTGCTACCGTTTTTGAAGTGGTTTCCACGGGTCTTACTTCAAAATTAGGTTTGTTTCGCTTTATGAATGCTTCTCATAAACAAAAAGTAAAAGAAGCGGTAGAAGCAGTGGGGATGAGCGAATTTTTAAATCGAAACATAGGAGAACTATCCGGTGGTCAGCAGCAGCGAATTTTTATTGCACGCGCGCTTGTAAGTGAGCCCGAGCTGTTAATTTTAGATGAGCCAACAGTCGGAGTGGATGCACAAAATGTGTACACTTTTTATGAGCTTCTTGAAAAGTTAAATAAGGAAAAAGGAATTACGCTCGTGCTTGTCACTCACGATATTGGCACTGTCTCAGAAAAAGTAACCCACGTTGCTTGTTTAAATAAATTTCTACACTTTCATGGGAATGCCAAAGAATTCGAACAGCTTTGTGAACATGACGTATCTATGTTTTATGGTCATAATGTTCATGTGTTAACCCATGATCATCATCATGGAGGGCAGCACGTATGATAAGCAGTTTATTTCAATTTGAGTTTTTACGAAATGCATTTTTAACCGGTATGATTATTGGCGTCTTAGCTCCTTTATTGGGCACGTTCATCGTAGTAAGACGTCTTTCTTTAATTGCAGACGCGTTAAGTCACGTGACGCTAGCGGGGATTTCTGCGAGCTTGCTTCTTAGTCAGAAAATAGGGTTTATGCAAGGAGTGAACCCCGTCTATTTAGGGATGGTATCTTCCGTTACAGGCGCTCTTTTTATTGAAAAACTTCGAAGCGTCTACAAGCATTACCAAGAGCTGGCCATTCCGATTATTTTATCGGGCGGAATTGGTATTAGTGCAATTTGTATCTCGCTAGCGGACGGTTTTAATAATGATTTAATGAATTATTTGTTTGGAAGCGTAAGTGCGGTGAGTCGTTCGGATCTTTGGACAGTTGTTGTCATAGCCGTATTTGTTATAGCTATTGTCTTTTTCTTATATAAAGAATTGTTTATTTTATCTTTTGACGAGGAGCACGCTTCTGCTTCTGGGATTAAATCGAAGTGGATGCACTTTTTATTTATTGTGATGGTTGCTCTTGTCATTGCTGTATCGATGCGTATCGTCGGTATCTTATTAGTGTCATCTCTTATGACTCTTCCTGTAGCAGCAAGCATTCGCTTAGCTAGAGGCTTTAAACAAACGATTTTGCTTTCGGTGATTTTTGGTGAAATATCTGTTTTAGGCGGATTATTTTCAGCGTACTACTTGGATTTAGCACCAGGCGGTACAATTGTTGTCATTGCTGTTGTTATTTTAATCATATCTATTATGATTAATAAAGGACGGAAGGGGAAACAAAAATGAATTTAACTGAAGCCATTCATTTATTAAAAGATCAAGGATATAAACATACAGGAAAACGTGAAGAAATGCTTGCCCTGTTTTCAAAATCAAATAAGTACTTAACGGCAAAAGATGTATTAGAATACATGAAGCCTGATTATCCTGGTCTGAGTTTTGATACAATCTACCGTAATTTATCATTGTTTGTGGAGTTAGGCGTACTTGAAATGACAGAGCTTTCGAGCGAAAAGCACTTTCGATTTAAATGTGCAACCGCCCATCATCATCACCACTTCATTTGTTTAGATTGTGGAAAAACAAAAGAAATTGAAGCTTGTCCGATGGAGTATGTAGACGAGGATTTGCGAGGATACAATATTACAGGCCATAAATTTGAAATTTACGGTCAATGTATAGAATGTAATCAATAAAAAAGAGAGGGCGTTATGCACCTCTCTTTTTTATTTTTGCTGTTCTTTTAACCAGCTGGCTACCCACTGATCTGCTTCTAGCCAATTGTATACGCGAACCACTCCTTTTGGAACAGGTAAGCGATTATAAGGAGTATCAAATAAGATAACGGGGATATTGCATTCTTCACTGATTTCACAAGCATTATCATGTTTGTCTTCAAAAAAGATATCAACATCATATCGTTTTGCTGTCTCAACTTTAAAATGAGATCCGACTAACTCAATGTGATGAAACGATAGTTCATTTTTTTGAAACCATTCTTCCGTGACGTCCAATAGCTTATCGTGCCTTGCACTAATAAAGAATAATTCGTGCTTTTGATGCCATTTTTGCAAAACCGCTTTTGCATCGTCTGCAAGTGGAGAGGTTTCGTAAATAGAGCGTTCATTTGCTTTAAACCATTTCCCGAGTTCAGCAGGTGATACATTTACAAAAGGGCTGAAATCATATTCTGTAATGTCTTCAAGTGTTAAATTTAAGTTAAAGGCTTTATTTAAATGAGGAACAAAAGTTTCAGGAGAAGTAACAGTTCCATCAATGTCAATTCCAAACTTTTTCGTCAACTACGTGCACTCCTTTAATACGTTTATTCTACTTAGGTGCTTGATTATTCTTGTCTAGTGTAACATAAAGCCCAAACAGAAACAGTAATACTTTTTATACGCCTTTGGCAAAACGTAATGATCACTGCATGGCCTGGTGATTGCGTCTGTACCTATTTCTTGTAAGAGAGTGAGCAGCTGTATAAGATTGACACTTATAATTTTCCCTCGCATTCAGATACTATAAATGCTCCTTATTTACGAAAGCGAGGGATTAAGCATGGAGAATGAAGAACAAAGGCGTAGAAAAGATGTATATGAAGCTGATTTCATGGAAGAAACTGCAGCTGAAGTGGGCGTTCCTTACCGAGTAGGAGAGCCTCATGCAGAGCGTGAAGTTATAGATATTGATCGCAATCGCAATCATGAAGTCGCTGGACGAGGAGAAGGAACGGGATACGGTCGTTTCGCACTCGTGCTTTCGATTCTTTCACTATTCTTTTTACCAATTATTCTTGGTGCCGCTGGGATTATTCTAGGGTTTATCGCACGCAGAAAAGGAGCACTTACGCTAGGAGCATGGGCAATAGGGATCGGAGTTGTATCGATTATTGTCGGTACGTTTATATTACCGTTCTTTTCATAAAAAAAAAGCGAGGCGCATATGCGCCTCGCTTTTTTTGGGTTATGATTTAGCTGCAGCTTTTTCAGCTTCTTGCTTTGCGTGATATTCAGCAGCAATTTTATCAATTTCTTTTTTTAGTTCCTCAACCATTGTTTCTTCAGGAACTTTGCGTACGATTTCGCCTTTGCGGAATAGTAGACCTTCACCGCGTGCTCCTGCAATCCCGATATCAGCTTCACGAGCTTCACCAGGACCGTTTACAGCGCAGCCAAGTACCGCTACTTTAATCGGTGCTTTTACAGTTGAAATATACTCTTCAACTTCATTAGCAATGCTAATTAAATCAATTTCAATACGTCCGCAAGTTGGGCAAGAAATAAGAGTTGCAGCATTGGAAGCTAAACCGAATGATTTTAGCAATTCGCGCGCAACTTTTACTTCTTCTACAGGATCCGCACTTAAAGAAATACGTAATGTATTTCCGATTCCTTTAGATAAAATAGCGCCAAGACCTGCTGCACTTTTTACAGTTCCTGCAAATAATGTACCCGATTCTGTAATTCCTAAGTGAAGAGGGTAGTCAAATGCTTGAGCAGCTTTTTCATAAGCTTCAATTGCCAAGTTAACATCCGATGCTTTCATTGACACGATGATGTCATGGAAATCAAGGTCTTCTAAAATTTTAATGTGATGAAGTGCACTTTCTACCATGCCATCTGCTGTCGGATAGCCGTATTTATCTAAAATACGTTTTTCAAGTGAACCAGCGTTAACTCCAATACGAATTGGAATATTTTTAGCTTTTGCAGCATTTACAACAGCTTCCACTTTTTCACGGCGACCTATATTACCAGGGTTGATACGGATTTTATCCGCTCCGCCTTCAATTGCTTTTAATGCTAAGCGGTAGTCAAAATGAATATCCACAACTAATGGAATGCTAATGCGTTTTTTAATTTCAGGGATTGCATCTGCTGCGCGCTCGTCTGGACAAGCAACACGAACAACTTGGCATCCTGCTTCTTCTAAACGTTTAATTTCTGCAACCGTTGCTTCAACATCATGTGTCTTAGTGGTTGTCATACTTTGAATAACTAACTCGTTGCTGCCTCCGATTGTTAAATCTCCAACTTTAACCGGGCGTGTTTTTGTACGATGTATAATTTCACTCACGTGATAATCTCTCCTTCAAAATGAAATCAAGAATTTGAATTCATTAATAGAATAACTCTTTATGAACAAAATAACTAGTAGAAAGTACTACCTTAGCTATTTTAACAATGACTATCCCATCTTGACAAGAAGAATGCTGTCATTACTTGTAAATAGGGAACTTATACGTTTTTCCAATTTGAATATCCTCAGGCGCTGTACCGTTATTTAACTTTTTGAAGTCTGTAATCATTTGGTTCATAGAAACCGGTATCGATTTTTTTGTAAGCTCCTCAATGACGGACAAAACTGTATCGCCTGGCTTAATTTTTATTTTTGTATAGGTGGAAGAAGAGCTGGCGGCTTTTGTTTCTGCAGGCTGCGCTTTGCTGACTTGAACTGCTTCAGTAGCAGTGGGAATGGTCCCGTATTTAATGTCGTAGTGACAAATATATCCGATAAAAGCGAAAGCGGCTAATGCACATAGCTTTTTCATTATGCTCCTCCTTCATTCTTTTGCTTATGTGTAAAGCCTATGCTTGTCTTACTTAAATATGATTGGAGAACGAAAATTGAAAGAAAAATTAATGATTGTTTCATTAGGCTTATTGCCTTTAATCATGGTGCTGGGAAATTCCATGCTCATTCCTCTGCTGCCAAGCATTCAAAAGTCACTTCATTTAAGCGGAGTTCAAACCAGTTTGATACTGAGTGCATTTTCGATTCCAGCCGCATTGTGTATCCCTGCTGTAGGGATTTTATCAGACCGGTATGGGCGTAAAAAGTTAATCATATATTCACTCGTCATGATGATAATAGGTAGTGTCATCGCTGCTAGTAGTGCTTCATTCTCTTCTGGAAGCTTTGCTGTGTTGATGGCAGGCAGAGTCATTCAAGGGATTGGAGCTGCAGGTACTACAACGTTGGCAATGGCATTAACTGGAGATGTATTTACAGGGGGAAAAAGAGCAAAAGTCCTCGGGATTTTAGAAGTGTATAACGGAGTTGGAAAAGTGGTTGCACCGATAATTGGAGCATCGGCAGCACTCGTCGTATGGTATGCCGCGTTTTTTGTCTATCCTTTAGCTGCAGGTGCTGCTTTAGTAGGTATAGTGATGTATGTGAGAGAAGGGAAAACAGGTTCGGATTCAGTATCTGTTCAAGAATATTTAAAGAAAGCCATTGGGATTGTCTATGATAAAAGAAAATCACTTTTTCCTTTATTCTTTGTCGGGGGATTGGGGTTGTTTTTATTATTTGGCATTTTATATTACTTATCTTTTCTAATAGAGGAAACGTATCATATAGACGGTTTTTTTAAAGGAACCGCTTTTTTATTTCCTCTTGGTGCGATGACGCTCGTTTCTTACTGGACCGGTCAACGCATCAAAACAGATGTAGAGCTCATGAAAAAATTAATGATAGTAGGGATAACTCTTTTATTCCTGATGTTTGGAGTATTAACGATTATTTATACGCTTCCTGTGCTGATGTTTTGTTTGACAGTCGCCTTTGGCGGCTTAGGATTTGTTCTTCCGTGTATTAATATGATGATTACTTCAGCGGCTTCAGACGAAAAAAGAGGGTTTATTGTATCCATTTATGGAACGGTGAGATTTTTAGGAGTAGCGTTGGGACCTGTTGTTTTTGAAGTGTGGATGCATGCTGAAAGGCTGATGTTTGTTTATAGCTTTATTCTGCTCACAGCAGGAGGTTTGTGGGTTTTGTATCAGTTGAAAATTCTTTCTTCTGCAATGGGAAGAAGAAAAGTTGTACCGAAATAAAGAGGCTGAGACTTAACTAAATCACTCCAATCACCAGCTAGAAGCAGCCGCATACATGAAACCTGCGTTCACCATATCAATAAAAAAATCCGAACGAGTTGGATTCTCTATCAAGAATCTAGATTCCTCGTTTGGATTTTCCTTCAACTAAAATACGTTTGTCCCAGCATCTTTATTAGGTTTTACCTTTTTTCTTATAGGAACCCTTGTGACGAGCAACAAGTAAATGAAGAATGTTCCTATCCAGTAAAGAGAGCTATGTAGTGCTAGAGACAAAGAAAAAGCTTCAAAAAGCGTATAAAGCAGCGTGAAGGCTACCGTACTATAAGCGCTCAGTGCCCATAGCTGCTTGAAAGGAAGCTGCTTTTTAGTAATGAGTCCAATCAGTTTTCCAAGATAAGCAAGGCAGGTAATAGAAAGGAAGTTTAGTCCAGATGTTAATACGTACAGTAAAAGCATAGCGATAGGGACAAGTATGTATAAAGAAAATTTTTGTTCGTGCAGCAAGTTTAGCAGTTCATTTTTATCTTTATGATGCCAGTTTAGCAACTCATATGAATACGTTTGTGTTTGTGAATTAGTCGTGATGTAAATTCCATCCTTTAAAAAACCAATTGCATGAGCAGGGGAATGAAACCGTTCAATAGACTGTGAGGGGTTTAAGATAAAAGCGGTACCGTTTGTTTTTTTTGTGAAAGGTTGACTTGACGTAAGCTGTGAGTTTGAAATAGAAAAAGAAGGAACAGATTTCGGAAGATCTGTAGTAGCGATATGATAGCCGTTTACAATCGTCAAAGTCATAAAGAAAAATGTAGGCAGCAAAGAAATAAATGTTAAAAACAGCACAAAGCCAATTGTTTTATTCGTATGCTCAAAGCGAAGCGACCTTATTTTTTTGAAGGAAGTAAAACTCCATGCCATCTTTTTCAGCATGCTCATTGTAAAGCCTCCTCTTATTGAAGATTCTGATTATACCTTATTTTATAGCGAAAATTTAAGGTTTACAATAGATTTTAGAAACCGTTACCAATTACAATGATGCGGTGGAGCGTTTTGTCACAAGCACATCTTATGCGTATATGTACAGGTTTTGCCGTCATTGTTTTTGGGGATATTACGGGCAGCTTGAGGACCGTGCTGTTAATATTGCAGAGGTACACTCGAAAATCATTATTTGAAGAGGTATTCGAAAGTAAAATAAAGGAAGGACTCGTCGTGCAAGGTCTTTCTTTATAGGAGTGATTATTGTATGATAAATAGTAATAATAAAAAGGATAGGTGCGGGCATGGCTATTTTATGTTGGGCATTAATTATCATTAGCTTTGTTGTATCGTTTGTTGGGTTGGTTTATCCCATCATCCCAAGCGTGCTATTTGTAGCTCTAGGATTTGTTATATACGGTTTATTTTATGATTTTAGCTCCTATAGCTGGTTATTTTGGGTGATACAAGGATTGTTAGTTGTCGCACTTTTTTTAGCAGACTATATAGCTAATATTATTGGTGTGAAAAAATTCGGAGGCACTAAAGCAGGTGTTTGGGGAAGTACAGTTGGGCTGCTTGTGGGTCCGTTTGTCATTCCGGGATTTGGAATTATTTTAGGGCCGTTTATCGGAGCGATTGTAGGAGAACTGATTGTTCATCGGACCACAATTAGCAACGCAGTAAAAATTGGAGTAGGTTCGGTTATTGGCTTTTTTAGTGGCGCTATTTCAAAAGGATTTATTCAACTGCTGATGATTGCCTATTTTTTATACGCTGTTTTAAAATAATATATTGACTTTAGGCTAGAAACATGTTAAATTTTTAATGTCGCTAGTAAATGTTATATTGTTCCACAGTAGCTCAGTGGTAGAGCTATCGGCTGTTAACCGATCGGTCGTAGGTTCGAGTCCTACCTGTGG